>NZ_JBHMBS010000069.1:0-7298 GCF_042428775.1 Streptosporangium vulgare | reverse complement strand
TCAGAGCGTCTCGGATCGGCGTCTGCGAGACCCCCAGCTCTCGCGCCAGGGCATCGATCGTGACGCGGGAGCCAGGCTCGATCCGTAGCGACATCAGGAGGACTTCCCAAAACCAACTTGGATGCCCCAACAATTTCCACGTCACCGACCGTCACATCAGCATACGTAATAGCCGAGTTTCGGGAAGTCCTCCGGCTGTCCGAGCAGCGTGTCGTACACCTCGTCGGCAAGCCGGTCGCGAGATCTCCCCGGCGGCGTTCCGCCCCTCATGGCTCCACGGCGCGGCGCGATCATCGCTTCGTCGTCCATCGTGACGTGAGGTCCCTTCTAGCGTCTTCGCGAACCTGTTGACATCGGTCGCAACGCTGCTGCATGGTGACGACCACTCGGATCGTATAGGAAAGGTGGCGGATGCCAGCCATCCTGCACCATCGCGGAACCGCCCGTCAGCGCCCTACTTCGACCACCTGAAGCTCCCCTGAGCATGCTCGACGTCCTGCTCGGTTCGCCATCGGGCCACACAAGGACCGAAGGACTTCTCGACTGACTGAAGACCCAGTACGGCGCGGCGTACTCGTGAGGCCGGTGCGGGGCGGCGCCCGCGACAGCCCGATAATTCGACCAAGGGTCACCGTCATCTTCCTCCCCTCCCTTCGGAGGATGGGTCACGTGCGGCACCGATGTTTCATCGATGATCATGAGAAGGTCGTGCATAAATCCGCGATAGTGGTGCGCTCCAGCGTCAGCGCGGTGGGAGCGGCGATCCACCGCCCCCACCGCGTCAACGGGTCAGCGGCGGTTGAGGTTCTGCATCCACTCCCGCAGCTCGCGCGCCTGCCGCAAGAGCTCGGAACGCGCCGCAGCGTCGCCGGAGGCCTTGAGGTTAGCCACGGAGACGATCGAGTTCAGCGCCGAGATGGCGCTGGTGTAGTTGGTTGCCAGGTAACTGTCCCGCGCGATGTCCAGGGCGGCATCGGCGGCGTCCGCAGCGGACTCGGTCAGCAGCCCGGCCGTTCGGTCGGCCTCGATCAGCAGGCTGGTCTCGCGGTAGGACGAGCAGTTGGCGTCCGTGCGGTCGGCGGTCGTCTCGATCCCGCCGAGGATGATCCGCATGAACGAGTCGTCGTAGTAATGCGTCCGGAAGTGGCCGAGGATGTTCGAGAACGCCTTGCCACCGCCCCAGTTCTGGCACCACGCGATCGGGTGGTCTCCGTTCATCAGCCGCAGCGGGTTGGTGGCCGCGTTGCCGCTGTTGAGGCTGCGCTGGTAGCTGTCCTCGTTGAGGCTCAGCAGCGTGTGCACGTCGGCCCGCATGTTGCGGTCGAAGTTGTAGAGCTCGTCGACCGTCATCCACTTGGCAGGGAGATGCGCGGTCGCCGGGTGCTTTTTGTCCTCGGTCACCACCTCGGCGTGGATGCAGCTGCCGCACTGGCCGAACCCGTTCTGGCCGCTCGGATGGTTGGTGAAGAACCCGCCGACGAGGTTGCCGTACCACGGCCAGGTGCGGAGCTCGAACGAGTCGGCGGCGCCGTGGATGCCGACATAGCCGCCACCCTGGTTCATGTAGGCCTCGAAGTTCGGCTGCTCGGTGATCGCATTGAGCGGGCCCGGGTGCCCGACGTTGGACTCGAAGACGATCGTGTCGTACTTCTTGAGCGTGTCGAGGCTCAGGAACGGGCTCGTGGGCAGCGTGACGGTCGGGAGTTGCGGGTCGTAGACGTCGACGTTGAAGTTGCGCTCGATGCCGAGCTTCTGGATCGCGGCCACGGTGTGCGAGATGTGGTCGTGCCGGAAGCCCGTCGTCTTGGAGAAGACCAGGACGTTGTAGTCGGCGTCCGGGTTGTGCGGGAGCGGGGTGAGCACCGGGTCCGGGATGAACTTCGGGCCCTCCGCGGGCTCAGACTCGAGGCCCGTCGCGGGCTCCGGCGCGAGCCGGTCCTTGAGCTGGTCGATCAGGTAACGCGTATCGTCCATGATTGTGCTGCGGGCCGAGCCGGGCTTGATCTGGCCGTTGGCGATCGAGACGGACTCTTTCAGGACCTGGCTCGCTTGCTTGGCCGAACCGGCGTCGGCGAGCGCCTTCGCCTCGTCGAGCTTGGCCTGGAGCGCCGCGCCGACCTCCGCCGGGACGCTGCCGGCGGTCACGAACCGGGCGATCAGCGTGCCGACGTCCGCGAACGATGTCGTCACGATGAACGTCTGCGTGTACTTCGCGCTGTTGGAAGCAGCGTCAGAGAGGTGCACCGCGAGCGTGTGCACGCCGAGCGACAGGTCGGAGGTCTGCACCGGCAACGGCGGGACCAGCTTGCCGTCGAGGTACATGTTCAGCACAGCCACTCCGCCCGAGCCGGGGGCGGGGTCCGTGCGCGTCGGGATGAGTGTGGCGACGTGACCGACGTGACCGTCGGTGATCGCCGGGTACGATGCGGCCGGCGCGCGCGTGTCGATCCGGACCGAGATCGAGCGGAACGCCGCGACGTTTCCGGACGTGTCGACCGCGCGGTACCGGACGCTGGTGTTGCCCTCCTGCGTGATCACCGCCGACGCCGTGGCCGTCGCCGGCGCCCCCTCGACGGGCACGTCGATGTAGGCGGCGCCGGCGTTGAGCGAGTACTGGAACTTTGCGATGCCGACGTCGTCGGTCGCCGACATGTTCAGCGTCACCGGGTCGCGGTACCAGTTGTTCTGGCCGGTCGGCGCAGAGGGCGACAGCGTCGCCACGTTGATCGTCGGCGGTGTCGTTTCCTCTGCCCACGACGGTGCCGCGGGGATGAGTGCGGCCGCCGTCACGCAGGCGGCCACTGCCAATGCGTGAAATCTTCTTCGCATGAGTTTCTTCTCTTTCTTGCCGCTGTATGGGCGGGTTCGCTAGCTGCCGATGCCCGTGCCGACGAACTCGGCCCAGTTGAGGTTGAACAGGTTGCCGCCCGTGGCGCCACCCGTGACCGAGCGGAACACCAGGAACAGCTCATGCGTCCCGGACATCGAGACCGGGAACGTCTGGCTCGTCCAGGTTCCCGTCCCGCCGGTGGACACGAGGTTGGCCGTCGTCAGGATCGGCCCGGTGATCGAGTCCTGACGGACCTCGATTGCCGCCAGCGGCGACCCGGGCGTGCGGCCGGTCGCCGCGTCCGCCACGCGGAACGTGATCGAATCGATGTTGGTCAGGTTGAACGGGCCGTTGAGCTGGAGCCAGTCGCCCGAACCCAGGCTGCCGCGGTGCACGCCGGCGCCGCCGTCGGTGTTGGTCGCCGTGTTGGTGCCGGACTGGTTGACGACGAACTCCACCTCCTGGTGCTTCTGGCGGATCTGGTGCTGGCCGGTCGTGGTCAGATGCGGGACGCCGCCCGGACCGCCGTGGTCGGTGTAGCGCGCCTGGATCACGCCGGAGACGTTGCCGCCGTGTGAGACGTCGTCGGCGATCGTGTGGAGCACGCCCGAGCAGCCGTTGACGGACTCCTCGGCGTGGCCGTGCTCGTCGTGGGCGAGCACGAACGTCACCTGCACCTCGGAGCAATTCACCGTCCCGTCCTCGGGGTCGGTGACCGTGACCGAGAACGGGATGTCGTCGCCGAACGCGAACGTCCCGCCATCCACCGGCGTATTGACGACCACCGTCGGGCTCGTGTTGCCCACGGTGATCACGGTGCTGGTCGAGGTTTGCCTGCCGGACGAGTCGAGCACGGTCAGCACGGCCGTGTAGCGGCCGGACCGCGTGTAGGTGTGTGTCGGGTTCGGGTCGGTCTCGATCGCCGAGCCGTCGCCGAAGTTCCACTCGTAGCGGATCGAGTCGCCGGGATCCTCATCCAGCGAGCCGGCGCTGGAGAAGTTCACGGTCAGCGGCGTTGAGCCATCGGTGCGGTCCGTGGTGAGCACGGCCTTCGGCGCGCGCTTGCCCTTGACGTACTCCCACTTGTACATGCCCGCGTCGGGGCTGATGACGTTGAACCCGTTGCCGTAGGTCAGCAGGTAGAACGCGCCGTCAGAACCGAACTGCAAGTCCATCGGGTTGTCGCACTCGAACCGGAACCTGCCTGCCCCGGTGTTCGCACGGCTGCCGCAATCCAGGAAGTTGTTGATCTTCTGGACATGGTTGTTCTGCTTGTCGAGCTTGACCTCGCGCAGCGTGTCCTGCGTCCACTCGCTGATGATCACCGAGTCGTCGTAGTACGGCGGGAACTTGTTAGGGTTCGGGTTCTCCGCGTCGTAGTGGTACTTCGTGACCCCGTGCGGACCGACGCCGCCGGTGTAGAGCTCGGGGAACAGCCGCGGGCACTCGGTCGTCGAGCCGGGCGCGATCGGGCCCGGGGTCGGCGCGTAGTAGGCCTCGCACGGGGTACCGAGCGGCGTGTTCGTGTTGTTGTCGCGGTAGGAGTACCAGATGTCCGGGTCGGTGACCGGCGGGACGTCCCTCAGGCCCGGCTCGACCGTCGGACCGCCCTCGATGTTCCACAGCGAGTCGTTGCGCTGCGTCGGCCCGTCGCAGTCGAACTTCTGAGGCGGGTTGTTCAGCGGCGTGCCCGCGGTGGTGGTGCCGGGCGCGAACTCGTGGAAGTTCCACTCGTAGTACGCGAGGTCGCGCTTGTAGCACGTCGGCCAGCCGTAGTTGGACGGCTTGCGCACGATCTGGTAGCGGCCGGTGCCCGACGGGCCGCGCGAGCGCTGCGGTGTCTGGGCGTCGGGCGAGTAGTCGCCGATGTAGGCCACGTCGTTCTCGTCGACCTGGATCCGGAACGGGTTGCGGAGACCCATCGCGTAGACCTCCGGCCGCGTCTTGTCCTGCGGCGCGCCCGCGACCGGCGGGAACAGGTTGCCCGACGGGATCGAGTAGGCGCCCGTGCCGGAGCCGAAGTCGACCTTGTTGGCGTTGGCGGCGGAGATGTCGCCGTCCTTGACCTTGATCCGCAGCACCTTGCCGCGCAGGTCGTTGGTGTTCAGCGCGCTGCGGCGCGAGTCACCGGTGAGCCGCTGATACCAGCCGCCCGCCTGCGCCGTGTTGGTGGCGATCGCCGGCGTGGCGGTGCCGGTCAGGCCGGCGCCGTCGGCGGTGATCTGCGGCTGATCGGACTGCTGCTTGCCGCGGCGGAAGAACACGTTGACGTTCGACGTGTTGACCGGGCCGCCGCTGGTCTGGATCTCATCCGCCTCGATGTTCGAGAGCGCCTCGAGCGCCGCGTCGATCGCATTGCGATCCGCGTTCCACGCGATCGGCTCCGTCGTCTGGCCCTCGAAGGTCAGCGTGAACGTGCCGCCCGTCGCGTTGGTGACGCGCACGGTCTGCTGCTCGTCGGTCTTCTGCGAGTTGTACGGCCCGTAGCCGCCGGCGTTGATGCCGCCCGCGGGCGTGTCATCGCCGGTGACCATCCAGAGGTTGCCGTGCTTGTCGAAGTCGATGTCGCCCCCGACGTGGCAGCACTCCTGGCGGTTGACCGGCACGCGCATGATCTGCTGCTCGGAGCCCATGTCGAGGTGCGCCGGCGTGCTGTCGGTGGCGTCGACGAACTTGAAGCGGCTGAGCTGGAAATAGCCCACGTACGGATCCCACGCGGTCTTGGACGCCGCCACGTTCGGCGGGGTGGTGTTCGGCGTGATCTGGGTGACGACCGATCCGTCGCTCAGCTTGACGTCGGTGACCTCCTTCCCCGAGTAGTAGAGGTAGACCCACTTGTTGGTCGCGAAGTTGGCGTCGACCGCCGGGCCATAGAGCCCGTCCTCGCCCGCGGAGTAGATCTGCTGCGTCATCGGCAGGCTCGGATCGGCGAAGTTGGCGACGACCGTGGTGACGCCCGTGGCCGAGTCGTGCATGCGCAGCGAGCCGAGGCGGTCCGTCTGCAGAACGCGGCCGTCCGGCAGCTGGTCGAAGCCGATCGGCTCCTGCAGGTTCGGCGGCGAGCCGATCTTCGTCTGCTGGTAGTTGGCCAGCACGGTCGCGCCGCAATCGCTGTAGACCGGGTCGGCCTGACCCGCGGCCCAGCCGATCGCACCCTTGAGGTGCTTGGTGAGGCCGGCGTCGAAGCTCGCGGCCGTGTTGCCCAGGCCGGTGTAGAACGAGCGGCCGCCCTGGAAGTCCTTACACCACGAGACCGGGTGATCGGCGCCCATCGTCCCCCCGGCGATCCCGTCGAGGTCGGCGCCCTGCGGCTGCGGCCCGAACGGGTCCTCGACGACGGTGGCGAGGACGTGTGACAGACCGCGGACGTTCTTCGTGAAGTTGTACCAGTTGTCGGTCCGCGACCAGAACTGCGGCAGATCCTTGCTCGCGTCGTGGACGCGGTCGGCGACCTTCACGTCACCCGCTTGCACGTCGGTCCTGCCGGACGCACGCGTCCCCAGGACGTCAGTCAGGAACGACCAGGACTCGTCGGTCTCGACCGCCGAGCCGACGCCGACGAAGCCGCCGCCCTTGCGGAAGTAGCTCTCGAAGTTCGCGCGTTGCGCGTCCGTGAGCGGGCTCGCGAGACCCGTGTCCAAGAACACGACCGCGCGGTACTGCCCCAGCTTCTTCTCCGTGAAATGGTCGCCCACGTCAGCGGGCCCGGGCGCCACGACCGTGAAATCACCGGTTCTGGCCGCATTCCGGATCGCGGCCAGGCCGGCCGACGACACCGCGTTCTGGGTGCTGCGCACCACGAGCACCTTGAAAGCGGGCTTAGCCGCCGTGGCGGCCTCGGCGCTCACCGGCATCGTGAGGAGCGTGATGAAAGGGGCGATGAGGGCCAAGGCCATCGTGGTCGCGGTGCGACCTCTCGGACGTCGTCCGTTTTCTGGCAGGACTGCGTCGAGCAGCCTGGCCCATGTTCGATGACGTGGTGACATGAAAAGCCCTTCCTGACCGGGGGGATGTCAGGCAAGGCGCGCGCCGCCGCGCTTATTGCCACTTGGTGGTAGCGGATATTGCGGTTGCTGGAGGGTGCTGTCTCCAGGTCTGTGGGGCCGTCAGTAAGGTGCCGGCCTGGGTAAATCCATGATCGTGGTCGGGTCGTCGATGATGTGGTTGATCACCATGCTCGCCGCGCCACGGGAGGCGGCGCCGAAGCCGAGCGTGGAGGCGACGAATCGGCACTGGGCGGCTGGAGCTGCTACCACGAGCCGTTGCAGCCGGTCTTGTGCGTGTGGCAGCAGCCACTGGGCCAGTGAGGCGAATAGCCTCCGATGACGATCACTCGCGGGTTGAACAGGTTGGCCGGGATCGAGTCACCGAGACCGGCCAGGTGTGTTCATGCGGATGCGGAGTTGATGGACTTCGAGAAGACGTCCATCATCGCTCGGCCGAACTGCGGCATGTCAGGCCAGCCGCG
>NZ_JBHMBS010000068.1:0-7355 GCF_042428775.1 Streptosporangium vulgare | reverse complement strand
GGTTGCGCAACGGGAACCCGTAGGGCACCGACGTCCAGTGCGCCGGAACGTGCGCCACCTCCCACACGTTCGACCAGATCGCCGCCTCCGTCGCACCCCCCAACGCCACCAGCCGACACCGGCCACCACTGCCGGCCGTCAACCGGGCCTGCAGGTCCAACCCGACCCAGTCGCCCGAGACCAGCGCCACCCGCAACCTCGGCGGAACCCGATCCACCACCGACAGCAGCATCTCCAGCAACGTCGGGACGCTGTTCCAGATCGTCACCCCATGGGTGACGCACAACTGCGCCCACCGCTGCGCGTCCCGCCGCTCGTCCTCCGCGACCAGCACCACCGCGCCGCCTGCCGACAGCAAGCCGAACACGTCGTAGACCGACAGATCGAAATCCAGCGCCGACACCGCCAGCACACGATCCCCGCACCCCACCCCCAGCCGCTCGTTCACATCCACCACCGTGTTCAACGCCGCCCGATGCGACACCTCCACACCCTTCGGCACCCCCGTCGAACCCGAGGTGAAGATCACATACGCCGTCGCATCCGGCGACACCCCCACCGGACCCACTAATCGCTCGCTCGGCCGCGCCTCCGCCAGCGTCTCCTCGGTGAGCACCCGCACAACACCGGCACGGGACAGGATCGACTCCCGGCGCGCAGCGGGCTGGTCCACCCCCACCGGCACGTAAACGCCCCCGGCCGCCAGCACGCCCAGCACCGCGACCACCTGATCCACACCCTTGGGCAGCACAATCCCCACCGCGTCACCCGGCGCCACGCCCCAGCCCCGCAACAACCCCGCGACCCCCAACGCCCGACCCGCCAGCTCGCCGTAGGTCACGGGGTCGCCGTCCGAGATCAGCGCGGTGCGCTCGGGCTCGTGCCCGGCCCAGGAGAAGAAGCCCGTGTGCAGCAGGCTCTCGGGCAGCGGCCCGGAGGTGTCGTTGACCTGCTCGCGGACGAACTCCTGCTCCATCGGCAGGCCGACCGGGGCCGGAGCCGACCAGTCGCCCTCCGACAGCCACTCCAGCAGCCGCCCGTACGCGTCGAACATCGCGTCGAGCACGCCCGGCGCGAACAGCTCCTCCACCGCGTCCCAGGCCAGGTGGAGCCCGTGCTCGTACTCGTTGATCTGGTTGTCGAGCCAGACCTGCGGCGTCTGGGTGATCGTCCATCCCGGCTCGCCGAACGCCTCGCGGACCGCGGGGACGATCAGCTCGGTGCCCAGGTTGCAGGCGAAGACGACCGGCGCTCCCGTGTGCTCCCCGTCGCGGGCGAGGTCGCGGAGCACCTCGACGCCGGAGTAGCCGGTGTGCCGGGCGTCGGCGCGGAACCTGGCCTGCAGCGTCCTGGCGCGCTCCGCGAACGGCAGTTCCTCGGACAGGTCCGCGGACAGCAGGATCAGGTTGGTGAAGTCGGCGACCATGCCGGCCACGTCGGGGTGGACGGTCTCGTCACGGTCGAACAGCGGCACGTTGACGAGGAAACGCGGCTCGCCGCTCCAGGCGGCGAGGACCTCGCAGTAGGCGGTGGCGAGCACCATCGCCGGGGTGAGCCCGTGCGCGCGGGCCTGCGCCTGGACCCGCTGCCACGCGGCGAGGGAGAGCCACCTCTCCCGCCGGACGAACCGGGGCCGCGCGACCTGGGCGGGGTCGAGCACGAGCGGCAGCTGCGGCGCGCCGGGCAGGTCGGGCAGGCGTCCGAGCCAGTACTCCCGGTCCCTGGCGTGCTCCCGGGAGCGTTCCGCGTCGCGCGCCGCGAGGTACCGGGGGAACGAGCAGGCCAGCGGCGCGGGCGGGTGCTCGGGGTCCAGGTAGAGACGTGCCAGGTCCTTCATCAGGATCTGCAGGCCGAGCACGTCGGCGACGAGGAAGTCCACGTCGAAGTGGACCCTGGAGCGGGCGCCCGGCAGCAGCGACAGCTGGACGTCGAACACCTCGCCGCGGGAGGCGTCGAACCTGCGGTGCGACAGCCGGTCCCGCACCCGCTCGGCGGCGTCCTCGCCGAGCTCCGACAGGTCGTGCACGGTCAGGCCCGGCCACGGGCTCGTGTCCATGATCTGCTGCGTGCCGTCGTCGTGGAAGATCGCGCGCAGCATCCCGTGCCGGTCGATCAGGGCGCGTACGGCCCGTTCCAGCCTCGCCGGGTCGACGCCGAAGCCGTCGAACTCAAGGTAGGCGTGACAGCCGACGCCCCCGATGACCTGGCCGTCCGCGCGGCCGATCCAGTACGCCAGCTGCACGGGGGTGAGCGGGAACGGGACCGTCTCGTCCACGCTCCGCCCCCGTTCGGCCGGGACGGCGGGCGACAGCCGCGAGCTCACCAGCGCCCACCAGGCGACGAGCGTGAGCTCCTCCGCCAGCTCGGCGAAGACGATACGGGCTCCCGCGCGCCGCCAGCGCCCGGCCAGCCGCATCGCCCGGAGCGAGTCCAGGCCCAAGCCGACCAGGTCCTCGTCGTCGCCGACCTCGGAGGGGGTGATGCCGAGCTGGTCTGCGATGTCCACCCGCATCGACTCCATCGTCAACGCGGCGACCGCGGTTTCTTCCATCACAACGAGAGCCCAATCTTCGTATCGTGTCTGACGGGTGCGGCCGGCTCGCGTGGCTCACGTCTGCGGCTCGTGTTCGCGGTTCGCGTCCGCGGTTCATGTCCGCGGTTCGCGTCCGCGGTTCGCGTCCGCGGCTCGTGTCCGCGGCTCGTGTCCGACGAGGTCGGCCGGCTCGTGCGGCTCGCGTTCGGCGAGGTCAGCCGGTGGTGGTCGCGTGCAGCCTGCGGGCCAGGCCCGCGGGCGTCGGCTCCTCGAAGACGTCCTTGAGCTTGAGCCGGATCTGGGTCGCCCGCTTGATTTCCTGGAGGAGCTTGACGGCGAGCAGCGAGTGCCCGCCCAGGGCGAAGAAGTTGCTGTCCGGGCCCAGGTCGGTACGGTTCAGCATCGCCCTCCACAGCAGGACCAGCGAGTCGGTCAGCTCGTCGCCGCTGCTCACCGCGAGGTCGGTCTCCTCCGGGCCGGACGCGACACCGCGCAGCTCGGTGGCGAGCCGGCGCAGCGCCGGGTAGTCCACCTTGTCGTTGCCGGTCATCGGGAAGGCGTCCAGGACGACGTACTCCTGCGGTGTCGCCGAGTAGGGGAGCGACGCGCCGGCGTGCTCCCACAGCTCCGAGGTCACCTTGGGATTCCCGGGAGCCGTCACGAACGCCCACAGGACCGCGTCGGCGCTGGGGTCGCCGACGACCACGACCGCCGCCGCCCGGACCTCCGGGTGGGTGAGCAGCACGCCCTCGACCTCGGCGAGCTCGATCCTGTTGCCGCGCAGCTTGATCTGGCGGTCGAGCCTGCCGAGGATCTCCAGCCTGCCGTCCCTGGTCCACTGGGCCAGGTCGCCGGTGCGGTAGAAGCGTCCGTACCAGGCGTGCGTGCCGAACCGCTCCGAGGTCAGCTCGGGGCGGTCGTGGTAGCCGACGGCCAGCCCGTCGCCCGCGATGCACAGCTCGCCGCGGGTCCCGATCGGCAGCGGGCGGCCGTGGGGGTCGGCCACGTACACCTTCGTGTTCGCGATCGGCACGCCCACGTCGACGCGGTCTCCGGCGGGGTCGATCCGTCCCGCGGTGGACCAGATCGTGGTCTCGGTCGGGCCGTACACGTTGTAGAGCTCGCACCCGGTCACGGTGAGCTGCCTGGCGAGCACGGCGGGCATCGGCTCGCCGCCGCACAGCACGCGGCGCCCGGCCAGCAGTCCGGAGACCTGGTCGATGACGAGCCGCCAGGTGGTCGGCGTGGCCTGGACGATGGAGATGTCGTGGCGGAGCAGCGCCTCGGCGAGCGGCTCGCCCTGCGTGCGGGCGTCGTCGGGCGCGACGGCGAGCCGCGCGCCCGTCGTCAGGGGCAGGAACAGCTCCAGGGCGGAGATGTCGAAGCTGAACGTGGTCAGCCACAGCACGGTGTCGTCGACGTCCACCGTCAGCTGGTGCGCGAAGTGCGCGATCAGGTTGGCGAGGGCGCGGTGGTCGATCAGCGTTCCCTTGGGCAGCCCGGTGGAGCCGCTGGTGTAGATCAGGTACGCGCGGTCCCCGGGCGCGACGGGGCTGGACGCCAGCACCTTCCCGGCCACCGGCTTCACCGACTCGACCGCCACGAGGGGCAGCACGGTACGGTCGCCGGGCACGTGGATCCCCTCACCGGCGAGGACCACCGCGGCGCCGGAGTCCTCGAGCTGGTAGTCGAGGCGCTGCTCGGGGTGGTCGGGTTCGAGCGGCAGGTAGGCCGCCCCGGCGAGCCACACGCCGATCGCCGAGGCGGCCAGCTCCGGGCCACGCCGCGCCAGCAGCGCGACGACGTCGCCCGCGCCGACCCCGGCCTCCACCAACCGGTCGCGGGTGGCCTCCGCGGCGGCCCACAGCCGGCGGATGCCGACGCTGCGGTCGCCGTCGAGGACCGCTGCGGTGTCCTCGTCGGGCGCGCCGGACACCCGGTTGGCGATCATCTCCAGCACGGTCGCGGGCGTCACGGTGCGTTCCGTGGCGTTCGCCATCTCGATGGCCGCCCGGTCCTGGTAGCACCAGACGGGCGCCTCGCCGAGCGGCCTGTCGGGCTGCTCCGCGAGCGTGACGAGCATCTCGTCGAAACGGGCCAGCAGCAGCTCCACGTCGGCCCTGTCGAGCACGTCCACGCAGAACGCGGTCCTGATCTTGATCGCCTCCGGGGTGGAGGTGACGAAGAACTCCAGGTCGAACTTGCTGTAGCCGTTCTCGACGACCACCTGCTCGGCCCGCATGCCGTCCAGGACGAACGCGGCGCCGATGTCGGCCGGGATGTAGTTGAAGGTGTGCCGGAAGAGGTTGTTGCGCCAGCCGTCGCGCGAGACGAGCTCCATCATGTCGTCGACGGGGTAGTCGGCGTGCGCCATGGCCTCCATGAACGTGCGGCGCGTCAGGCGCGCGTACGTGCGGAAGCTCTGCGTCCAGTCGACCCTCGTCCGCAGGGTGAGGACGTTGATGTGGTAGCCGATGGCCAGGCCGGCCTCGGGCGAGCGGACGCTGACGGGCGAGCCGATGGTGAGGTCGGGGCCCGCGCCGTGGGCGGCGAGCAGCACGCCGTACGCCGCCATGAGGATGACGGACTCCGGCGCGCGCAGCTCGCGCTGCATCTGCCTGGCCGCCTTGCGGGCGGCGGGAGAGAGCTCCCAGTTGATGATGTCGCCCGCGAGCGTGGTCTCGGACGCCTCCGGCTTCTCGCACCACAGGTCCAGCTCGGCGGCGCTGAACCCGGCCAGCTTGTCGCGCCAGAAGTCCGCGCTGCGCGGGTCGGCGGCCGGCTCCTCCCAGGCCGGGACGACCGCGGCCTCGGGCACGCCTCCGCTCGCCAGGGTGTTGTAGAGCGCGACGAGCTCGTTCAGCAGCAGCGCCGCGGACAGCCCGTCGAAGACCGCGTGATGGATCGCCAGGCAGTAGAGCTCGCCCTCCGCCTCCTCGATGACCGCGGCCCGCACCAGCGGCTCGCCCTCGGGCTGGAACGGCCGGGCGAGGAACCCCGTCAGCCACTGCCGTGAGGCTCCCTCACCGCCCTCCTCGATCCGCAGGTCGATCTCCTCGACCGGCAGGACCTGCCGCGTCATCCCCTCGGCCTCGACACGGAAGACCGTCCGCAGGATCTCGTGGCGGTACAGCAGGCGGTTGACCGCCTCCAGGACGAGAGGGCGTCGCAGCCTCCCCGCCACGCTGAAGGCCACGCTCAGGTTGTTCACCCCGGTCCCGGGGACGAGCTCTTCGAGCATCCACAGCGCCTGCTCCTTGCGCGTGGCCCGCTCACCCAGCATCTGCTTCATGGTCATCTCTCCAGTACCTTGGTAACGGCCCGGGCGATCTCGTCGGATCTGAAAAGCTCCGCGTGGCTCTCCTCGAACCTGAGCTCCTCGGCCACCAGCGGGCCGGCGGCGGTGTCACGCAGCCGGTTCAGCCCGTTGTGCGGGGTGGACGAGCTCACCGCGGTGGCCCGCAGCCAGTTGCCCCACGGGTCGAACTGGTCGGCCAGGCTCATGTAGGACAGGAAGGCGCTGAAGGTGCCGAGCATCTCCTCGGCGTACTCCCCGTCGAGCCCCACCCTTTCGAAGGCGTTGTGGGCGATCTGACTGAAGGTGCCGTAGAGCTGCTCGGCGTAGCGCTCGATCGTGACCCCCTCCTGCTGGACCAGCCGGTCCATCGCCTCCCGGGTCACGGCGACGTCCTCCACGGTGAGGATCGAGGAGAGGATGTCGAAGACCTTGCCGAACTGGAAGTAGATGTTCTCCAGGGTGATGGGCTCCGGATCGAAGATGACGAGCGCGGGCTCGCGCTTCTGCGCCTCGGCGAGCCGGGTGGCGAGCTCCCCCGCGTAGACGGCGCCCACGCAGTAGCCCATGACCGCGCTGACGGTCCGGCCGCTCGCCATGATCGGCGGGAGCCACGAGCCGAGGTAGCCCGGCCCGTCGACGCCCGAGCCGGGCGCCAGCCCGGGTGGGACGACGTGCCAGAAGGTCGCGTCGAGGTCCATCCGGGCGACCAGGTCGGAGAAGCCGGCCTCGGCCCGGCCGGTTCCCGTGAAGTCGACGCAGAGGACGAGATCTGCCGAGTCGGATTCTTTGAGCGTCGTCCAGCTGGTTACCAGATTCATGATCACTTCCTTGGCTAGGAACCCCCGCCTTCGAGGGCGAGTTGAATCAGGAGGTCGGCGTCCATGGTGTCGATCGCCTCGGCCTCGGTCGGGTTGTTCGCGTCGCGGTCGTCGAGGCGGGCCAGGCGGAACAGGCTGTCCAGCAGCCCGGCCTCTCGCAGCCGTGAGATGGGGATGGTCGTCAGGAACTGGCGCACCTCGGCGTCGCTGTGCGCCGGGGTCGCCTCGGCGGCGGCCACGGCCGGGAAGAGCTGCTCCAGGACGAACTGGGTCAGCGCGCCGGGGTTCGGGTAGTCGAAGATGAGCGTGGCGGGGAGGCGCAGCCCGGTCGCCGCGTTGAGCTGGTTGCGCAGCTCGACCGCAGTGAGGGAGTCGAAGCCGAGCTCCTGGAACTGGCGCCGATGGTCGATCGCCGACCCGTCGGCGAACCCGAGCACCGCCGCCACCCGGTCCGCGACGAGATCGGCCAGCGTGGCGTGCAGCTGCTCCGGGTCCATCGTGGCCAGGCGCTCCGACAGGGGCTGCGCGGGGTGCGTACGACGGGACTGCGGGCGGGTCCTGGCCCTGGTGAATCGTGCGGGGACGAGGACGGGGTGGTCGGTGCGCAGGGCGGTGTCGAGCAGGGCGAGTCCTTCGGGGATGGACAGCGCTTTGACGCCCGCTCGTTCCATTCGTCGTAGGTCGGCTTCGCCGAGGTCTCCTGCCA
>NZ_JBHMBS010000067.1:0-8241 GCF_042428775.1 Streptosporangium vulgare | reverse complement strand
GGGACTTGTCCCGGCGCAGCGCGGCGAAGCAGTAACCCACCCGAAGCCCACGCGGCAGGCGGGAATCTCCGTCCTTTAGGGCGGAGAGGATGTCAAAGCAGAGCGCAGCCCTGGCCGAGCAGACCGCCGGACCAGCCGCGCGCAAGGCGCACCGGACGTACACCACCCGCGTCGCATCTGCCTGCAATGAACTCTAAGAACCTGCAGTTCAGAGCTAGGCGGGTAGCCCGAGGCATCTCAGCCTCGGGCCCCCACAGATCCCGGCGTGACAGTCTCCCGTCACCGGGCTCTTGTCACCCTGTTCGCCAGGCGTGCGGTGTCCACCGCCAGTGTCGGAACATGGCGGGATAGGCGCGTACGGCGTCTTTGTAAGCACGCAGCGCCTTCTTGACGGTGCGCAGTCGTCGGTACTTCTTGCGGATCCAGCGCAGCAAGTAGGAATTGATGCGCTCCAGGAGGGGATGCAGCGCGGTGCGGTTGAACGCGCCGTAGTACCGCATCCAGCCGTCCACGACCGGGTTGATCGCTTTGGCGAGTCGAGAGAAGGTCGATCCGATCCGCTGGTGCAGTCGCCATGAGCGGACTTCCCGGCTGATCTTGTTGAGAGCGTTCTTACTGATCGCGGGCTGGAACGACACGAACAGTCCGCCGTTCTGCGCCCGCGCTGCGCGAGGCCGGAACGTGAATCCCAGGAACGTGAACTCGGTGACGTCGTATCGATGCCGCCGGTTCGCGTCCTTGCAGTACACGATCTTGGTCTTGGCCGGGTGAAGCGTGAGCCCGACCGCCTCCATCCGTTCTTGCAGCGCCGCCAGAACCTGGCGGGCCTGCCGCTCGGTGACGCAGTGCACGACCGCGTCGTCGGCGTAGCGCTCGAACTCGACCGTCGGGAACTCCCGGGCCAGCCACATGTCGAACGCATAATGCAGGAACAGATTGGCCAGCACAGGCGAAACCGCCGACCCCTGCGGGGTTCCCCGGTCCCGCTCCAGTAGCGTCCCGTCAGGCTGCCGTATCGGGGCTCGCAGCCACCGTTTCACATACAGCACTACCCACGGGGCATCGGTGTGTGCCTCCACAGCCTTGATGATGAGGTCCCACCGGACCGAGTCGAAGAACTTCTGGACATCGAGATCGATGACCCAGTCTTTTCTCCAGCACCGCTCCCGGCATTTCCTCACCGCATCCAAGGCAGCCTTCTTCGGCCGGTAGCCGTAGGAGTCCGGATGAAAGATCGGATCCACCCGCTTCTCCACATGCATGGCCACCACCGTTTGTGCTACCCGGTCGCCGACACAGGGAATCCCGAGGATCCTCGTGCCGCCGCCGTGCTGTTTCGGTATTTCCACCGCTTTGACCGGAGGTGGGAAGTAGCTTCCCGAGGACATCCGATTCCAGATCTTGAACAGGTTGTTCCGCAGATCAGACTCGAAATCCTCGATGGTCACTCCATCGACTCCCGGTCCGCCCTTATTACTCTTGACCTTCTCCCATGCCTCCCAGACCTCCCACTTGGAAATCTCGAACGACTTGCCTGCCGATTTCAGCTCGCTCACGCGACTCCTCCCAGGACAGAGCCTGGTTGATCGAACGAACAAACCACAGATGGCCTGGCCCCTTGGCTCCACTCCCACCGCACCAAGCAGGAGCTTCACAGCTACTACGGGCCAGTCCGCCGGCGTGACCCCGCGACGGTACTCAATCCCTCATGGGTTCTCCGCTTGGGACACTCCCTCTCACCGCTCCTGGCCGAAGCCAGCATGCGGACATGTCGGGACACGCCTTCTCACGTTCCGTGCAAGAGCAGCAGATCAGGCTCGCGCCGCCTTCACGCCGGACACCACCTGGCCAATAAGCGAGCACCCGCCAGGCTCATCCCAAGGTCGGATAAGACCCAGATTTCGATGCCATCTGTTCCATTACGACGCTTCAACAGCGAACCCCCGGCAGGGGCTTTTAGTGCTACGCCTTCCTGATCCCCACCTGACGCCTCAGACGGACGCCTTTTCCCTCATCGCTCAGCACGACAGTCTTCAGCTAACGCACCAGAGGGTGGTTTAATGCCTCCCCTCGCAGGACGACATTGGAGAGCCGTTAATTCTCCATCTCTCGCACAGCACCGCCTAGGAGATTTACCTACATAACACCCCTTTCGGCGTTCGTGACACACTATCCGTTGGATTTTCGCTGTTTGCTACGGGGACCCCTCTTCGGGGCAGGACCGTGGGATAGTCGTTGACGGGAGAAAGATTTTGTGCCTTGCCCGCAGCGCTTAGGTGGCGCGGCGTTGGACGTCTCACCGCTGCGCGAGGTGGACGTCCTTGTCGTGCCGGGGTTCGAGCTCATGCCAGGCCTCGACGTGGACGCGAAGCTCGCACCCCTCGCTCCCGAGATCGCGGCGATCCGCTCACACGCCGCCGCCGGCACCGCCGTCGTCTCGATCTGTGTCGGCGCGTTCCTGCTCGCCGAGGCCGGGCTCCTCGACCGACGCCGTGCCACGACCGCCTGGCTCCTCGCGGACGAACTGGCTCGACGCTGTCCGGACGCCGACGTCCGACCTGAGCATCTGGTCGTCACCGACACGGGGGTGACGACAACGGCGGCCTTCAGCGCCATGTACGACTTCGCGCTGGAGCTGATCCGCCGTCACAGCGGTGTCGGCGTGGCACGGACGACCGCACGGGTGGCGCTCGTCGACGACGCGCGATCGTCCCAGACTCCATATGTCGACGCACAATTTCTTCCGCAGCCGGGAAACGAGTTCTCCCACAGGATCATGCGACGACTCGACCAGAACCTCGCCGCCCGATACGACCTCGCCGCGTTGTCGGACACGTTCAAGGTCAGCACTCGGACGCTGCTGCGGCGCTTCGCGGACGAGACCGGCCGGAGCCCGCTGGAGTACCTGCAGTCGTCGCATGTCCGTCGCGCCCGCCACCTCCTTGAGACCACGGACCAAACCGTCGCCCGCATCTCCGCCGCGGTCGGATACAAGGACCCCGGCACGTTCGCCGCCCTCTTCGCCAAGCACACCGGACGACGCCCGGGGGACTACCGCTCGGCCTTCCGCCGTGTCGACCGATCACTCTGACGGCCGGAGCACCGAGTCGCCCGGGACCACCGGCCGGGCAGGAGCCCGTGCAGCGGCCTCAAGGCGTGAAAAGCGCGAAATCCCGTCCGATCAAGGTGATCGAACGGTCCCCGACATCGGTCAAAGGTCGGGGGTGGCGGGGCGGATGAGGCCGCTCTCGTAGGCGAAGACCACCACCTGGGCGCGATCACGCAGCCCGAGCTTGACCAGCACGCGGCTCAGATGCGTCTTGACCGTCGCCTCGGCCAGATGCAACGCCGCGGCGACCTCGGCATTGGACAGCCCGCGCGCCACCTGCACCAGCACCTCGTGCTCGCGCACGGTCAGCTGCGTCAGCCGCTCGTCCCGCTCGGCGTGCCCCTGCGTCATCTGCGGCGCGAACCTCTCCAGCACGCGGCGGGTGACGCGTGGCGACAGCGCCGCCTCTCCCTCCGCGACGTTGCGGATCGCGCTCAGCAGTTCCTGCGGCCGGGTGTTCTTCGGCAGGAACCCGGCCGCTCCGGCCTTCAGTCCGGCGAAGGCGTACTCGTCCAGATCGAAAGTGGTCAGGATGAGCACGCGCGAACGTGGGCTGTCGCGCACGATCCTGCGGGTGGCCTCGATGCCGTCCAGGCCGGGCATGCGTACGTCCATCAGCACCACGTCCGGACGCAGGTGCCGCGCCAACCGGGCCGCCTGCTCGCCGTCATCCGCTTCTCCGGCCACCTCCATGTCCGGCTCGGCCTCGAAGACCATGCGGAAGGCCATCCGCAGCAGCGACTCATCGTCGGCGATCAGCAGCCGGATCATCGTGGCGCTCCCAGGTTCAGCACGGCCAGCACCCGCCATCCGCCGCCCGTCACCGGTCCGGCGTCCAGGGTCCCGCCGTAGGCGGCCACCCGTTCCCGCATGCCCGCGATCCCGCGCCCGTCGTCCCGGAGCCCGGAGCGGGGCCCCGGCGCCCGGGTTTCGGCGCCCGGGGACCCAGGAGCGCCGAGCACAACCGGGGCGCGAACATCGGTGACCTCCACCTCGGCGCGGCGCGGCGACACTTCGACCCGCACATCGGCGCCGGCCCCGGGCGCGTGCCGCAGCGTGTTCGTCAGCGCCTCCTGAACCAGCCGGTAGATCGTGAGCTGGGCGGCGGCGGGAACCGCCTTGATGTCACCGGTCACCCGGACACACGTCGCGAGTCCGGCCGCGCGCATCCGCTCGGCCAGCGGACCGATCTCGGCGATCCCGGGCGCGGGCTGAAGTGTCTCCTCAAGGCGGTCCTCGCCCGAGGTGGCGCGACCTCGGCCGGAGCCCAGCGAGTGACGCATGTCCCGCAGGGCTTGACGTCCCGTCGCGGCGATCTGTTCCATCGCCGCCGCAGCCCGGTCCGGCGCGCTGTGGCGGACGTAGGCGGCGCTGTCGGCGAGCGCGACCATGACAGACAGGTTGTGAGTGACGATGTCGTGCATGTCGCGGGTCATCCGCGCGCGTTCCTCGGCGACGGCCAGCCGTGCCCGCTGCTCGCGGTCGCGTTCCAGAAAGGTCACGTACGCCCGTCGCCCCCGCACCCACAGGCCGCTCATGAGGGCGGCGGCCGCCATCGCGCTCAGCGCGGCCGCTGTGAAGGGAAACCGGCCGGGCGGCGCCCACCGGGCGGCGGCCAGCAGCACCCCGACCTGCAGCGCGAGCGCCGCCGGCAGGGTGTGACGCCACGGGCGACGCGCGGCGACCGTGTAGAGGGCCACCAGGAGGGCGGCGTCGGCGGGAAGCTGCACGTCCAGCGCCCACTGGACGGCGGCGGCGAGACCGATCGCGCCCAGGACCGTCATCGGAGCGCGCCGTCTCCAGGCCAGTGGCGCCACCAGCAGCGTCTGCAGCGCGAGCAGCCACGGAGGACCGGACAGCACCTGGCCGGGTCCGAGCGTGGCCAGGAACAGCGCGGCGGCGAGCAGCGCGTCGACGGGCATGGTCGACCATCGGCTCAGCGCGATGAGGCGGGCCGCCGGATGGCCGGCTGGGTTCATGCACTTCACCCTAGGTCTCCTGCGGGCTCGCTCCCCCTCCTCCCCGGGGATGACCGTCATCCGAAAGTCGCATGCGCGCGCACGACCTCCGCCGCTGGCCACGGGCCTGCCGGACTGCCAGCCTCGTCGGACACTCTTTTTCGTTCGAGGAGCCTTCGCATGCCCATTGTCACGAAAAATACGGATTTGGCTGTTGGTGCCAAGGCCACCGGCTCGTCCGCTGTTTCCAGCAGCCCGGCGTCCGCCGTCTCGAAAGCCGCAAGCGTCGCAGGCAAGATCGCGGGGCTGGCCGTACTGGTGTCGGCGGTCTGCCTGCCCGCGGCCGGCGCCGACGCCGGGAGACCGATCGGGGTGAGCCTGCCCGCGCCCGGCGGCCCCTATACGGTCGGGACCGTGGCCATGCGACTGGTCGACCGCTCGCGGCCCGATCCACTGGTGCCGGCCAAGCCGTACCGGGAACTGATGATCAGTCTGTGGTACCCGGCGACGGGCGGCGGGCCGCTCGCGCCGCACATGCCGCCACTGGCCGCCGCCGACTGGGATCGGCACTCGGCACCGCCCCTGGGCATCGCCAAGGGTGCCGTCGCCTGGGCCGCCACGCGCACGCATGCCCGCGTGGGCGCGCCGGTCGAGCCGCGTGCGGGCAGGCTGCCGGTGGTGCTGTTCGGTTCGGGGGACGGCGGGCCGCGCACGCTGGGCACCACCCTGGTCGAGGACCTGGCCTCGCGCGGCTACCTGGTCGTCACCGTCGACCACACCTACGAGGCCGACCAGGTGGAGTTTCCCGGCCGACGCCTGGTACGCGCCCTGCCGCTGCCCGCGAAGCTGACGCCGAAGGTCATCGCCAACCTGCTGGCCGAACACGCGACGGCACGCCTGGCGGACATGCGCTACGTTCTGGACCAGGTGACCGCCCTGGCCCACGGCCGCCCCATCGGCGGCAGGCTGCCCACGGGGATGCTCGGCGCGCCCGACGCCTCGCGGGTAGGGGCGCTGGGACAGTCGCTGGGCGGGTCGGTCGCCGCGCAACTGACTCGCGAGGACGCCCGCGTGGACGCGGGCGTCAACCTCGACGGCGCCTATGTCGGCCCGGTGGCCACCCGGGGCGCGACCAAGCCGTTCCTGCAACTGGCGGCCGAGACCCACACACGTGACAGTGAGCCGAGCTGGAAGTCGTTCTGGCGGGCCTCGACCGGGTGGAAGCGGGAGCTGCGCTTCAAGGGCGCGGCCCACGGCTCGTTCACCGACCTGCAGCCGTTGCTGCCGCAGATCGCGACCACACTCCCCAAGGTGCCGCTCGCGGACTACGTGGGCACGATCGATCCCGGCCGTTCGGTGGCGGCTCAGCGCGCCTACGTCGGGGCCTTCTTCGACCTGCACCTGCGAGGCAAGCCGACCCGCCTGTTCGAGGGTCCCGACACTCGCTTCCCCGAGGTCTCCCTCATCTCCTGAATTCATGGGGCCCTCGCCCACGCGGCCGGTTTCCCCGGTCAGGCATCCCGGACGACGGCGCGGGGAAGTCACCTCTCCCGCATACGCGTCCGAACCCTGCCCCCCCTGCGAAGAAGACCCGAACGCCGGCCGTTCTCCAGCCGTGATCAGCACGACCGCGTCGGCTGCCGGCCTCGCCCGTCTCCTCTTTCCGCCGTGCCCGGTTCGCCGTCTCACCGGGCCGAAGCACGAAGAGCCGCCGCGATCCACGCGAAGAGCTCGGGACCCTCCTCGTCCCCGGCGGGCGGCGTCCCGTTGATCACGGCCACCAGGGACAGGTACCTGCCGTGGGTCGCGTCGTAGCGGGCCTCCTCATGGGAATCCTCGCGCTGGATCTCCTCGACGAGGAGGAAGGCCGTGGCCAGTCTCTCCCGCGACTCGGCCGTGGCCTGCCCGCCGACGGCCTCGGCGGACGCGTTCGCCATGCGAACGACCAGTTCCTGCGCTCGGGGAGAGGCCGCCGGCAGCCCGGAACGATACGCCTCCACGATCTCCTCCCCGACCTTCGCCCCCTCCTCGTGGATGAAGTCCCACACCGGTGCGGCGGCCATGCGCCGTCCAGGGAACGTGCCGTAGGTGTCCCGGAGATAGGAGCGGACCGCGCCACGGAACTCCTCGCCCCGCAGCAGGTCCGCCAGCTCGATCCAGGCTTCGAGCTGGGCGGCGGTGGGGTCCTCCGGCAGGCTCGGTCGCATCGTCCGCAACCGCTCGACGAAACCGGGAGGTACGTCGAGGTCCTCGCCGACCTCGTTCCAGAAGTCGTCGACGAGCCGCTCGCGCTCCTCGTCGGGCATCGAGACGAGTTTGTGCATCAGGGTCACCTGCGCGGCCGTTCCGCCCTGCTTGACCAGGGTTCTCAGCACGGCCCGTCTGGCCCGAAGGTCGCGCTCCTGACGCTCGACGAGCTCCAGGTGGGTCGCGAGGAGATCGTGCAGCGACGTCTCTCCGTCGATCATTTGGCGGATGTCGTCCAGGGTGGCGTCCAGGTCACGAAGAGTGCGGATGAGTTCCAGCCGGGCGATCGCCCGGACGTCGTACAGGCGGTAGCCCGCCTCGGTCACACCTGTCGGCGCGATGACCCCGGCGTCGGAGTAGTAGCGGATGGCGCTGACACTCAGACCGGTCCGGCGTGCCACGTCCCCGATCGGATACAGCTCGTTGTCGTCCATGCCGCCACTATGGTGTCTCAAGCGGCTTGAGACTCAAGTCCCGCCCCGCCACCGTCATGCGGCCGCACGGCTCGGCTCGAATCTCGGCCGGAACCCTCCGAACACGTCGGCCTGCACGACGCGAAGAGGTCGACCGGCGTTCGTCGTGAACGTCGAGGTTTTCCTGGAACGTGACGGCCGCTGGCTGCTCATCCAGCGCGGGACGCAGGAAGCCCACGCTCCCGGACCGCGACTGCTCGTCGGCTCATGCCTCCAACGTGGTCTGGACGGCCGCTTGGTGGCGCGGTACGGCGAGGTCGTGGGCGGAGCGGGCCAGCCAGATCATGACCAGGACGCTCGAGACCACACCGAGTGCCTCGACAGCGCTTCCCTCGTTCGAGAACGGCAATGTCGCCAGTAGCAGCAGGATGGGCACCACCAGGGCGGCGATGCCGTACGCGACGGTCGCCCTCCCCCAGCGGTCGTCGCCCCCTTGGGCCCGCAGGATCAGCAC
>NZ_JBHMBS010000066.1:0-8324 GCF_042428775.1 Streptosporangium vulgare | reverse complement strand
AGGGCGTCCACTTCTACACCCGGGGCAAGGTCGTCACCTCCCGCTGGCTCGACCCCAGCCACGGCGGCGTCAACCTCGGCTTCCCCACCAACGGGTAGGCGTACCTCCCCGCGACGACGTCGCCCGCTCCCGGTCCTCCAGGCCCTCTCCCGCCGGCCGGAAGGCGGGAGCCGCCCGCCGGCCGCCTCGGGCCGGCGGGCCCTGCCCTCCCGCCCCGGCGGGCGTTGCGCGCCACCCGTATGAGGGGTACCGTCACGGCCCGCGGGACCCGCGCGCTTTCCCGCCCGATTCCGGCACGGGGCACCGGGAGACGGTCTACCACGGGGACGTTCGACATGTGCGGGGGCATATAACTCAGGGCACTACGCATACGGCACGGAGGTCGGCGATGACTGAGTGGCACGCGTTACGGGAAGAGCTGGTCTCGCGGGTGAGCGCGCGGGGCATCAGCGAGGTCGTGGCCGACGCGTTGCGAGTGGTGCCACGCCACGTGTTCCTGCCGGAGCTCGCGGCGGAGGACGTCTACCAGGACGACGCGATCGTGACCAAGCGCGACGTGGAGGGCCGCCCGATCAGCTCCTCCTCCCAGCCGGCGATCATGGCCCTGATGCTCGACCAGCTCGGCGTGGAGCCGGGACAGCGCGTGCTGGAGATCGGGACGGGAACGGGCTACAACGCCGCCCTGCTCGCCCATCTGGTGGGGCCGGAGGGCCTGGTCGTGAGCGTCGACATCGACCCCGACCTGGTGGCGATGGCCGGGGAGCACCTGACGGCCGCGGGCCATCCCGAGGTGAGGCTGGTGTGCGGCGACGGCGCCGAGGGGTTCCCCCCGGAG
The DNA here is from genome assembly GCF_042428775.1 of Streptosporangium vulgare. Taxonomy (NCBI): domain Bacteria; kingdom Bacillati; phylum Actinomycetota; class Actinomycetes; order Streptosporangiales; family Streptosporangiaceae; genus Streptosporangium; species Streptosporangium vulgare. Next base: position 7,489 of record NZ_JBHMBS010000066.1, on the reverse strand, counting down.
GCGCCCTACGACCGGGTGATCGCCACCGTCGGCGTGTGGGATCTCGCCCCGGCGTGGCTGGAGCAGCTCGCCCCCGGCGGGCGCCTCGTCGCCCCGCTGGACCTGCGGGGGGTGCAACGCTCGGTGGCGATGGAACGGGACAACGGGCACTGGACGAGCCGCTCGGTGCTGCCCTGCGGGTTCATGCGGATGCGCGGCCCCTTCGCCGGTCCGGAGACGACGCTGGTGCTGGACCGGGAGTCCGACCTGGTGATCTCGCTGCCCGAGGCGAGCGAGATCGGCGACGTGCTGGGGGCGCTCGACGGACCCGTGGTCGAGCTGTCCACCGAGATCAGTGTCAGCCTCTCCCAGCTCCTCGACGGGTTGAGCCTGTGGCTCGCGGTGCACGAGCCCCGCTGGTGCACGATCTCGGAGGCGCGGCCCGGGTGGCTGGCCTCGCCCCCGCTCGACACGACGGGCTTCCGGATGGCCGTCGGCATCGTCGAGCGCGACAACCTCTGCCTGCTGGAGCCGTCACCGGACGGGACACTGATCGCGCGCGGCCACGGGCCGGACAGGGTGCGGCTGGCGAGCGAGATGGTCGCCCACATCCAGACATGGGACATGGCGGACAGGCCCATGACGTCGGGGCTGCGCATCGACGCCTACCGGGGTGACCCGCCCGACGGCGGGCTGCTCATCCGCAAGCGTCACACCACGCTCGCACTGTCCTGGAAGGACCTCTGAGCCGCGCTCGCCCATCGCCGCGTCTGATGAGACTTTTCTCGATACTTGGCCCCTTTTCAAGGAAGATGGCCCGCGATCGTAGCCGGGGTCCAGCGGCGCCGCGACTCCCGGTCATGGGTGGCGGTTCCCAGATCACTCACGTCTCGCGATCCTCCGGCCTGGTCACCGCGAGCGAGTCGTGGACGTGCCCCCAAGCCGTGGCCGGCGTCCGAGGGACGGCGAACACGGCGGCATCGACCGGGAACGGCCCCCGCCGGGCATCCGAAAGCCGCTCTCCCGAAGCGCGCAACGGCACATCTCGCTGTAGTCGGACCGTTACGCCCTTCCCGCAGCTGGGGGAACCGGTGCACACGCGTGAGGGTGACGCCTCGCCGCCTTCCGGTTTCTAGATTGGACTTCACCGGTTCCCGGCAGACGGGGGCCTATTTCGGTGGAGGACAGTTGAACCGGCGAAAAGCAGTGGCCGTTCTGGGCGTCACTCTCACGCTCGGCGGGGCGCTCTCGGGCTACTCGGTCGCGGCGGACACGTCGACCACTTCCGCGAGCTCTCCAGGGAGCGCCTCCGCGAGCGTGACGACGCGAACGCCGCTGACGGCTTGTGCGGGCCTCCCGGCATTGCCGACCGCGCGTTGCGGAACGATCACCGTTCCGCTGGATCGGGGTGACCTCGGGGCCGGGACGACCTCGGTGGCCTTCGCGCTCGTCCCACGTACGGATCAGAGCCGGCCGTCGCTCGGCACCATCGTGCCCAACCCCGGCGGGCCGGGAACCTCGACCATCGACCTGAGCGGGGAACTGTTCACGACCGCGCTCGCCCCGATCCTGGACCGCCGTGACCTGTTGCTGATCGATCCACGCGGGACCGGGCGCTCCGATCCGCTCAGCTGCCCGGCCCTCGCCACCTCCGACATCGTGTTCGAGGGGATCGAGGCGCAGCGGCAGGCGATCGGCGAATGCGGGCGGCAACTGGGGGCCAGGAGCCGTTACTACGGCACGGCCGCCGTGGCCGACGACTTCGACACCGTACGCGAGGCCCTGGGTTTCGATCGTCTCGATCTTCTCGGGATTTCGTACGGGACGTATCTGATGCCGGTCTACGCCCAGCGGCATCCGAGCCACGTGCGGTCGGTGGTGCTGTCCGGCGCGTACGCCGTCAACGAGGATCCCAGCGAGGCGGTCGCCGCGACCGCTCTGCGCCGGGCCGTCACCCTGGTCTGCGAGCGGTCGAGGGCCTGCGCGGGCCGGACCGTGCTGAAGGATCTCGGTGCCCTCGCCACCCGGCTGCGCCGCTCGCCCACCTCGGTGACCGTCGGCTACCGGGGGCACACCCGCCGGGTCGTGCTCGACGAGTGGGCGCTCGCCGGCGCGGTCTCGAAGATCTACTCGGTGGCCGCCGACCGGGACGCCCAGCTGGGGCTGGCCAAAGCGGCCGCGGCCGCGAGCCGGGGGAAGCTCGAACCGATCCGGGAAATCGTCCGCGCCCACCTGATCGAGCAGGCGAAGGCGGCCAACGCCGGGCCGCGGGCGGTGTCGATCCCGCAGAGCTGGGCCACCACCTGCCACGACTATCTGCGATCGTTCGACTTCGCGGACGGCTTCGCCGCCCGGCGCCGCGACTACGACAAGCACGTCGCGCGGCTCGACCCGAAGGACTTCGCCCCCTTCTCCCCCGCCGCCTGGGTCACCCGGGACTCCTTCGACACCGGGGCCTGCCTGAGGTGGCCCGACGATGCGACCGCGCGGCCCCCGTTCGGCCCGCGCGCGCACCTGCCGAACGTGCCGGTCCTGGTGCTCTCCGGCGATCTGGACGCCAACACTCCCACCCCGGCCGGGCGGGCAGCCGCCAGGCAGTTCCCCCATGCCGAAGTGATCGAGGTCCCCGGCGCCGGGCACACTCCGGCGCAGACTCCGCAAGGTGCCAAGCTGACGATGGACTTCATCGTCAAGGCCGGCCTCAAGACCGGCCGGTAGAAGCTCACGGCTCGCCGGTGAAGAGCCCGATGCGGTGCGCGAGAACGACCGCGTGGATGCGATCGCGCAGGCCGAGTTTGGCGAGGATCCGGGAAACGTACGTCTTGACCGTCTCACGGCTGATGAACAGCGCCGCCGCTATCTCGGGGTTCGAGAGACCGGCGACGATCAGCCGGAGCACGTCGATCTCCCGTTCGGTGAGTTCGGCCAGGACCCGGTCCGCCTGGCCACCGTTCCCCTCCCGGATCCGGGCGCCGAAGTGGCCGATCAGGTCACGGGTGACCTCGGGGGCGATCAGCGCGTGACCGGCCGCCACCACGCGGACGCCCTCGATCATCGTCTCGGCGGGGGTGTCCTTGAGCAGGAAGCCGCTGGCGCCGGCGCGCAACGCCTCGAACACGTACTGGTCGAGGTTGAAGGTCGTCACGACCAGAACCCGCAGAGCCCCGGGGGCGGTGCCCGGGCCGACCAGCCGGCGGGTGGCCTCGATGCCGTCGAGCAGCGGCATCCGGATGTCCATGATCACGATGTCGGGCCGCAGCAGCCGGGCCTGTTCCACCGCGGCGATGCCGTCGGTCGCCTGCCCGACGACGTCGAAGTCAGGCTGGGCGGACAGGATGGTGACATAACCGGCCCGGACCAGATCCTGGTCGTCACAGACCAGTACGCGAATGGTCACAGCGTCGCCCGCACCACGAAGGCGCCCTCGGCGTCCCGGCGCACCCTGAGGTCACCGCCGGCCAGGCGCACACGACGGCGCAGCCCGCTCAGGCCCCGGCCGGGCCGCGCCGAGGGCACCGGCCCGTCCGGAGCGCCGGTGCTCACCTCGATGGTCGTCCGGCCGGGCGGCCCGCCCGCGACCCGCACCACGGTCGGCCGGCCCGGCGCGTGCTTCAACGCGTTCGTCAAGGCCTCCTGCACCACCCGGTACGCGACCTCCGACTCGACCACCCCCTCCTCGACGAACTCGACCGGCTGCCCGGCGAGCCGGGTCTGCTCGACGAGGTCCGCGAGCCGGCCCAGCGACGGACGCCGGGGCGCGTCGTGCGCGGGGCTGAGCACGCTGAGCAGCTGCCGCAGGTCACCGAGGGCACGACGACCGGTGTCGCCGATCGCCAGCAGCCCGGCCTCGACCTTCCGCGGTTCCCCGGCCGGCACGAAACGCGCGGCGTCCGCCTGCATGATCATCGCCGTGACGTGATGGGTCACCACGTCGTGCAGCTCGCGAGCGATCCGTTCCCGTTCGTCACGCATCGCCGACTCCACGGCGTACACCTGCTGCTCCTCCTGACGCAGCAGAAGCCCGTGGGCCCAGCTCCCGCCGAGCCAGCAGGCCGCGGGGATGGCGAAGAAGTACACGTACTCGATCACCGGCGTCGGCGGGCCGACGACCGCCAGGGCGGCGGACAGCATCGCGTAGCCGGCCGACCACCCGGCGACCGTGACCCACCGGTGCCGTCGCTGATTCAAGCCGACCGTGAACAGCGCGATGTAGAGCCCGACGCTCGCGAAGGTGGGGCGATAGCCGAGGAACTGGTAGAGCGCGAAGGCCGGCGAGATCAGCGCCAGGCAGGCCACCGGGAACCGGCCCCGTAACGCCAGCGGCAGCCCCTGCCCGATCACCAGGAGCGCCGCGACCAGGGAGAACGACCGGTGCGGGGTGTCCCAGGCCAGGACCGTGCCCTTGTCCTGCACCCACGGCGTGAAGGAAAGCCCGACGACGACGGCCGCGCCCCAGACGTCGCGAGCCCGCAGACCCCGCACCGCGTCCGAAAGCCTCATGCGCCCACTCCCCCGCAACGAAGTAGCCAGGCTACGCGTTGATCGATCGTGAAGTCCTCGGACGTCGCCGTACCCGGCCGGCGCCAGGCCGCTGGTCACGCTTCGAGTGACGATCGGAACGCCCTGGGCACCGGGGCATCTCAAGCACCGGCGCCGCTGACGGCGAAACACGACGGCAGTCACGAAGACACTGACCGCCGAGCCGACAATACCGTGATGCGCGCCGAGCAGGCCAAGGCCGAGAAGGAGCGGCCGCGCATCTGGTCAGACCGGTGCGACACCACCAACGCCCCGGCCCTGTATCCGACCTCGGCGCCCACAAGTCGCTGGACCGGCTGCGCAACGCCGAAGGACAACAGCGGTTTCGCGCCACCGCCCGGCTCGCCCGACCAATTCGGCGCCCGCGGCCTGGCCTGCGCCGGAGTCGGGCATGCCACCGCACAGGCCGATCTGGCGGGCGATGAGACGCGGGCGGCGATGGTCGCCTCGGGACGGGCGTGGATCTACCTGAGAGACGCCCGCCTGGACTGAGTCAGTGTCGCACCCCTTCGATCGTCAGCTCGGTGAGCCGGTCGAGGTATCGGTCGTCCACCGGCCGGGCGTGGGTCAGGCGCCAGAACATCGGTGCGACGGTCAGGTCCAGCACCAGGTCGACATCGTCGGCGGCCAGCTCGCCCCGGTCGCACGCCCGGCTCAGCGCGGCGCGAGCCCAGGTGACGCGCGGACGCGTGACATGTTCCGCCACCGCCTCGGCGAGCACCGGGTTGCGGTCGGACTCGGCGATCAGGTCGGGCAGCACCGCCCGGATGCGCGGGTCACTCAACCAGTCGAAGGCGGCCTGCATCACCGCCCGCACGTCACCGCGCAGGGATCCGGTGTCCGGGGCGGGGCCGGCCGGGATGCTGAGCCGGGCGAGCCCGTGGACGATCATGTCCAGCTTGGACGGCCAGCGCCGGTAGATCGCACTCTTGCCGACGTTGGCACGCTGAGCCACGCCGTCCATCGTCAGGCGTGCGTAGCCCGCCTCCACCAGCAGGTCGATGGCCGCCGTGGCAATGGCATCGGTGACCGCCGGGTTGAGCACGGCAGCACCCGTCGGGCTCCGTCGAGACGTGGTCATGCGTTCATCCTAATTCAGGACGGAACGGTATCGTCCCGGCCATGTTACGATCAATCGGACAGGTCGAGACGGTACCGTCTCGACCGGACGATGTGAAGGATCGGCTCATGAGAACTGTCCTCGTAACAGGCGGAACCGGGACCACCGGCCGGCGGGTCGCCACCTTCCTTCGCGCCCGTGGCGTCGCGGTGCGAACGGCCAGCCGACACCCCGTGGCCGGCGACGACCAGCATGTGATCTTCGACTGGGCCGACCCCCAGACCTTCGCCGGAGCCGTGGAAGGCGTCGACCGCGTGTTCCTGGTCGCCCCGCTCAGCGACCCCGATCCCGCCGCCGCCGTCGGCGGCTTTCTCGACGCGGCTGTCGCGGCCGGCACCCGGCGTGTCGCTCTGCTGAGCTCGTCCGCGGTCACCGACGCCCCGTCGGGACTGGGCGCCCTGCCCCCGCTGGTGCGAGACCGCGTGCCGGAGGTGGCGGTGCTGCGGCCCTCCTGGTTCATGCAGAACTTCGTCGGAAGCCACCCCGTGGCGGCCGGGATCCGCGAGCGCGGAGAGATCGTCACCGCGACCGGCCGGGGCCGGGTGGCCTTCATCGACCCCGGCGACATCGCCGCCGTCGCCGGCCATCTGCTGCTCGGGGCCTCGATCCCCGACGGCGAACTGATCCTCACCGGCCCCCAGGCCCTGAGCTACGACGAGGCCGCCGCCATGATCGGCGAGGTCACCGGCACCTCGGTGCGCCACACCTCGATCACGGCCGAAGAACTGACCACGGCCATCGAAGCCGGTGGAGTGCCCCACGACTACGCCCGGATGCTCGCCGGCATGGACGCCGAGATCGCCGCGGGCAGCGAGGAGCGGATCACCACGACCGTGCGGGACATCACCGGCGAAGAGCCCCGCTCGTTCCGCGACTTCCTCCTCGACGCCCACCGGGCCCGCTCGGCCCACCCGGCGGGGACGGTGGCCTGATGCGTCCCGTGATCTTCGTCGACGCCGAGGGCGCTCACGGCCACGCCGGTGCCGAACGCCTGGCCATGGCCCGCGTCTTCGACCGGCTCGACACCACCCCGCGCCACGTCGGTGGCAGCCGGAACGACCACACCACCAGCGCGCGGCACAAGGAGATCTCATGAACCTGCAGGAGATCAGCGACCGGCTCGAGATCCAGGACGTCGTCCACCGGCTTGTCCGCGGCTTCGACCGCCGCGACTGGCACACCGTCGAGCACCTGCTCGCCGACACCGTCGTCTCGGACTACACCGCGATGCTGGGCGGCGAGCCGCAGTCGCGCACCGCCGCGGAACAGACCCGGTACTACCGGGAGCAGCTTGACCCTTTGGACGCGACGATGCACGCGGCCACGACGTTGCTGGTCGACCTCGACGGCGATCACGCCACGGCGAGCGTCAACGTCCTCACGTGGCTACGCCGCGAAGCCGCCCACGACGGCCCGATGTGGTCCAACGGCGCCGCCGGCGAGATCCGGCTGACGCGCACCGCGGGCCACTGGCGCATCGACCGGATCACCGTGCGACCCGCCTGGGCCGAGGGCAACGGAGGCGTCCTCGACCCCGCCCGGTAAAACCGGCACCCACCGGCCCCGCCGACGCCGGAGCGCAACGCGCCAGGGCACGCGCGTTCGACACACCCACCCCCAGCACCGAAGACGAGCTGACGGACCATCGCACCCGCCGTCGGAGCGTTGTCGGGTGGTTGCCCCGGTGGACTCCGCCGCCGGCCGCTCCGCAGGCCGCGAGGAGACCATCGAACGGGCAGACGTCCCCTCATGCCTTGACATCCTCTCCGCCCTAAAGGACGGAGATTCCCGCCTGCCGCGTGGGCTTCGGGTGGGTTACTGCTTCGCCGCGCTGCGCCGGGACAAGTCCCG
>NZ_JBHMBS010000065.1:0-9160 GCF_042428775.1 Streptosporangium vulgare | reverse complement strand
GGCGTTGGCGGGGTTTGTGGCCGGGTGTGAGGCGGCGGGGGTGCGCACGCGGGTGATCGCGGTGGATTACGCCTCGCATTCGGCGCAGATGGAGGAGCTTGGTGAGGAGCTGGCCCAGGCGTTGGGGTCGGTGACTCCGCGGGTGCCGGGGGTGCCGTTCTTTTCCACGGTGAGTGGGCGGTGGCTGGATGAGCCGTTGGATGCGGGGTATTGGTTCCGGAATCTGCGGCAGCGGGTGCGGTTCGCTCAGGCGACGCGGGGGTTGATCGGGGCCGGGCATCGGGTGTTCGTGGAGGTGAGCCCGCACCCGGTACTGACCTTGGGGGTCGAGCAGTCCCTGGAAGCCGCCGAAGTCCAAGGCGCGGCGATAGGGACACTGCGCCGCGACGAGGGGGGAATGGACCGGTTCCTGTTGTCGCTGGGCGAGGCGTTCGTCCACGGGGTGGAAGTGAACTGGTCCCCAGCATTCGGCGACACGCAACCAGACCCGGACGCCGACCTGCCCACCTACCCCTTCCAACGCCGGCGCTACTGGCTGGACGCACCGCCCCCGGCGGCCGACGCGCACGGCCTCGGCCTCGTTCCCGATGAGCACCCTCTGCTCGGTGCCGTCCTCGACGGCGCGGACGAGGACGGCCTGGTGTGGACGGGCAGGGTGTCACTGGAGACCCATCCGTGGCTGGCCGGTCACACCGTACGGGAAACCGTGCTCATGCCCGGTGCGGCGTTCGCCGAACTCGCCGTGCACGCCTGCGCGCACACCGGGCTCGGCCAGGTGGAGGAGCTGACCCTGGAGGCGCCGCTGCTCCTCCCCGAGCGCGGAGGCGTGCGCCTCCGCGTCGTCGCCGGTGCCGGAGACACGACGGGCGTCCGGCCGGTGCACGTCTCCTCACGGCAGGACGGCTCCGACACCTGGACCAGGCACGCGAGCGGCCTGCTCGGCCCTGCCGCAGGCGGGCCGGTGGACGACCCGCTGCGACCGGCGCCGAGCAGGCCCGTGGACGACCTGCGGCAACCGGTCGCGGGTGGGCTGATGGACGATCCCCGGCGACCGGCTGTGGGCGGGTCGGTGTGGCCGCCCGCCGGTGCCGAGCCGATGGACGTCCGCGACCGCTACGACCGGCTCGCCGAGCAGGGGTACGCCTACGGGTCCGCGTTCCAGGGGCTGCGCGCGGCCTGGCGCCACGGCGGCGACGTCTACGCCGAGGTGGCCCTGCCTCCGTCCGGCCAGGACGACGCGGCCCGGTTCGGCATCCACCCGGCACTGCTGGACGCCGCCCTGCACGCCCGCGAGATGCGCGCGGGCGACGGCGAGGTCCTGCTGCCGTTCGCCTGGACCGGGATCCGGCTGCACGCCCGCGCCGCGACCACCCTGCGCGTGCGGCTGACCCCCACCGGCACGGACGCCTTCCGTGTGGAGGCGGCCGACGAGCAGGGCCGGCCCGTCATCGACGTCGACTCCCTCACCGTGCGTCCCGTCCCGGTGAGGCGGCTCACCGGCCGTCCTGTCGCGTCCCTGTTCACCGTCGACTGGACCCCGGCGCGGGACGGCCGGCCGGTCGCCCCGCTCGTCCTGCACCCTGACCTCGCCGCCGTGCCCGAGCCCGTCCCCGCCACCGTGCTCGTGGAGGCTCCCCGGGAGGCCGGTCCGGACGAGGCGGCCCGGTGGGCCCTGCGGATCGTCCGGCAGTGGCTCGCCGAGGAGCGGTTCGTCTCCGCCCGGCTTGTGGTGGTCACCCGGGGCGCGGTCGGCACCGGCACCCCCGGGGAGACCGTCGCTCCCGGCCACGCGCCCGTGTGGGGACTGCTCCGCTCCGCCCAGTCCGAGCACCCCGGCCGCTTCGTCCTGGTGGACCTGGGAGACGGCGACCAGCCGATCCTCGTACCCGACGAGCCGCAGGTGGCCGTACGCGGAGGCCGGGCGCTCGTCCCCCGGCTGGCCAGGACCGGCCCCGCGACGGGCGCCGGCCTGCCGCGCCTGGACGGCACCGTCCTGATCACCGGCGGTACCGGGACCCTCGGCGGCCAGATCGCCCGCCATCTCGTACGCGAGCACGACGTCCGGCGGTTGCTCCTGCTCGGCCGCCTCGGACCCGCCGCCCCCGGGGCTTCGGACCTCGTGACCGAGCTGCGCGGGCTGGGCGCCGACGTGACCGTGACCGCCTGTGACGCGGCCGACCGCGACGCGCTCGCCGCGGTCCTCGACCGGACCTCCGACCTGGTGGCCGTCGTGCACGCCGCCGCCGTCCTGGACGACGGGATCGTCGAGTCGCTGGACCCCGTCCGCCTCGACGCCGTCATGCGTCCCAAGGCGTACGCCGCGCTGAACCTGCACGAACTCACCCTCGGGCGGGACCTCGGCGCGTTCGTGCTGTTCTCCTCGCTCTCGGGCGTCCTGGGCGCGCCCGGTCAGGCCGGATACGCCGCCGCCAACGCCTACGTCGACGCCCTCGCCCAGCACCGCCGCGCCCTGGGGCTGCCCGCCGTCTCCCTGGCCTGGGGGGCGTGGGAGCAGCGCAGTGCGCTCACCGGCGACCTCGACGACACCGAGGTCACCTGGTGGACCGAGAACGGTGTCACCCGGATGCCGACCGAGGAAGGTCTCGAACTCTTCGACGCCGCCCTTACCGTCGGTGCGCCGCTGCTCGTCCCCGCGCGCCTGGACCCCGGCGCGGCACGCCGACCGGCCGACGCCCCGCTCCCGCCGCCGCTCAGGAGCCTCGTCCGCGCCCCCGTGCGGAGGGCCGCCGACGCCGCCCCGGCGATCGCCGAGCTCGGCGAACGAGAGCTGCTCGACCTGGTGAGGGCCCAGGTGGCCGACGTCCTCGGTTACGCCGACCCGGGCCAGGTGGAGACCGGCACCGCGTTCAAGGACCTCGGTTTCGACTCCCTGCTCGCGGTGCGGATGCGGAACCGGCTGAACCAGGTGACCGGGCTGCGGCTGCCCGCCACCATCGTGTTCGACCACCCGACGCCCGAGGCCCTCGCCAGACACCTCAGGGCGGGCAGGCCCGAACCCCGCGAGGCGCCCCGCCCTGTCCCGTCCGGCGAACCCGTCGCGATCGTGGGGATGGCCTGCCGTTTTCCCGGCGGGGTGCGTTCGCCGGAGGATCTGTGGCGGCTGGTCGCCGAGGGTGGGGACGCCATCGGCGACTTCCCCACCGACCGGGGATGGCAGGCCGTCTACCATCCCGACCCCGACCATCGGGGCACCAGCTACGCGCGCTCCGGCGGTTTCCTCCACGACGCCGGGGAGTTCGACGCGGAGTTCTTCGGGATCTCTCCGCGTGAGGCGTTGGCGATGGATCCGCAGCAGCGGTTGTTGCTGGAGACGTCGTGGGAGGCGGTGGAGCGGGCGGGGATCGATCCGTCGTCGTTGCGTGGCAGCCAGACCGGAGTCTTCGCCGGTGTGATGTACCACGACTACGTCACGGACCCGCGGGCCCTGCCCGAGGAGCTTGAGGGCCACCTGCTGTCCGGCAACGTCGGCAGCATCGCCACCGGCCGGGTCGCCTACACGTTCGGCCTGGAGGGTCCGGCGATCACGGTGGACACGGCCTGCTCGACCTCGCTCGTCGCGCTTCACCTCGCCGCCACCTCGTTGCGCCAGGGCGAGTGCTCGCTCGCCCTCGTCGGCGGCGTCACCGTGATGCCCACACCCACCCCGTTCATCGAGTTCAGCCGCCAGCGCGGCCTGGCCCCCGACGGGCGGTGCAAGCCGTTCTCCGCCGCCGCCGACGGCACGGGCTGGTCGGAGGGGGCGGGGGTGCTCGTCGTCGAACGCCTCTCCGACGCCCTGCGCAACGGTCATCGGGTGCTGGCGGTGGTGCGGGGTTCGGCGGTGAATCAGGACGGGGCGTCGAACGGGTTGACCGCGCCGAACGGCCTGGCGCAGGAGCGGGTGGTGCGGCAGGCGCTCGCCAACGCGGGACTGGCGGCGTCGGAGGTGGACGCCGTCGAGGCCCACGGGACCGGGACCACGCTTGGTGATCCGATCGAGGCGCAGGCGTTGATGGCCGCCTACGGCCCGGATCGGGAGCGGCCGTTGTGGTTGGGGTCGGTGAAGTCGAACATCGGTCACACGCAGGCCGCCGCTGGGGTGGCGGGTGTGATCAAGATGGTGATGGCGATGCGGCACGGGGTGTTGCCGCGGACGTTGCACGCGGACGAGCCGTCACCACACGTCGACTGGTCCTCGGGGGCGGTGTCGCTGCTGACCGAGGCACGTGAGTGGCCCGGAGCCGACCATCCCCGGCGGGCCGGGGTCTCCTCCTTCGGTGCCAGCGGCACGAACGCGCATGTGGTGTTGGAGCAGGGGCCGGTGGTCGAGTTTTCCGGGTCTTTGGGGGTTTCTGGGGTTTCGGTGCCTTTGGTGGTGTCGGGTCGGTCGGTGGGTGCGGTGGGGGATTTGGTGGGGGCGGTGCGGGGTCGGGTGGTGTCGGCGGGTGCTGCTCGGGTGCTGGTTTCGGGGCGGGCGCGGTTTGAGCATCGTGCGGTGGTGGTGGGTGGTCAGGTGGTCGAAGGCCGGGCTCTAGGTAGTGGTAGCGGGGCCGGTGGGGTGTTTGTTTTTCCGGGTCAGGGGTCGCAGTGGGTGGGGATGGGGGCGGGGTTGCTGGAGTCCTCGCCGGTGTTCGCCCAGCGGTTCGCCGAGTGCGGTGAGGCGCTAGGTCCGTTTGTCGACTGGTCGTTGGAGGAGGTGGTGCGTGGCGGTGCGGGTTTGGAGCGGGTGGAGGTGGTTCAGCCGACATTGTGGGCGGTGATGGTGTCGTTGGCGCAGGTGTGGCGGAGCTTTGGGGTGGAGCCGGTCGCGGTGGTGGGGCATTCGCAGGGGGAGATCGCGGCGGCGGTGGTGTCGGGGGGGTTGTCGTTGGGTGATGGTGCGCGGGTGGTGGCGTTGCGGAGTCGGTTGCTGGGTGGGGTGGCGGGACGAGGTGGGATGGCGTCGGTCGCTCTTCCGGCACGGCAGGTGGAGGAGCGGGTCGCGGGGTGGGGTGGGGTGTCGGTGGCGGCGGAGAACGGTCCGGCCTCGACGGTGGTGTCAGGAGACGCCGGAGCGTTGGCGGGGTTCGTGGCCGAGTGTGAGGCGGCGGGGGTACGCACGCGGGTGATCGCGGTGGATTACGCCTCGCATTCGGCGCAGATGGAGGAGATCGGCTCTGAGGTGGTGGAGGCACTGGCGGGTATTTCGCCGCGGGTGCCGCAGGTGCCGTTCTTTTCCACGGTGAGCGGGCGGTGGCTGGATGAGCCGTTGGACGCGGGGTATTGGTTCCGGAATCTGCGGCAGCGGGTGCGGTTCGCCGAAGCGACGCGGGGGCTGATCGAGGCCGGGCATCGGGTGTTCGTCGAGATCAGCCCGCACCCGGTACTGACCTTGGGGGTCGAGCAGTCCCTGGAAGCGGCCGAAGTCCAAGGAGCGGCGGTGGGGACGCTGCGCCGCGACGAAGGGGGGATGGATCGGTTCCTGTTGTCGCTGGGTGAGGCGTTCGTCCACGGGGTGGAAGTGGACTGGTCCCCGGCGTTCGGAAACGCGCACCCGGACCCGGACGCCGACCTGCCCACCTACCCCTTCCAGAGGAAGCACTACTGGCTCGCGTCCCCCGCCGCCCGGTCCGGTGGTCCGGCGACGACAACCGCGGACGAATGCCGTTACCGCGACGAATGGCAGCGGAGAGCCACCGCCGAACCCGCGCCGCTCTCCGGGACCTGGCTGGTCGCCGTACCATCCGGATATCAGGACGACCCGCTCACCGGACTGTGCGCGGAGGCGCTCCGCGCTCGCGGCGCCACCCCCGTAGTGGTCCCGGTCGACGCGGAAGGGGTGTCGGCGGCGCTGCGCGGACACGCGGACGCCGCGGGCACGCTGTCCCTGCTGCTCCTCGACGAGGCCGAGGCCCTGGCGTCGACCACGCGGCTGGTGCGGGCGCTCGCGGAAGCGGGTGTCGAGAGCCCACTCTGGCTGGTGACCGGCGGCGCCGTCGCCACCGGCGAGGCCGACCCGCCGCGTGCCCCCCGCCAGGCGGCCCTCTGGGGCCTGGGCCGGGTGATCGCCCTGGAACGGCCCCACCGCTGGGGCGGCCTGATCGACCTGCCCGAGACCGTGACGGAGGCCGTCGCGGGGGACCTGGCCACGGTCCTCGCCGCCGGCGACGACGAGGACCAGGTGGCCGTACGCGCGGAAGGTGTCCTGGTACGCCGTCTGGTGCGGTCTCCGCTGAACGGCGCGCCCCCGGCGCGGTCCTGGCGTCCACACGGGACGGTGCTGGTCACGGGCACCGGCATGGTCGCGACGCGGGTCGCCCGGTGGCTCGCGGAGCAGGGGGCCGACCGCGTCCTGATGGCCGGGCGCCGAGGCGCCGCCGCCCCGGACGCGCGGACGCCGCGAGACGAGGCGGGGGACCGCATCCACGTGGCCGCGTGCGACATCACCGACCGGGACGCCGTCGTCGCGCTGCTCGGCGGCATCCCCGCCGACCAGCCGCTGACGGCGGTCGTCCACGCGGCCGGCGCGGGAGACGACGCCCCGCTGGACGACCTGACCCCCGAGCGGATCGTCGCCGCCGCCCGACCGCACCTCGAAGGCGCGACGATCCTCGACGAGCTCACCGGCGACCTGGACGCCTTCGTGCTGATCTCCTCCCTCGCCGGGACCCTGGGCACCCCCGAACGGGCGGGCACGGCCGCAGGCCACGCCTACCTCGAAGCGCTCGCCCGCTCCCGGCGCGCCCGAGGGCTGTCCGCCACCGTGATCCACTCGGGTGACTGGGTGCGAGACGACACTCGCAGGGCGCACGGCCTGCGCGAACTCACGCCCGACCTGGCGTTCCAGGCACTGCGCCAGGCGCTCGACCACGACGAGACCGCGATCACCATCGCCGACATCGACTGGCCGCGCTTCCACCTGGCCTTCACGGCCTCGCGTGCCAGGCCGCTGCTGGCCGGTGTGCCCGAGGCGCGGGCGGTCGCCGTGGCGGACACGCACGACGACGGCTTCGCCGCCCGGCTGGCGGGCCTGGGCGACGCCGAACGGGGCCGCGTCGCGCTGGATCTGGTACGCACCCAGGTCGCCGCCGTGCTCCGGCACGACGACCCCGGTGCGGTACGGACCGACCTGCCGTTCAAGAACCTCGGGTTCGACTCGCTGCTCGGCGTGGACCTGCGCAACCGCCTCAACGCGGTGACCGGCGTACGGCTGTCCGCCACGCTGGTCTTCGACCACCCGAGCCCCGAGGCCCTCGCCGGGCACCTGGTGTCGACGGTGACCGGGACGGCCGGACGGCTCCCCGAGCCCCGCGTCACCGTCACCGCCGAGGACCCGATCGCGATCGTGGGGATGGCCTGCCGTTTTCCCGGCGGGGTGCGTTCGCCGGAGGATCTGTGGCGGCTGGTCGCCGAGGGTGGGGACGCCATCGGCGACTTCCCCACCGACCGAGGCTGGGACCTGGAGGGGCTCTACGACCCCGACCCCGACCGGCCGGGCAAGAGCTACGTACGACACGGCGGTTTCCTCTACGACGCCCTGGAGTTCGACGCCGGATTCTTCGGGATCTCGCCGAACGAGGCGCTGGCGATGGATCCGCAGCAGCGGTTGCTGCTGGAGACCTCCTGGGAGGCGTTCGAACGGGCCGGGATCGACCCCACCTCGGTCCGCGGCAGCCAGACCGGCGTCTTCGTCGGCCTCAGCTACCAGGACTATCTGACCCGGCTGCACGAGCAGCCCGCCGGTTTCGACGGACACCTCCTCACCGGCACCACCGCCAGCGTCGCCTCCGGGCGGGTCGCCTACCTCCTCGGGCTCGAGGGGCCCTCGCTCACCGTCGACACGGCCTGCTCGTCGTCGCTCGTCTCGCTGCACCTGGCCGCCCAGGCGCTGCGCCGTGGCGAGTGCTCGCTCGCCCTCGCCGGTGGCATCGCCGTCATGTCCACTCCCGGCATGTTCCGCTTCTTCAGCCGCCAGCGTGGCCTGGCTCCCGACGGCCGGTGCAAACCGTTCTCCGCCGCCGCCGACGGGTTCGGCGCGGCGGAGGGCGTCGGCATGCTGCTGGTGGAGCGCCTGTCGGACGCCCGCGCGAACGGTCATCGGGTGCTGGCGGTGGTGCGGGGTTCGGCGGTGAATCAGGACGGGGCGTCGAACGGGTTGACGGCGCCGAACGGTCCTTCTCAGCAGCGGGTGATCGGGCAGGCGCTGGCGGATGCGGGACTGGCGGCCTCGGAGGTGGACGCGGTCGAGGCGCACGGGACCGGCACGGCGCTTGGTGATCCGATCGAGGCGCAGGCGCTGTTGGCCGCCTACGGCCCGGATCGGGAGCGGCCGTTGTGGTTGGGGTCGGTGAAGTCGAACATCGGTCACACGCAGGCCGCCGCGGGGGTGGCGGGTGTGATCAAGATGGTGATGGCGATGCGGCACGGGGTGTTGCCGCGGACGTTGCACGCGGACGAGCCGTCACCACACGTCGACTGGTCCTCGGGTGCGGTGTCGCTGCTGACCGAGGCACGTGAGTGGCCGAGGAACGCCGGAGCCCGGAGAGCCGCGGTGTCGTCGTTCGGCATGAGCGGCACGAACGCGCACGTGATCGTCGAGGAGGGGCCGGAGGCGGCGGATGTCCCGGCGGCCGACGGGGATGCGGGAGCCGGGGAGGTCACGGAAGGCCGGCGGGCGGCCGGTCCGGTGCCGTTGGTGGTGTCGGGTCGGTCGGTGGGTGCGGTGGGGGATTTGGTGGGGGCGGTGCGGGGTCGGGTGGTTTCGGCGGGTGCTGCTCGGGTGCTGGTTTCGGGGCGGGCGCGGTTTGAGCATCGTGCGGTGGTGGTGGGTGGTCAGGTGGTCGAAGGCCGGGTGCTGGGTGGTTCGGGGTCGGCCGGTGGGGTGTTTGTTTTTCCGGGTCAGGGTTCGCAGTGGGTGGGGATGGGGGCGGGGTTGCTGGAGTCCTCGCCGGTGTTCACGCAGCGGTTCGCCGAGTGTGCTGAGGCGTTGGAGCCGTTTGTCGGGTGGTCGTTGGAGGAGGTGGTGCGTGGCGGTGCGGGTTTGGAGCGGGTGGAGGTGGTTCAGCCGGTGTTGTGGGCGGTGATGGTCTCGCTGGCGGAGGTGTGGCGGAGCTTCGGGGTGGAGCCGGTCGCGGTGGTGGGGCATTCGCAGGGGGAGATCGCGGCGGCGGTGGTGTCGGGG
>NZ_JBHMBS010000064.1:0-10490 GCF_042428775.1 Streptosporangium vulgare | reverse complement strand
CACCGACGACGGAGCCGAAATCCTCACCCTGCCGAGGTAGGCGCGACCGTGAGGCGGAAGCCCCGCCCCCCGTGCTCCGGGCGCCTCATCGCGAATCACCGGTGAAAAGGAAGCCTTCCGGAGTTTCTTCGCGACGGCCGAACGGCCCTCAGCCGCGCTGAGGGCCGTTCACCGCATTCGAAGAGCGGGAGATCAGACGCCGAACGCCGCCGGGTAGCGGATGACGCCACCCGGGACCGGCCGTTCAGGGTCGAGTGCCAGCGCCATCATGTACTTGTCCTCGACGTCGAAGGCCGGGCGGATGCCGTACTCGGAGGCCGGGGTGAAGCCGAAGCGCGGGTAGTACTCGGCGTGGCCGAGCACGACCACCAGGTTCTCTCCCTGCTCGCGGGCGGCGCGCAAAGCGGCACGGATGGCGGCGGAACCCGCGCCCCGCCGCTGATGTTCGGGCTTGACGGCGCACGGGCCCAAGGTGAGGGCGGGCGAGTCGCCGACGTAGCAGCGGGTGAGCAGCGCGTATCCGGTGAGATCGCCACCGGGGGCCTCGGCCAGCCAGGACATGCCGGGCAGCCACGCCCGCGGGTCGGTCCGCAGCGCCTCGACGAGATCGGCCTCGTGCGGGCCGGGGAAGGCGGCAAGGTTGATGTCGCGGATGGCGGCGATGTCGCCGGCGCTCTCGGGACGGGTGGTCCAGGAAGGGGGCATGGTCGGGTTCGTCTCCTTGTCCTTCTGCGGATGCAGGACGTGGCCGGTGTACCGGTGGTCCGCGCCGTACTCGCGGCGCATGGTGATCTCTGGCAGGGTGGCCGCGACCGCCTCGCGCATCCCGGCGACCAGGTCGGCCGCGTGGGCGCGCCGCGACAGCGGCGTGTGGTACTCCTCAGACCAGTCGCGGCCGGTCATGGCTGCCGGTCCCGGAACCTGTAGGTGGCGCGCAGGTGACCGGTGATGGCCTTCTGCCGGTTGACACGCTCGTCGCGCAGCCGGGCATCGGTACGTGAGGCCGCCCAGGCGTTCTCCCGTCGCAGTTTGTGGTAGCTGCGCAGACGGCGTTCGGGCAGTTCACCCGCCCCGATGGCGGCCTGGACCGCACATCCTGGCTCGGTGTCGTGAGCGCAATCACCGAAGCGGCAACGCGCGGCGAGGTCTTCGATCTCGGCGAAGACCCGCTCCAGGCCATCGGCGGCGTCGTGCAGGCTGATCCCGCGCAGGCCCGGCGTGTCGATGAGGACCCCGCCGCCGGGCAGAGGGAGCAGCTCGCGTCGGACAGTGGTGTGGCGGCCCTTGCCGTCCTGCACGCGTACCGTGCCGGTGGCCAGCCGCTCCTCGCCGAGCAGCCTGTTGCCGAGACTGGACTTGCCCGCGCCCGAGGGGCCGAGCAGCACGGTGGTGCCGCGCACCAGCACGGCCAGCATGTCGATGTTGTGACCGGTGGCGACGCTGGTGACAAGGATGTCCACACCGGGTGCCAGCATGTTGACCTCGGCGCGGACGACCTCGGGATCGCCGACCAGATCCGCCTTGGTCAAGACGATCATCGGTTGCGCCCCGCTCTCCCAGGCCAGAGCGAGCAACCGCTCCAGTTTGGCCGCGTCCAGGGGTGTGGCCAGGGACAGGGCGATGACGACCGTGTCGACGTTGGCGGCGAGCACCTGTCCGTGGGAGGACCTTGACGCCGACGAGCGTACGATCACGCTGCGCCGCGGCAGCAGCGCCGCCAGGTGCGGCTCGGCACCCGGGCGCAGCGCGGCCCAGTCGCCGGTGCAGGGCGTCAGGAGCAGGTCGGGCGGGTGCGGCGCGGCGAACGTGGCCCGCATCGGACCCGACGTGGTGATCGCCGTGCACAGGCCGCGATCGACCCGGGAGATCCGGGCCGGCACGAGGCCCGCTTCGTGATGTTCGGCGAAGGTTTGGTTGAGTGCGGCGGTCCATCCGTACCGGGACAGGCCGGATGGATCGGTGTACGTGTGTGGCAACGTGAGACCCTTGCGGAGAAGGGGCCCCGACGAGACGCGGACATCACTCCGCCTGGCGAACCGGGTGGTTCAAGGCTGGAGGAAGAAGTGGGTCAGACCGGGGCCCGGGACGTGAGGTTGGTCCGGGCGCTGCGCATGGCAGCGGTCTTCACCGCGGTCATCAAACCTCACCTCCCTCCCATACCGGTCCGATACCGAACGAACGGCAGCCTAGCACCCGACCGGGACTGTCGTTCCCGCTCTTATCCGCCGACGCCTCCGACCACCAACGATGTGAACCCGGAAGCGGCCTGCGGAAGGCGACGACTCTCAGGGGGATGCTCCGTAGCGGTCGGCGATCGCGACGGCCCGGTCGCGCAGGGAGTCGCGCAACCACTGCGGGGCCAGGGCCTCCGCGTTCGTGCTGAGCTGCCACAGCGCCCATTCTGCGTGTCTCGGATCCTGGAAGGTCACCTCCATCCGCAGCCGGCCGTCCGAGTCGGCCTCTTCGGCGCGGACGGCCGGCGCGGTGCCGACCAGTTCCTCCCGCCGCCCGGGGTCCACCCGTACCAGCACGGTGACCTGGTCGCCGCCGGTCCGAAACCGCGTGCTGCGTTCCTGCCAGGCTCGGTCCAGATCGATCCGGTCCGGTCGCTGCGCGGGTTCGGGAAGTTCCTCGGCGGCCAAGATCCGGGACAGCCGGTAGGTGCGGTCCGCGCCGGATCTGGTGGCCAGCAGGTAGCCCCGATCGCGTACGGTGACCAGGCCGATCGGGTCCACCGTGCGCCACGTCGGGCTCTGGTCCACGGCCGCGTAGTGGATGCGCAGCCGGTGCCCGGAGAGCACCGCGCGCGGTCACGTCCAGCGAAGTGGTGTATGAGCCGGCCTTCGCGTGATCCTATTTCTGCAGGTTAAGCGGTGAGTGTCTGCGGAATGGGATTCTGCTGCGGTGTGTCGCCGCAGATGATGCGTAGCCGGGTTTTGGTCAGGACGTCCAGGCCCATGTAGCGGCGGGCCTCGGTCCACTCGTCGGTCTGCTCGGCCAAAACCGCACCGACAAGACGGATGATCGAGCCGCGGTCGGGGAAGATCCCGACCACGTCGGTGCGGCGGCGGATCTCCTTGTTCAACCGCTCCTGGGGATTGTTCGACCAGATCTGCCGCCAGGTCTCCTTCGGGAAGGCGGCAAAAGCCAGCAGTTCCTCGCGGGCGGCGTCCAGATGCTCGGCGGTGGCCGGATACTTCGCCTCCAGAGCGTCGATGACCCAGGCATGCTGGGTGCGCACCTGCTCGGCGGCAGGCTGGTCGAAGATGGTCCGCACCAAGGTCGCCACCCACGGCTGCGCCGATTTGGGCACCGTGGTCAGCAGGTTGCGCAGGTAGTGAAGCCGTTAAAAATCAACACGGTGAGATGGAGGCGAGGAGCGCGGCTGCGGTCCGGTGGCGGATTGAGGCGGGTGCAGGGTTGTAGCCGTCGTGTTCCAAGAGTGGGCGGGTCTCGATGAGGGTGTTGCCGATCGTGCGGGGGCTGACGTTGAACAGTTCGCTGAGGGCTTGCCGTGTGCAGACTTTCCGCTGGTAGAGGATGGCGGCGAGGATCCGCTCGGCGCCGGTGATCTTCTGTTGGAAGATGCCGCCTCGGGCTCCGGGGAGTCGTTCACCACCGCGTCGCTGGTAGCGGAGGCGTTCGAGGCGGGCGGCTTGGAGCGGGGTGAGTCGCTCGATCATCTGGCGGAGTTCTTCGCGGCTCATAGCGGTCAGAGCGGGGTGCGAGAGCGTTTCGGAGATTCGGGGCCGCTGGGCGGGGACGTCGTCGTTGTCCAGGAAACTACGCAACTGTGCGGCGGTGGTGAACCGCATGGTGGTGGCGGAGACAATGACCTGGTGCTCGGTGAGTAGCTTGCGGGTCTCGGCGATCCAATAGCCGATCGTGAAGTCACTGACCTCGAGCATGTCCGACAGGACCTTCTGGGAGCAGATCTGGCGGAGGTAGACGACTGTGATCAGCACCCGGTCCGCGGCGGAGAGCAGGCTGTGGGACCCGGCGCCCCTGGCGCGGCGGCGTTCGCCGCCGCGCTGGTGGAAGGTGCGCTGCTCGGCCTGAGCGGCCTGGGCGGAGGCGAGCCGGCGCGCCAGGTCGTCCAGTTGGGCTTCGGTCATGCCGGTCAGCCGGGAGTCGGCCAGGGCGCGTAGTGCGGCAGCGCGGATCTGCGCGCGGCCGGTGCCGATGACGGGTGGCCGGTCGGCGGCGACCAGGGCGGGGCGGATCGTGTAGTTCCAGGAGCTGTGGGTGGGGTGGACGTGGATTGGCAGTTCGGCGAACCGGGCCTTGCTCACCGTGACGCCCAGCGGATACGAGGCGGTGTTTGGATGAGGCTGCCTCAGATTGAGTGAGACAGGACAGCGGCAGGACGTCTCCTTGCCCGCCCATGGGCCTGGCCAGGCCGGAACGCAACAGATCTTATTTATTGTTTTCTAATTTCTGGAAAATCAAGGGTGTCAGTAGGCTTCCGGCATGCGGGAGCCGGGCGCGGTGACGCCATGCAAGCACTGCGGGACGCCGATCGAGCAACGGCCCGGGCGGGGGCGGCCGAGGGCATACTGCGCGCAGGGGAACTGCCAGGCGGTGGCCAAGCGCGAACGCGAGATGCGACGGGCGACGCCGGGTCTCGAGGGGGCGCTGGCCAGGGCCGAGGAGTTCTACGACCGCATGGAGAAGGGGATGATCGCGGCGATCGCCCCGCTGGCGCAGGTGCTTTCCGAGGAGCTGAGCCCCGCCGGGGTGGAGGCCAAGGTGAGCGCGGTGCAGGCCGAGGCCCACACCCGGGTGGCGATCGCCCGCGCCGAACGGGAACAGGCCTTCGAGCAGGTGCGCCTGGCGCGGGAGGCTTCCGAGCACGCCCGGCGCGAGCGGGACGCGATGGCGCGCCGCGTGGAGGAGGCCAACGCCGAACGCGACATCGCGCTGTCCGACGCGGAGACCGCCAGGGAGCAGGCGCTGGCCGCGTTGCACGAGGCGGCCAGTACCGAGCGCCGGGCCAGGCAGGCCGAGCAGGAGGCCACCCGCAGGGCCCAGCGGGCCGAGGCCGCCCGCGACGCGGCCCTGCGGGAGATGGCCGAACGGGTGGAGGCCGCCGAGACCGAGGCGCGCCGGGCCGAGGCGCGCGCCCTGCACGATCAGCAGCAGTCCGGTCAGGCGCGGACCGAGTGGGACCGGGCGCTGGAGGAGACCAGGAAGGCCCAGGAGGCCAGAGGTCAGGCCGAACGGGTCGCCTCGGCCGCGTCGGCGCGCGCCGACGCGGCCGAGGCGACCCGTTCGGCCTGACCTCTGGCCTCCTGGGCCTTCCTGGTCTCCTCCAGCGCCCGGTCCCACTCGGTCCGCGCCTGACCGGACTGCTGCTGATCGTGCAGGGCGCGCGCCTCGGCCCGGCGCGCCTCGGTCTCGGCGGCCTCCACCCGTTCGGCCATCTCCCGCAGGGCCGCGTCGCGGGCGGCCTCGGCCCGCTGGGCCCTGCGGGTGGCCTCCTGCTCGGCCTGCCTGGCCCGGCGCTCGGTACTGGCCGCCTCGTGCAACGCGGCCAGCGCCTGCTCCCTGGCGGTCTCCGCGTCGGACAGCGCGATGTCGCGTTCGGCGTTGGCCTCCTCCACGCGGCGCGCCATCGCGTCCCGCTCGCGCCGGGCGTGCTCGGAAGCCTCCCGCGCCAGGCGCACCTGCTCGAAGGCCTGTTCCCGTTCGGCGCGGGCGATCGCCACCCGGGTGTGGGCCTCGGCCTGCACCGCGCTCACCTTGGCCTCCACCCCGGCGGGGCTCAGCTCCTCGGAAAGCACCTGCGCCAGCGGGGCGATCGCCGCGATCATCCCCTTCTCCATGCGGTCGTAGAACTCCTCGGCCCTGGCCAGCGCCCCCTCGAGACCCGGCGTCGCCCGTCGCATCTCGCGTTCGCGCTTGGCCACCGCCTGGCAGTTCCCCTGCGCGCAGTATGCCCTCGGCCGCCCCCGCCCGGGCCGTTGCTCGATCGGCGTCCCGCAGTGCTTGCATGGCGTCACCGCGCCCGGCTCCCGCATGCCGGAAGCCTACTGACACCCTTGATTTTCCAGAAATTAGAAAACAATAAATAAGATCTGTTGCGTTCCGGCCTGGCCAGGCCCATGGGCGGGCAAGGAGACGTCCTGCCGCTGTCCTGTCTCACTCAATCTGAGGCAGCCTCATCCAAACACCGCCTCGTATCCGCTGGGCGTCACGGTGAGCAAGGCCCGGTTCGCCGAACTGCCAATCCACGTCCACCCCACCCACAGCTCCTGGAACTACACGATCCGCCCCGCCCTGGTCGCCGCCGACCGGCCACCCGTCATCGGCACCGGCCGCGCGCAGATCCGCGCTGCCGCACTACGCGCCCTGGCCGACTCCCGGCTGACCGGCATGACCGAAGCCCAACTGGACGACCTGGCGCGCCGGCTCGCCTCCGCCCAGGCCGCTCAGGCCGAGCAGCGCACCTTCCACCAGCGCGGCGGCGAACGCCGCCGCGCCAGGGGCGCCGGGTCCCACAGCCTGCTCTCCGCCGCGGACCGGGTGCTGATCACAGTCGTCTACCTCCGCCAGATCTGCTCCCAGAAGGTCCTGTCGGACATGCTCGAGGTCAGTGACTTCACGATCGGCTATTGGATCGCCGAGACCCGCAAGCTACTCACCGAGCACCAGGTCATTGTCTCCGCCACCACCATGCGGTTCACCACCGCCGCACAGTTGCGTAGTTTCCTGGACAACGACGACGTCCCCGCCCAGCGGCCCCGAATCTCCGAAACGCTCTCGCACCCCGCTCTGACCGCTATGAGCCGCGAAGAACTCCGCCAGATGATCGAGCGACTCACCCCGCTCCAAGCCGCCCGCCTCGAACGCCTCCGCTACCAGCGACGCGGTGGTGAACGACTCCCCGGAGCCCGAGGCGGCATCTTCCAACAGAAGATCACCGGCGCCGAGCGGATCCTCGCCGCCATCCTCTACCAGCGGAAAGTCTGCACACGGCAAGCCCTCAGCGAACTGTTCAACGTCAGCCCCCGCACGATCGGCAACACCCTCATCGAGACCCGCCCACTCTTGGAACACGACGGCTACAACCCTGCACCCGCCTCAATCCGCCACCGGACCGCAGCCGCGCTCCTCGCCTCCATCTCACCGTGTTGATTTTTAACGGCTTCACTACCTGCGCAACCTGCTGACCACGGTGCCCAAATCGGCGCAGCCGTGGGTGGCGACCTTGGTGCGGACCATCTTCGACCAGCCTGCCGCCGAGCAGGTGCGCACCCAGCATGCCTGGGTCATCGACGCTCTGGAGGCGAAGTATCCGGCCACCGCCGAGCATCTGGACGCCGCCCGCGAGGAACTGCTGGCTTTTGCCGCCTTCCCGAAGGAGACCTGGCGGCAGATCTGGTCGAACAATCCCCAGGAGCGGTTGAACAAGGAGATCCGCCGCCGCACCGACGTGGTCGGGATCTTCCCCGACCGCGGCTCGATCATCCGTCTTGTCGGTGCGGTTTTGGCCGAGCAGACCGACGAGTGGACCGAGGCCCGCCGCTACATGGGCCTGGACGTCCTGACCAAAACCCGGCTACGCATCATCTGCGGCGACACACCGCAGCAGAATCCCATTCCGCAGACACTCACCGCTTAACCTGCAGAAATAGGATCACGCGAAGGCCGGCTCATACACCACTTCGCTGGACGTGACCGCGCGCGGTGCTCTCCGGGCACCGGCTGCGCATCCACTACGCGGCCGTGGACCAGAGCCCGACGTGGCGCACGGTGGACCCGATCGGCCTGGTCACCGTACGCGATCGGGGCTACCTGCTGGCCACCAGATCCGGCGCGGACCGCACCTACCGGCTGTCCCGGATCTTGGCCGCCGAGGAACTTCCCGAACCCGCGCAGCGACCGGACCGGATCGATCTGGACCGAGCCTGGCAGGAACGCAGCACGCGGTTTCGGACCGGCGGCGACCAGGTCACCGTGCTGGTACGGGTGGACCCCGGGCGGCGGGAGGAACTGGTCGGCACCGCGCCGGCCGTCCGCGCCGAAGAGGCCGACTCGGACGGCCGGCTGCGGATGGAGGTGACCTTCCAGGATCCGAGACACGCAGAATGGGCGCTGTGGCAGCTCAGCACGAACGCGGAGGCCCTGGCCCCGCAGTGGTTGCGCGACTCCCTGCGCGACCGGGCCGTCGCGATCGCCGACCGCTACGGAGCATCCCCCTGAGAGTCGTCGCCTTCCGCAGGCCGCTTCCGGGTTCACATCGTTGGTGGTCGGAGGCGTCGGCGGATAAGAGCGGGAACGACAGTCCCGGTCGGGTGCTAGGCTGCCGTTCGTTCGGTATCGGACCGGTATGGGAGGGAGGTGAGGTTTGATGACCGCGGTGAAGACCGCTGCCATGCGCAGCGCCCGGACCAACCTCACGTCCCGGGCCCCGGTCTGACCCACTTCTTCCTCCAGCCTTGAACCACCCGGTTCGCCAGGCGGAGTGATGTCCGCGTCTCGTCGGGGCCCCTTCTCCGCAAGGGTCTCACGTTGCCACACACGTACACCGATCCATCCGGCCTGTCCCGGTACGGATGGACCGCCGCACTCAACCAAACCTTCGCCGAACATCACGAAGCGGGCCTCGTGCCGGCCCGGATCTCCCGGGTCGATCGCGGCCTGTGCACGGCGATCACCACGTCGGGTCCGATGCGGGCCACGTTCGCCGCGCCGCACCCGCCCGACCTGCTCCTGACGCCCTGCACCGGCGACTGGGCCGCGCTGCGCCCGGGTGCCGAGCCGCACCTGGCGGCGCTGCTGCCGCGGCGCAGCGTGATCGTACGCTCGTCGGCGTCAAGGTCCTCCCACGGACAGGTGCTCGCCGCCAACGTCGACACGGTCGTCATCGCCCTGTCCCTGGCCACACCCCTGGACGCGGCCAAACTGGAGCGGTTGCTCGCTCTGGCCTGGGAGAGCGGGGCGCAACCGATGATCGTCTTGACCAAGGCGGATCTGGTCGGCGATCCCGAGGTCGTCCGCGCCGAGGTCAACATGCTGGCACCCGGTGTGGACATCCTTGTCACCAGCGTCGCCACCGGTCACAACATCGACATGCTGGCCGTGCTGGTGCGCGGCACCACCGTGCTGCTCGGCCCCTCGGGCGCGGGCAAGTCCAGTCTCGGCAACAGGCTGCTCGGCGAGGAGCGGCTGGCCACCGGCACGGTACGCGTGCAGGACGGCAAGGGCCGCCACACCACTGTCCGACGCGAGCTGCTCCCTCTGCCCGGCGGCGGGGTCCTCATCGACACGCCGGGCCTGCGCGGGATCAGCCTGCACGACGCCGCCGATGGCCTGGAGCGGGTCTTCGCCGAGATCGAAGACCTCGCCGCGCGTTGCCGCTTCGGTGATTGCGCTCACGACACCGAGCCAGGATGTGCGGTCCAGGCCGCCATCGGGGCGGGTGAACTGCCCGAACGCCGTCTGCGCAGCTACCACAAACTGCGACGGGAGAACGCCTGGGCGGCCTCACGTACCGATGCCCGGCTGCGCGACGAGCGTGTCAACCGGCAGAAGGCCATCACCGGTCACCTGCGCGCCACCTACAGGTTCCGGGACCGGCAGCCATGACCGGCCGCGACTGGTCTGAGGAGTACCACACGCCGCTGTCGCGGCGCGCCCACGCGGCCGACCTGGTCGCCGGGATGCGCGAGGCGGTCGCGGCCACCCTGCCAGAGATCACCATGCGCCGCGAGTACGGCGCGGACCACCGGTACACCGGCCACGTCCTGCATCCGCAGAAGGACAAGGAGACGAACCCGACCATGCCCCCTTCCTGGACCACCCGTCCCGAGAGCGCCGGCGACATCGCCGCCATCCGCGACATCAACCTTGCCGCCTTCCCCGGCCCGCACGAGGCCGATCTCGTCGAGGCGCTGCGGACCGACCCGCGGGCGTGGCTGCCCGGCATGTCCTGGCTGGCCGAGGCCCCCGGTGGCGATCTCACCGGATACGCGCTGCTCACCCGCTGCTACGTCGGCGACTCGCCCGCCCTCACCTTGGGCCCGTGCGCCGTCAAGCCCGAACATCAGCGGCGGGGCGCGGGTTCCGCCGCCATCCGTGCCGCTTTGCGCGCCGCCCGCGAGCAGGGAGAGAACCTGGTGGTCGTGCTCGGCCACGCCGAGTACTACCCGCGCTTCGGCTTCACCCCGGCCTCCGAGTACGGCATCCGCCCGGCCTTCGACGTCGAGGACAAGTACATGATGGCGCTGGCACTCGACCCTGAACGGCCGGTCCCGGGTGGCGTCATCCGCTACCCGGCGGCGTTCGGCGTCTGATCTCCCGCTCTTCGAATGCGGTGAACGGCCCTCAGCGCGGCTGAGGGCCGTTCGGCCGTCGCGAAGAAACTCCGGAAGGCTTCCTTTTCACCGGTGATTCGCGATGAGGCGCCCGGAGCACGGGGGGCGGGGCTTCCGCCTCACGGTCGCGCCTACCTCGGCAGGGTGAGGATTTCGGCTCCGTCGTCGGTG
>NZ_JBHMBS010000063.1:0-13194 GCF_042428775.1 Streptosporangium vulgare | reverse complement strand
AGTACCAGCCCGAGCTCCTGGCCGGGTTCATCGCCCAGACCGGCCTCATGATCTCCGAGCCGATGTAACGCTCGGCTTTCTCGCTCAGTACAGCAGTGCCGTAGAGCAACACCGCCTTACACGATCACACGCTGCCAGCCCGTATCCACCCCCGATCAGGGCGAGACGTTTTTGACGAGGCGTCTGTCCTCTCCCACAGATCAGAAAGTTGGGGTTTCGAGTACCTCCGGCCGCACACATGCGAGAAGGCCCCTGAACAGGCGTTACGCCGTCAAGGGCCTTCTTCGTTGTGCTGCTCAGCCGGTCTCTTCGGTGTCGGTGAGAGCCAACCTGGGAGCCAAAGGTGCGGGTCTGCCCAGCAGAGCCCCGGAGGTCGCCGCCGACGCCGCCCGCTTGTCCCCCTCCATCAGATGCCCGTAGACATCCTTGGTGATCGCGAAGCTGGCGTGCCCGACGACGTCGGAGACGACGCGCAGCGGCGTGCCCTGGGCGAGCATGAGCGAGGCACCGAAGTGCCACAGCTCGTGCGGATGCCAGTGACCGAGGCCGGCCTTCCGCGTCGGCTTCGAGAACAGGTGGGAGAACGTGTCGGGGTCGGACGGATTGCCGAGCATCGAGGGGAAGATCAGCCCGTGCTCGGTCCACTCCTCTCCGGCCTGGAGATGTTCCGCTGCTCCGCGACCTCGTCGAGAAGCCTGTGCGACTGGTCGACCGTGAGCGTACGGCCCTCGCCGGTGTTGAGCCGGGGAGGCATGGACAGCGCCGCGACGTTCCGCGCCACCAGGTCCTCACGCTCAGCCTGTCCGAGTGCCTTGCGCAGGACGGCTCGCATGATCCGGGCACTGTTGGGCTTGTACTTCGCCCGCTTGGCCTGGACGTCGGCCCGGAACTCGATCAGCCACCGGACTTCGAGATTCGAAAAGGACCGGGAACGCGCTCAAGGGGGGCCGCTGGTGCTCCCTCGTCTGGGGGAGGGGCCTCCCCCACTGTGGGGAATGACGCCTGGCCTGTGGCTTCTACCCTCGTGGTCATGGTTACTTCTGATCGCCGGCGACGCTGGCCGGCGTACGCGGTGGCGGTGCTGTTCCTCGGTTACGCTGCGGGGAAGGCCGCTTTTGCTCTGCAGGCCCGGCTCGGGTTTCCGGGCGGCCCGCCCGTGTCGGCTGCCGAGACTGGAAGCTATTTCATGGAGGCGGCCACCGCACAGTGGCTCGCAACCGCGTCCGGCGTGTTGGGTGCGTGCGTCGCCCTCGCCACGGTCACGGCGCTCGGGCGCCGGGTGCCGAGAACGTTGATGCTGCTCGTGCTGGTCGGGATGCTGTTGGCCGTTGGTGGCGGCGCGGGGATCATGATCGTGGACGGGTTCGTCGGCATGGGTGTGGGCTGGCGGTGGTATCACGGAGTTCTTGGAATCCTCGTGATCGGGCTGTTTTTGGAGATGACCCGGTCCTACGCGGCGGTGACGAGACGTGTCGCGGGCTGATCGGGCGCGGATGGGCGCATACGGGGCCGCGGTGTGCGCCGCGGCGTACGGATCGATGAAGCTCGCCCAGGCGCTGGGGGCCAATGCACTGGCCGACAAGGACCCGCTCCCCCCACACCTGCGCGAACAGCTGCTCGCACGTGATCCCCTGTTCGTGGCAAGCCACTGGTTGCTGGCCGGTGCCGCGGTGGTCGGTGTCATCGTCGCGCTGGCCACCGTGAGGCCCTGGGGTGCGAGAGTGCCGCGCCGGCTACTGCTCTTGATCACCTGGACGCTCGGAGTCTTCATGATCGTTCGGTCGATCGGCGTGGTTGGGTTCGGCTTCGTCGGCGACGTG
Organism: Streptosporangium vulgare; assembly: GCF_042428775.1. Lineage (NCBI taxonomy): Bacteria > Bacillati > Actinomycetota > Actinomycetes > Streptosporangiales > Streptosporangiaceae > Streptosporangium > Streptosporangium vulgare. The sequence goes on along the minus strand of NZ_JBHMBS010000063.1, from coordinate 11,374 downwards.
CTGCTGTTGACCGGGGTTCGCCCGCCCCCGGTCGGGCATGCCTCGCTGGCTCGCGACCTGGCACGTTGGGATCTGCTGCTGTGGTCGCCGTTCTTTCTTCTCTGGGGGGTGTGCTGGGCAACGGCCGGATGGCGGTTGGGCAGAGCGAGCGGGGTCGTGCCTGCGGAGCGGTGTGAAGGCTCGACGAGGTAAGTGCCGCGGGCAGGACATCATCCCGCGCGTCGCTCGCCGCGGGATCGAATCCGGTCGGTGCCTGGGACGATAACGCTGGATCGTCGTGCGGACGGTCTTCTGGCTGGCCGGATGCCCTCATTTGCTACCGTCTGGTCACCAAATGAGACGACGCCTAAGGAGGCGATCGCTCCCTGCTGATACGTGTCTACTCCTCTGGGGCATCGGGATGGGCATCGCCACACTGCTCTACGCCCACTGGACTCGCCCGTCGTGCGGTGTCTGCGGTTAAGGATGATTGAAGGCATGCTGTCACCCCTTGTCGGCCGTGCCACCTATCTGCGGTGGGTCTGTCTCGTCCTCGGTGGAGCGCTGCTGATGCCGTACGTGATGGTGGCTTCCATGATCGGTGGTCTGACCGGGGTGTCGGCCGCGTCAGGCGACGCGCTCCAGCCGCTGGTTTTCCTGGCGGTGCTGCCGCTGGTGGCGCTGACCGGGCTGGTGTTGCCGGTCCGGGCGCTGGAGGTGACGGCGGCGCGTAGCCTGCTGGGTGCCGAGATCGACCCACTGCCCGCCGAGCGGACGGCCGGGGGGCGGAGCTGGGGTGAGCGGCGGCGCACCGCCGCCTGGTTCACCCTGCACCTGGGGGTCGGCGGGGTGATGGCGGGGCTGACGCTGGCGGCGGTTCCGTTCGTGGTCGTGGCGATTCTGCTGCCGGTCACCGATACCCCGTTCGACCTGGGGTTCGCGTCCACCTTGCGGGAGGTCTGGTGGGGCGGCCCGCTGTTGGGCGTCACCCTCCTGGTCGCGCTCGTCTACCTGACCGCCGGGGTGGGCGCGCTGCTGGCCCGGTCGGCGCCGAAGCTGCTAGGTCCCTCACCCGCCCAGCGGCTGGCGCTGCTGGAGGAGCGGGTCCGCCGCCAGGCGGTCCGCAACGGCCTGGCCCGTGAACTGCACGACTCGATCGGGCACGCGCTGAGCGTGGTGACCGTGCAGGCAGGGGCGGCCGCCCGGGTCCTGGACCGCGACCCCGTGGCGGTCCGGGCCGCGCTGGGGGCGATCGAGGAATCGGCGCGCGCGGCGCTGGAGGAGCTGGATCAGGTGCTGGGGGTGTTGCGCGAGCAGGAAGACGAGCCGTCCACGGCCCCGGCGCGGACGCTCGCCGACCTGAGCGGCCTGGTACATGGGACCGGCGCCGCCGCTGAGGTCACCGGCGACCTGGCCACCGTGCCCACCGAGGTCTCCCGGGAGGTCTACCGGATCGCCCAGGAGTCGCTCACCAACGCCCTGCGCCACGGGACCGGTCCGGTACGGTTGGCGCTGGCCGTACACGACGACCATCTGGAGCTCGACGTGTGCAACCCGGCGGGACGGGCGCCTGGCAGGAGTGGGCGCGGCATCGGTGGCATGCGCGAGCGGGTCACGCTGCTGGGCGGCGACTTCGACGCCGGTCCCGCAGGCGGAGAGTGGCATGTGTCAGTACGGCTGCCACTCCGTCCCTGAATGGTGGTGGATAGTGTCGGGCGCATGCCGATTCGTGTGGTCATCGCCGATGACGAGGATCTGATCCGGACCGGCCTGCGGATCATCGTCGACACCGAACCCGACCTGGAGGTGGTGGGCGAGGCGGCCGATGGAGCGGCAGTGGTGCCGGTGGTTCGGACGACGCGGCCCGACGTGGTGCTGATGGACGTGCGGATGCCCGCGGTGGACGGCATTCAGGCCACCCGGCTGCTGTTGGCGCTGCCTCAGCCGCCCAAGGTCATCGTGGTGACCACCTTCAACAACGACGACTACATATATGACGCGTTGCGCGCGGGGGCCAGCGGCTTCCTGCTCAAGCGCAGCCGGCCCAGCGACCTGGTGCAGGCCGTCCGAATCGTCGCCGCCGGGGAATCGCTGCTGTTCCCGGCCGCGATCCGCGATCTCGCCGCGAACCGTCAGAGCCGGTACGCCGCCACCCGTGCCGTCCCCGGGCTCGGGAAGCTGACCGCGCGGGAGGCCGACGTGCTGCGGCTGATGGCCTGTGGCCGGTCCAATACCGAGATCGCCGCCGAGCTGGTCATCGGGGCTGAGACGGTGAAGACCCATGTCGGCAACGTCCTGGCCAAGCTGGGGGCGCGCGATCGCACCCAGGCCGTCATCACGGCCTACGAGTCCGGTTTCGTCTCCCCCGGCTGAGCTGAGACCACGATGAGATCGTCCGGTTTCTCTACCCCGCTGCTTTGAACCACCTCGCTGATGAGCGGCTGCCTGACATCTACATTCCACAGTTTCGCCCCGTCTTCGGGGTCGACGGCGAGATAACCGGCCCGCCGCTCGCGCAGCCACACCACGCCGTCGGTGAACTCGGCAGCCGAAGCCGAGAGGTCGGCATCGTGACGGAAGAACTGATCGACGAGTCCCGATGACAGCCGAATGGCCACAACGGACCGTGGGCCGCACGGCATCAGGCAGCGGTCAGGGGCGACCAGGGTGAACGCCGGGCGATGGTCGGTGTCTGCCAATGGCTCCGGCAACCGCCAGCGGCCCAGTTCCCTGCCATCACGTGGATCGATCAGCCACGCTTCCGAACCGCTCCCCGACAGCACACCGCCCGCCGTCCCAGGGCAGAGGAGGCATCGTGGCCGTGGGTCGCTGTGTCCGCCATAGAGGCCGTCTGTCCTTCAGGTTGAAAGCGGCCCATGGGTGTGTAACCGCGCCAGTCGCCGACGATGACCGTCTCCGCGGCAGCCACGACATGTCCCGAGCTTCGAGTACCTCCGACCGTACACATGCAAGAAGGCCCCCTGAACAGGCATTACGCCCTCAGGGGCCTTCTTGGTTTCTTGATCGTTCGAGCTTCTTGCTAACAGGACGTCTTTCCTACTCGCCGACGGCATCCACGAAGATGTCAGCCGCGAAGGCTCCCGCTGCCCGGATTACGCGAGTGTAGACGCAAAGCGTGATGGACGGGTCGCCATGGCCGAGCTAGGCGGCGACGACATGGGCGGGACGCCGACTAACAGGATCTCGCCCGTCGTTAACGCATCGGACTGGCGTTGCCCCGGCGCACGATCTGCCGCAGCTTATGCCCTTCTTGATTGGTAAATCTTCGGGCTCGGGCGGGCTCTGCCACCACGCCTCCACGTGCCGAGCCGAGTATGACGACTCATATCCAACCAGTTTGACCCCATAACTGCGAGCACTGGTCCATTTTCCAGGTCACGACGTTAGGGGGTGCGATCTTCCTCCAAGCACGCGCGCACTATCGCCTCACGATGCTCAGATCTGGTGTTCAGCAGGGCCAACTCGATCTGGCGAGAGCGAGCCTGCTGACGGTTACGGTCGGTCAACCAGTTCAACCAGCGGCAGATGAGGATGTAGATCAGCCCGCACAGCAGGATGATGCCCGGATGGGCGCTTAGGGTTTCCAGCACTCTCATGCGTGCTCCTCCTGTCGAATGAATCGAGACCACAGTCCGGCACAGGCGCGGATTTCCGCCACAAGCGCGGAAATTTCCAGGAAACTAGGCGAGTCGAGAGGAGTGGGGTATGTCCGGCGGCCGACCTTCACGGCGAGCATCTGAACCTCGTCCAGAGTTGGTCGAGATCGCCGAGTGGTTCAACAGGCACATGCGCGAGGCGGGGCACAATGGCAACTCGTTGAGGGTGGCCTCGCGGCGGAGATTCCCCCTGACGAAGGATCGCGTTTACGACCTTCTCAACGGCCTGAAGCTTCCGGACTGGGAGCACTTCGAGCCGATGGTGACCCTTATCGGACAGGATCCGGGCGCCGTACGCCCCATGTGGGAGCGAGCGCATCGCCTGTACAAGGCCGGTAAGGAGCAGACGGTCTCGGCCTGGACCGAGATCCCCGTCGCCGACACCCGGTTGAGGGAGCTGCTGGCCGATCAGCGCGACGCCGCCGACCGTTTTCCGTACGACCTGCTCAACGTGTCCAGACCTACCCTCTACGAGGTGTACGTGGAGCAGGACGTGCGACCGGCGGTGTCCGGACCACCCAGAGAAGGAGAGCATGACAGGCGCCTCAACTCCTCTGCTGTCTGCTCTCTCCGCGACGTGCTCGGAAGACACGATCACCTGTTCATCACGGGCGGACCGGGCGCCGGCAAGACCACGCTCGGCAGGCTCTTGGTCCGCCAGATCGCACAGGCGTGGCTCGCCGATCAGGCTGGCGAGACCCCGTGGTGCGAGGAGCCGGTCATTGGACTGTTCATCACCGCCGCCGACGTGCTGACAGGGAGCTGGACCGAGGCGCTTATGACCTCCTGCCGCCCGAGCAGGCTTACTCAGCCCATCGATCCGCAGGTGTTCGCGCGCCGGACCTACGGGGTGCGCTGGCTGGTGGTGGTCGACGGGCTGGACGAGATCTCCTCGCCTGAAAAACGGGCCGAGGTGCTGCGAGCCCTTTCGGCCCGTGCGGAGTACGGCACGCCGTACCGGTTGGTGATTACCGCGCGTCCGCTGCCACAGGAGGAGCTGGAGCCGCTTCGGGATCGATCCGTCGGCTTCTACACGTTGAGCGGCTTCGACAGTGACCGGCAACGAGCCTTCGCCGAGCGCTGGTTCGCCGCGCAGCATGTGCCCGATCCGGCAGCAACGGCTTCTGCTTTCCTGGAGCAGGCGCAGACGGCGGGCCTGGTCGAGCTACTGAAGGTTCCTCTGCTGGCCACGATCGCGGCCACTTTCCACACCAGGTATCCAGACAACCCCCTCCCACGGGGAAGGATGCAGCTCTACGAACGATTCCTCAGGGAACTGGTCGACGCGCGTGGGGGGCAGCGGAGCCTTCGTAAGGCTCTGCGAGCCCGTTGGGAGGAGTTGGCGTGCGCTCCGGCTGCCGACTGGGTGCTCGCGCATCAGGACCGGCTGGTGCTCCACCTGGCGCAGATGGAGGTCGTGGAGACGCGCCCGTTCTCGCTGCTGGCCGAGGCTGCGGACTGGGTACGGAAAAACCTGCCCGCGGACATGCGGCTTCGTGAGGGCTTGGATCGCGATCTCGGGCGTCTACTCACGCTGGCCGGTGTGCTCGTCTTCGACGGGACGGAGTTGTCGTTCCTCCACCGTTCGTTCGCCGAGTTCATAGCCGCAGAGAAAGAGGCGGAGGCGATTCCGGCCGAGTTTCCAGGGCTTGCGGGCTGGACTGAGAAGATCCAGAACGACGCGTCGCGCAATTACGTGTTCTTCACCCTCGCCCACTGGGCGTGTCGGCCGGAGAACCAGGTGAGCACGATCGTCCGGCTCCTGTTCGAGCAGGACCTGCAGCACAGGATCATGGCGCTTCGCCTTGTCACCGCCGGTGTTCCGATGGGGGCGAAGCTGGAAGAGGCCGTCATCAACCGCCTCCTGGGCGAGCCGATGGAGCAGGGGTACCGATTCGTCAACGACGCCGAGAACCAGCTCTTCACGTCGTTGTCCGAGCTGCGTGGGAACACGCGGTTGGCCGAGCGCCTGATCGGTCTCGCTCGCACCCATGGGGCTCCGACGAGCCAACGGGTCGCGGCCGCCGCAGCCTATGCGCGGGTGGCAGACCTCCGCGAGGGAGTCGACCTGCTGAACGAGTTGGGAGAACAGGTAGGGGACCCGACGGGTTTGCGCGCCGTCATCAATCAACTGGCCGAGCTCGACGCGGCAGACATCGTCCGCAGGATCGGGCTGCTGCGCCGGCTGGCCGATTGCGGCAGCGTGTGGGAGCAGTTGGTGGCGCGCTCGGACCTGGTCGACCTCGGCGAAACTGACGGGGCCGTGGAACTGGCTCGCATGATTCTGAGTAATGACGAGCCCTCCGGACAGATGCTGGAGTTCGCCGGCGAAGTGTGGTTGGCCGTGGCCGGCGAGCAGGCTGTTCCCGAGATCCTCCAGGCGATTGCAATTCACGCGAAAAGGGGCGCGTGGGCCCACGCAGGGATTGCGCAGCTGTGGTTCGGAGCCGGATACCCTGCCCTGGCGGAGCCGCACGCCCGCCTGGCCCTGTCTTACGATGCTAATGATGAAGACGTCAGCGAAATCATCGTGTCCTGGACCGAAGCCTGCGGGGTGCAGGGTGCGCTTGAGGCCGCACGGGTGTTCCTCGATTCCTCAGGACAGCACAGCTACCTCCTTTTCTCAGCCAGGGAACTGATAAAACGCGGCCACACCTCCGCTGCGGAGGCGGTGGCGCGAACGGTCCTGCACGAGCCCGACACAGAGCCACTTGAACGCTCCTTCGCGGCAGAACTTCTCGTCTCCGTGGCTGGCGCGTCAGCGGTCGGCGAGGTTCTCCACCGGGTGGATGCCTCCGCTGTCAGCCCGAACGACCTGCCCCGCTTCATAGTGAAACTGGCCAAGCACGACCAGGCAGCCGCGGCCAGCCTCGCGAGCAGGGTACTCACTGATTTCCGGGCCGCCAACGGCACCTTCACCCAGGCCGCAGAACTCCTGCTGGAGGTCAGCGGTCCGGCGGCCGCCGAGCAGATCATCCGGGCTCTCGACGCCCGGCCCACCGGATACACCCCGCTCGCCGCGCAGCTTCTGCCCGTGCTGACCAGGCATCAGGCAGTGGAGGTCACTTCCACGCTCTGCCGCCGCGTGCTCCTCGACCCAGTACGTACTCCAGGTGAGCTCCACTCGGCGCTCCAACACTGGATCGCGGCGGGGCAGGAGTCGTCCGCCGAGGTGGTGGCGTACGCCGAGGCGGTAGGCGGCCTGTCGGGCGACGAACGTGCCCGACTGGCCGCCTTTCTGGAGGAGATCGGCGAGAAGCAGGCCGCGATCTCGCTGTGGTGCAAGGTGATCATCCAGCCCGCGCTGCCGTTGGAGCTGCGCTGGCGGACAGCTGAACGGCTCCTGACCTTGGGTGCGGCCAACGCGGCGATCACCGCACTTGAAAGCGCACTCCAGACGGCGAGCGGGGACGAGGAGAGCCGTCTCTGGCGCCTGCTCAACTGGGTCAGACCCACGCCCTTCGCCTGAAACTTGTCGCGGAGGTCGTTGCGCCGACTGACTGAATGCCAGTCCTAGGTTTCCTATGGCGCCCCTGTGTACGAGCGTGTGCACACTTGCGCTTCTTCTGGGATTTTCATCCTTGTTGGCATTTGGAGAGGCTGGCAGCCGAGTGACTAGTTCGTCGTGGATCGAGACAGAGAAACCGAGAGGGATTTTAGTGGGTTGCCCTGTCGGATCGTGGGGGCTGTTGTACAGCAATGCGTACAGCAACACCCCCTTACAAGATCACATGGTACCGGCCCGCATCCACCGCTTTACCAGAGCAGGAAGCCACTCACGAGGCATCTGCCCTTGCCTACGGATCAGAAGGTCGGGGTTTCGAGTACCTCCGGCCGCACAGCAGCAAGAAGGCCCCTGAACAGGCATTACGCCATCAGGGGCCTTCTTGGTTTCTTGATCGTCCCGGCTTCTTGCCAACACCCTTGCTAACAGGGCAGCTTCCCTGTGTCGGTGACTGGCCGGCCGACCTTCAACGCACTCGCTGACCGGCCGGCTCACTCACCCGCTCTTTGAAAACAGGTCCTGGTGTCCCGCCAGAAATTCGGCTTAGAAGCCTGGAATGCCGATGCGGCAAGGACTGGACGGCCCACGGCCGAGGTGAAGCTGACGGGGCGGGAACAGGAGACGCCGGCGCGTTGGGCGCGGCGGGCGAAGTCGTCGCAGGTGCTGGCGATGCGGTCGAAGATCGTGCTGAGCGTGTTCGCCGACGGCGGGGACCTGCCGTGGGCGATGGCGATCGGTATCGGCCTGTATCACAACCCGCCGGAGCGGGCGGTGGTGCTGTGCGTGGACGATCACCGACTGGAACGCCAACCCCCAGCCGTTCGTATGGAAGAAGACCGCTGACGAGATCCTCGACTCACTCGCCCGATATCCACAGCGAATTTCTGACGCGGGACACCGGCTCAGCTCCGGTCTCGGCGGGTGGCCTACCGGTGATCGGTAGGGCCGGAGACTTCCGCGAGGTGTCGCCGCTCGCGCACCCGCGCTGTGCAGCCCGCGGTCGGCGCGTCCACGAGCCGTTGAGTCTGACGGGCTGGGGGCCCTTGCTGTTCATGCGGCGGTAATTGGCCGTATTTCTCTCCCTGATTGGATCATGAGTGGCCTCGGGTGAACCGCCCTGATGGGTCATCGTCTGCGCAGGTGGAGGTTCGGTGCCCGGAACCGGCGGGAAAAGGTTCGTGTCGTCCAGGCGCATCCGACGATGGGGCAGTGCCGCGGTCGCTCTGCTCCTCGCCCTGGTCGTGGTCTTCCCGCCGGGTATGGAGCCGTCGGCGCTCGCCGCGACGAAGCATACGGCTGTGTTCGAGTTCGATGTGCCCGAAGGCCTCCTGGACAGTGAGGTGGCGCAGTGGGTGACCGAGCTCAATCAACGTAATTCGCTTTTGGGCGACACCCTCGAGGAGGAGTTCAGCCGCAACGACATAGAGCTGCCGGGCGGGACCGCGGATGTCACGTGGCCCGAGTTCGACGGGCTGATCGAGCTCACCCCCACGACCCTGTCGATCACGGTCGAGTCGGACGTGTCTGTTACGGATGTGAGCAAGTGGGCAGTCATCGGCGTGGCCGCCGCCGGGGTCGCGGCTTGGGTGTTCGTCCGGGCTACCTGCACGGCCGGCATGCTGTTGAGCATGCAGATGCCGGCCGCCCAGGTCATCTGTGCGCCTATGGCGACGTTCTTCAGCACATTCACGATGGAAGCCATCGCGTTGCGCCTCCTGAACCTCCAGCGTGACTGGACGGCGTGGGTCGCGGCGCTTGGAGTGGCGATGGTCGCGGCGATCGGCCCGGGGGTGTGGGAAAAGTATCTCTCGGGCTGGGTGCAGGCGAACGGCCCGGCGCTGATGAGAGCCCTCGGCAACACGCTCGTGAAAGCGGGCCGTGGGCTGTGGTGGTTCGGCAGCACGGTCGTGAACGGCGTGACCTGGCTCGGCGGCTTTCTTATCGACAACGCGGTCGCCTTGGCCGAGGCCCTGCAGCGCGGTGCCCGTGCCCGGTGGCAGGACCTGCGGGTCATGCCTCTCGGGGACTCGATCACCTACGGGTTGGAAAGCACGGACGGAAACGGTTACCGCAGGGAGCTGTTCGACAAGCTGGCCGCCCGGCTTCCGGTGGATTTCGTCGGCAAGGTTCGGTCCGGAACGATGGCCGACAACCAGCACGAGGGTCATCCTGGCTGGCGCATCGATCAGATCGCGACGTCCGCGGTCTGCTCCGTGGACCAGTTCCAGCCGAACGTGATCACGCTGCACGCCGGGACCAACGACATGAACCAGGACTTCAACCTGTCACAGGCACCCCAGCGCCTGAAGAACCTCATCAGCCAGGCCTTGCTGGATTCGCCGAGGGCGGTGGTGGTGGTCGCGAAGTTGATCCCGACCGGCAAAGCCGGCCTGCAACCGCGCATCGATGCCTTCAACGCTCAACTGCCCCGAATCGTCGGTGAGCTGCGCGCGGACGGGAAGCGTGTGGTTCTCGTGGACACCGATGATGTCAAGGTCACCGACGGCCTCCAGAACGACTCCCATCCTGACGATGACGGCTACGACAAGCTCGGGCGGGCTTTCTACGACGGCATCCTCACAGCCCACTATCACGGCTGGATCCAGGACGCCGCCGACGAAAACCCAGCTACCAACTGCGATGACGCCCCCGGTGACGAGACCGATTCCGGCGAGACCGCGCTCGGCGCCGGGTGGCGCAAACTGGGCGTCATCGCCCCCGGTATGCAACGGCCCGCAACGTACGACCGCACCGAGCTCGCCGAGATGAACGGCGACAGGCGGGCCGACTACGTGCAGATCCGTAAGGACGGCACGATCCGGGTCGCCATCAACACCCAGGACGAGCCCGGTCAACCCACCTGGCTCTACTGGGGCGGCGGGACAGGAATCCTCGCCCCGACCGGCTTCGCCCATCCGGTGCCCTCGGATCCGTCGGCGCCGTCCATCGCCGACGAGATTCGGTTCGCCGACATGGATGGCGACGGCCGCGACGACTGTCTCCTCGTGTCGGCGACCGGAAAGATGGAAGTCTTTTACAACGACGGCCCGTCGGGGTTTACGCGCAAAGCCGGTGACATCGCTCCGGTCAGCAACGTCAATCGCGACCACATCCGATTCGCCGACGTCAACGGTGACGGCCGCGACGACTACCTCCGCCTGGGCGCCACCGGCGAAGTACACGCCTACGTCAACTACCCGACGTCGCTCGATGCCGGTGCCACCCGGACCACCGCGTGGCAGGTGAGGCTGAGCTGGGCGCCCGGAGTCAACGGGGCCAGCCGGTTCAACCTGCGCTTCGCCGACGTCAACGACGACAGGCGGGCCGACTACCTCATGGTCGGCGAGTACGGGAACGTCCACGCCTACCTCAACAAGGGCGGTAAGGACGCCGGCGGATTCGAAGGCCACCACGACTTCGCCCACGAGTCCTACTATCCCGGCAAGTACGTCCAGTTCAAGGACATCAGCGGCGACGGAAAAGCCGACTACCTCGTCGTCTACCGCGAAGGCGCGGTTCGTGCCTGGCTCAACAGAGGCGGAAACCTCTGATCCTCGGCAGCAAACCGTCACCGCACCCGGGCACCGAACGGCTGCGGTCGTCGTCGGGCAGATGGTTACCGAGTTCCTCATCATCGAGCGGCGCATCGTCGGCGTTGCCAAGCGATGATCGCCCTCGCCCCACGACGCCTCGATCGCGTCGGCCGCCGCACCGTGCCCATCAAGATCAGCCGTGGTTGCGTCGAGGCTCGGCGTGTGGTCGTCGGTCGGGGTGGTTCGCCGGGCCGACGCAGGTCGACGAAGGTCACTCCCTGCGAAGCCCGTGGGTGGCGACAACCCGAGTACAATACGGCGGCCGGCGGGTCCTCGCCTGCTTCTGGTGCTGTGACCGGAAACGTTGGCCGGGTTGGGCGGTCAAACCGCAGCTGACAGCGGTCGGCCACCCCAACGGATGCCTTTCTCGCCGCGGATACGGGCGCGTTCGCGGCGTTGGGCTGCCAGCACGTCCGGGTGGCGGGCGTTGAGATCGCGCCAGCGCAGGTAGGCGTGCAGAGTCCGGGGCTGGACGGTGTGGTTGGGGTGATCGGAACTAGCGATGGTGAACAGGCGCAGCGGCCCGAAGTGGGCCTCGTCGGGTAACCCCGGCGCATTGCTGCGCCGGGGTCCCCTCAGAACCGGCCGTGCCCGCTTTCCAGGCAACCGGCTCAAGCAAG
>NZ_JBHMBS010000062.1:0-13981 GCF_042428775.1 Streptosporangium vulgare | reverse complement strand
GGTCCGGGGCGGTGTTCGTGCCGATGTTGCGGCGTGATCGTGGTGAGGTGTCGGAGCTGGTGGCGGCGCTGGGCGTCCTGCACGCGCGGGGGGTGGCCGTGGACTGGGAGACCTTCTTCACCGACACCGCGAGCGCGGCCGGGGGGAAGGGGCCGCGCCGGGTGGAGCTGCCCACCTACGCCTTCCAGCACCGCCACTACTGGCTGGAGACCGGCGGCCTCACCGGCGACGCGACCGGCCTGGGCCAGGTCTCCGCCGAACACCCCCTCCTGGGCGCGGTGGTGGCGCTGCCCGAGTCCGGCGGCGCCGTGCTGACCGGGCGGGTCTCGCTGAGCAGCCACCCCTGGCTCGCCGACCACACCATCCTGGACAACGTCCTCGTACCGGGCACGGCCTTCGTCGAGCTCGCGGTCCGCGCGGGCACCCAGGTCGGCTGCGAGGTCGTCGAGGAGCTCACCCTGGAGGCCCCGCTGGTCCTCACCGGCAGGGACGGCGTCGCGCTCCAGGCGGTCGTCGGCGGCGCCGACGACTCCGGCCGCCGCCCCCTGTCGCTGTACTCGCGGGCCGGAGCGGGCGACGAGCCGTGGACCCGGCACGCCACCGGTTTCCTCGCCCCCGTGGGAGCTTCGGGGGACTTCGACCTCGCCGCGTGGCCGCCGCCGGGCGCCACCCCCGTCGACCTCACCGGCCTGTACGAACGGCTCGCCGCCGAGGGGGCGGGCTACGGCCCGGCCTTCCAGGGGCTGCGCGCCGCCTGGCGGCGGGACGGCGAGGTGTTCGCCGACGTCGCGCTGCCCGAGCCCGTCGCCGGCGACGCCTCCCTGTTCGGCATCCACCCGGCCCTGCTGGACGCCGCGCTGCACGCCATCGAACTCGGCGGGCAGGCCGCGCCGGACCAGGCGGTCGAGCTGCCGTTCGCCTGGAGCGGCGTCGCGCTGCACGCCACCGGCGCCTCGTCGGTCCGGGTCAGGGTCTCCAGGGACGGTTCCGGCGCCGCCTCGCTCCAGGTGGCCGACGCCACCGGCGCCCCGGTGGTCACCATCGGGTCGCTGGTCATGCGCCCCGTCTCCGGCGACCGGCTCGGCGCCGCCCGCGACACGGTCCGCGAGTCGCTGTACCGGGTGGACTGGACGGCCGTGCCCGCCGTCGCGGGCGGCGGGCAGTGGGCCGTCCTCGGCGCCGAGGACGGCGAGCTGGGCCGGGCCCTGCGCGCCGCCGGGCTCGACGTCACCTTCGCCGACGGTCTCGACGCGCTGCGGGCCATGCCGTCCAGGCCGGGGACCGTGCTGGTCTCCACCTGGCAGGACGGGCCGGGATCGGAGGAGGCCGAGCCCGAGGCGGCGCGCGCCGCGACGCTCCGCGTCCTCGACCTGCTCGGCGCCTGGCTCGCCGACGACCGCCTCGCCGGGACCAGGCTCGCGGTGGTGACGCGCGGCGCGGTCAGGAGCGGGTTCGGCGACGGCCCGCCCGACCTCGCGCAGGCACCCCTGTGGGGTCTCGTCCGCGCGGCGCAGGCGGAGAACCCCGGCCGGTTCCTGCTGGTCGACGTGGACGGCACCGACGCCTCCCACCGCGCGCTGCCCGCCGTACTGGAGGCGGGAGAGCCCGAGCTGGCGCTGCGTGACGGGCAGGCGGTGGCGCCGCGCCTGAGCAGGGCGCGGTCGGCGGGCATGCTGGAGCCACCGGCCGGCGCGCGGGCCTGGCGCCTGGAGGTGACCACGCAGGGCACGCTGGACAACCTGGCGCTGGCCCCGTGCGACGCCGACGAGCGCCCGCTGGAGCCCGGCCAGGTGCGGGTGGCGATCCGCGCCGGCGGCCTGAACTTCCGCGACGTCATGATCACCCTCGGCATGTACCCCGGCAGGGCCGACCTGGGCGCCGACGCCGCCGGGGTGGTCACCGAGGTCGGGCCCGGCGTCACCGGCCTCGCGCCCGGCGACCGCGTGATGGGCCTCGTCGACGCGGGCTTCGGCCCGTACGCGGTGGTCGACCGGCGCATGGTCGTGCCGATCCCCGAGGGCTGGACCTTCGCCGAGGCCGCCGCGGTGCCCGCCGTGTTCGCCACCGCCTACTACGGCCTCGTCGACCTCGCCGGTCTCAAGGCGGGCGAGTCGGTGCTGGTGCACGCGGCGGCCGGCGGCGTCGGCACGGCGGCCGTGCAACTCGCCCGCCACCTGGGCGCCGAGGTGTTCGGCACCGTGAGCGACGGCAAGCGGGACGCGCTGCGGGCCCTGGGCGTCGCCGACGACCGCATCGCCTCCTCCCGGGACCTGGACTTCAAGGGCCGCTTCCTGGAGGCCACCGGCGGGCGCGGCGTCGACGTCGTCCTCAACTCGCTGGCCCGCGAGTTCGTGGACGCCTCCCTGGAACTGCTGCCGCGCGGCGGCCGGTTCGCCGAGATGGGCAAGACCGACGTGCGGTTCGCCGAGGAGGTCGCCGCGGAGCACCCCGGCGTCTCCTACCGGGCCTTCGACCTCTCCGACGCCGGCCCCGACCGGACCGCGGAGATCCTGGCCGAGCTGGTCCGGCTGTTCGAGCGCGGGGTGCTCACCCCGCCGCCGGTCCGCGGCTGGGACGTGCGCCACGCCCCCGAGGCGTTCCGGTTCATGGCGCAGGCCAGGCACGTCGGCAAGCTCGTGCTCACCGTCCCCGTCCCCCTCGACCCCGAGGGCACGGTGCTCGTCACCGGCGGCACCGGCGGGCTCGGCGCCCTCGTCGCGCGGCACCTCGTCACCCGCCACGGCGCCCGCCACCTCCTGCTGGCCGGGCGGCGGGGCATCGAGGCCCCCGGCGCCGAGGGGCTCCGCGACGAGCTGGCCGGGCTGGGAGCCGAGGTCACCGTCGCCGCCTGCGACGTCTCCGACAGGGACGCCCTGACGGCGCTGCTCGCCGGTCTGCCCGCCGCCCACCCGCTCACCGCGGTCGTCCACACGGCCGGGGTCGTGGCCGACGGCGTCGTCGGCTCCCTCACACCCGACCAGGTCGACACCGTCTGGCGGCCGAAGCCCGCTGCCGCCTGGCACCTGCACGAGCTCACCCGCGGCCTCGACCTGTCGGCGTTCGTGCTCTTCTCCTCCTCGGCGGGGACGCTGGACGGCGCCGGGCAGGGCAACTACGCCGCCGCGAACGTCTTCCTGGACGCGCTGGCCGAGCGCAGGAGGGCCGCGGGCCTGCCCGCGGTCTCCCTGGCCTGGGGCATGTGGGCGCCCGAGGTCGGCGGCATGACCGCCCAGCTGGGCGAGGCCGACCTGCGGCGCGTACGGCGCTCCGGCCTGCTGCCGCTGACGGCCGAGACCGGGCTGGCGCTGCTCGACGAGTCGCTCGCCCTCGGCGAGGCCGCCCTGGCCCCGGTCCGGCTGGACCTGGCGGCGCTGCGCTCGCGCTCCGACGCGCCACCGGCGATGCTGCGCGGCCTGGTCGCGGCGAGGACAAGGCGGGTGGCCCGCGAGGCCGCCCCGGCCCCGGCCGAGCAGTCGCTGCAGCAGCGGCTGGAGTCGTTGTCGGCCGCCGGTCGCGACCGCCTGCTGCTGGACCTGGTGCGCACCCACGTCGCCGCCGTCCTGGGCCACGAGGACGGGGACGCCGTCGACGCGCTCAGGCCCTTCAAGGAGCTGGGCTTCGACTCGCTGACCGCGGTGGAGCTGCGCAACCGGCTCGGCGCCGCCACCGGGGTGCGGCTGCCCGCGACGCTCATCTTCGACTACCCGACCCTGGCCTCGGTCGCCGACCACATCAGGACGGAACTGGTCGCCGACGAACCGCCCGCCGCGACGCTGGAGGCGGAACTGGCCAGGCTGGAGCACGCGATGGAGACCGCGGCGCCCGACCCGGCGGAGCACGAGAGGATCGCCGCCCGGCTGCGCGCGCTGACCTCCAGATGGCTGGAGACACGCGGCGGGGAGACGGTGAGGGCGGGCGCGCCCGAGCTGGGCTCGGCGACCGCGGACGAGCTCTTCGACATTCTCGACAGCGAGCTGTGACGGGTTTCGACCTGGGAAGAGCCCCTCGCGCCCCGCGCGAGGGGCTCCTGCCCCGGGACCACCGCGCCCTCACAACCACCCACCGCAGGGATGAGCGTTATGGACCCTCAGACCGATGTGCAGGCCACCGCTCGATGATTACGCTTCGCCTCATGGACACCGAAAGGACGAACACGGAGGGTAAGGGAGTCGACGAGATCGTCAGGCTTGACTCGGTACGGAAGACCTACCGGAGCGGGACGAGCGCCGTCGTCGCGCTGGGCGGTGTGACGATCGGCTGCCCGCGCGGCAGCCTCACCGCGATCATCGGGCCGTCCGGGTCGGGCAAGAGCACGCTGTTGCAGTGCGCGGCCGGCCTCGACCGGCCCACCTCGGGAACGGTTCTCCTGGGCGGCGAGGAGCTGAACGGGCTCGACGAGGCGGCGTTGCTCAAGCTGCGCCGCGACCGGATCGGTTTCATCTTCCAGACGTTCAACCTGCTGCCCGCCCTGGACGTGGAGGAGAACGTCACCCTGCCCCTCACCCTCGCGGGCCGGACCGCCGACCCCTCGCTGCTCGTCGACGTGATGCGCAGGGTGGGGCTCGTCGACTACATGCGCCACCGGCCCTTCGAGCTGTCCGCCGGCCAGCGCCAGCGGGTCGCCGTGGCCCGCGCCCTGGTCACCCGTCGCGAGGTGATCTTCGCCGACGAGCCGACCGGGGGGCTGGACGCCCGCGCCACCGACGAGGTTCTCGGCCTGCTCCAGGAGGCGGTGCGCGAGAGCGGGCAGACGGTCCTGATGGCGAGCCACGACCCCCTCGTCGCCTCCTACGCCGACCGCGTCGTCTTCCTCTCCGGCGGGCGCGTCGTCGACGAGCTGAACCTCCCGGTGGACAGGGCGGTGATCCAGCGGATGACCCACCTCGGCATCTGGGACAGGCCGCCCGGCACCGACGGGGGGAACCCGAGCTGATGTGGCGCCTCGCCCTGCGCACGCTGGCCTTCCGCAAGGACGCCTTCGCCGCGCTGTTCACCGCGATGTTCCTCGGCGCCGTGATCATCTCGGCCGCGGGGGCGCTGATGGAGACCGGTGTCCGCGAGGTCGTGCCGCCCCAGCGCCTGGCCGGGGCCCCGATCGTGATAGCCGGCGACCCCTCCTACGCGCTGCCCAAGGCCGACCCCCGTGACGACGACACCGACTGGACGCGCCTGACCGAGCGCGTCCGGCTCGACACCGCCCTGCTCGACACGGTGCGGGCCGTTCCCGGGGTGGCCGGGGTCGTCGGCGACCTGTCGTTCCCCGCCACCGTCCTTGGGGGGGAGCGGCCCGCCGGCACCGGGCACGACTGGAGCTCCGCCGTGCTCGCGCCGTACGAGCTGAGGGCGGGCACGGCACCGGCCGGGCCCGGCGACGTGGTGCTCGACGCCGTGCTGGCCGGGCGCTCCGGCGCGCGGCCGGGCGACCGCGTCGAGGTCGCGGTCGGCGGCGTCGCGGAGACCTACCGGGTGACCGGCGTCGCCGCGCCCGCGGGCGGCCGCGTGATCGCCGGGGCGGCGATGTTCTTCTCCGCGCCCGACGCGCGGCGGCTGGCGGGCCACCCGGGCATGGTCGACGCCGCCGCCGTCCTGCCCGCGCCGGGGACCGGCACCGAGGCGCTCCGGCCCCGTGTCCAGGCCGCGCTGCGCGGCCAGGCGGCGGTGGTCCTGACCGGGGACGACCGGGGGATCGCCGAGTTCCCGAGCGGAAGGGAGGGCGGCGAGAACCTCGTCGTCATCTCCGGGGTGACCGCCGGGGTGACGCTCATGGTCACCGTGCTCGTCATGGCGGGCACCCTGACCATGTCGGTCGGGCACCGCGGGCGGGAGATGGCGCTGCTGAGGGGGATGGGCACGCCCCCGGCGCGGATCCGCCGCATGGTGTTCGGCGAGTCGATGACGGTCTCGGCGGTCGCCGTCGTGCCGGGCTGCCTGCTCGGCCCCTATCTCGGCCACCGGCTGTTCCTGCGGCTGGTCGACGACGGGGTGGTCCCCGGGGTGATGCCCTTCCAGCAGGGCTGGATCCCCGTCCTGGCCGCCGCCGTCACGTGCCTGCTCGCCGCCGCGGCCGCGACGTTCCTCCCGGCCAGGCGGGCGTCGCTCGTCCCGGTCGTCGACAGGCCCGCGGACGCCGTGTTCCAGGGCCGCCGGCTCGGCCCGGTACGGTCGGGGGTCGCCCTGCTCTGCCTCGTCGGGGGTGCCGCGCTCGCCGTCTCGGCGGCGGTGACGCCCCGCCCGCCCGCGGTGAGCGCCGTCTTCCTCGCCGTGTTCACCCTGGCCGTGGGACTGACCCTCGCCGCCCCCCGCATGACGAGCGTGATGACCGAGATGCTCCGCCACCCCGTGCGCGCGGTCTTCGGCCAGACGGGGCACCTCGCGATCCTCAACGCCAGGGCGCGGACCGTCAGGGTGGCCGCCGCGACCACGCCCATCATGCTCATCACCGGGATCGCCCTGTCCAACGTCTACCTGCAGACGACCCCCGCCGACGCGGCCGAGCGCGCGTACGTCAGGAGCCTGCGCGCCGACGCCGTGCTCACCGCGGAGAGCGGCGGGCTGGCCGGCGGGCTGCTCGACCGGGTCCGGTCGACGCCGGGCGTCGCGGCGGCCTCGGAGTTCGTCACCGGCACCGCGTTCCTGGAGAGCCCCTACGACACCTGGCAGAGCGAGGACGGCTGGCCGGTCCAGGGGGTCACCGCGGAGGCCGCCGAGCACGTCACGGCGTTCAGGCTCACCGCCGGCACGCTCGCCGAGCTGCGTGGCCACACCGTCGCGCTGGCCGACGGGCACGCCAGGCAGCTCGGCCTGGGCCTCGGCGACACGGCCGGGATACGCCTGGGCGACGGGCGCGTGGTCGGCCTGAAGGTGGTCGCGCTGCTCGCGGCGAAGCCGGGCGCCGAGACGATCCTGATGCCCGCGCGGCTGCTGGCGTCGCACACCACGGCCGGCCTGCCGCCCCAGATCCTCGTGCGCGCCGCCTCGGCCGCCGACGTCCCCCGGGTGACGGCCGCGCTGGCCGGGTCGGTCAGGGCCGTGCCGGGGCTGCGGGTGACCGACGCCGGAGTGCTGTCCTCGGTGGGCACCGAGCGGCAGCGGACGCGGGGGTGGGTCGACTGCCTGTTCATCGGCACGATGCTCGCCTTCGTCGTGATCTCGGTGATCAGCACCCAGGCGGCCGGCGCGGCGCGGCGGCGCAGGGAGTTCGGGCTGCAGCGGCTGGTCGGCTCCAGCCGGTGGCAGATCCTGCGGATGATGGGCATCGAGGGCGTCCTGGTCGCCGTCATCGGCGTCGTGGTCGGCACGGTGGTCTTCGTGCCCGCCCTGCTGCCCTTCACCATCGCCGTCAGCGGCTCCCCGCTGCCCTCGGGGCCGGTGTGGCTCTACGTCATCGTGATCTGCTCCGCGGGGCTGTCGGCGCTCATGGGAGCCCTGTCGCCCGCCTGGGTCGCCACCCGCTCGCGTCCCGTCGTGGCCGCCCGTCCCGCCGACCCGTAGACCGGCCCGTAGGGGGAGACCCCTCCCGCGCCGGGGCGCCCCCTCTGGGGAGGCGCCCCGGCGCGTTTTCGCGTGCTCCCACACGCCCTGACCTGGCCGTGCCGCCCCGGTGGCGGCGCCGCCGCGAGGCCGGGTCCCCGCCTTCCCTCAGGGGCGGCTGAGGGGTGCGCTAGGGGTCGGTTTCACCGTAGGGGCGTAGGTAGCGTGCTCATTGATTCAGCGTGGAAAACGGTGGACGGAAACGGCCGGACCTGCTTTTCCGGCCGTAACGGACGGGCCAGCTTTTCCGGCCGTTCCGGAAACCGTGAAACGCCGCCGCGAGGTACGAGAGCGAATCCGCCGGCCCCGCGGCAGGCATCTGATAGATCGTGCGGCTTGATCATTCGGAGGAAGTCTTCATGCGTGTCCTGTTCACCATGCACGCCGCTGCCGCCCATCTCTTCCTCGTGGTGCCGATCGCGTGGGCGATGAGGGCGGCGGGCCACGAGGTCGTCGTCGCCGTCCAGCCGGACATCGTCGACGACGTGACCAGGACCGGTCTGACCGCGGTACCGGTGGGGGAGCCGTCCAACATCGCCGAGCGGCTGGCGAGCATCCCCGCCGACCAGCAGATCTTCGGCTCCGGCTACGACATCGCCGAGGAGCGGCCCGAGGTCCTCACCTACGAGTACGTGCGCGACTGCATGGCCGCCTTCGCCTCGCCCCTGGCGCTGGACCTCATCACCGACGAGTCCATGTACGACGACATGGTCGCCTTCTGCCGGGAGTGGCGGCCCGACCTGGTGGTCTGGGACTCGATCACCTTCCCGGGGCCGGTCGCGGCCCGCGCCTGCGGCGCCGCGCAGGTCCGCTCGACCTTCGGCAGGGACCACTGGGGGCGGATGCGCTCGCTGTTCCTGCGGATGAGGGCGGAGCGGCCCGAGGCCCTCGGCGAGGACCCGGTGGCCGACTGGGTCACCGCCAAGCTGGCCAGGTACGGCTGCGCGTTCGACGAGGACGTCATCCTGGGACAGGCCACCATCGACTCGATGCCGGTCTGGACGCGCTTCCCCGTCGAGCACGACTACCTGCCCGTCCGCTACGTCCCCTACAACGGCCCGGCCGTCGTCCCCGACTGGCTGCGGGCGAAGGGCCCCGGGCGCCCCAGGGTCTGCTTCACCCTCGGGGTGTCCGGCCGCGACATGTGGGGCGGCAACGGCAGCATCGGGGCCGCCGACCTGTTCGAGGCCGTCGCCGACCTCGACGTCGAGGTGGTCGCGACCCTGAACGCCGACCAGCTCGACCCGGACCTGAAGGTGCCCGACAACGTGAGGATCGTCGACTACGTCCCGCTCAACTCGCTGCTGCCCACCTGCGCGGCGATCGTCCACCACGGTGGCACCGGGACGTTCGGCACCTCGATGGCGCACGGCGTGCCGCAGCTCGTCGTCCCCGCGCGGCTCTACGACGAGGGCGGCATGGCCCGGCAGGTGGCCGAGGAGGGCGCGGGCCTGGTCGTCCAGCCGGAGGAGCTCTCGACGCGAACGCTCCGGGAGAACCTCCTGAGGCTGCTCGGGGAGCCGTCGTTCCGGGAGAACGCCGACCGGATCAGGCGCGTGGCCGAGGCCACCCCGGCGCCGCACGACCTCGTGGGCGACCTGGAGAAGCTGGTCGCCCGCCACCGGGCGGAGACCGGCGCGCCTGCCGCGCCTGCCGCGCCTGCCGCGGCCGGCTGAACCTCCCCTCCCGCGCGACGCCGATTCACCGGCATGCCGAACGCGGGCCGCCCCACGACGGGGCGCCCGTGCCCATATCGCCTCAGCCCGCGGTGCGCGGCGCGACCGGATGAGGCCCCCGAACGGTTGGACAGGGGTGACGTGGTGGAGAACGAAGGCAAACTTCTCGACTATCTCCGGCGGGCGACCGCCGACCTGCGGGAGGTCCGTCAGAGGCTGAAGGACGCCGAGCGCAGGGAGACCGAGCCCATCGCCATCGTCGGGATGAGCTGCCGGTTCCCCGGCGGCGCCGACACCCCGGAGGCGCTGTGGCGGCTGCTGGCCGAGGGCGGTGACGCCATCTCGTCCTTCCCCGACGACCGCGGCTGGGACGTCGAGGACCTCTACGACCCCGACCCCGACCGTCCGGGCAAGAGCTACACGCGCTCCGGCGGGTTCCTCTACGACGCCGCGCGGTTCGACCCGGCCTTCTTCGGGATCAGCCCGCGCGAGGCCGTGGCGATGGACCCGCAGCAGCGGCTGCTGCTGGAGACCGCGTGGGAGGCGTTCGAGGACGCCGGCATCGACCCGGTGTCCGCGCGGGGCACCGCCGTCGGCGTCTACACCGGCGTCATCTACCACGACTACGGCTCCCGGGCCCGGGTCGTCCCCGACGACCTCGGCGGCTACATCGGCAACGGCAGCGACGGCAGCGTCGCCTCCGGGCGGGTGGCCTACGTCCTGGGCCTGGAGGGCCCCGCGGTCTCGGTGGACACCGCGTGCTCCTCGTCCCTGGTCGCGCTCCACCTGGGGGTCCAGGCGCTGCGCCAGGGGGAGTGCGCGATGGTCCTGGCCGGGGGCGTGACGGTGATGTCCACCCCGAACACCTTCGTCGAGTTCAGCCGCCAGCGCGGCCTGTCCGCGGACGGCCGGTGCAAGGCCTTCGCCGCCGCCGCGGACGGCACCGGCTGGGGCGAGGGCGCGGGCATGCTCCTGCTGGAACGCCTCTCCGACGCCCGGCGCGCGGGACACCCCGTGCTGGCGGTCATCCGCGGTTCGGCGATCAACCAGGACGGCGCGAGCAGCGGGCTGACCGCGCCGAACGGCCCCGCCCAGCAGCGGGTCATCCGCCAGGCCCTGGCCAACGCGCGCCTGTCCGCCGCCCAGGTCGACGCGGTCGAGGCGCACGGCACCGGCACCGGCCTGGGCGACCCGATCGAGGCCCAGGCGCTGCTCGCCACGTACGGGCGGGAACGCCCCGAGGGCAGGCCGCTGCGGCTGGGCTCGATCAAGTCGAACATCGGCCACACCCAGGGCGCCGCGGGCGTCGCCGGGGTGATCAAGATGGTGCTGGCGATGCGGCACGGCGTGCTGCCCCGCACCCTGCACGTGGACGCGCCCTCGCCGCACGTCGACTGGTCGGCCGGCGACGTCGAGCTGCTCACAGCCGCCGAGCCATGGGAGGCCGGCGGTGCCCCGCGCAGGGCCGGTGTCTCCTCCTTCGGCGTCAGCGGCACCAACGCGCACGTCATCCTGGAGGAGGCCCCGCCGCCCGCGCCGGAGACCGCCGACGGCGCAGACGGCACGGATGGCGCGGCCGGCGTTCTCGGCGCCTTCGGCGACGGTTCCGGGGCCGGTTCCGGCCCCGCGCCGGTGGTGCCCTGGGTGATCTCCGGCAAGGGCGAGGGGGCGCTGCGGGCCCAGGCCGAACGCCTCGCGGCCCACGTGGACGCGGACGCCGGGCTGTCGCCGGTCGACGTCGGCCACGCCGCCGTCGCCTCCCGTACGGCCTTCTCGCACCGCGCCGTGGTGGTCGGCGCCGGCCGCGACGAGCTGCTGGCGGGCGTGCGCGCCGTCGCCGGGGACGAGGCCGCGCCGAACGTCGTGCGCGGCGTCGCGGCCCCGGACCCGAGGGTGGTGTTCGTCTTCCCCGGGCAGGGGGCGGCGTGGGCGGGCATGGCCGTCGAGCTGATGGACTCCTCCCCGGTGTTCGCCGCCCGGATGGCCGAGTGCGCCGACGCGCTCGCGACCTTCGTCGACTGGAAGCTCGTGGAGGTGCTGCGCGGCGAGCCCGGCGCGCCGCCGCTGGGACGGGTGGACGTGGTCCAGCCCGCGCTGTGGGCCGTCATGGTCTCGCTGGCGGAGCTGTGGCGCTCCTACGGGGTCGAGCCCGACGCCGTCGTCGGCCACTCGCAGGGCGAGGTCGCCGCCGCCTGCGTGGCGGGCGCGCTGTCGCTGGAGGACGGCGCCCGGGTGGTCGCGCTCCGCAGCCTCGCCATCGGCGAGGAGCTGTCCGGCCAGGGGGAGATGATGGCGGTCGCGCTCCCGGCCGACCGGATGCGGGAACGGCTCACCCCCTGGGGAGACCGGGTGGCGGTGGCCGTGGTGAACGGCCCCGGCTCCGTGGTGCTCGCCGGTGAGACGGAGGCCCTGGACGAGCTGCTGGAGCAGCTGCTCGCCGACGACGTCCGCGCCAGGAAGATCCCGGTCGACTACCCGTCGCACTCGGCGTACGTGGAGCCGCTCAGGGAGCGGATCCTGGCCGACCTGGAGGGCGTCACGCCCCGGTCGGTCGAGGTGCCCTTCTACTCCACGGTCACCGGCGAGCCGATCGACACCGCGGGGCTGGACGCCGGTTACTGGTACACCAACCTCAGGCGGCAGGTGCGCTTCGACGAGGCCACCCGCGCGCTGGTGCGGGAGGGGTACGGGCTGTTCGTCGAGATCGGCCCGCACCCGGTGCTCACCGTGGGCGTCCAGGAGACCGTGGAGGCTGTGGGTGGCACCGCGGTCGCCGTCGGCTCCCTGCGCCGCGACGACGGCGGGATGAACCGGTTCGTCACCTCGATGGCCGAGGCGTACGCGCACGGGGCGCCGGTGAACTGGGAGCCGCTGTTCGCCCCCCACGGCCCCCGGCCGGTGAGGCTTCCCACGTACGCCTTCCAGCGCGAGCGGTACTGGCTGGACGCCACCGACGCGGTCGACCTGGCGTCCACCGGCCTGACCGCGGCCGGCCACCCGCTGCTCGGCGCGGCGGTGACGCTGGCGGGCACCGGCGGGGTCCTGCTGACCGGGCGGCTGTCGACGCGCTCGCACCCGTGGCTCGCCGACCACGCCGTGGCGGGCACGGTGCTGCTGCCGGGTACGGCGTTCGTGGAGCTGGCGGTGCGCGCCGGTGACCAGGTGGGGTGCGGGGTGGTGGACGAGCTGACGCTGGAGGCGCCGCTGGTGCTGACAGGTGGCGGCGGAGTCCAGGTGCAGGTGTCGGTGGGCGCTCCGGACGAGACGGGCAGGCGCCCGGTCGCGGTCCACTCCCGCCCGGAGCACGCCGGAGCCTCCGGAGCCGCTGCGGACGCCGGGGACCTCGGGGACGACGCGGACGAGCCCTGGACCCGGCACGCGACCGGCTTCCTCGTCGCCGAGGCCGCCGAGACCGCCGGGCTTCCCGCCGAACCCTTCGACCTGGCCGCGTGGCCTCCCGCCGGTACGACGGCGGTGGACCTGGACGGCCTGTACGAGCGGCTGGCGGGCCAGGGGTACGAGTACGGCCCGGTGTTCCAGGGGTTGCGGGCGGCGTGGCGGCGGGGCGACGAGATCTTCGCCGAGGTCGCCCTGCCCGAGGACGCGCGCAGGGAGGCCGGGAGGTTCGGCCTGCACCCGGCGCTGCTGGACGCGGCCCTGCACGCCGAGTCGCTGCTGGACACCGGATCGGGCGAGGTGAGCCTGCCGTTCTCCTGGTCCGGGGTCTCCCTGCACGCCGAGGGCGCCGCCGCGCTGAGGGTGCACCTGTCACCCACCGGTGCCGACACGGTCTCGCTCCGGCTGGCGGACGTCTCGGGGAGCCCCGTGGCCTCCGTGGAGTCCCTGCTGTCACGCCCCCTCCCGGCGAACCGGCTGCCCACGGCGGCCGACACCCGCCGCGACTCGCTGTACCGGGTGGACTGGACGGCGCTGCCGCCCGTCGAGATCCCCGCCGGGCACCGGTACGCGGTGCTGGGCGCCGACGGGACCGGGCTGGCCGACGCCCTGCGCGCGGCCGGTGTGGTGGCCGAGGGGTTCGAGGACCTGGCGGCGCTGGCGGGGTCGGGGGTGGTTCCCGACCTGGTGTTCGTCTCCTTCGGGTCTTCCGATGACGGGGATGTCGTGGAGGGGGTGCGGTCGGCGACGCATCGGGCGCTGGCGGTGGTGCGGGAGTGGCTGGCCGAGGAGCGGTTCGGGTCGGCGCGGCTCGTCGTGGTGACCCGGGGCGCGGCCGCCGTGCACGGCGGTGACGTCACCGACCTGGCGGGCGCCGCGGCCCTCGGCCTGCTCCGCGCGGCCCAGGCGGAGAACCCCGGCCGCGTCGTGCTGGCCGACCTCGACGAGGGTCCCGTCGCGGGTGCCGCGCTGCTCGCCGCGACGGCCGCGGACGAGCCGCAGACGGCCGTCCGGGAGGGCAGGGTGTGGGCGCCGCGCCTGGCGCGGGCCGCGTCCGGTGGTGGCCTGGTGCCTCCGGCGGGGGTGGCCGAGTGGCGGCTGGACGCGCCGGTCAAGGGAAGCCTGGCGGACCTGACGCTGGTCCCGCACCCCGCCTCCGGCCGGGCGCTGGAGCCCGGCGAGGTGCGGATCTCCGTCCGCGCCGCCGGGATGAACTTCCGCGACGTCGTCGTGGCGCTCGGCATGGTGCCCGAGCGCGACGTGCCGATGGGAGGCGAGGGCTCCGGCGTGGTGCTGGAGGTCGGGGAAGGGGTGGCGGACCTGGCGCCGGGTGACCGGGTGTTCGGCCTGCTGGACGGGGCGTTCGGGCCGGTCGGGGT
>NZ_JBHMBS010000061.1:0-14333 GCF_042428775.1 Streptosporangium vulgare | reverse complement strand
CAGCGCGTCGGAGTGGACCTTGCCGTGTTCCTCCGAGATGAGCCGGGCGAGCTCGTCGCGGTGGGCGTACATCAGCTCGCGGAAGCGGAACAGCACCTGCGAGCGCTTGACCAGTGAGGCGTCCCGCCAGGCGGGCCAGGCCGCGACGGCGGCGGCCACGGCCGTGTCGACCTCGTCCGCGGACGCGAGGTGGACCCGCCCGGAGACCTCCCCGGTCGCGGGGTTGAAGATCTCCGAGGTACGGCCGGAACCCTCGACGGGGCCGCCGCCGATCCAGTGGGTGACGTTCTTCACGAGGCGACCTCTGCGTTGATGGTCTCGAGCGCGCCGACGATGATCCCGAGTCCCTCGGCGGCCTCGTCGAGTGTGAGGGTGAGCGGCGGGGCCATCCGGAGCACGTTGCCCTTCAGGCCGCCCTTGCCCGCGAGCAGGCCGGACCTCCTGGTCTCCTCCATGAACCGGGTGGCGAGGGCCGGGGAGGGCTCGCCCGTCGCCGGATCGACCAGCTCGACGGCGAACATCAGGCCCTTGCCGCGGACGTCGCCGACGATCGGCAGGCGCGGCGCGGCCTCGCGCAGCCCGTCGATGATCACGGCGCCGGTCCTGGCGGCGTTCGCCTGCAGGTCGTGGTCGAGGACGTAGTCGAGGGTGGCGTTGGCGGCGGCCATGGAGATCGGGTTGCCGCCGAAGGTCGCCAGCCCGACGGCGTGGAGGTTGTCCATCAGGTCGCCGCGGGCGACGACGCCTCCCACCGCGAAGCCGTTGCCCAGTCCCTTGGCGAAGGTCATCATGTCGGGCGTGACGCCGTGGTTCTGGATGCCGAAGAAGGCCGAGCCGGTGCGCCCCCAGCCGGTCTGCACCTCGTCGGAGACGAACAGGATGCCCTCGGCGTCGAGGACCTCCTTGTAGGCGGCGAACAGCCCGTCGGGGGCCATGGTGAAGCCGCCCACCCCCTGGATCGGCTCGGCGATCAGTGCCGCCACGTCACTGGAGACGGCGGTGGAGAGCACGTGGCGCAGATCGTCGACGCAGGCGGCGATGTAGTCGCCGTCGGACAGCCCGCGGAACTGGGTGAGGTGCCGGTCGGCGCCGTGCAGGAAGTGCACGTTCAGCGGCGACAGCGAGTTGTTCTTCCACGCGCGGTTGCTCGTGACGCTGACCGCCCCGAAGGAACGGCCGTGGTAGCTCTGCCGCATGGCGAGCACCTGGTCGGACTTGCGCGCGTAGGTCGCCAGCAGCAGCGCGGTCTCGTTGGCCTCGGTGCCGGAGTTGGTGAAGAAGACCTTCGCGTCCGGGATACCGGAGAGCCTCGCGATCTTCTCGGCCAGCTCGACCTGGCCGCGCAGCAGGTAGACCGTGGAGGTGTGCACCACGCCGGTGGCGATCTGCCGCTCGACGGCCTCCCGCACCTCGGGCACGTCGTACCCGATCATGTTGGTCAGGATGCCTGCGAAGAAGTCGAGATAGCTCTTGCCCGACGCGTCGACGACGCGGTTTCCCTTGCCCGAGACGATCTCGATGGGCTCGTCGTAGTAAAGGGCCAGCCAGTTGGGCATTACCGCGCGATGGCGCGCAAGGAGGTCCGACATACATCGAGTATCGCCTCTCGGTGCCACCGCTCATACCTGCAACATGTCGGGATATCACCGGCTAACCCATCACACTGTCAGGTCCCGCCGATCCAGATCTCCCCTCGCGAGGTGTCTGTGCGGCTCGCGCCCCGGGACGCGCCCCATGCGGCTCGCGCCACGCGACGGATGGCGCGAGCCGCACAGGATGGTCGGACGGAGCACCCCCCAGGTTCCCCGCCCGAGCTTCGGTAGTCATGAAGCCGGACGAAGTCCAGCATCGCCCATATTTCCTATCAAATCAACCTGAAATACATGAATAATGTCCGGCTCTCATGGCCCATCCGCCAACGGCTCACCGCCGGGCACGAGCACATGACGCACGGCACCCGGCGCACGGCACCCGACGCCGACGCTCCAGGCCGCCCCCTGTCCCACCTGCGCCCCCTGCTCCCTGCGTCTCCTGCACCGTCGAGTACGGCCACCGGCCGCCCGCGCCGCCGGGTACGAGGCCACCACACGCCGATGGCCGACCCGCCCAGGCGGATCGGCCATCGGCGAGCTCGGCCACCGGCGAGCGAACGCGCGGGACCCGCGGCCTGGAGGACCTCTCAGCTCTCCGCTCTCACCAGGTCCGTCTCCGAACCGGGCCCGGCCCCGGGCGCGGGCGCCGGGCGCAGCACCAGGAACGCCAGCGTGGCGGCGGCCAGGGTGAAGCCGACCCCCACCCAGGAGCCGAACGACATGGCCGAGACGAACGCCTCGCGCGCCGTCCCGATTACCCCCGCGTCCCCCAGCCGCAGCGCCTCACCGATCGACTCGCGCGCGGCGGCCGGGGCGTCGGCGGGCATCGACGAGGTGTAGACCCCGGCCAGCACGCTGCCGAGCACGGCGATGCTCAGCGCCATGCCGACCTGCTGGACGGTGTCGTTGAGCGCCGAGCCGACACCCGCGTGCGCGGGCGGCACCGCTCCCATCAGCGTCGCGTAGGCCGCGGGCCCCGCCAGGCCACCGCCGACCCCCATGAGCATGAGACCGGTGATCAGCAGGCCGTACCCGGTGTCGGCGGTCATGAAGGCGAGCACCCCGAAACCGCCGGCCATCACGGCGAGACCGACGGCGACCAGCACCCGGTTGCTGACCTTCTGCCCCAGCCCGGCGCCGACCCCGTTGAACAGCGCGGCGGCGACGGCGTACGGCAGCAGCGCGAGACCGGCCTGCATCGGACCGTAGGCCAGCACGAACTGCAGGTACTGGGTGAGCATCAGCAACAGCGCGCCCGTGCCGAACGACATCAGCACGATCGAGAACGACGCCCCGCTGAAGTTCCGGTCGCGGAACAGTTCGAGCGGGAGCATCGGGTGCTCCGACCTGAACTCCCAGATCACGAACGCCGCCAGCGCGACCACCGCCACCCCGGCGGCGACCAGCGACTCCGCCGAGGTCCAGCCCGCCTTCGGCGCGGAGATGACCACGTAGACCAGGGCGCTCATGCCGACCGTGGACAGCACCACGCCGACCGGGTCGAGCCTTCGCGCCGGACCGCGCGACTCGGGCATCAGCAGCGCCGCCGCGATCCCGGCGACGACCGCGACCGGCACGTTGAGCAGGAAGATCGACCCCCACCAGTAGTGTTCGAGCAGGAAGCCCCCCAGCGTCGGACCGGCGATCACCCCGACCATCGCCACCGCGCTCCACGCGGCGATCGCCTTGCGGCGCTCCTCCTCGTCGAAGACGGTGATCAGGATCGACAGGGTGCTCGGCATCAGGATGGAGCCGCCGACGCCCATCAGCGCGCGGGCGCCGATCAGGTGCCAGGGCTCGGTGACCAGCACGGCGATCAGCGAGGCGCCGCCGAACAGCACCAGGCCGATGATCAGAAAGCGTTTGCGGCCGTAGCGGTCGGACAGGCTGCCCGAGGTGAGCAGCAGGCCGGCGAAGACCAGGACATAGGCGTCGATGATCCACTGGATGTCCGCCGGACTCGCACCCAGGTCGACCATGAGGGCGGGGATCGCCAGGTTCAGCACGGTGTTGTCCACCACGAGGACCAGCAGGCTCAGGCAGAGCACTCCGAGGATCCACCAGCGCCTCGGATCGCGTTCGACTCGTACAGTGTTCGATTCCACTCGCACACCGTACGATAACCTCGAACAGTGTGTCATCGGATTTATGCTGGGAGCGTGAAAGAGCACTTCAGCTCCGTCTGGACGCGCGAGCGGCGCACCGCGAAAAGCCCCACCCTCAGCCGCGCGCAGATCGTGCGCGCGGCGATGGAGCTGCTCGACGCCGAGGGGCTGGACGCCCTGAGCATGCGCCGCCTGGGCGCCAGGCTCGGCTCCGGGACCACCAGCATCTACTGGCACGTGGCCAACAAGGACGAGCTGCTCGAACTGGTCCTCGACGAGGTCTACGGCGAGTTCAGCGTCCTGGACGTCCAGGAGACCACCTGGCGCAACGCCGCCTCCTCCTTCGCGTACGGCATCCGCCAGGCGCTCTTCAAGCACCCCTGGGTCATCAGCTTCATCGGCACGACCCCCGCCATCGGCCCCAACGCGATGCGGATGATGAGCGGGCTCGTCGCCACCTTCGACAAGGCCGGGTTCCGCGGCCTCGACCAGGACTACGCCGCCTCGACGCTCCTGGCCTACGTGCTCGGGGTCACCGCGCCCGAGCTCTCCTGGCGGTCCATGCTGGAGCAGACGGGCCTCAGCTCCAACGAGCTGAACGCGTCCATCCAGCCCGTGGTGGAGAAGGCCGCGGCCGATCATCCGGAGCTCGCCGCCCGCTACGCCGAGTTCAGGTGCATCGACGTCGACACCGCCAGGGCCCTCAACTTCGAGTTCGGCCTGACCTGCTTCCTCGACGGCCTGGAGGCCCGCCTGAACCGCGCGGCGTCACCTCCGGCGAACCTCCCGCCGGCGGCACGGGTCCGCTCGCCCGGCGGCGACGACGCCCCCGCCCCGAACTGAGACCCCGGAGCCACCCGGCACGGTCACGGCGGATGACGACGGCCCCGCCCCGGGCCGAGCTCCCGGGGCCGCCCGGCACCGGTCACGGCGGATCCGGCAGGCCCGTCTCGTGCGCCGGCAGGCCCGCCTGGGTGCGATCGGCGACGCCGAGTTCGCCGAGGAGCCTGGAGACGTGGCTCACCACGGCCGGCTCTGGGAGGAACAGTCGCCGCGCGGCCTCACCGTTGGTCGCGACCTCCGCCGGACACTCCTAGATCTCCAGCCACCGCTGGATGCGGCGGAGCAGCTCCTGGGCGTCGACGGGTTTGGTGACGTAGTCGCTGGCCCCCGCGGACAGGGTCTTCTCCCGGTCGCCCTGCATGGCCTTCGCGGTCACCGCGATGATCGGCAGGTCCGCGAAGTCGGCCATCTTGCGGATGGCGGCGGTCGCGGCGTAGCCGTCCATCTCCGGCATCATGATGTCCATCAGGACCAGGTCGATGTCCTCGTTGCGCGACAGGATCTCGATGCCCTTGCGGCCGTTCTCCGCGTAGAGGACCTGCATGCCGTGCAGCTCCAGGATGTTGGTGAGCGCGAAGACGTTGCGGACGTCGTCGTCGATGACCAGGACCTTCCTGTCCACCAGCACGGTGTCGACCTCCTCCACCGGCTGCGGCCGCTCGTCGGGGCTGGGCTGCACCAGCGGCAGCACGTCGCCCGGCTCCGGCGCCGACAGGTGCAGGGTGATGCGCTCGCGCAGCTCGTCGAGGCTGGGCAGGCGCTCCAGCGGCTGGGTGTTGGACCGCCCCTTGAGGAGGTTCTCCTGCGGCCGGGTGAGCGTGCGGGTGTGGTGGGCGAGCACCGGCAGCCCGCGCAGCACCGGGTCGTCGTCCAGCATGCGCAGGAAGTCGGCCGCCGCGTCCTGGCGCATGCCCAGGTCGAGCACGATGCAGTGGTGGTCGTCCGCGGCCAGGATCTCCAGGGCGGAGACCGGGTCGTTGGCGGTCGACACCTGCACGGGACCGTGCGTCTCCGGCAGGTCGGCCACGACGCTCTCGGCCAGCTGCGAGAGCAGCCCGTTGGGACGGGACTCCACGACGAGCAGCCGCCGCCCGTCCGTCCCCGGGAACCTCTCCAGAGGCGCGGGAAGCGCCGGGAGGACCGGGGCGGACGCGGCGGCGGGGTTCCTTCCGGTGCCCGCGTGAGCGGTGCCCGGGGTGAGGGCGGCGATCGGCAGGTAGAGGCTGAAGGTGCTGCCCGAGCCCAGGGTGCTGACCGCCCGGATCTCGCCGTTGAAGAGCGCGGCGATCTCGCGGCTGATGGACAGCCCCAGCCCGGTGCCGCCGTACTTGCGGCTGGTCGTGCCGTCGGCCTGCTGGAAGGCGTCGAAGATCTGGGAGAGGTTCTCCTCGGCGATGCCGATGCCGGTGTCGACGACCTGGAAGGCGAGCGCCTCCTGCCCGTACGCGCCCGGCAGGTTCATCGTGCCCACCCGCTCGATGCGGAGCTCGACCGAGCCCCTCTCGGTGAACTTCACCGCGTTGGAGAGCAGGTTCCGCAGCACCTGCCTCAGCCGCTGCTCGTCCATGAGCAGCTCCTCGGGCACGTCGGGGGCGACCACGACGTCGAAC
Organism: Streptosporangium vulgare; assembly: GCF_042428775.1. Lineage (NCBI taxonomy): Bacteria > Bacillati > Actinomycetota > Actinomycetes > Streptosporangiales > Streptosporangiaceae > Streptosporangium > Streptosporangium vulgare. The sequence goes on along the minus strand of NZ_JBHMBS010000061.1, from coordinate 8,183 downwards.
CGCAACCCCTTCTCGGTGGTCAGCGGGCGGAAGGTCGCCTCGACGTAGTCCAGGAGCTGGCGCAGCGGCAGCGGCTCCAGGCTGATGTTCATCTTGCCCGCCTCGATCTTCGACAGGTCGAGGATGTCGTTGATCAGCTGGAGCAGGTCGGTGCCGGCCGAGTGGATGACGTTGGCGTACTCCACCTGCTTGGCGGTGAGGTTGCGGGCCGGGTTCTGGGCCAGCAGCTGGGCCAGGATGAGCAGCGAGTTGAGCGGGGTACGCAGCTCGTGGCTCATGTTGGCCAGGAACTCGCTCTTGTACTTGGAGGCCAGCGCGAGCTGCTTGGCCCGGTCCTCCAGCTCCTGCCGCGCCTGCTCGATCTCCCGGTTCTTCGTCTCGATGTCGTGGTTCTGCCGGACCAGCAGCTCCGCCTTCTCCTCCAGCTCGGCGTTGGAGCGCTGCAGCTCCTCCTGCCCGACCTGGAGCTCGGTCGCGAGGCGCTGCGACTCGGTGAGCAGGGAGTCGGTACGGGCGTTGGCGACGATCGTGTTGACGTTGACGCCGATGGTCTCCACCAGCTGCTCCAGGAAGGCCCGGTGCACCTGGGTGAAGCGGTTGAGGCTGGCCAGCTCGATCACCCCGAGCACCTGGTCCTCGACGATGATCGGCAGCACGATGAGGTTGACCGGGCCGGCCGCTCCCAGGCTGGAGGAGACGGTGATGTATCCGGCGGCGATGTCCTCGACCAGGATGGACCGCTTGGCCAGCGCGGCCTGTCCCACCAGGGAGTCCCCGAAGAAGTGGCGGCGGGCGGTCTCCCGATGGCCGTAGCAGCCGACCACCCGCAGCTCCGAGCCGTCCGGCTTCTCCTCCGCGAGCAGGAACGTGCCGTGCTGGGCGGAGACCAGCGGGGCCAGCTCGTTCATCACCAGCTCGGCCACGACCGCGAGGTCGCGGTGGCCCTGCATCAGCCCCGAGATGCGGGCCAGGTTCGACTTGAGCCAGTCCTGCTCCTGGTTGGCCAGGGTGGTCTCGCGCAGCGACTTCACCATGGAGTTGATGTTGTCCTTGAGCTCGGCCACCTCGCCCGAGGCGTCGACGGTGATCGAGCGGGTGAGGTCGCCCGAGGTCACCGCGCTGGTCACCTCGGCGATGGCGCGCACCTGGCGGGTGAGGTTCCCGGCCAGCTCGTTGACGTTCTCCGTCAACCGCTTCCAGGTGCCGGACACGCCCTCGACCTCGGCCTGCCCGCCCAGCCGCCCCTCGCTGCCGACCTCGCGGGCCACCCGGGTGACCTCCGCGGCGAACGACGACAGCTGGTCGACCATCGTGTTGATCGTGGTCTTCAGCTCCAGGATCTCGCCCCGGGCGTCGACGTCGATCTTCTTGGTCAGGTCGCCCTGCGCGACCGCCGTGGTGACCTGCGCGATGTTGCGCACCTGGTTGGTCAGGTTGTTGGCCATCGAGTTGACGTTGTCGGTGAGGTCCTTCCACGTGCCGGCCACGTTGGGCACGCGCGCCTGGCCGCCCAGCTCACCCTCGGTGCCGACCTCGCGGGCCACCCGGGTCACCTCGTCGGCGAACGCGCTCAGCGTGTCGACCATGGTGTTGATGGTCTGGGCGAGCGCGGCGACCTCGCCCTTCGCCTCGACGGTGATCTTCTGCGACAGGTCGCCCCTCGCGACCGCCGTGGTGACCTGCGCGATGCTCCGCACCTGGCTGGTCAGGTTGTTGGCCATCGAGTTGACGTTGTCGGTGAGGTCCTTCCACGTGCCGGAGACCCCCCGCACGGTGGCCTGGCCGCCGAGGTTGCCCTCGGTACCGACCTCGCGGGCCACCCGCGTCACCTCGTCGGCGAAGGCCGAGAGCTGGTCGACCATCGTGTTGATGGTCTCCTTCAGCTCCATGATCTCGCCACGGGCGTCGACCCGGATCTTCTGCGACAGGTCGCCCTTGGCCACGGCCGTGGTCACCTGCGCGATGCTGCGCACCTGGGCGGTGAGGTTGTCGGCCATCACGTTCACCGACTCGGTGAGCGCCTTCCAGGTGCCCGAGACGCCCTTGACGTCGGCCTGGCCGCCCAGCCTGCCGTCGGTGCCCACCTCACGGGCCACCCGCGTCACCTCGTCGGCGAACGACGACAGCTGGTCCACCATCGTGTTCAGCGTGTTCTTCAGCTCCAGGATCTCGCCCCGCGCCGAGACCGTGATCTTCTGCGACAGGTCGCCGCGGGCGACGGCCGTGGCCACCTGCGAGATGTTGCGCACCTGGTCGGTGAGGTTGCCCGCCATGTAGTTGACGGAGTCGGTGAGGTCGCGCCAGGTGCCCGAGACGCCCTTGACGTCGGCCTGGCCGCCCAGCCTGCCGTCGGTGCCCACCTCACGGGCCACCCGCGTCACCTCGTCGGCGAACGACGACAGCTGGTCCACCATCGTGTTGATGGTGTTCTTCAGCTCCAGGATCTCACCCCGGGCGTCCACGGTGATCTTCTGCGACAGGTCGCCCTTGGCGACGGCCGTGGTGACCTGCGCGATGCTGCGCACCTGGTCGGTGAGGTTGCCCGCCATGAAGTTGACCGAGTCGGTGAGGTCGCGCCAGGTCCCGGCGACACCGGTCACCTCCGCCTGGCCGCCCAGCCTGCCGTCGGTGCCCACCTCACGGGCCACCCGCGTCACCTCGTCGGCGAACGACGACAGCTGGTCCACCATCGTGTTCAGGGTGTTCTTCAGCTCCAGGATCTCGCCGCGCACGTCCACGGTGATCTTCTGCGACAGGTCGCCGGTGGCGACCGCGGTCGCGACCTGGGCGATGTCGCGCACCTGGTCGGTGAGGTTGCCCGCCATGGCGTTCACCGAGTCGGTGAGGTCCTTCCAGGTGCCGGAGACGCCCGGCACCTCGGCCTGCCCGCCCAGCTGCCCCTCGGTGCCCACCTCGCGGGCCACCCTCGTCACCTCGGAGGTGAACAGCGACAGCTGGTCCACCATCCCGTTGAAGACGGTCGCGATCTCCTGCAGCAGCCCGTCGCCGTCCTCGGGCAGATGCGTGCCGAAGTCGCCGTCGCGCACCGCGGTCAGGCCCGCCAGGAGCTGTCGGAGATCGAGCTCCTCCACGCCTGAGGCGCCCTTCGTGGCCCTGCCCCGTACCGTGCCGGCGGTCTCAACCATGTCCACCATCGCGCCCCTCGGCCGTAAAAGGTGAGGTAATCCTAGGCTGGCGAAAAGCAGGCGGGAAACGGGGAAATCAGGGGGATGTGAGCGAGAGGCCGCGCGGGAAACGAGTCGGATCAAACAGGCTGTAAAGCACATGGCACTCGTGCTTACATGTTGATCGGATATTCTCGACGGATGCTCCCTACTGTCGCCGACGTCCTCGCCCTGGACACCGTCCGCCGGGGCAATCCACGAGTCGTGGCGGGAGCCGACCGGCTCGACAGCCGGGTGCGCTGGGTGCACGTGGGCGAGGTCACCGACATCGCGCACCTGTTGCGCGGCGGCGAGCTCGTGCTCACCACCGGCATAGCGCTGCCCGACGACCCCGGCAAGCTGGCCGACTACATCGCCGAGCTGGTCTCCGTGGGCGCGTCGGGGCTCATCGTGGAGCTGGGCCGCAAGTTCATCGGCGAGCTGCCCGGCGTCGTGGTCCGCGCCGCCGAGGATCACGGCCTCCCCCTGGTCACCCTGGCCAGGGAGACACCGTTCGTGCAGATCACCGAGTCGGTGCACGCCCGGATCATCGACAGCCAGCTGGAGGAGCTCCGCGCCTCCGAGCAGCTGCACGAGGTCTTCACCGAGCTGTCGGTCGAGGGCGCCTCCCCCGCGGAGATCCTCGGCCAGGTCACCCGGCTGTCCGGCCACCCCGCGCTGCTGGAGAACCTCGCGCACCAGGTGCTGGCCTGCGAGACCGCCGGGCGCGACACCGGCTCGCTGCTGGCCGGCTGGGAGACCCGCTCCCGCGCGGTCTCCCCCGACCTGCGCACCGCCTACGACGCGGCCTCGGGCTGGCTGGTCACCATGGTCGGCGCGCGGGGCCAGGACTGGGGCCGCCTGATCCTGCTCTGCGACACGGAGCCCGGCCCGCGCGACATCGTGCTCGCCGAGCGCGCCGCGACCACCCTCGCCCTGGGCCGGCTGCTGGAGCGCCACCAGGAGTCACTGGAACGCCAGGCGCACGGCACGATCATCACCGGCATCCTGACCCACGCGTACGCCGACCCCGAGGAGGCCGCGGCACGCGCCCGCGCGGTCGGCGTGCCGCTCACCGGCCGCAAGCTCGTCAGCGTGGTGCTCCGCCTGGCCGAATCGGCGGAGAACCCGCCGGACGGCCAGGAGCAGCTCGCCCGGCTCGGCGAGCTGGCCGACGCGGCCTCCGCCGCCTGCCGCGAGGCCCGCCTCCCCGCCCTGATCGGCGCCCTGGACCAGAACCGGGTCGGCGTCCTGCTCCCCCTGCCGCCGCGCGTCCTCCCCGAAGCCGCGCTGACCACGCTCGCCGACCACCTGCGCGTGACCTTCACGATCCCCTTCGTCCTCGCCGCCGGCTCCGTGGTCGAGTCGGTCCGCGACGTGCGAAGGAGCTTCCTGGAGGCCGAGCAGGTCGCCGACGTCGCCGTCAGGCGGCCCGACGGCCGCGCCTTCTACCGGCTGCCCGACCTCCGACTGAGAGGTCTGCTCCATCTTCTGCGCGACGACGCCCGGCTGCAGACCTTCGCCGAGCGCGAGCTCGGCCCGCTGCTCGCCCACGACGCCCAGCGTGGCGGCGATCTCACCAGGATCCTGCGGGTCTATCTCGACGCGGGCCGCAACAAGGCCGTCGCCGCCCAGCGGGCCCACCTGTCCCGGCCCGCCTTCTACGACCGCCTACGTAGGCTGGAGCGCGTCCTCGACATCGATCTGGACGATGTCGAATCCTGTCTCTCCCTCCACGTCGCCCTCCTGGCGCTGGAGTCCTTCCGAAGAGACAGTCCCCGTTCCTGAAAGGCCCCCATGACCGAGATCTTCGTCCCCGAGACCGCCGATCTGGCCCGGATGGTCACCGCCGCCGGGGCGTTCTCCGTCCCCACCGACGACGTGCGGCTGTCACCGGACGAGCTGGAGCCCCACCAGATCCTGGCCGGTTCCCCGCGCGTCTCGTCGATCGAGCTGTGGTCCTCGCCGGACGGCAAGCAGAGCCGCGGCATCTGGGAGATCACGCCGGGCACGGTGATCGATGTGGAACGTGACGAGATGTTCGTGGTCCTGTCCGGCCGCGCCACACTGGAGATCGACGGCGGCGCCACCTTGGAACTCGTCCCCGGGTCGGTCTGCCTGCTCGCCGAGGGCGCCAAGACCGTCTGGATCGTCCACGAGACCCTGCGCAAGGTGTACCACTGCGTGGGCTGACCGAATCGGGACCCGGGTCGTACGGCACCCCGATGCCGTACGACCCGGGGATGTCCGGCCGTTTCCCGTGGTCGTCGTTCTCGCGGTGACCACGGGAAACGGCCTGTCCTTCGGCCCGTCGTCCGGCCCGTCCCCCGGGCTTGCCGCGTGACGACTTCTCGGAGGCGCGTGACCCCTCGAAGGCACGCGGCCCTTTGAGCGTGTGCGGCCCCTCGAAGGTACCCCGCCCCTCGAAGTCGTGAGGGTCCTCGAAGCCGTGCGGCCCCTTGAGGGTGTGCGGACCCTCAAGGGTGCCCGGCCCCTCGAAGTCGTGCGGTGACTTCTACGGACTCTCCCGGGCTTTCACGGGCTTTCACGGTGGTCGGGCCTGCCTGAATCGACGGTGTCCGGTTAGCCGTGCCTGTCGGGTGCGGTGTTCATTGAGGGGTTCATCGCGGTGTGCACGCGAACGTGGTCGACGGGATCGTCACAGATGTGGAGATCCCAGCGGCGCGGACGCGTCAGGATCGCCCCGAGGATGACACCGAGGAACACACTTGCGATGATCACGATGAGAATGCTCAGCCCCATGACGGCTGCCTCTCGTAAAGATGTGCCGCTTGATCTGAGGAAATGCGGCCTACCGCACCGTAGCGCCGCTTTCCTGCCCGCGTGACGAAACGTCCGGGGACTAATCCTTATTGACCAGGCCCATTGACCCGCAGGAGCCCTCCACGGGCACGCGAATTCTCCTTCACCCGCTCCCCCCGGCCCCAGGCTCTCGCGTGAGTAATGACACTTTCTTGGGATGTTTCGCGTGTTTCGCTCCCTTACCCGCGTGGATCTCGGCACGATGGTGCACGAAGTCGGAGACCACCGGGGAGAGATGCACATGTCGCGACACCTTGTCGCTGGATTGACGGCCCTGACACTCACTACCGTGGCGATTCCCGCCGAGGCGGAGCAGGCGAGTTCGGGGTTTCCCTCCTCCGCGTTCCCTCTGGGCGTGAGCATGGCACCGGTGAAGAATCAGCAGAATGTAGCACCGGGAATCACCCTTTTTAGTGTGAAACACGGCAAATCCACCCAAGGATGGACAGTCTCCGCTCTTATGCCCAACGGGCATGATGCCGGTTCCCTTGTCACCGCGCAGACGGTCGCCGAGGCGGTGGAGGCCGCGGGGTTCACCCCTGAGATCCTGAGGGTCGTGCAACCCGCCGCCTCCGACGCTCCCGCCGTGGAGCGTTACATGGTCCGGACCGGCCTCTGGTCGTTCGGCCAGCGGGCCAAGGCCGACAAGGTCGTGAAGGAACTCAAGGAGTTCGACGTCCGGGCCAAGACCGACTATCTCGGGGACGACGGCACGGAGACCACCGGCCCCTGGGACATGCGCGTGCTGATGGTCAACCCGAAGGTGTTCAAGGGATCCTTCAAGACGAGCGTCGGCAAGAGCGTGGCCAAGCGCGAGAGCACCAGTTCGATGTCGAAGCTGACCGGCGCCATCGCCGGGGTCAACGGCGGCTTCTTCAACATCCACACGGCCAAGGCGCTCCAGGGCGACCCGGTCGGCGTGTCCGTCGTGGGCGGCAGGCTCCTCAGCGAGGCAGTGCCCGGCCGTAGTGGTCTCGTCATCACGCAGGGTCGCAAGGCGCGGATCACCGAGCTGAAGACGACGGTCACCGCGATCTCCTCTGACGGGACGAAAACAGAGGTCAACGGCATCAACCGAGCCGCCGGTGCCGAGGAGCTCGTCCTCTACACCGAGGAGTTCGGCGGCAAGACGGCCGCGGACGGCGGCATCGAGGTCGTGGTCGACGCCGCCCAGGGCAAGGTCATCAAGGTCCGTCAGGCCGGCGGCATCGTCGCCCGGGGCACCTACCTGCTCCACGGCACCGGCCTCATGGCCGTCTGGCTCCAGGAACACGCTCAGGGGACCTGGATGAAGGTGGACAGCAAGGTCATTGACCTGCGCACGCAGCAGACCGTTCCGCTCACCCCGGACACATACGTCATGGGTGGCGGGGTCGGGCTGGTCAGGAACGGGCGGGTACGCATCACCGCGGCGGCCGACGGACACGCCTCGCTCAACATGATGCTCCGGCGCCACCCGCGCACGATGGTCGGTGTCGACAGGTCGGGCGGGCTGATCCTGGCCACCGTCGACGGGCGCAACCCGGGGGTCAGCGTGGGCGCCTCGATGGTGGAGGCCGCCCAGCTGATGCGGTGGCTGGGAGCCAAGCAGGCCATCAACTTCGACGGCGGCGGCTCCAGCGTGATGGTCGTCGGTCACAAGGCCGTGAACCGGCCCTCGGACGGAGCGGAGCGAACCGTGGGCGACGGTCTCTTCATCACGCCCTGACGCTTCGTCCCGCCCTGACGAGCGGTGATCAAACAGAGAAGCCCCGGCCCTTCTGGGCCGGGGCTTCTGCCCTGTCCGGAGCTTTACGTTCGCCTGAGGTTCTTGTGTTTCCACGAATTTGCGGTTACGGGTTCTCCGGCTACGAAGCTGTCTTACGGATTACGCCGTCTTACGGATTACAGGGGCGTCTTTCCAGTTTCCAGGCCCCGGCGCGAGTGCGGGAAGGCCCGTGAACCCGGGGAGGACCCGCGCCAAGGCCGGCCAAGCGGACCGAGCTGGTCGTGAAGTTCGTCTTGAGCTGGTCGTGAGCGAGAGGAACCCGTGAGCACGACGACCAAGAAAAAGACCCCGGAAAGCACGAAGGCCCCCACCGAATGGTGGGGGCCTTCGTAAAAGATTGTCCGGCGGTGACCTACTCTCCCACACCGTCCCCGGTGCAGTACCATCGGCGCTGAAGAGCTTAACTTCCGGGTTCGGAATGTAACCGG
>NZ_JBHMBS010000060.1:0-15053 GCF_042428775.1 Streptosporangium vulgare | reverse complement strand
TGTTGCCGGCTCCGGAGCCGGGGCGGCCGTATCTGCCGTTCGCCTGGAGCGGGGTGTCGGTCCACGCGGTCGGCGCCACCACCCTGCGCGTCAGAGCGACGAGAAACGCCACCGCCAACGTCGGGAGCGTCGGTCTCACGCTGAACATCGCCGACGGCAGCGGCGTACCCGTGGCCGACATCGAGGCGCTCACGCTCCGCGCCCTGTCCACGGCGAGCCTCGGCAACACCGCCGGGCAGAACATGTACCGGCTTGAGTGGAGTGCGGCTCCGGCCGTCTCCGCCGCCGCGGAGGTGCCCGGGTGGGTGGTGGCCGAACCACCGGCCGAATCACCCGCCGGTTCGCCGACCGGTTCGTCCGCCGACTCGCCGGTCGGTTCGCTGGACGGTTCGCTGGACGGTGAGATCCCGGAGTGCGTGCTGGTCGAGGTCCCGGCCGGGGTGCACCAGGCGCTGGGCCTGGTGCGGGAGTGGCTGGCCGGGGAGCGGTTCGCCTCCTCGCGGCTGGTGCTCGTGACGCGGGGCGCGGTGACGGTCGCCGAGGTCGAGGACGTGGACCCGGCGCAGGCGGCGGTGTGGGGTCTGGTGCGGGCGGCGCAGGCCGAACAGCCCGGCCGGTTCGTGCTGCTGGACGTGGAGGCCGGGCCGCTGGACCCGAGAACGGTCGATCAGGCGCTCGCCTCGGGCGAGGCCCAGATCGCGGTGCGCGCGGGTGCGCTCTGGTCGCCGCGACTGGCACGCGCGGCCGTACCGGAGTACGAGCGCCTGGACTTCGGCCCGGAGTCCACGGTGCTGGTCACCGGAGGAACCGGCGGTCTGGGCGCCCTGGTGGCCAAGCATCTGGCCGCCACCTACCAGGTCAAACACCTGCTGCTGGCCAGCAGGCGCGGCGAGCAGGCTCCCGGCGTCACCGACCTGGTGACCGAGCTGACCGAACTCGGAGCCACGGTCACGGTCGCGGCCTGCGACGTCGGCGACCGGGACGCGCTGGCCGGGCTGATCGCGGCCATCCCCGTCCAGCACCCGCTGAGCGGCGTGGTGCACGCGGCCGGAGTCCTGGACGACGGCATGATCACCGCGCTCACCCCCGAGCGGCTGGACCGGGTCATGCGGCCCAAGGCCGACGCCGCCTGGCACCTGCACGAGCTCACCCGGCACCTCGACCTGTCCGCGTTCGTGCTCTTCTCCTCCCTCTCCGGGGTGCTCGGTGGCGCCGGCCAGAGCAACTACGCCGCGGCCAACGCCTTCCTCGACGCCCTGGCCGAACACCGCAGGGCGCAGGGACTGGCGGGCACCTCGCTGGCCTGGGGCCTGTGGGAGAGCGGGGGCATGGCGGACGACCTCACCGAGGCCGACATACGCCGCATGGAGCGCATGGGCCTGAAGCCGCTGCCGGTGGCGGACGGGCTGGCGCTGTTCGACGCCGGCCTGAGTCACGACCTTCCGGCGCTCGTCGCCGCCCGGTTCGTGCAGGCCAGGACCACGGCCCGTACGGCACTGCCCCGGGCGGGCGCCCTGCACGGGCTCACCGACCGGCTGGCCGCGATGGAGCCCGCGGAGCGCCAGGCGGCTCTGTCGGACCTCGTCCGCGGCCAGGCGGCGATGGTGCTCGGCTTCGCCGACGCCTCGGCGATCGAGCCCCAGCGCCAGTTCCAGGACCTGGGCTTCGACTCCCTCACGGCGGTCGAGTTCAGGAACAGGCTCAGCGCCGTCACCGGGCTCCGGCTGCCGGCCACGCTGGTCTTCGACTATCCGACCTCGATCGAGCTGATCGAGTATCTGGTGGACCACTTCGACGGGGCGGAGGACGAGGAGGCGCAGATCCTGCGGCTCTTCGCCGAGATCGACAAGATCGAGAGCACCGTGACCGGGCTGGCGGAGGAGAGCGTCGCCCGCAACCGGCTGGTCGCCCGCCTCAAGGACTTCCTGACGGGCCTCAACGGCTCCGGCGCGGCCGACCACTTCGAGACGGCCACCGACGACGAGATGTTCGCCTTCATCGACAACGAGCTTGAAGTCTCCTGACCTGTGCGCTTCTGCTGAGAAGGAATACCCGAGATGGTAAACGAAGACAAGCTCAGGGACTACCTGAAGCGAGTTACGGCCGACCTCCAGCAAACCCGTCGACAGCTGCACGAGATCGAGGGCCGCGACCGCGAGCCCATCGCGATCGTCGGCATGAGCTGCCGCTACCCGGGTGGGGCCACCTCGCCCGAGGAGCTGTGGCGGCTCGTCGCCGAGGGCGGTGACGGGATCTCCGAGTTCCCCGCCGACCGCGGCTGGCGCGAGGACCTGTACCACCCCGACCCGGACAATCCGGGCACGACCACCTCCAGGCACGGCGGCTTCCTCTACGACGCCGCCGAGTTCGACGCGGGATTCTTCTCCATCTCCCCGCGCGAGGCCATCGGGACCGACCCGCAGCAGCGGCTGTTCCTGGAGACGTGCTGGGAGACCTTCGAGAACGCGGGCATCGACCCGGTGTCGGTTCGCGGCAGCCGTACCGGGGTCTACGCCGGGGTCATGTACCACGACTACTTCCGCGCGGAGGCGCTCGGCAGCGTCACCTCGGGCCGGGTCGCCTACGCCCTGGACCTGGAGGGCCCGGCCGTCTCCGTCGACACGGCGTGCTCGTCGTCGCTGGTCGCGCTGCACCTGGCGGTGCACGCCCTGCGCAGGGGCGAGTGCTCGCTGGCGCTGGCCGGCGGCGTCACGGTGATGGCGACCCCGAACACGTTCATCGAGTTCTCCCAGCAGCGGGGCCTGGCCGGTGACGGCAGGTGCAAGTCGTTCGCGAGCGCGGCCAACGGCACCGGATGGGGCGAGGGCGTGGGCGTGCTGCTGCTCGAACGCCTCTCGGACGCCACGGCGAACGGGCACAACGTGCTCGCGGTCATCCGCGGCAGCGCGGTCAACCAGGACGGCGCCAGCAACGGGCTGTCGGCGCCGAACGGCCCCTCCCAGGTCCGGGTGATCAGGGAGGCGCTGGCCGACGCGGGCCTGTCGCCCTCGCAGGTCGACGCGGTGGAGGGCCACGGGACCGGCACCACCCTGGGCGACCCGATCGAGGCGCAGGCGCTCATCACCGCCTACGGCCAGGACCGGGCCCCCGGCAGGCCGCTCTGGCTGGGTTCGCTGAAGTCGAACATCGGCCACACCCAGGCCGCCGCCGGCGTCGGCGGCGTCATCAAGATGGTGATGGCCCTGCGCAACGGCGTGCTGCCTCGGACGCTGCACGTGGACGAGCCGACCGAGCACGTGGACTGGTCGGCCGGCGCCGTGGAGCTGCTCACCGAGGCCCGCCCCTGGGAGCGTCACGACACACCGCGCCGGGCGGCCGTCTCGGCCTTCGGGTTCAGCGGCACCAACGCCCACATGATCATCGAGGAGACGCCCGTCCGGCCCGACGAGGCCGAGCCGGAGAGGCTCCCGCTCCCGCTGGTGCCCTGGGTGGTCTCCGCCAGGGACGAGCAGGCGCTCGCGGCGCAGGCCGGTCGGCTCCACACGTGGGCGGCCGCGCACGACGACCTGCCGATCGAGGACGTCGGCTGGTCCCTGGCGACCGGCCGGGCTGTGCTGGATCAGCGCGCGGTGGTCGTCGGGGCGGACCGGGCCGAGCTTCTGGCCGGTCTCCAGGCCCTCGCGGAGAGCGCGCCCCTGCCGGGAACCGTCACGGGAACCGGGACGGGCGGGCAGCTCGCCTTCCTGTTCGCGGGCCAGGGCAGCCAGCGGGTGGGCATGGGGGCGTCCCTCGCGGCGGCGTTCCCGGTGTTCGCCGACGCGCTGGAGGAGGTCTGCAAGGTCCTGGACCCGATGCTGCCGCACCCCGTACGCGAGGCGATGTTCTCCGGTCCCGAGGAGGTGCTGGCCGAGACGGGGATGACCCAGCCCGCGCTGTTCGCCTTCGAGGTGGCGCTGTACCGGCTGCTCACCTCGCTCGGCGTCACCCCGGACGTGCTCGTCGGCCACTCGGTGGGGGAGATCGCCGCCGCCCACGTGGCCGGGGTGCTCTCGCTGCCCGACGCCTGCACGCTGGTCTCCGAGCGGGCGCGGCTGATGCAGGCGCTCCCGGCGGGCGGGGCGATGCTGGCGATCGCCGCCTCCGAGGCCGAGGTGCTGCCGCTGCTGGAGGGGTGTGACGCCGGCATCGCCGCGGTCAACGGCCCGGAGGCCGTGGTGATCTCCGGTGGCGAGGCCGCGGTGGAGGAGATCGCCGCCCTGGTGAGCGCCCGCACCCGGCGGCTGCGCGTCTCGCACGCCTTCCACTCGCCGCTGATCGAGCCGATGCTCGACGAGTTCCGAGAGGTCGCCCGGTCGCTCACCTACCACGAGCCGGAAGTGCCGATCATCTCCGACGTCACCGGCAGGCGCGCCCAGCCGGGACAGCTGACCGACGCCGCCTACTGGGTGGACCACGTACGGCAGGCGGTCCGCTTCTCCGACGCCGTCGCCACCGCCCGCACCGGCGGCGCCACGGTGTTCGTCGAGATCGGCCCCGACGCCGTCCTCACCGGCCTGGCCAGGCAGATCCTCGACGGTGACGACGCCGTCGCCTTCGTGCCGACCGCGCGCAGGGACCGCGACGAGGCGCGAGCCTTCGTCGAGGCCCTCGGCCACCTGCACGGCAGGGGCGTCGCCGTCGGCTGGGACGCCTACTTCGCCGACGCCTGCCCCCGGCGCGTCGACCTGCCCACCTACGCCTTCCAGCGCAAGCGCTTCTGGTTCATGCAGGGGAGCGCCGCGCCCGAGCAGGTGGCCGACGCCGTCGACCCCGAGTTCTGGTCGGCCGTGGAGCGCGAGGACGTGGCCGCGCTCGCCGCGACGCTGAACATCGAGGACGGTTCGCCGCTCGCCGCCGTGCTGCCCGCGCTGTCGTCCTGGCGCCGCAGCAGACGCGAGCAGGACGTGCTGGACTCGTGGCGCTACCACGTGACGTGGGAGCCCGTCACCCTGCCGGACGCCAGGCCGTCCGCGCTGTCGGGCACCTGGCTGATCGCGGTCCCGGCGGCGCGTGCCGCCGACGCCTCGGTGCTCGCCGTCGCCGAGGCCCTCGAACGGCACGGAGCAAGTCCCGAGGTGGTCGGGCTGGGCGACGACCCCGGCGAGGTGCCGCCGTACGGTGACACCGCGCCCGCGGGCGTCCTCTCCCTGCACTGCGACCTGGCCCAGACCCTCTCGCTGATCCAGGCCCTCTCGCGGACCCAGGTCGGCGACGGCCCGAACGTGCCGCTGTGGATCGGCACCGACGGCGGCGAGAGCGTGAGCCGCGTCGACTTCGTCCGCGACCCCGAGCAGGGCGCGGTGGCCGGGCTGGGCCGCGTCCTCGCCCTGGAGCACCCCGGCCGACCCGGCGGCACCGTCGACCTGCCGGAGACCCTCGACACGCGCGTCCTCAACCGCCTGGTGAGCGTGCTCGCCGGAGCAGGGGAGGAGGACCAGCTCGCCGTCCGCGCCTCCGGGACCTTCGTCAGGAGACTGACCAGGGCGCCCAGGCGGCGGACGGGGCCGGCCGGACGCTGGCAGGCGCGCGGCACCTCCCTGATCACCGGCGGCACCGGCGGCCTGGGCGCGCACGTGGCGCGCAGGCTCGCCCGCGGCGGCGTCGAGCACCTGCTCCTCACCAGCAGGCGCGGCGCGGACGCCCCCGGCGTCACGGAGCTCGTGGCCGAGCTGGAGGAGCTGGGCGCGCGGGTCACGGTCGCGAAGTGCGACGTGGCCGACCGCGCCGCGCTCGCCGCCCTGATCGGCGAGGTCGAGGCGGGCGGCGACACCATCCGGTCGGTCTTCCACACCGCGGGCGTCCCGCACATCCAGCCGCTGCTCGACCTCGGCCCGGACGAGCTGGCCGAGGCCACCCAGGCCAAGATCACCGGCGCCGCCCACCTGGACGAGCTCTTCGCCGGACCGCTCGACGCCTTCGTGCTGTTCTCCTCCGGCGCCGGTGTCTGGGGCGGCTCCCACAACGGCGCCTACGCCGCGGGCAACGCGTTCCTCGACGCGCTCGCCGCCCACCGTCGCTCCCGCGGCCTTCCCGGGACGGCGATCGCCTGGGGCTTCTGGGACGCCGCGGGCGGCGGGATGACCACGCTGCTCGGCGAGGACGACGCCCGCAGGAGCGGTGTCCGCTACATGGACCCGCTCACGGCCGTCGAGGGACTCTGGCAGGCGCTGGACGACGACGAGACCGCCCTGGTGATCGCGGACATCGACTGGCCGCGCTTCGCCCCGCTCTTCGCCATCGCCCGCAGGCGCCCCCTGCTGGAGGGCGTCCCCGAGGCCGTCGCGGTGCTCGAGACCGGCGAGACCGGCGGGACCGGCGGGACCGGCGGCGGGACCGGCGCGGAGGTGTCCGAGCTGGGCGCCCAGCTGGTCCGGCTCAGCCCGCAGGACCAGACCCGCCTCCTGGTGGCCCAGGTCCGCAAGGAGGTGGCCGGCGTGCTCGGCTACGCGGACCCGTCGGAGGTCGGCGTCGACCGGGCCTTCCGCGACCTCGGCTTCGACTCCGTCACGGCCGTCGAGCTGCGCGGCAGGCTCAACGCCGCCTTCGGCATCCGCCTGCCGGCCACCGTGGTCTTCGACTACCCGAACGTGAAGGCGCTCGCGGAGCTGGCCAGGACCGAGATCCTGGGCGTGCGGGACGACGTCGTGGCCGCCGGGGCGGTTCGCGGCGACGTGTCCGACGACCCGATCGTGATCGTCGGGATGAGCTGCCGCACCCCGGGCGGGGTGAACGGCCCCGACGACCTCTGGCGGCTGGTCGCCGAGGGCGGGGACGCCATCTCCCGGCTGCCCGACAACCGGGGGTGGGACGTCGACGGGATCTACGACCCCGACCCGGAGGCGGTCTTCGCCTCGTACACGCAGGACGGCGGTTTCGTGCTCGGCGCGGGCGAGTTCGACCCCGAGTTCTTCGGGATCAGCCCGCGCGAGGCGCTCGCGATGGACCCGCAGCAGCGGCTGCTGCTCGAGGCCTCCTGGGAGGCGATCGAGCACGGCCGCATCGACCCCGGCTCGCTGCGCGGCAGCCGGACCGGCGTGTTCGTGGGCGCGGCCTACGAGGAGTACGGCCGCCACTCCGACCAGGTGCCGCTGGAGTCCATCGGGCACCTGGTCACCGGCACGCTGAGCAGCATCGCCTCCGGCCGCGTCGCGTACGCGATGGGGTTCGAGGGGCCCGCGGTCACGGTCGACACGGCGTGCTCGTCGTCGCTGGTGGCGCTGCACCTGGCGGTGCAGGCGCTGCGCAACGGCGACTGCGACCTGGCCCTGGCGGGCGGTGTCACGGTGATGTGCACCCCGCTCGGCTTCATCGGCTTCAGCCTGCAGGGCGCGCTCGCCAGGGACGGCCGGTGCAAGGCCTTCGCGGGCGCGGCGGACGGCTTCGGGCTGTCGGAGGGCGTCGGCATGCTCCTGGTCGAGCGGCTGTCGGACGCGCGCCGCAACGGCCACCCGGTCCTCGCGGTGGTCCGTGGGTCGGCGGTCAACCAGGACGGCGCGAGCAACGGCCTCACCGCGCCGAACGGTCCCTCGCAGCAGCGGGTGATCCGTCAGGCGCTGGCGAACGCGGGCCTGTCGCCCGCGGACGTGGACGCGGTCGAGGCGCACGGCACGGGCACCACCCTCGGCGACCCGATCGAGGCGCAGGCGCTGCTCGCCACGTACGGCCAGGACCGGCCCGAGGACCGGCCGCTGTGGCTCGGCTCGGTGAAGTCGAACATCGGCCACACCCAGTCGGCGGCCGGGGTGGCCGGGATCATCAAGATGGTGATGGCCCTCCGGCACGGCGTGCTGCCGAAGACGCTGCACGTGGACGAGCCGAGCCCGCACGTGGACTGGTCGTCCGGCGGGGTCGAGCTGCTGACCGAGGCCGTCGCCTGGCCGGACAGCGGACGCGAGCGCCGCGCCGCCGTGTCGTCGTTCGGCATCAGCGGCACGAACGCGCACGTGGTGCTGGAGGAGGCCCCCGCCCAGGACGTCCGGGAGGACGAGGCGCCGGCGGAGCTTCCGTCGCTGCCCGCGGTGCCGTGGGTGCTGTCGGGGCGGACCGCCCAGGCCCTGCGCGACCAGGCCGGACGGCTGGCGCGGGCGGTCGCGGGATCCGGGGCGCGCCCGGAGGACGTGGCCCACTCGCTCGCCGTCTCCAGGTCCGCGTTCGACCACCGCGCGGTGATCGTGGGCACGGACCGCGACGAGCTGCTCGCCGGGCTGCACGGGCTCGCGGACGGCGCCGCCGTCACCGGGGTGGTCGAGGGCACGCCCGGCGCGGGCGGCAAGACGGTGTTCGTCTTCCCCGGCCAGGGGTCGCAGTGGCCGGGCATGGGCGTCGAGCTGCTGGACTCCTCCGCGGTGTTCGCGGCGCGGATGGCCGAGTGCGAGGTGGCGCTGTCGGAGTTCGTGGACTGGTCGCTGACCGGCGTGCTGCGGGCCGAGGAAGGCCAGCCGGGCCTCGACCGGGTGGACGTGGTCCAGCCGGTGCTGTGGGCGATGATGGTCTCGCTCGCCCAGCTGTGGCAGTCGCTCGGGGTCGCACCGGCGGCGGTGGCGGGTCACTCCCAGGGGGAGATCGCCGCCGCGGTGGTGGCCGGTGCGCTGTCCCTGGAGGACGGCGCCCGGGTGGTGGCGTTGCGCAGCCGGGCGATCGTGGCGCTGGCCGACCGGGGCGGGATGGTCTCCGTCGCGCTGCCGTCGGCCGAGGTGGCCGAGCGGCTGGGCCGCTGGGACGGCCGGGTGTCGATCGCCGCGCTCAACGGCCCGGCCGCCACGGTCGTCTCCGGCGACGTGGACGCGCTGGAGGAGCTGCTCGCCGACTGCGAGGCGGCCGGGGTGCGGGCCAAGCGGATCGAGGTGGACTACGCCTCGCACTCCGCGCACGTCACCGCGATCGAGGACGAGCTCGCCACGCTGCTGGCGCCGGTCGCGCCGCGCGCCGGCCACATCCCGTTCTTCTCCACCGTGACCGCCGACTGGATCGAGGGCACCGAACTCGACGCCGGGTACTGGTACACCAACCTGCGCCGGCCGGTCCGGCTGGAGCCGTCGGTGCGCGCGCTGATGGAGCGGGGACACGGCGTGTTCGTGGAGTGCAGCGCCCACCCCGTGCTGACCATGGCCGTCCAGGAGACCGCGGACGCGGCCGACCACGACGTCACGGCCATCGGCACCCTGCGGCGCAACGAGGGCGGCCAGCGCCGGATGTGGTCCAGCGCGGCCGAGCTGTGGACGCGCGGCGGCGACGTCGACTGGGAGCGGGCCGTCGCCCCCGCCCGGCCGAGCGTCGTCGACCTGCCCACCTACGCCTTCCAGCACCAGCACTTCTGGCTCGAGGAGCGCACCTCCCAGCCCGGCGACGTCGGCGCCGCGGGGCTGGGCGCGGCCGGACACCCCCTGCTCGGCGCGGCCGTGTCGCTCGCCGGGGCGGAGGGCGTCCTGCTCACCGGCAGGCTCTCGCTGAGGACGCACCCCTGGCTCGCCGACCACGCGGTCAACGGGCAGGCGATCCTGCCGGGAACCTCCTTCGTCGAGCTCGCGCTGCGCGCCGGTGACGAGGTCGGCTGCGACCTCGTCGACGAGCTCACCATCCAGGCGCCGCTCACCCTGCCGGAGCGGGGCGCGGTCCAGCTCCAGCTCGCCGTCGGCGCGCCCGACGACGAGGGGCGGCGCACGCTCGCCGTCCACGCGCGGCCCGACCGCGGGCTGTCCGACGACCCGTGGACCTGCCACGCCGTCGGCGTCCTCGCGACCGGCGCCGCCCGGCGGCCGGTCCAGGACACCGAGACCTGGCCGCCCGAGGGCGCCGAGGCCGTCGACGTGTCCGGCATGTACGGCTGGCTGGCCGAGGCCGGTCTCGGCTACGGCCCGACCTTCCAGGGACTGCGGGCCGTCTGGCAGCGCGGCGAGGAGGTCTTCGCCGAGGTCGCCCTGCCGGAGGGCACCGACACCGGCGGGTTCGGCCTCCACCCCGCGCTCCTCGACGCGGCGCTGCACTCCGTCGCGCTGCACGCGACCGGCGCGCAGGCCGGGCCGCAGATGCCGTTCGCCTGGACCGGCGTGCGGCTGCACGCCACCGGGGCCACCTCGATCCGGGCCCGGCTGTCGATCCCCGAGACCGGCCGCGTGGCGCTCACCCTCACCGACCAGGCGGGCGCCCCGGTCGCCGACGTGGCGGCCCTGCTGCTGCGCCCGCTGCCCGCCGCGAGCACCGCTTCGGCCGCCGGTACGGCACGCGACTCGCTCTACGCCCTCGACTGGGCGCCCGTCCCGGCCGCAGAGGTACCGGCCGGGCAGCGGTGGGCCGCCGTCGGCGACGCGACCGACCTGTCCCGGGCCGGGATCGACGCCGCGCGGCACGACGGCCTGGCCGCGCTCCTCGCGACGGAACAGGTGCCCGACCTGGTGTGCGTGTCACTGGACGGCGGACCCGCGGGCCCGCTCGCCGAGGCCGTCGCCGGCCGTACCTGCGAGGTGCTCGACCTGCTGCGGACCTGGCTGGCCGAGGAGCGCTTCCCGTCCTCGCGGCTCGTCCTCATCACCCACGGCGCCGTCGCCGCGACCGCCCACGACGAGGTCGCGGACCTGACGAACGCCGCCGTCTGGGGGCTGGCCAGGTCGGCGCAGTCGGAGAACCCGGACCGGCTGATCCTGCTCGACCTGGACGGCCACCCGGACTCCTACCAGGCGCTGCCGGCCGCACTGGCCGGTGGGGAGACCCAGCTCGCGCTCCGCGAGGGGACGGCGTACACGCCCAGGCTCGCCCGCGCCGGATCCGGGCGCGGCGACGCGATGATCCCGCCCGCCGGGGCCGGGAACTGGCGGCTGGACGTGACCGGCCGGGGCACGGTCGACAACCTGGCGCTGCTGCCCGCGGACACCCCGCCGCTCGCCCCCGGCCAGGTCAGGATCGCCACCCGGGCGATGGGACTGAACTTCCGCGACGTGCTGATCGCCCTGGACATGTACCCCGGCGACGCCCCGATGGGCGGGGAGGGCGCGGGCGTCGTCACCGAGGTCGCCGACGACGTCACCACGCTCGCGGTCGGCGACCGGGTGATGGGCATCGTCGACGGCTTCGCCCGGCTCGCCGTCACCGACCACCGGCTGCTCGCCCGGATCCCCGACGGATGGACGTTCGCCGAGGCGGCGTCCGTGCCGATCGCCTTCGTCACCGCCTACCACGCGCTCGTGGACCTGGCCGATCTCCGCGCCGGGGAGTCGCTGCTGGTGCACGCCGCCGCCGGCGGCGTCGGCACGGCCGCCGTCCAGCTCGCCCACCACCTGGGGGCCGAGGTCTACGGCACCGCGAGCGAGGGCAAGTGGGACGCGGTGCACGCGCTGGGCGTGCCCCGCGAGCGGATCGCCTCCTCGCGGACGCTGGAGTTCGCGCGGACCTTCGGCGCCGGGGTGGACGTGGTGCTCAACTCCCTCGCCGGGGAGTTCGTCGACGCCTCGCTCGGGCTGCTGCGGCCCGGCGGGCGGTTCATCGAGATGGGCAAGACGGACGTACGGGATCCGGCCGCGATGCTCCCCGCGCGCTACCAGGACTTCGACCTCACCCGGCTCGACACCGCGCGCACCGGCGAGATCCTCGCCACGGTCGTCGCGCTGTTCGCGGAGGGCGCGCTCCGGCTGCCGCCGATCCGCGACTGGGACGTCCGCCGGGCCGGTGACGCGTTCCGGTACGTCGCCCAGGCCCGCCACATCGGCAAGGTCGTGCTGACCACGCCGGTCGAGCTCGACGGCGAGGGCACCGTGCTCGTCGTCGGCGGCACCGGCGCGCTCGGCGCCCTCGCGGCGAGGCGGCTGGTCACCGAGCACGGCGTGCGGCACCTGGTCCTGGCCGGACGCCGCGGCCCCGAGGCCGCGGGCGCCGCCGCGCTGGAGGAGGAGCTGACCGGGCTGGGCGCCACCGTGCGGATCGTCGCGTGCGACGCGGCCGACCGGGACGCCCTGGCGGCGCTGCTCGCGGACATCCCGGCCGAGCACCCGCTGACCGGCGTCCTCAGCACGGCGGGCGTGCTGGACGACGGGATGATCTCCTCGCTCACCCCGGAGCGCGTCGAGGCCGTGCTGCGGCCGAAGGTCACCGCGGCCGTCAACCTGCACGAGCTCACCGCCGGGCTCGACCTGGCGCGGTTCGTGCTGTACTCGGGCGCGGCCGGCGTGTTCGGCAGCCCCGGCCAGGGCAACTACGCGGCGGCCAACGCCTTCCTGGACGCGCTCGCCCGGCACCGCCGGGCACGCGGGCAGGCGGCGACGTCGCTGGCCTGGGGCCTGTGGTCGCCGCGGAGCGGCAGCGGGATGACCGGCCACCTGGACGAGGCCGACATCGGCCGGCTGAACAGGTCCGGGATGGGCGCGCTCGACCTGGACCAGGGCCTCGACCTGTTCGACCTGGCCATGGGCGCGGACCAGGCGGCACTCGTGCCCATGCGGCTCGACCTCGCCACGCTGCGCGCGGGCGCGGCGGCCGGCTTCGGGCACCCGCTGCTGCGCGGCCTGGTGCGGACCACGGCCCGCCGCGTCGTGACGGCCGAGTCGCAGGAGGCCGAGTCCCTCACCGACCGGCTGGCCGCCCTCCCCGAGGCCGACCGGACGCCGATGCTGCTGGACCTGGTGCGGAGCCACGTGGCCGCGGTGCTCGGCTTCGCCGGGTCCGAGGTGGTGGAGCCCGGCCGGGCGTTCAAGGAGATCGGCTTCGACTCGCTGACCGCGGTGGAGCTGCGCAACCGCCTCAAGACCGCCACCGGGCTGCGGCTCCCCGCCTCACTGGTCTTCGACTACCCCAACCCCGCCGCGCTGGCCGGGCACCTGCTGGAGGAGATCGCGCCACCGGCGCACAGCGCGGACCAGCAGATCCTGGCCGAGCTCGACCGGATCGAGGCCAGGCTGGCCGTCGTCGCGGCCGAGTGCGCGACCTCCGAGGACATCACGGCCCGGCTGGAGCAGCTGCTCTTCTCC
Organism: Streptosporangium vulgare; assembly: GCF_042428775.1. Taxonomy (NCBI): domain Bacteria; kingdom Bacillati; phylum Actinomycetota; class Actinomycetes; order Streptosporangiales; family Streptosporangiaceae; genus Streptosporangium; species Streptosporangium vulgare. The sequence continues at coordinate 2,100 of NZ_JBHMBS010000060.1, read as the reverse complement.
TGGAAGGAGAGGCGGCCGGACACCGGACCGGCGGAGGAGGACGTGGCCGGCCGGCTGGCCGACGCGACGGCGGACGAGATTCTCAACTTCATCGACAACGAGCTCGGCATCTCCTGAGCAGGCGTAGTAGCGAGAGAGGAAGGCAGATGGCAACAGAAGCACAGCTCGTCGAGTACCTGAAGCGAGTGACGACCGAGCTTCACGACAGCAAGAAGCGCCTGCACGCGGCCGAGGAGAAGGACCACGAGCCCATCGCCATCGTCGGCATCGGATGCCGCTACCCGGGAGAGGTCGAGAGCCCGGAGGACCTGTGGCGGGTCGTGGCCGGCGGGACCGACGCCATCTCGAACTTCCCCGAGGGACGCGGCTGGGACCTGGAGACGCTCTACAACCCCGACCCCGACGCCTTCGGCACCTCGTACGTCGCCGAGGGCGGGTTCGTGCACGACATCACCGAGTTCGATCCCGGCTTCTTCGGGATCAGCCCGCGCGAGGCCGTCGCGATGGACCCGCAGCAGCGGCTGCTGCTGGAGACCTCGTGGGAGGCGATCGAGCGGGCCGGCATCGACCCGGTCACCCTGCACGGCAGCAGGACCGGCGTGTTCGTGGGCGCCAACAGCCCCGAGTTCCTCACGATGATGACGCAGGCGCCGCCGGAGCTGCAGGGCTACATGATGACCGGCGTCGCCACCAGCGTGGTCTCCGGCCGCATCTCCTACACCCTGGGGCTGGAGGGCCCGGCCGTCACCATCGACACCGCCTGCTCGTCGTCCCTGGTCGCGCTCCACCTCGCGGTGCGCGCGCTGCGCAACGGCGACTGCACGATGGCGCTGGCCGGAGCGGTGACCGTGCTCGCGACCCCCGGCACGTTCGTCGGCTTCAGCCGGGTGCGCGCGCTGGCCAAGGACGGGCGTTCCAAGGCGTTCTCCAACGCCGCCGACGGCATGGCGCTCGCCGAGGGCGCCGGTGTGCTCCTGGTCGAGCGGCTGTCGGACGCGCGGCGCAACGGCCACCCCGTCCTCGCGGTGATCCGCGGGTCGGCGATCAACCAGGACGGCGCGAGCAACGGCCTCACCGCGCCGAACGGTCCCTCGCAGCAGCGGGTGATCCGCCAGGCGCTCGCCGACGCCAGGCTCGCGCCCGTCCAGGTCGACGTCGTCGAGGCGCACGGCACGGGTACCGCGCTCGGCGACCCGATCGAGGCGCAGGCCATCCTCGCCACGTACGGCCAGGACCGGCCCGAGGGCAGGCCGCTGTGGCTCGGCTCGGTGAAGTCGAACATCGGCCACGCCCAGGCCGCCGCCGGCGCGGCCGGGGTCATCAAGATGGTGATGGCCCTGCGCAACGGCGTCCTGCCCGCCACCCTGCACGCCGAGGAGCCCTCCGAGCAGATCGACTGGACGGCGGGCGACGTGGAGCTCCTGACGGAGGCCCGTCCCTGGCCGGCCGGCGCGGAACCGCGCAGGGCCGGCGTGTCCTCGTTCGGCATGAGCGGCACGAACGCGCACGTGATCATCGAGGAGGCCCCCGCCCAGGAGCCGGTCGAGGCCGAGGCGCCCGCCGAGGTACCGGTGGCGCCGTGGGCGCTGTCGGCGAAGACGAGCGAGGCGCTCCGGGCGCAGGCCGGGCGGCTCGCGGCGTGGACGGCCGAGCGCGCCGAACTGGGCGTGGCCGACGTGGCGCACTCGCTGGCGGTGTCGCGGTCGGCCTTCGAGCGCCGCGCCGTGGTGGTGGGGGACCGGGCCGAGCTGACGGCGACCCTGGAGCGGTTCGCCTCCGGCACGGTGTCGGGCGCCGTCGAGGGAGTGGCGGCGACCACGGGCAAGACGGTGTTCGTCTTTCCTGGTCAGGGGTCGCAGTGGTTGGGGATGGGGGTTGAGCTGCTGGAGTCTTCGGCGGTGTTCGCGGGTCGGATGGCGGAGTGTGAGGTGGCGCTGTCGGGGTTCGTGGACTGGTCGTTGACGGGGGTGTTGCGGGCGCAGGTGGGTCAGCCGGGCTTTGAGCGGGTGGATGTGGTTCAGCCGGTGTTGTGGGCGGTGATGGTCTCGCTGGCGGAGGTGTGGCGTTCGCTGGGGGTGGAGCCGGCGGCGGTGGTGGGTC
>NZ_JBHMBS010000006.1:0-469846 GCF_042428775.1 Streptosporangium vulgare | reverse complement strand
CGAGGTCGGTGGGTTTGAGATTCAGCTCGTTGGTCGCCGACACGAAGCCCAGGCCCGCGCCTCCCACGGCCGGCAACGCGATCCCCGCGACCAGCAGGCCCGCCGCCGCCCCGATCGCCACCAGACGCCCGATCTTGGACGCGACCCCTGACTGTCCCTCACCCCGTTCAGACATAAGCCATAGATTATGGGGTTTTCCAGGTGCTCATCGCACGTATACCAGACCTCAGGTCATTCTCCGGGGCGCCCCGGGCACTCCGGCGGGACGGCAAAGCACGGTCGGCCGCGACCACCTACGGCATCCGTACGACGGAGAAGGTTCACTCACCGGGCGGGAAGTCCGCCGAGCGGCTCACCTCCGCCCACCGCGCGGCCTCGGCGGCGCGGACGCGGGACGACTTCTCGGCCAGGTCCACCGCGTCCGACCCGAGCAGCAGGCGCAGCGGCGGCTCGTCGAGGTCCACGGTGTCGAGAATGACGCGCGCCGCTCGCGCGGGGTCGCCCGGGGCCGTCCGGTCGAAGCCCACGCGCCGCCGGTTCATGGCGCCGACGGTCTCCTCGTAGTCAGGCCCGACAGCCGGGATACGCATGGACGACCCTGCCCAGTCGGTACGGAACGCGCCGGGCTCGATGATGGTCACCTTGACGCCCAGCGGCTTCACCTCGTTGCTGAGCACCTCCGAGAAGCCCTCGACCGCGAACTTCGCCGACTGGTAGGCGGCCAGGCCGGGAGACCCGCCCACCCGCCCGCCGATGGAGGAGAACTGCAGGACGTGCCCGGAACGCTGGGCGCGCAGCACCGGCAGGGCGGCCTTCGTGACGTTGACGACGCCGAAGAAGTTGGCCTCGACCTGCGCGCGGAAGTCCTCGTCCCGGGTCTCCTCGATCGGGGAGGAGTCGGCGTAGCCGGCGTTGTTCACCACCACGTCGAGCCCGCCGAACTCGTCGACGGCGAGCCGCACGGCGGCGTGTGCGGCCCCGGCGTCGGTGACGTCGAGGGCGAACGCGCGCACGAGGTCGCCGTACTTCCGTACGAGATCGTCGAGCTGTCCCGGCCGGCGGGCGGTGGCGACCACCCGGTTTCCGCGTTCGAGTGCGGCCGCCGCGAGCTCGCGTCCGAAGCCGCGCGAACTTCCGGTGATGAGCCAGGTCCTGATCACTGTGCCTCCTTCAGGCAACGCATCTGTCACGTCAATGTGACAGTAATAGGATTTTGTGCCTCAAGGCTGTGTATGTCAAACGGACAGGTGTCACACCTCGGTACACTGGCGAGATCATGAGAGCTGATGCCGTCCGCAACCTCGAAGCGGTCCTGCGCACGGGGGCCCGCCTGCTGGCCGAGGATCCGTCGACCAGCATCGGCGCGATCGCCGCCGAGGCCGGAGTCGACCGGCGGACCGTCTACCGGCGCTTCCCCACCAAGGAGGCCCTGCTCGCGGCCATCTTCCAGGCGAAGCTCGACTCCTCCCAGCGGGTGCTGGACCAGGCCAGGCTCGTCGAGGCACAGGTGGCGGTGGCGCTGCACCGATACGTGGAGGGCATCGTCCCGGTCAGCCGGGAGTGGCCGGTGGACGTACGCCGGATGATGCACGCGAATCCGGACGCGAGTGCCCGCAGAGAGGAGCAGAGCGCGCGGCTCGACAGGTTCGTCCAGCGGGCGGCCGACGAGGGCCTGTTACGCGCCGACGTGCCCGCAGAATGGGCCCGCGCCATGCTGGACCACCTCGTCGACACAGCCGCCCACCGGTTCCCCCTGCTCGAACCCCCGCAGGCGGCCGATCTCGTCGTCGACACGCTGCTCAACGGCGTCGGACGGCGATAGCCGGGGATTCTTACAGGTCCCCGGCGAAACAGATCCGGACAGGACGGGGGCCGCACCCGGCGGAAACGCCCCTCCGGCCCGAGCCGGTCGAACCACGAACCACGGTGACAGCCTGCCCCCGCCGGTGGTCACCACCCGAGCTTCCGAGCACCGGCAGACGGGGCATCCCGCTCCGCCTGACCGGGCTGCTGGAACATCCACTCACCAACGACACCCCGCACGAGCCCATCGAGTTCCTTGGCACCACTCAGACTCTCGGCCAAGAACCCAACAGCTGCCTTCGGAGATTCGCGAGGCACTCGACTGGATCACAGCAGTTTCGGAGACGACTGACGCCGTTGCCGCATATGGCTGCTGCTGCAGATACGACAAAGGCCCTCCCGGATGATCCGGAAGGGCCTCTGACCTGGAGCCGCCTTGGGGAATCGAACCCCAGACCCCTTCATTACGAGTGAACGGCGCAGCCCAGGCGGGCGGGCTCCCGCCCCGGTCAGGTGGTGGATGCGGACCGGTGGCGTGTGACCGCGTAAGGATGTGTCGCTGTACGGCGCTGCTGTAGAGCGTATGCGCGGTCCGCGTCTGCCTTCATGAACCAGCGACAGCTCGTGGGCGCCTTACGAGCGAAGGGCGTCCATGCCGCGTCGCGAGCCGGGCACGCGCCGATCAAGCAACCGGGTGCTCTGCGCGAACATGATGATCGGCGAAGAGGGATCCTCCGGCAAGCGGTTAAGCACCTCTTGGATGAACCTGCCTGTGGCGGCTGGCCATCATGGGCGGCGATCCATCGCTCAGGCAGGTCGCGGTCAACGTCCTGCTATTTCGCGCAGCAGCCACTTTCCGGCTGGAACACGGTGATCAGCGCCACCCGCTGGGTGGCCAGTCCGGTTTGCCCTCGGCCCCGAATGCGTCCGCGAAGAGTTCGCCCAGCTCATCACGGACCCGGACGGGCAACGGAGCCTCACGCTTACCTCGATACATCGCCCGGATCGCTCGGGCGACCTCAGGTGCGGGCTCCAGCCACGACCTTGGCTGCATCGACACCAGTCAACTCCATCCACAGCCGACGTGAGGGGGAGACGACCACGCACGACACGATCCGGGACGCACCCGGCAGATCACGGATCCTGACCCGCGTGTCGCGAGTTAGCCATCGAGGCCTGTCCAGCCGACAAAGCGGTTCACTGGTCGCCATCGCCGCCTGACATTAAATTACTTGACCGCAAATAATGAGCCATTTACCAAACACAAGACGCATTATTTTCTTGGTCGTCACCCCCCCAGATAGAGTCCCAATACAGGAAAGCCGGATTTGAATTAATGCTCACCTTTCCTGTAACGCGGCGCAAATGTCTACATTTAGGCGTCGCACAAAATGGTCAAATCCGCGATTTTCTCCAATTGTATGCCTTAGGGGGGGATATGTCCGAATTGATGCGTCGGCGCTTTCTGCAGATCGCCGCGATTACCGGAGCCGCCACGGTGACTCCGGTCCGGTTCCTCGGCACGGCCTTGGCGCAAGCCTCGCCGAGAGGAACGCTCGACCCGGCCACCATCAGCAAGTACGTGACACAGCTGGTCATACCGCCAGCAATGCCACCGACCTGGAAAGGCCACGAACTCGACTACTACGAGATCGCCGTACGCCAGTTCGGGCAGCAGATCCTACCCCCGACTCTCCCGGCGACGACCGTATGGAGCTACGGATCAGTCAGCCATCGAGGCACGTTCAACTATCCGGCTTTCACGATAAACGCTCATTATCGACGGCCGGTTCGGGTCAAGTGGATCAACGGCCTCGTTGACCGGAACGGCGACTTCCTGCCACACCTCCTGCCGATCGACCAGACCCTGCACTGGGCGAACCCGCCAGGGGGCATACAGGGCCGCGACTCGAACGGCACCGATCAGAACCCTTACCGAGGGCCGGTGCCCATTGTCACTCACGTTCACGGCAACCATACGTTCGACTTCAGCGACGGCTATCCCGAGGCGTGGTATCTGCCGAAAGCCCGCAATATTCCGGCGGGGTTCGCACGCGATGGCTCTTTCTACGACGTCTTCAAAGCGAAGTCGCCGATCGGCGACCGCTGGGGCCCCGGAAATGCGGTCTTCCAATACGCCAACAACCAGCCGGCCAACACGCAGTGGTACCACGACCACACCCTGGGGATGACCAGGGTCAACGTCTACGCCGGACCGGCCGGCTTCTACCTGCTCCGCGGCGGCCCCGGCGACCTGCCGGAAGGCCGCCTACCTGGCCCCGCGCCGCAGGTCGGTGACCGGCCGGGCAAGCGTTATTACGAGATCCCCCTGGCCGTCCAGGACCGTTCGTTCAACGACGACGGTTCGCTGTTCTACCCCAACAGCCGGACCTTCTTTGACGGGTTTACCGGCCCGTACGCTCCGAACAGCGACGTACCGCCGATCTGGAACCCAGAGTTCTTCGGCAACACGATCGTGGTCAACGGGAAGACGTGGCCGGTGCAGGAGGTGGAGCCGCGACGGTACCGCTTCCGCATCCTCAACGGATGCGACTCGCGCTTCCTCGTCTTCAAGCTGGTGTCGAACCCATTGGCGCCACGCCCTGTCAAGACGGCGTTGCCCATCTGGGTGATCGGCGCAGAAGGCGGCTTCCTGCCCGCGCCGGTCGAGCTCGACCAACTGCTGGTGGCACCGGCGGAGCGGGCCGACGTGATCGTGGACTTCACCGGCCTGCCGGTGGGCACGGAGATCTTCCTGATCAACGAGGCGCCCGACGCGCCTTTCCCCGGGCCACCTGACTCGTTCGCCGACCCCGCCACCACCGGCCAGGTCATGAAGTTCAAGGTCGTGCGGCTCGTCTCCCACGACACCAGCACTCCGCCGTGCCGGCTGACCTTGCCGCAGTTCCAGCCGCTCGGCCCGGCGATCAAACACCGACAGCTCTCACTCTCTGAGCAGGGCTCGGCCGACTTCCCGGGTGTCAGTCCCGTTATCGTTCAGCTCGGCACAGTGCAGAACGGCAAACCGAACCCATTGCGGTGGGACGATCCGATCACCGAGAATCCGGTCCTGAACTCCATCGAAGTCTGGGAACTGTACAACTTCACGACGGATGCACATCCGATCCATATCCATGAGGTGCAGTTCCAGGTCGTCGACCGGCAGCCGGTCGGCGGTAGCCCGCGACCGCCGGAACCATGGGAGCGGGGCTTCAAGGACACCGTCATCGCGCCTCCCGGAGAGATCACGCGGGTGAAGGCGAAGTTCGATCTGCCCGGCCGATACGTCTGGCACTGCCATATTCTCGGACATGAGGACAACGAGATGATGCGGCCCTATCAGATCGGGTGTTAGGCGTTATTCCTCTTGGCCATAAGGGGGACCTTCGCGTCATCGCTGACGGGGACACCCGCAGGTCATGAGGTTCTCCTTGCTCTCCTTGGTGGGCGATATCAGCGTGAGCATGTCCAGGCAGCGGAACGGCCCTCCCCTGCTGTCTGGACCGAACACCGGGAAGGGCCGTGACTCACGGTGCGCCGGAGGAACCGAGGCAATGCTCACGGTAGGCAAGGACGCTCTCGACGTCGAGCTGCGGTTGAGGAACAGCGTCTTCATACGTCTCGGTGATCGGGGAGGCATCCGGCAGGTCGGTACTGGTCCAGGGCTTCCGGTCGATCGCGCGGACGCTGGAGCGTCCGGAGGCGACCGTGCGGGGCCGGCTGCGGCAATGGCGGGAGCGAACGGGCGCCCAGCCGCTGGCAGCAGGGCCTATCGGAGCCACGTGCGGCCGCCTCCCCTCCCAGCTCGCCGAGGCGTTCTAATGGACCGAACGCCGCAAAGTGTCCAAGGTCGACACGATCAGGATGCCCAACAAGCTCTACCAGGTAGACCACGTCGTGGACGGACGCTACGTCGAACTCGCCTTCGACCACTTCGACCTGACGGCGATCGAAGTACGCCACGGCGGCGCAGTGGCCGGGACCTCCACCCCGTTCAAGATCGGGCGACATTTCCATCCAGTGACTGACCGCGTTGCCGTATTTTCCAGCTCTACAAGACCGAAAAGGCCCTCTCGGATCATCCGAGAGGGCCTTCTACCTTGGAGCCGCCTTGGGGAATCGAACCCCAGACCCCTTCATTACGAGTGAAGTGCTCTGGCCGACTGAGCTAAGGCGGCGTGCCGTGTTTCACCACGGCCTACGGCAGTCTACAGGCTCCCGGGGCCTTCCCGCGCCCTGGAATCAGCTGATCTTGGGACAGCGGGTTCCGTCCTTGGGAACGGTCAGATCGATCAGGTAGTCGTCCACCAGGCGGTCCACGCACGTCGAACCCGTCAGGTAGGCGGTGTGCCCGTCGCCGTCGAAACCGACGAGGACGCCGGAGGAGAGCTGGGAGGCGAGGGCCTCGGACCACTCGTAGGGCGTGGCCGGGTCGCGTTCGGTGCCGACGACCATGATGGGCGGGGCTCCGGGGGCGTCGATCTTCGCCCGGGGGCCTCCCTTGGCCGGCCAGTACGCGCAGGGCAGCGAGCTCCACATGACGTACGCGCCGAAGAGCGGGGCGTCCTTGGCCGACTCGCGGGCCGCCGTGGCATAGGCGGCGGAGTCGCGGGGATAGGGGACGTCGACGCAGTTGACGGCCAGGTTGGACTCGGTCTGGTTGGTGTACTCGCCGTTCGGCTCGCGGTCGATCAGCAGGTCGGCCAGGCGGAGCAGGGTGGTGCCGTCGCCCTTCAGCGCCTGGCCGAGCGCCTGGCGGAGAACCGGCCAGGCCTGCCGGTCGTAGAGCGGGGTGATCAGGCCGAGGGTGGTCCAGGCCTCGGTCACCGTACGGCCGTCGCCCGTCCTGTTGGTCAGGGGGGCCGCGTCCGCGCGGCGGAGCAGGGCGGCGATCTCCGCGCGGGCGGAGCTGACAGAACCGCTGAAGGGGCAGTCGGTGGCGGTGAGGCAGTCCCCGAGGAACGCGTCGAGGGCGACCTCGAAACCACGGGCCTGCGCGGTGTTCAGCTCCAGCGGGCCGAGCGAGGGGTCCACGGCCCCGTCCAGGACGAGGGCGCGTACGTGGCTGGGGAAGAGGTCCGCGTAGGCGGCGCCCAGCTGGGTGCCGTACGACTTGCCGAGGTAGGTGAGGCGGGAGTCTCCGACCGCGGCGCGCAGCAGGTCCATGTCCCGGGCGGCGTCGGCCGTGCCGACGTGCGGCAGGAGCCTGCCCGAGCGGGCCTGGCAGCCGGAGGCGAACCGCCGCGAGCCCTCCTCCAGCATGGTGATCTCCCCCGGCGAGTCGGGCGAGCTGTCGAGGCCGACGTAGGTGTCCAGCTCGCTCGTCGACAGGCAGCGGACGGGCGCGGACTCGCCGACCCCTCGCGGGTCGAAGCCCACGACGTCGAAGCGGTCCCGTACGGCCGCGCTCACCGCCGTGCGGGCACTTCGCGCGTACTTGACCCCGGAGGCGCCGGGGCCGCCGGGGTTGAGCAGGATCGAGCCGATCCGGTCACCCGAGGCGGGTAGCCGGATCACGCTGAGCTCGATCTTCTCGCCGTCCGGCTTGGCATGATCGAGGGGCACGGGGAGCTTCGCGCACTCGAAACCGCCCCCGCACTCCTCCCAGCCGAGCGACGTCCCCCCCGCCTCACCACCGGCCGTACCACTGCCGGAACCGGCGTTGGCGTCGGTTCCGGTGCACGCGCTCGCCAGCAGGGCCACCGCCGCCAGTACGGCGACCACATGGGATCTCACGCCTTGTCCGCTCCGTAGTCCGTGGGCCGGGATCGCACGCGGGTCCGGCGAGGGGAGCCGACGCGCGCGGAGAGGCTGACCGCTCGCATCCTACGCCCGCGCCGGGCCCCGCGACCGCGCATCGCCCAGGCGAACACGCCGACCGTGAGCGGCCACGTGGCACGGCCCCGGGAGGCCGCGCCCCACCTTTCACAGCAGCCGGAAAATCCCCACGGGCCCAGAAGGCACCACACCCCGAGCGGGCCGCGGCCCGGTCACCCATCCGGCCTGCCGAGGGTGACCTGCACCGCGCCCCCGGTCACCCCTCAGGCCCGCCGTCGGCGACCTGCACCGCGTCCCCGTACGCCGCGTCGTGCTGCTTGCGTGGGGAGCACACCGACGCCGACGGGCACGCGCAGCGGCGTCCGCCGTCCTCCAGGCGGACCACGACGGAGTCGGAGGGGACGTTGCGGCCCACGACGGTTCCCGCCCCCTCGGGGGTGTCGACCTTCAGCCCGACGCGGGGCATCCTGCTGTGCGCGTCGAGATAGAGAGGGTGCTCGTACTTCAGGCAGCACATCAGCCGCCCGCACGCCCCCGCGATGCGCAGCGGGTTGACCGGCAGGTCCTGGTCCTTGGCCATGCGGACGGAGACCGGTTCGAAGTCCTTGAGGAAGGTGGCGCAGCACAGGTCACGGCCGCAGGGGCCGATGCCCCCCTGGAGTCGGGCCTCGTCGCGGGGACCGATCTGGCGCAGTTCCACCCGGGCGCGCAGGTTGCGGGCCAGGTCGCGGACGAGGGCGCGGAAGTCGACGCGCTGGGGGGCGGAGAAATAGACCGTGTAGACGTTCTCGGCGTCCGTGTAGTCGACGCCGACGACCTTCATGGGCAGCGTGTGCCGCTTGATCAGGCGCTTGGAGACGCTGCGGGCCTCGGCGCGCCGCCGTTTGTTGCCCTCGTCGCGGGTCAGGTGCTCCTCGTTCGCGATGCCCGCGCAGACCGGCAGCCCGCCGACCTCCTCGCTCGTCCACTGGGGCGCCCACACACACTCGGCCACCTCGGGCCCGGCTTCGGTGGGAACCAGCACCTTGTCTCCGACCTTGGGACTGTGCTCACCGGGGTCGAGGTAGTACAGCCTGCCGTAGCGGGTGAAACTCACCGCCATGATCATGCCCATATGGCTCCAAACCTGGGGGTACGGCTCGTGCTCACCTTATGCGTCATGCCCTCGGATGTGCGGTGCCATCCGAGGGCGATCATGGACAAGCCCCCCCGACAGCGCCGGACGAACCTGACGGTGCCGCACACCAGGCTCGTCCGGCACCGGTCATGGGCCACGTTCGCGACCCGCCCCTACCCCCGTCACCGGCTCAGCCCGGCTTCGGCACCTCGAACGCCGGGAACGAGCACTGCTCCGGCTCCGACCACGGAAGGACGTACTCGACGAGCGACCGCAGCGACACTTTTCTCAGCACGCAGGGCGTATCGAGCGCGTTGGACACCCCCGGCAGTTCCCCCATGGCACGGGCGACGGCCTTGGAATCCGCCCCCGGCTTGAGCAAGGCCCGGAAGGACTCCGGCATGTCCTCGACGGTTAGCTCCTTCAGCAGCATGGAGTCGTCCGCGTTCTGGCTCCGGAATTTCTCCCATACCTGACGACGATCCTCGAAAAAGATCCTTTCCACCTCGGGCCGGGTCTCAAGTGCCCGTCGGATCTCCGCCTTCTCGTCCTCGGTCATCGCATGGTCGCACGTGGGGAAGGCATCGTCCTGTTTGCAGAGGAAGACCAACACATCGGCGTATCCCGACTGCTCGGGGCCGCTCATCGCCATGGCGACGACGTTCTCCCTCGACAGGGTGAAGGACGTGCTGAGCCGTACGACTCCGAAGACCGTCACGGCGACGGCCAGGGCCACGGCGGAGATCCTGAGGGGAGCCCTGGAGCGGCGGACGGGAACGACGAGCGGGCGGACGTCCGCGGCGGTCGCGGAGGCGGCGGACAAGGCGTCGCGGAGGCGGTTCTCGATGTCGGTCATGACTCCTCCTTGAGCGTCCGAGCGAGGGCGGCCAGCCCGCGCGCGAGGGTGGAACGGGCGGTGCTGGCGGCGATACCCATCGTCTGGGCGATCTCCAGGTCGGGCAGTTCCAGGTAGTAGCGGAGCGTCAGCGCCTCTCGCTGCCGTCTGGGCAGCGCGCGCAGGGCCACGAGCACCTCGCGGCGCTCCTCCCCGAGCAGCGCCGCGTGCTCGGCCGACCAGACGGGCGGCTCGTACGGCACGGCGCGCCGGAAGGCGACCGCGCGACGGCGCAGCACCGAACGTGACCCGTTGAGCACCGCCGAGCGGATGTAGGTCAGCGCGCGGGCTGGGTCACGCAGGCCGCGCCGCCTCGCGTGGGTCCGGGCGAACGCCTCCTGCACCACGTCCTCGGCGGTGGCCTGGTCTCCCACCATGAGCAGCGCCAGCCGTACCAGCCCGAGGTGATGTTCAGCGAACAGTGTCGCGATGTCGACACGGTCCCTGGCTAATGGCTCTCCGTGAGAGAGCAGTTCGACTTCCACATCACAGAGACGCCGTGCCGGACCGTCCGCTGCTCCCCTCAACCCACGAGTTTCTCCCCGCCCGGTCAGCGGCCGAGTTCGGCGAAGCACTTCTCCCAGCGATTGACGATCATGGAGATGTCGTAGTTCCTCGCCGTCTGGAGGGCGTTCTCGGCCATCCGGCGGCGTCCCTCCTCGTCGTCGATCATCTGGATCAGCCCGCCGGCCAGGGCGTCCACGTCGTCGGCGGGGACGAGGAGCCCGTTCACACCCGAGGTGATGATCTCGCGGGGGCCCCGGGGGCAGTCGAAGCTGACCACCGGCACCCCGGAGGCGAACGCCTCGATGATGGTCATGCCGAAGCCCTCGAACCGGGAACTGACCGCGTGGATCGAGGCCTTGGCGAGCTCGCCCTCGATGTCCCCGGTGGAGCCCATGAACGTGACGTTGTTGTGCAGGCGCAGCTTCACGGCCTGCTTGACCAGCTTGTCGCCGACCCGGCCCTCACCGTAGATCCGCAGCTTCCAGTCCGGGCGTTCCCTGGCCACCCGGACGAACGCCTTCAGCAGCCGGTCGTACCCCTTGACCGGCACCAGCCTGCCCGCGGCCAGCACGATCCGGTTCTCCTGCCTGGAGCGCGGACGCGGGCCGCCGGGCAGCCCGTTGCCGATGGTGAACACCCGGGTGGACGACCCGTTGAGCATCTTCCGGTAGTCGTGCTCGTCGGCCTCGGTGAGGGTCACGACGGCGTCGAGCTTCGGGTACCACGTCCGGATCTCCTCGAAGATCCCGGGCTGGTGGGCCTCGAAGTGCAGGTGCTCCTGGGCGATCGTGACGACCCGTTTGCGGGTGTACCTCGCGGCCATGATGTTGAGTCCCGCGCGGGTGGTGATCAGCACGTCACTGCGGAGTCTGCGCAGCTCGCGGACGAGAACCTCGTCGCTCCAGGCGCTGAAGGAGGCGTACGCGCGCTCCTCGGGGTGGATCAGCGCGCTCTCCTGCGCGCCCAGCCGCTCGGCCTTCTTCGTGTACGGCCAGCGGACCCTGGCCCCCTCCCTCAGGTCCACCAGCGAGCGCAGGCGAACCTGGGAGCCCAGCGGCAGAAAGGGGCTGTCGGCGTGCTGGAAGACACTGACGACCTCGACCTCGTGCCGCTCGGACAGGGCGGTGGCGAGGTCGAAGGTTGCACGGATGGTGCCGCCCATGCCGTAGGCGTTGAGGATGAGAAAGGAGATCTTCACGAGCTCCCCTCCTCGATGCTGAGCGCGACGGCGAGGCTGTCGGTCTCGGTGTAGTACGGCCGGACCCTCACCTGCCCGACACGCTGGGCAGGAAAACGAACTTTGGTCTTTTTATCCGTTATGTCATCAAGTCGGGTCGCCAGCGGCAGCCGCGTCCCGGAGATCTCCGCGTAGAGGTCCCAGAAGACCCGGCGCCGCACCTGCGCCTCGGCCATCGGCGCGATCTCCACGCCCCCCTCGAACCACCGCCCCTGGAAGCTCGCGGGCCCGCTCACGGGCTCCGGCCCCCGGCGGGCCACCGCCACGAGCCTGGCCGCTCCCCGGATGGGCTCGCCGTACGCGATGGCACCCTCCACCTGGATCACGCCGTCCTCCGCGGTGACGCGGATCACCTCGACGTACGGCTCGACCTCGCGGACCTGAAGGCCCAGCGTGCCGAGGGAGGTGCGGAACGCCCTGATCTCCCGGTTTCGGCGAGTCTCCGCGTACGACCACAGCCCGTCGAGCGAGAACCCCGGGTCGTCGGTGACGATGGGCTCACCGCCGCGCGACGCCATCCAGACACCCGCGGACAGTGCCGTCAGATCCGCGGCCCCGCACTCCTCGCCGGTCTCCACGTGCCGCAGGATGATCTCGGCGCCGTTCCCGTCATTCCCGCCGTCGCCGTCGCCGACCGGATCGGGCCATTCGATCCTCAGCACGTCGTCGTTGCCCACACGGCTCGTGACAGCCCGCCCGCTCGTCGGCGGTATCACCTCGTAGCGTGCCCCAATACTCACCAAGAGTCCCCCGGTCTTCTCTGCTCATCCCCGTTGAGCAGGACACAGCCCGCCGATTTATAACGAAATAGCTTATTTTTGCCTGTTAATCTTAACGACTCACACTCATACTTTGAGGTGACTTAGCAGTGAATGGTTCCATCTAATCGGAAACAGACGAGTAGTGACCACTTGGTGACGGTCACTACCCGCTTCTCACCAGCCGATATCCAGCCCATCGGTTCTGGGAAAATTCCGAAGCGTCCGATACCGGCCAGCGTTGACCACCCCGAACTCCGTCCCCCGGTGGACCACGAGATGCCCGCCCGAACCGCCCGCGTCGACCAGCCGGAAACCTCCGGGGAATCAGGATCGGTCTCGAGGATCGCCGTGGCCCCGTTCCGCTCCGGCACCTCGGTGGCGGCGGGTACCGGGACGTCCGTCACCACCGGGCCCGGCGCCGAAGTGACCATCGGACTCGGCACGGACTCGCGATCCCCGACCATGAGCGGGGCCGACCGGGTCAGCCCGAGCGCGTGCCCGGCGTAGAGTCCGCTGATCGTCTCAGCGGGCCCGGGTCTGCCCACGTCCAACGTCTCGGGTCGCGTGTCCAGGAGACGCGGAAACCACCTCCGGGTTGCCTCCCGTCACGAGCCGGAACCGCGAAACCGCGACCGGTGCGGGGCGGGGGCCCGGTTCAGGATCGGCTCAAGGCCGGGACGAGTGCAGGGCCGGGGCCGATGTGGGCTTCGAAGCCGGGACCGGTGCGGGCTTCGGAGCCAGGACCGGTGCGGGGCGGGGGCCGATGCGGCCTCAGAGCCGAGGCCGGTGCAGCGAGATGGTCATCGACTCGACGGCCATCTGCGGGCTGACGTTGGACGCCAGCCGCCTGCGGCAGCGCATGATCGCGTCGATCCTGCGCAGGGTGTCCTCCGGTGTGGAGGCACGGGCCAGCTCGTCCAGGTCGGCGCGGCGGTCCTCGCTGGCCAGCTCCACGTGCGCCCCGAACTGCACCGCCAGCACGTCGCGGTAGAACGCCACCAGGTCGAGCAGGGACGCGTCGATGACGTCGCGCTTGGTGCGGGTCGCCCGGGACTTCTGCCGGTCCTCGAGATCCTTGAGCGCCCCGGCACCGCCGCGGATCAGGCCCCTGTTGAGCCCCTTGCCGGTGGAGCCCTCGCCGTAGGCCTGGCGCAGCTCGGTGATCTCCGACTCGTTCAGCACCGCGGTGACCGCGGCGGCCTCGTCCTCGGCGGTCTTCACCAGCCGCTCGGCGGCCATCACGCACTCCCCGACGCCGGTGAGCGACCGGGGGATGGACAGCACCGCCTCGCGGCGCGCCCGCGCCTCCGCGTCCAGCGCGAGCCTGCGGGCGCGGTCGATGTGCCCCTGGGCGGCCCTGGCGGCGAACTCCGCCATCGCCGGCGGCACGTTCTCGCGCGTGGCCAGCACGTGGGCGACCGCCGCGGTGGGCGGGGTGACGAGCGTGACGAGCCGGCAGCGGGACCTGATGGTGATCATCATGTCGTCCGGGGAGGGCGCGCAGAGCAGCCACACCGTCTTCGGCGGCGGCTCCTCGATCGCCTTGAGCAGCGCGTTGGACGCCCCCTCGGTCGCCCGGTCGGCGTCCTCGAACAGCACGACCCGCCAGCGGCCCAGCGTCGGCGCCCCGGCCGCGCGCAGGATGAGCCGCCGGGTGTCCTTGATGCCGTACGACAGCCCCTGCGGGCGGACGATCTCCAGGTCGGGATGGGAGCCGACCTCCACCTGGTGGCACATGTCGCAGTGGCCGCACCCCTGGTCGGGGCAGAACAGCGCGGCGGTGAACGCCCGCGCGGCCTCCTCGCGCCCGGACCCGGGCGGACCGGTGAACAGCCACGCGTGGGTCATCCCGGTGCCGCGTCCCCCGGCCAGCAGGTCGGCCCCGGCCGCCGCCGCGCGGCGAAGCGTCGCGGCGGCCCGCTCCTGCCCCACAAGATCATCGAAGACTCCCACGTCCCCCAACCTACCGCCGGGGACGCGGACTCAGTCGCGGATGGCGGGCATGGTCCCGGTGACGTCCTCCGACTCCCTCGGCACCGGGTCGGGCAGGATCTCGCGGACCCGGTCGTGGATGATCGAGGAGATCTGGTTCTGGGGCAGGGTCCCGTCGACGACCAGGTAGCGGTCGGGCTCGGCGGCGGCCAGCGCCCGGAACTCGCGGCGGACGCGCTCGTGGAACTCCAGGGGCTCCGACTCGATGCGGTCGGCGGCCCCGCCCAGCCGGGCCAGCCCCACCGACGGCGGGGTGTCGATGAGCACCGTGAGGTCGGGGACGAGCCCGCCGGTCGCCCAGCTGTTGATCCTCGTGACGTCCTCGGTGTCCAGGGCCCGGCCCGCGCCCTGGTAGGCGAGCGACGAGTCGACGTAGCGGTCGGAGATCACCATCGACCCCCGGTACAGAGCCGGGCGGATGACCTTCTCCACGTGCTCGGCCCGGTCGGCCGCGTACAGCAGCGCCTCCGACCTCGCGGACAGCCCCTGGTGGACCGCGTCGAGCAGGATCGCGCGCAGCCGCATCCCCACCTTGGTCGAGCCGGGCTCGCGGGTCTGCACGACGTCGAAGCCCTGGTCACGCAGCCAGATCGCGAGCAGCCTGGACTGGGTGGTCTTCCCCGACCCCTCGCCGCCCTCGAACGCGACGAACATCCCGCGCCCCTGCTCGGCGCTCTCGGGGGCGAACCGCTCGCCACGCACCGCGGCGACCAGGTCGGTGATGATCGAGACGCCCCTGCGGTCGTCCATCTGCCGCAGCGCGACGATCCCGACGATCACCGCGAGCAGCCCGCCGACCAGCAGCACCAGGTTGGAGCCGTCGAACCGGTAGACCGGCTCCGGGCCGACCCTGATCTGGTGCTCGCCGAACAGACCCGCCAGCGTCGGCGCGACCGCGACCACCAGCAGCAGGGTCACCCGGGCGAGCGACTGCAGGAAGGAGAACGTACGGCCCCGCAGGCTGTCGTCCACCTCCAGCCCGATCATGGTGTAGCCGATGATCCAGGCGATCCCGGCGCACGCGCCGAGCAGCACGGTCAGCAGGACGACGATCACCAGGTTGTGGACGAGCGCGATCGTGACGAGGACCACCCCGGCCACCACGATCGACAGGCCGAACAGCCTCCGCCGCGACAGCTCCCTCAGCAGCTTGGGCCCGAAGAACATGCCGGACGCCATACCGACGAAGACCGCGCCGAAGACCACGCCGTACGCCGCGTCGCCGCCGCCCAGCGCGTCCACGTAGATCTTGGCCACCCCGACCACCGCGCCACCGGCGGCGAACGCGCCCAGCATGCCGATGATCAGGCCGCGGATCAGCCGGTTGCCGCCGACGAACCGCCAGCCCTCGAAGATCTGCCGCAGCACCGACGGCGCGGAGGCCGCCCGCGCGACCGTCCTCGGGATGTCCTTGAGCGAGAAGATGATGACGGCCGAGACCAGGTACGCGAGGGCGTTGATGAACAAGGCCAGGTAGGTCTCGCGCTGGGCGAGGAAGGGCACCAGCCTGCCCAGGAAGTCGTCGGCGACCGACAGCAGCGCGAACAGCAGCGCCGCGATGGGCGCGGTGCCGTACGTGACCAGGAGGTTGAGCTGGTTGGCCTCCTCCAGCCGCTCCTTGGGCACCAGGTTGGGCACCGTGGCGTCCTTGGCCGGGACCCAGAAGAGGTTGACGCACTCGACCAGGAACGTGGCGATGATCACCCACTGGTAGCTGCCGATCAGCGGGATCGACAGCACCAGCGCGAAGCGCAGCAGGTCGCAGAAGAACATCGTCAGCCGCCGGTCGAACCGGTCGGCGAACGCGCCCGCCAGCGGGCCCAGCAGGATGGCCGGGAGCATCTTCGCCACGAAGACGCCGCCGATGGCCAGGCTCTGGGCCTTGTAGCCCGACGCCGCGGTGAGATTGCCCGCCAGGGCGGTCAGCGCCAGGAGGTTGAGCCAGTCTCCCAGGCTGCACACCGACATCGCCGTCCACAGCTTGCGGAACGGGGCGTTGGCCAGCACGTGGGGGGGCTTGCGTCGCGCGGTGCTCCGGCCAAGGGTGGTCATAGTGTCAGCGTATCCAGATGCTCGCCGGGCTGGGGAAAACACGAGCCAGGCGGAAATGCCCGGCTGCCCGTCGCACGAGGGTAATACGTCCGCCCCGTACCTCGCAGGTCACCCTCGCGAAAAGAAGCGCCAGGTGCCGCTGTTTCCAGAGGTGCTCGTGGCGGCGTTCCCCGGCGTTCCCCGGCGTTCCCCGGTGTGCTCCACCCCTGGTTCCCAGAGGTGCACCGCCCTGTTCCCAGGAACTCGTGGCGGGGTTCCTAGGAGCGCTCGTGGCTGACTTCCAGAAAGGTGATCTCGGGGGGAGCGCCCACCCGGACCGGCGGCCCCCAGAAGCCCGCGCCCCGCGTCACGTACACCTGGGTGCCGTCCACCTCGCCGAGGCCGGACACGACCGGCTGCTGCATCGGGACGACCAGGTTGAAGGGGACCATCTGGCCCCCGTGCGTGTGGCCGGACAGCTGGAGGTCCACGCCGTACGTGGCCGCCTGGACGGCCTGGACCGGCTGGTGGGCGAGCAGGACGGTGGACCGGGAGCGGTCGCGGCCGCCGCCCAGCGCCCGCTCGAAGTCGGGGCCGTCCCCCGAGGCGACGCCGCCGAGGTCGTTGACC
Source organism: Streptosporangium vulgare (assembly GCF_042428775.1). Classification (NCBI taxonomy): domain Bacteria; kingdom Bacillati; phylum Actinomycetota; class Actinomycetes; order Streptosporangiales; family Streptosporangiaceae; genus Streptosporangium; species Streptosporangium vulgare. The sequence continues at coordinate 453,095 of NZ_JBHMBS010000006.1, read as the reverse complement.
CCGGCGAGGTCGAGCACCGCTCCCCCGTGGGCGATCTCGACGCGCTCGTTGCCGAGCGGGCGGATGCCGAGCCCGCGCAGCTCCTCCACCCACTCCTGCGGGCCGTTGGCGGTGTAGTACTCGTGGTTCCCGGTGACGAAGTAGGCGCCGTAGCGGGATTCGAGGTCCTCCAGCGGCCTGGCCAGCGGGCCGAGCTCGGCCACCGTGCCGTCGACCAGGTCACCGACGACGGCGACCACGTCGGCCCTCAGGGAATTGATCATGCGGACGATGCGCCGGGTGTGCGCCGTACCGGTGAGCGGGCCCAGGTGGATGTCGCTGACCACCGCGAACCGCAGGCCGCTCAGGCGCGGGTCCAGCCTGGGCAGCACGACCCTGACCGGCTCGACCACCGGGTCGCCGAGAGCCGTCCTCACCCCGAAACCGACCGTGCCCAGCGCCCCCGCCCCGGCGGCGACCGCGGCCGTACGGGCGATGAACAGCCTCCTGCTCATCCCGGCCGGATCGTTCGTCCCGCCCGTGGCACCTCCGCCGCGCCGGGCCTCCCCGGCGCCCGGAACGACGATCACGCCGCCGACCGCGGAACCCGCCTCGGGCTCGGCCAGGCCGACGACCTCGGACCGAACGGCGGACACCGGCTCAGCGGCGGGCACCGGCCTAACCGCGGGCACGGGCTCGACGGCGGGCACCGGCTCCGGCCGGGCTGCGAGGAGCGCGGCTCGCTCCGCCCTGCGGGCGGCCACCCCCGGCGGAACCCTGCGGCGCTCCGCCCGCCGCTCGACCGTGCGCAGGACCGTCAGGGCCACGGCCCGGGGAATCTCCAGGATCACCAGGAACACGAAGAGGTAGAACATCACCGCGATCCAGAAGAACCCGGGCCACGCCAGGAAGTGACCCCACTCGCTGCGGGAGGCGATCAACGTCACCGGGGCGAGCACGGCCAGGGCGACGAGGATCCGCGTCAGCACCCGGCGGGTCCGGCCGGGCCGCGTGGTCGAGCGGATCAGGCGATGCCACAGGTAGCAGTGGACCAGCGTGACCGCGCAGACGACCAGCGACACGAAGCCCACGATCGTCACTCGCCCCTCCCGCTCGCCCACCGGCCGTTCCCGGCGCGTTCCGAAGAACGCCCGGGACGGCGGATGCGTTCCCAGGACACTGGAAAGAACCCTGGAAATTCCCAGAGCCCCGGAAACAGGGCGTCGAGCCTCGCGTCCCCGGAACCCTGGAGGTTCCAGAGCCCGGAAACAGGGCGTCAGACCTCTCGCCTCACGCGTCCCCGGAATCCCGGAGGTCCCCGGAAACCCCGGGAGCAGAACGTCAGGCCTTCGCCTTGGCCCTGGTGGTGGTGCGCTTGGGTGCCGGACCGCGGGCACGGCGGTCGGCGAGGAGCTCGGCGGCGCGCTCGGTGGTGATCTGCTCGACCTCGTCCCCCTTGCGCAGGGAGGCGTTGGTCTCCCCGTCGGTGACGTAGGGCCCGAACCGTCCCTCCTTCACCACGATCGGCTTCTTGGAGACGGGATCCTCACCCAGCTCGCGCAGCGGCGGCGCGGCCGCGGCCCGCCTGCCCCTCGCCTTGGGCTGGGCGAACAGCTCCTTGGCCCGATCGAGGGTGACCGTGAACAGCTCCTCCTCCGACGCCAGGGAGCGCGAGTCGGTGCCCTTCTTGATGTAGGGCCCGAACTTGCCGTTCTGGGCGGTGACCTCCTGGTCGTCGATCACCCCGAGCACCCTGGGCAGCGAGAGCAGGAGCAGGGCGTCCTCAAGGGTGATGGTGTCCAGGGACATCGTCTTGAGCAGCGACCCGGTGCGCGGCTTGGGGACGTCGGCCTTCTTGGTCCTCTTCTTGGCGCCCTCGGCCGGCGGCGCCTCCTCGGGCAGGATCTCGGTGACGTACGGGCCGTAGCGACCGTCCTTGGCCACGATCACGTGCCCGGTCACCGGGTCCTTGCCCAGCTCCCGGTCACCCGTCGGGCGGGAGAACAGCTCCTCGGCCATCTCGGCGGTGAGCTCGTCGGGAGCCAGGTCCTCCGGCACGTTCACCCGGGCGCCGTCGCGGTCCAGGTACGGGCCGTAGCGGCCCACCCGGATCATGATGTCGGTGCCCCTGATCGAGAACGAGCTGATCTCCTTGGCGTCGATCTCGTCGAGATCGGTGACCATCTCCTTCAGGCCCTCGTCGCCGTCCACGCCGAAGTAGAACCGGCGCAGCTCCGGCACCCGCTCCGCCCTGTCGTTGGCGATGTCGTCGAGGACCTTCTCCATGTCGGCGGTGAAGTCGTAGTCGACGAGGTGGCCGAAGTGCTGCTCCAGCAGGTTGACCACCGCGAACGCCAGGAAGGACGGCACCAGGGCCGTGCCCTTCTTGAAGACGTAGCCTCGGTCGAGAATCGTCCCGATGATCGACGCGTACGTCGACGGGCGGCCGATCTCCCGGTCCTCCAGCTCCTTGATCAGCGACGCCTCGGTGTACCGCGCGGGCGGCTTGGTGGCGTGCGCGAGCACGTTGAGGGCGGACGCGGTGAGCGGGTCGTTCTCGGTCAGGTTCGGAAGGCGCTTCTCGGAGTCGTCCCGGTCGGTGGACGGGTCGTCCGCGCCCTCGACGTAGGCCTTCAGGAAGCCGTGGAAGGTGATCGTCCGCCCGGAGGCGGTGAACTCGACCCGCTCGCCGGAGCTGGACGTGCCGTCCACCTTGACGGTGACCGACTCGCCGACCGCGTCCTTCATCTGGGAGGCCACGGTCCGCTGCCAGATCAGCTCGTACAGGCGGAACATGTCGCCGCTCAGCCCGGTCTCGCCCGGCGTGCGGAACTCCTCGCCCGAGGGACGGATCGCCTCGTGCGCCTCCTGCGCGTTCTTGACCTTGCTGGCGTAGACGCGCGGCTTGTCGGGCACGTACGCGGCGCCGTACAGCTTGATCGCCTGGCTGCGGGCCGCCGCGACGGCGGTCTCCGACAGGGTGATGCTGTCGGTCCGCATGTAGGTGATGAAGCCGTTCTCGTACAGGCGCTGGGCGACCTGCATGGTCGACTTCGCGGAGAAGCCCAGCTTGCGGCTCGCCTCCTGCTGCAACGTGGTCGTCCTGAACGGCGCGTACGGCTTGCGGGTGTACGGCTTGCGCTCGACGGACTTGACCTTGTACGAGACACCGGCCAGGCGCCCGGCCAGGGCGTGGGCGGCCTGCTCGTCGAGGTGGAGCACGTCGGCGTTCTTGAGGGTGCCGTTGCTCGCGAAGTCGCGGCCCTGGGCGACGCGCCTGCCGTCCACGCCGGTCAGCGTGGCGGTGAACTCGTGCGGGACCTCGTCGCGGCCGGTGTCGAGCAGTGCCTGCAGGTCCCAGTAACTCGCGCTGGTGAACGCGAGGCGCTCGCGCTCGCGCTCCACGACCAGCCGGGTCGCCACGGACTGCACGCGCCCGGCGGACAGCTTGGGCTTGACCTTCTTCCACAGGACCGGGCTGACCTCGTAGCCGTAGAGGCGGTCGAGGATGCGCCGGGTCTCCTGGGCGTCGACCAGCCGCAGGTTCAGGGTGCGGGGGTTGGCCACCGCGTCCTGGATCGCCCTCTGCGTGATCTCGTGGAACACCATGCGGTGGACCGGGACCTTGGGGTTGAGCACCTCGCGCAGATGCCAGGCGATCGCCTCGCCCTCGCGGTCCTCGTCAGTGGCGAGATAGAGCTCGTCGGCGTCCTTGAGCAGCTGCTTGAGCTTGCTCACCTGCGCCTTCTTGTCGTGGTTGACGACGTAGAGCGGCTCGAACTCGTGATCCACGTTGACACCGAGGCGCGCCCATGACTCCCCCTTGTACTTCTCGGGGATGTCGTCGGCCTTCTCGGGGAGGTCGCGAATATGTCCGATGCTGGACTCCACGACGTAGCCGCGGCCGAGGTACCCGGCGATGGTCTTCGCCTTGGAAGGCGACTCGACGATCACCAGGCGGGTTCCGTCGGCGTTGCCGTTCTTGGCTGGCACGCTGCTTCCTACCTCGCTGTTCGCATTCGTTCCCCGTTTTCTTCCCCTCGGGTTACCCGGTCTCAGCCGGGGACACTCCCAAGAGAAGCCGCAAGGACGCAGAATAAAGCCCTATGAGTGTCGACGTCCCCCAGCTCACCCTCGGAGACTAATCGCTGTGCTCGACTACTCCTACTTGGTTCTCCACCTTCCGCGTGGCACATCCCGGGACGCAGCCCGGCGGATACTGACCGAACATGCAGAATACGGCGACTGGGAACTCGACCGCCTGCGACTGTATCCCGACGGCCGCCGGGACGTCCGACTGCGCCGGAAGATCATACGTGTGACCAGGACGATGTGATCCCGGACATGGCTTTGCCCGCTCCGGGCCGCGCCCCCGGAACGGGCAAAGCTTCCATGCCCCGCCGACCGAGCGGACACCGCACCATGGGGTGCTGTCGTCCTGTCTCACCGCCGTCGAGGCGTCTGCGGGCCTTCCTCAGTGGATCTGGGAAAGCGTGTCTAATGGGTGACTAATGTCTTACTTCCTACGCCTTACTTCTTGCCGAAACGGATCCGGCGGGTGGTGCCGAAGATGGTCGCGGCGACCGCGGCCATCGCACCGATCATCAGGGTGACCAGGGAACCGACATTCATCCCGGTCACCCCCACGGGCTGGGCGGCACTCATCAGGCCCAGGTCACCGACCGGCAGGGAGCCCACCGGGGTCGAGGAGGCCAGGCCGGTGACGGGAGCCAGCGGCGAGCCGTTCCCGGCCGCCGCGGCCCGGTCGCCCGCCGGAGCGGCGGGCACGGCGGGGAGCTCGGGCAGCCTCGCGGGGGCCGCGAACCGCGCCTGGTCCGCGGGCGCCGACATGTCGGAGGCGGACGCCTGTCCGGCCGCGCCGCCGAGAGCCGGGACGGCCGGGAGGGCGGGCAGCAGACCGCTGGTCTTGTGCCTGCCGGGCTTGGAGTCCCAGTGACCGTGGCCGTTGTCGTAGCCGCCGTGACCGCCGGGGCCACCGGGGCCGCCGGGACCACTGCCGGGGCGCCCGGACGGGCCGCCGACGCGGGAGCCGCCGAGGCAGCCCGCGGCGGCGTCACCCAGGACGGCGACCGCGTTGCCGCAGATGTTGATCGGCGCGGTGATCGGCGCGACCACCTGGTTGCCACCCAGGATGCTGCCCCGGCCGGACGTGGTGTTGCCACCGGCACCCGTACCCGCGCCCGCACCGCCCGCGACCGAGGCGCCGCCCCTGCACGCGGCCGCGGCCTGGCCGAGCACGCCCACCGCGTTGCCGCAGACGTTGACCGGCGCGGTGATCGGCGCGACCACCTGGTTGCCACCCAGGATGCTGCCCCGGCCGGACGTGGTGTTGCCACCCGCGCCACCGCCACCACCGGCACCGCCGCCCGCGACGGAGGCACCGCCCTGGCAACCGGCGAACGCACCGCCCAGGACGGCGACCGCGTTGCCGCAGACGTTGACCGGCGCGGTGATCGGCGCGACCACCTGGTTGCCACCCAGGATGCTGCCCCGGCCGGACGTGGTGTTGCCACCGGCACCCGCACCGCCGCCCCGGCCCGCCGGCACCGACACCCCTCCGGGGCAACCCGCCTGGCCGTTGCCGACGGCGCTGCCGCAGACCTCGGCGGGCGCGGTGATCGGCGCCACCACCTGGTTGCCGCTGCCGGCGCCGAAGCGCCCGTCGGTGTCGTTTCCGGGTCGGCCGTAACCACCGGGGCCTCCGGGACCACCCGGACGCGGGCCGTGCTCCCAGCCGCCACCGGGACGCGGCCACTGCTTCCCACGGTCGCCGTGGTCACCGTAACCGGGCTTGCCGGGCCGGCCGGGTCCGCCGTGCTCTCCGGGCTTACCGGGCCACCCCGGACCGCCAGGGTGCCCAGGCCCGCCAGGGTGCCCCGGGCCGCCGGGGTGCCCCGGACCGCCGGGGTGCCTCGGACCGCCAGGACCGCCGGGGGTGCCGCCGACGACCTCGGAGCCGCCCTGGCAGCCGGAGAAGGCCTCGCCGACGACGGCGACCGAGTTGCCGCAGATGTTGATCGGCGCGGTGATCGGCGCCACCACCTGGTTGCCGCCCAGCACCGAACCCCGGCCGGACGTGGTGTTGCCACCGGCGCCCCCACCACCGCCCTGGTTGCTCACCGAGGCCCCGCCACGGCAACCGGCGGCGGCCCCGCCGAAGATCGCGAAGGAGTTGCCACAGGCGTTGATCGGCGCGGTGATCGGCGCCACCACCTGGTTGCCGCCGCCGATGCTGTGCTCACCGTTCGTGCGGTTGCCCCCGGCTCCGCCGCCGCCCCCGCCCTGGTTCCGCACCGAGGAGCCGCCCCGGCAGCCCGCCTCGGAGCGGCCGAAGACCGACACCGCGTTGCCACAGGCGTTGACGGGCGCGGTGATGGGAGCAACGACCTGGTTGCCGCCCAGGATGCTGCCCCGGCCGGACGTGGTGTTGCCACCGGCGCCCGCGTCGCCGCCGCCGGGCTCGACGGAGGCGCCGCCCTCCGAGGACGCGGCCGACTCCCCGGCCACCCCGACGGCGTTGCCGCTGATGTCGATCGGCAGGGTGATCGGAAGGTTGACCTGGTTGCCTCCGGCGACCGAGTGGTCGCCGTCGGTGTCGGCGAAGGCCGTACCGCCGCCCATGGCCATGACGCCCAGTGCGAGCAGTGCCGCGGGGGCCGTGCCCGTAACCCACGTACGCATGATTGAAGCTCCTAGCAGTTTCGGGGGGGACCTGACCCTCGTGAGGGGCACGGAGGCCATGCGAAGGCCGGACAGGCCCGCACAGCGGAGGCCCCGACGGGCCGTCACGAGGAATGGGAAATGCCTTTTCCGCTGCCTGCTGGTCGCTCACCGGACGGAGCGGCTCTCCTGGGGACGGAGGATGAAGGCAGGCTCCGCGACCGGCGGATCACCCGGGGAGGGGATGGGCCGGTCGGCGAGACGAGATCAGTCAGGAGAGAAAGAAGGGTCGTCCGCCGCTGTGCGGACGACAGGGGGGAGCACGAACGCCGGCGGGACCCGCTGCGTCATCTGCCGCGGGTCGTAGGCGAACCACGCGACATCCCCCGGACCCGGTCCTGAGAGGCCGGATCCAGCACCGCTCTGGGGCACGAATCCATTGGCGCCAGAGCCGTGTTCGGCGGTGGAGGGTGCCGGGAACCCCGGCTTGGACTGGCTGGTGAGCCCGTCCACACCTCGCCCCGCCATGGCCTCGGCGTTGTGCGTCGCCGACAGCCCGCCGCTGACCGTGGGGAAGACATCGGCTCTGGGAGCCGATCCGGAAGCGGCTGTGTGAGGGGTCTGGGAGCCCGCCTCCCCTGTCGTCGCGGTGGTGTCCGCGACCGCGGGAGCGGCACCGAGGAGCCCGAAGACGACCGCGAGCAGCCATGCGGCGGCCAGGAGACCGCCGACAGCGAGGGCTCGCCTGACGCCCCGCCGAGTGCCGGCCGCGAACCGCGCCATCCGGTCAGCCCGGTCGGGGATCGTGTCGTCGACGGGAAGGGCCACGGGCGCGCGTCGGGCAGCGGGCGAGGACGCCCTCCACTGCCCGTGCGGCACACGTGCCACGTGACCTCCCCAAAGCTCCTGGACGGGCCCGTTCGGACACGAGCCATCCCTCGACGGAGAGTTACGCTAGCACCACATCGAGTGAACGCAACGGATTTCCCTGGAACGGCTCAGCAGCCGTCCAGGAAGCGGTCAAGGACCCGCACCCCGAACCGGAGCGAATCCACCGGAACCCTCTCGTCGATGCCATGGAACATCCCGGAGAAGTCCAGGTCCGCGGGCAGCCTCAGCGGCGCGAACCCGAATCCCCGGATGCCCAGCCTGCTGAACGCCTTGAGGTCGGTGCCTCCCGACAGCGTGTACGGCACGGCCAGCGCGCCCGGGTCCTCGGCGAGGAGGGCGTCGGCCATCGCGCGCACCAGCGGCCCGTCGAAGCCGGTCTCGATGGCGATGTCGTGGTAGACGAACTCCCTGGTCACGTTGGGGCCGAGCAGCCCGTCGAGCGTCTCGAAGAACTCGTCCTCGTACCCCGGCAGGAAACGGCCGTCCACGTGGGCGGTCGCGGTCTGGGGGATCACGTTGGCCTTGTAACCGGCCTCCAGCATCGTGGGGTTGGCGGTGTTGCGCAGCGTGGCGCCGATCATCCGGGCGAGCGGCCCCAGCTTGGCGACGGTCTTCTCGGCGTCGTCCAGGTCGAGCTCCAGCTCCAGGGCCCTGGAGGTCTCCTCCAGGAACGTCCTGACCGTCCGCGTCATCCGCACCGGCCACTCGTAGCGCCCGATGCGGCCCACCGCCTCGGCCAGCTCGGTGACCGCGTTCTCGGCGTTGAGCATCGAACCGTGCCCGGCCCTGCCGGTGGCGGTGAGGCGCATCCAGGCGATGCCCTTCTCGGCGGCCTCGATCAGATAGAGCCTGCGCGCCTCGTCGATCGAGACGCTGAACCCGCCCACCTCGCCGATCGCCTCGGAGCACCCGTCGAACAGGTCCTTGTGCTCGTCGGCCAGCCACTGCGCGCCGTACTTGCCGCCCGCCTCCTCGTCGGCGGTGAAGGCCAGCACCACGTCCCTCGGCGGGCGGCGGCCCTCGCCGAGCCGCTGCCGCACCACCGCGAGGATCATCGCGTCCATGTTCTTCATGTCGACCGCGCCGCGCCCCCAGACGCAGCCGTCGGCGATCTCCCCGCTGAGCGGGTGCCGGGTCCAGTCGGCCGCGTCGAAGGGGACGACGTCCAGGTGCCCGTGCAGCAGCAGGGCGTCACGGGAGGGGTCTTCACCCGCGACGCGGGCGACCACGTTGGCCCGGCGGCTGTCCGACTCCAGGATCCGCGGCTCCAGCCCGACCTCGGACAGCTTCTCGGCCACGTACTCGGCGGCGGCCCGCTCACCGGGCCCGGAGTTGTCCCCCGCGTTGGTCGAGTCGATCCGGATCAGGTCGCGGCACAGCCCGACGACCTCGTCCTCAGCGTTGATCGCCGTCATGTGGGACTCCTTGGGGTTCGGTACGGCTTCCACCTCCCATCCTGCCGTCGGCCTCCCCTTCCCGGCACCCCGCCCGTGCCCGCCCTCTTACCGATATGACGCCGGCTCAAGAGTTTGCTAACCTGAGTCCGCCGACGCGGGATGACGGTCCCACGTGCAGGCACCACGTCCGGGTGGCGGAATAGGCAGACGCGCTAGCTTGAGGTGCTAGTGCCCTTTGCGGGGCATGGGGGTTCAAGTCCCCCCTCGGACACGTTCGATTCGCCTGTGAGGTCCTGGTCAGACGTAGAGCTGACCAGGACTTTTCGTTTGCTGGGGTGATAGGTCAGCCGAACGCGAGCCCGGCGTACAGCCGGACCTTCCTGACCGGCTCGGCCTTTCCCGGAAGCCGTACTGCGGCACCCATGGTGTTCATTCACCTTCGCAAGGTCGTCTCGGGTGAGCTGCCGCCTGCGGTTCGGTTCACGGCGTAGCTGTGCCTCGGCTCGGATCTTCTTGGCTTGTTCCTCTCGGATCCAGCCGGCGACCACGGCAGGGTCCGCGCCCGCCTCCAGCGCGGCGCGATGCTGGGCGAGCTTTCGATCGCATTCAGCCAGTTGACGCCGCTGCCAGCCGCGCCAGCGACAACGCCGGACGACCGCGTGCGGCGAACAAGTCAGCGAAAGCCTCATCGGCATACGGTTCTCCCAGGGCATCGCGGATCCGGATCGCCAGGCAGCCCTTCGAGAATGCCGCCCGAGCGACCGCGGCCGTCGTGGCTGGAATCCCCGACTCCTGCTTCGGCCACATCGACATCGCCGATCACCCCGCCCGCGTTAGTTCCTCGCCTACCCATCCACCGTGACACCGCACAATCGAGCAGTCCGGCAGATTAGTAAATTCGCCAGCAGAGTCGCTACGGGGGAAGCTCAGACCGAGTAAGGACACCCCGCCGACCCGTGGAACCCCGCTCACCCGGCGCGACAGCCAGGACACCAGGCTGACCACGGCCGTGATTCAAACTCCAGCCGAGCCGCTCAGCCGGCCACCGGATGAGCGCGAAAGATCGAGATTAGGCATAATCCTTCTGCTATCCAAGTGCATTGATATCTGTCAATATCAGTCCAGACGGTAGCGGGAGGAGGCGAGCGCGCCATTATTTCCCAGGTCATGGCGGGCCCGCTGCTCGCGGGGGTATTGGCGTCGCTGCTTTCGCCGGTGACGAGGCCTGTCGATCCCGTCCGTCACACGTTCATGGTGATGGTGCCGGCCACGTCAATCAGGAGGAATGCGTGCACGGTTCGGCGGTCTGCCGCGGTCTTTTCCGGTCCACGATCGATCACGAAATCCACGTGCCGGAAGGCGCCGGCCGGACGTCCTGCGTAGGGATCGGGGGCCCGCGATGAGTGCGGCGCTGCCGCGTCGCGCGCTGGCCGAGTTTCTGGGCACGCTGCTGCTGGTGACGGTGGTGGTCGGGTCGGGGATCATGGCGCAGGAGCTCTCGCCCGATGACGTCGGACTCCAGCTCCTGGAGAACTCCACGGCGACCGTTTTCGGGTTGGGCGTGTTGATCGTCATGCTCGGCCCCATCTCGGGCGCCCACTTCAATCCTGTGGTGACACTGGCCGACTGGTTCCTGCATCGGAAGCTGACCGCGTCTGACGTGGGTGTGTACCTCGTCTCACAGACCGCCGGCGCCATCGGCGGGGCGATCTTGGCCAACGCGATGTTCGACAAGCCCGCCGTCGCCTGGTCGGCGCACGATCGTTCGTCCGGACATCTGCTGCTCGGGGAGGTCGTGGCCACGGCCGGGCTGGCGCTGGTCGTCTTCCTGCTCACTCGGGCCGGAAACGCGCACGTGGCGCCGGTCGCGGTCGCCTCCTATATCGGTGCCGCCTACTGGTTCACCTCCTCCACCAGCTTCGCCAACCCCGCCGTCACCATCGGACGCGCTTTCTCCGACACGTTTGCCGGGATTGCTCCGTCCTCTGTACCGGGTTTCATCGCCGCTCAACTGGTCGGCGGGGTGATCGGGCTTGTCCTCGTCGTCGGCTTGTACGGCAGGAAGCCCAAAGTCGTGGCGACCGGTCGCGCGGACGCCGAACCACTTCTGGCGGACCGCACGTTGACGTGAGGAGAAGGCCGTGCCCGCGGAATCCGCGGGCACGCATAATGTCGCCGTGAAGGCGGATAAAGCGTCGTCACGCAGATGAAACATGACGTCCCTGCTTGTCGCGTGCCTGTGTTTCGCGTCGCCGCAAGATCTTGTAAAGGGTATTGACTGACATCGACGGCCATTTTAGTGTGAACTCTCGACAGCTACATTGATAACTATCGATGTAGCGCCTCGAACGAGATGGAGGGCGCTCTGTGGGAGGAAATGAGCGCACCGTCTCCTCCTCGTACGATTCCGCCGAGACCTCGAATGAGACGACAGAACCGCTGGGCGACTGGCGGGAGTCCTACGTTTCCGCCACGCTCATCGGCTTGGCGATCGGTGTGCTGCTGTGCGTGCTCAACGTTCTGGTCCTGTTCAGGACGGGCACGTCCTTCGGCGGGTCGGCTCTGGTCGCCGCGCTGGGCGCCGCGTTGCTGCGGGTCACCGGAGCGTTGAGCTGGCAGGCGCTCTTCGTGGTCTTCTCCATCGCCTCCAGCGGCTACGTGGCGACCGCCGCGCTCGACACCGGCATCGGGGCCGTGGTGCTGGACGGCGGTGACCTGCCGGCCTGGGGGATCCTGGTACTGCTGGCGATGGCCTCGAACGCCGTGGGGATCGGCCTCGGCGGGCTCGTCGCGCGGGCGCTGGTGGTCGCCGAGAGGCTGCCCTATCCGACCCTGAAGCCGGCCATCACCTTGATGGCGTCGCTCAGCACCAGGGCGGGACAGGAGGGCAACCGGCTCGGCCGGACGCTGCCGGTGGCCGCGGCCGTGGGTGCCGCCTGTGCCCTTGGAGTGGCTCTGTGGGGCCATGAGGCCACGCCGGAGCTTTTCGGCTCGGGCACGCATGTGGCCCTGGCACTGTCGCCCCTGCTGTACGGGGTGGGTTTTCTCATCGGCCCGCGCGCGTGCGCGTGGCTGGCGGTCGGGTCGGCGTACACCGTCGTCGTGTGGTTCCTGCAGGACCGCTCGTCGGCCCAGCCCGCGGATTACACCGCCCATCTCTCCTATCCATGGGTGCTTGCCGCCGGTGTCGGCCTCATTCTCGGCTACTCGCTCGCCGCGATCGCGCGGGTACGCGGCCCGCTGCTGCGAGCGCTCCGCGGCGACTTCGCGAGACGCCTGACAGGCGGGCACGCACGATGGTGGGTCGCGGGCGCCGTCATCGCGCTGGTTCTGCTCTCGGTGCTGTACCCCCCGGTGCTTCGGTATCTCGGATTCGGAGTGCTCGGCCTGGCGTTGCTGGTCGTGGTGACCGTGTTCCTCACCCGGGCCGGAGGGGAGATCGGCCTGGTGCCGCTGGCGCCGGCCCTCTACTTCAGTGTCGTGGTGTTCGCGGTAGCCGGGGCCGACTCGGCGACGGCGGTGCTCGTGGCGTCGACCATCTGTTGCGCCGCCATCGCGGCGGTGTACTTCACCTATTCGGCGAAGGTGGTGCACGATCGCCCGGAGACCCTGACAGAGCCGCCCAGGCGTTTGACGGGGTGGACGCAGCTCGTCGGCGGGCTGGCCGGCGCTGCGATCGGCGTGCTGGTGATCGCCGTCCTCACCCGCGCGGGTGTGATCGGCGGCGGCGCGTTCCCGGCCCCGGTCGCCACCGCGGTCCGGTTCGTGGACGCCACCGTGCGCGGTTCGTCGGACTACCCGGCCACCGTGGCCCTCGCCATGGCCATCACGGGTCCGCTGGGGGTGGGGCTGGCCTTCACCTCGGCCATGCCCACGATGATCGGCCTCGGCGTCCTGCTGCCCCCGGCCTACTCGCTGACCCTCGCCGCCGGAGGGCTGACGCAGTGGCTGCTCACCCGCCGTAATCCCGGCCGGCGCAGCGCGACGGAGATCGTCGCCTCCGGTCTGATCATCGGAGAGGGCCTGATCACCGTGGCGGTGCTTGTCGTGCGGGAGGTCCTGCGGTGATCCGAAACCTTTTCCCGGGGCGTGCGCCCCACCATCGACTCTCCCTTCCGCCTCGCGGTGGGGAGCGGGCCGGAGAGCGCGGCAGAGATCACAGTGGAGGAGGTGATACCTATGATCGCGATTTCCATGATCGAAAGCGCCGATGTGTCCGAGAAGCAGCCCGACTGCTGCACCGCCATGCGCGGCCGGAAGAACCTCGACGTCCTGACCAGCGTGATGGTGGACGATCCGGACGGCTGCGACTGACAGCCCTGGACATACCGAAGAACCCGTTCCACATGGGTGCCACCTGCCGCGCTCTCCAATTCCCGGCAACCCCATGGACACCGTTTCTGGGAGAGACCCCATGCTAGTCAGCCCGAACACCGTCACCTTCTCGGTGGCGCTCCCTGAAGGCACCCTGGACCCCGCTTACCTCGACGAGAGCGGAAACGTCAGCGTCCTGGCCAACGCGGTGTCCGGCTCCATGGACATCGTCACCCCCGCAGAGGTCGCCGTGCTGGAACGGCTGCGTGCGGGAGACGCCGTGGACGGCGACATCGTGACCGGCCTGCTCGAACGCGGGTACGTCTGCACGGACGCGGCCGAGGAGGAGCGCAGGTACCGCTCGATCGTCGACGGCTACTTCGAGGCGATCCAGCAGGCGCCGTTCCAGTTCATGTTCATTCCGTCGTACGTGTGCAACCTCGCCTGCCCGTACTGCTTCGAGGGCGAGCTGACCACCAAGAGCCCGCGCATGGACGAGGAGATGATCGAGGCCGCGTTCGACGCGATCCCGATGATCCAGGACCTGCACGAGAACTCCGGCCCTCCGTACATCACGCTGTTCGGCGGGGAGCCGCTGCTGGACACGGCCTACCAGCGCGGCGCGGTCGAGCAGATCCTGCGCGGGTCGTACGACCGTGGCTACCCGGTCACGGCGATCACCAACGGCGTGGCACTGGACACGTACGTGCCGATGCTGTTGCGGTACGGCTGCGAGGAGGTCCAGGTCAGTCTGGACGGCACCCCCGAGATCCACGACAGCCGCCGCGTCTTCCGCAACGGCAAGCCGACCTTCGAGCTCATCGAGCGCGGCATCGACGTGGCCGCCGAGGCGGGCCTGCGGGTGCTGATCCGGGTGCTGGTCGACGAGCACAGCGTGGAATCCATGCCGCGCTTCGCCGAGTTCGCGCAGGCCAAGGGGTGGATCGACCATCCGAGGATCCGGCTGTTCAACGGCTTCACCAAGGCGACGACCTTTCTGTACGTGACGCCGGACCATCCCGAGGAGAAGCGCCGGCGCATGGTCAGGGGTGACGTGAAGCCAGGCCTCCAGGACGCGTTCTTCGAGATGCTGAAGGCGAACCCGCTGGTGGACCGGATGCTCAGGCCGGACCCGGCCCGGATCCGGGCGGCCGTCCTCGAAGGCGACCGTGTGCGGCCCAACCTGCAGGGATGCAGCGCGGGTACCAGCGTCGTCGCCTTCGACCCCAACGGCAAGGTCTATGGCTGCCCGGAGACCGTGGGGCGCCCGCAGCACTCGTGCGGGACGTTCTTCCCCGAGTTCCGCTACGCGGGCGGGTATCGCGACCCCTGGCGGCACCGCCACGTGGACACCGTGCCCATGTGCCGCGAGTGCAACGTCAAGTTGTTCTGCGGGGGCGGTGGCTGCCCCATCAAGGCCTGGGCGGCCAGTGGCGGCGACTTCAACACGTGCTTCTGCCCGAAGGTGTCCAGCATCAGGACGCGGGTCGAGACCGAGCTTTCCTACCTGCTGCCGATGGCTCTGCGCCAGCGGCGGGACCAGGTCACGAGATCCGAAGGAGAAGAGGGAACGTGGGAGCAGATGACGCGCGTGGGTTCATTTCCCTGGATGAGCTGATCCGGCCGCGGACCGCCGCCGAGCCGGACGCCTGCGGGTGCGCCCCGGAGTCCGCGGACTCCGGGTGCTGTGCCCCGGGGTCCGCGGAACAGGACGCCGGGTGCTGCGCGCCCGCGCCCGCCGCCGCGTTCGTGCCCGTCGAGACGCATGTCAAGCAACGCTATGACGCGCTGGCGGTGCAGGGCGCGAGCACGCTGTGCTGCTCTCCCACCTCGGTGTACACACCCGAGGAGCTGGCCGCGGTTCCCGAGTGGGTCCTGGAGCTGTCCAGCGGCTGCGGTTCGCCGATGAACGCGATCGCTCTGCGGCCGGGCCAGACGGTCGTGGACTTCGGCTGCGGCGCCGGGCTGGATCTGCTGATCGCCGCGCGCAGGGTGGGCGAGACGGGCCGGGTCATCGGGGTCGACGCGTCGACGCAGATGGTCAGGACGGCACGCCGCGCGGCCAGGGAGATGGGGCTGTCCAACGTCGACGTGCGCGTCGGCGACATCCGCCGGCCGCCGGTGCGCGAGGCCACCGTGGACGTGGTGATGAGCAACTGCGTCCTCGGCATGTTCCCGGACAAGCAGGAGGTGCTGAGGGCCGTTGCCGGGGTCCTGCGCCCGGGCGGCGTCGCCGTGATCTCCGACGTCGTCTACTCCGACGGCGGCCCGCCCCCGCCGGACGTGGCGGTCGGCGAGTCGGCTGGGGCCGAGGACTTCGCCAGATGCGTGGTCGGCATGACCGAGAGCCAGTACCGGGACCTGGTCCTCGGCGCGGGCTTCGGGCGTGTGGAGATGCGCAGCGACGGGCTCGTTCCCTACCGGGACGGCGCGGAGGTCACCAGTGCGATGATCTTCGCCTACCGGGACGACAGCCCCGCGCAACCGTGCTGCTGACCGACGGCTCGCCCGCGGCCTTCCGGGTCGCGGGTCTGCGCGCCGCCGACTACGCGGAGATCCGTGTCGAACGGGCCCGGACGACCGACCTGGTGTGGCGCGGCGACGGCCTGGAAAGCAGCGTGACCAGCCGGGACGAGGGCTGCTGCGCCCGGGTGATCGGCCCGGCCGGGTCCTCGTTCGCGTCGTCCACCGTGCTGGACGCGGCGGCGGTGCTGCGCCGGGCCGAACGCGACGCCTCTGCGCTGGGTGCCGCGACGGGACGCCTCGCCGGACACCGGCCCTACCGGGAAGAACCCGTCGTGGAGTTCGGCGAGCCGGCGGAGCGGGTCGGCGTGGCGGAGAAGACCGAACTGCTCGGTTCCTACCACGCGATGGCATTGGCCGCGCACCCGTCCGTCACCGGGGCGCTGGTCTACTACCGGGAACGCGTAACGGACGTCGAGCTCGTCACCAGCGAGGGAACCGGCATCGGCTACCGGCGCAGGGACCTGACCCTGCAGATCACGGTCTACGCCGACGGAGGTGCCGCGCGGACCGCGGGGTCGGTGTCCGTGGGCAGCGGCGGCGACTTCTCCGTGGTGCGCGACCTCGCCGCCCGCGTGGAGTCAGCCGTCGCGACCGCCGTGGACCTGCGCGACGCGCCCGTCGTCGAAGCCGGGACCTACGACGTCGTCTGCGACGGCCCGCTGTCCGGCATCTGGGCGCACGAGACGATCGGGCACCTGGCCGAGGCCGACCATCAGCTCGGGGACGCCGGCCTGCAGCGGTCGCTGGCCGCCGGCCGCAGGCTCGGCCCGCCCGTCCTCACCATCACCGATCACCCGGGACGGCCGGGCGCGCGGGGGTTCGTCCCCGTGGACGACGAGGGAACCGGTGGAGAGCCGGTCGACCTGCTGCGCGAGGGAGTCGTGGCCCGTCCCCGGCTGCACGACCGCTCGACCGCTGCCGCCTTCGGTGAGACGCCCACCGGGAACGCGCGCGCCCTGAGCTTCCGCCACCCGCCGCTGCCCCGGCTGCGGACCATCGCCGTCGCCCCGGGTGCCGCGTCCGAAGAGGAACTGATCGGCGGAGTGGGCCGCGGGCTGCTGGCGCGCGGCGTCCTCGGCGGCCAGACCGACAGGGCCGGGTTCACGTTCATGCCGGCCGAATGCCGGGAGATCCGTGACGGTGAGGTCGGCCGGCTGGTCAGGGGCGTGGTGCTGTCCGGAGAGGTGCTCGGCGCCTTCGAGGCCATCGACTCGGTCGGCAGGGAGCAGTGGCGCGGCGACACCTCGGCGAGCTGCGGCAAGCAGGGGCAGCATCCCTTGCCGGTCAGCTCCTGGGCGCCTCCGCTCCGGTTGCGGGGTATACGTGTCCACCCTGGCTGAGGGGGTGGAACGGATCGGCGAGGCCGTCGCGGCGCGCGCCGAGCGCTGGGTAGTGCTCGGCGTCGAGCGCGACGACACCGTGGTGGAGGTCGGCTCGGGGGTACCGGACGCGGTCAGGTCGTCCCATGAGATCGCGCTGTGCCTGCGCGTGTACCGCGACGGCAGGGTGGGCACCGCCTGCACGACGCGTCCCGGCGACGTGGAGGAACTGGTCGGCGATGCGGTGCGGAACGCGGCGCACGGGCCCCCCGCGCCCGCGGATATCGCCCCGCACGGCTTCGCGCCACCCGCGCCGCCCGCGGCGCCCGTCGCCGTCTTCGACGGCGACGGGCGATCCGTTCGTCTGCTCGCCGAGCGATTGGGAGCGCTGCAACACGCCGTGGGGCTGATGGTGCACGGCACGGTGACGAGAACCGAGCAAACGGTCCACCGCGCGGCTCCGGAGGGACGGACGGAGACCGGCGACGGCTTCTTCCACATCGCCGCCTTGGCCGAAGGCGCCGTCGCGCAGTTGCCCTGGACCGGTTGGACCCGCTCTGCGACGCTGCCGGCCGCGCTCACCGCGTGGTTGCGCGCGGCGGCCGAGTGGGATGGACTGCCGTCCGCCGAGGCGCCGCAGCGGGGTCACGATGTGCTGCTGGCGCCCTCGGCGGTGCACACCCTGCTCACTCCGCTGGTCACCGCGCTGAGCGGCACCGCCGTCACGGCCGGCCGGTCCTTCGCCGCCGGGCGCCTGGGGGAGCGCCTCCTGCACCCCTCGATCAGCCTGTGCGACCACCCCTCCGCGGACGGAGACGGAGACGCGGAGGGAACGGGAGGGCTGGCCTGGCCGGTCGGCGACGACGACGGCGTGCCCTGCGCCGGGCTGACGCTGGTCGACCGAGGCGTCCCGGTCGGGATCTACCACAGCCGCCGGACGGCGGCCGCGTGCGGGGAGGCGCCCACCGGGCACGGTTTCCGTGGGAACGCGCTGCGCCGCACGGTGCTGAAACCGGTGACACCAGTGCTGAACGGGGCCACGCTGTCCGCCGGACCCGCCGACACCGGCTCCTTCGACGAATTGCTCGGCGGCGTGCGCGACGGGGTGCTGATCGAATCGCTCATGGGCGGCCAGCAGCGCGCCGGGTCGTCCCCGGTCGTCGAGGCCAGGGTGCGGCTCGGCTTCCTGATCAGGAACGGCCGGGTGGCCGGCGTCCTGCGTCCGTATCCGATCGCCCTGGACCTGCGTGAAGTGCTCGGCACCCGCTTCCGCGCGGCCGGCGACCGCCCATGGGCCGTGAGCCGTGTCTGGACGGGCCGACTGCCGTTCGTGCTGGCCGGCGGAACATGAGGCGAGGAGGGACCGATGTATGACGTCATCGTGGTCGGTGGCGGCGTGACCGGTGCCGCGAGCGCCGCCCTGCTGGCTCGGCGAGGTCTGCGGGTCATGCTCTGCGACCGCACCGGCCTGCCCGCGCCCGCCGTTTCCACCCACTTCTTCGGCCCCTCCGTGCTTTCCTTCCTGGACGGCCTCGGGGTGCTGGACGAGGTGCTCGAGACCGGGGCGCCACCGCTGCGGCGCTGGCATCTGGAGGTCGAGGGCGGCTACTACGGGGCGCCCATGCTGCCCCGCTCGCCGTACCACTACAACCTGTGCGTGCGCCGCGAGACGCTGAGCGCGATCCTGCTGCGCGCCGCGAGCCGGCACGGAGCCGAGATCAGGGAACGCAGCCCGGTCCGGTCGCTACGCCGGGACGGCGACCAGGTCACCGGGGTGGAGGGGGACGGCTGGTCGGAGAAGGCCAGGATCGTCGTCGGCGCCGACGGACGCGGGTCCCAGGTCGCCCGCCGGACCGGGGCCGCCACCACCTTCGACGCCGGGGTCATGCGCTGCACCTTCCACGCCTACTGGGAAGGCGTCGTCCCGTTGCCCGCGCCGGCCCTGGAGCTGTGGCACGACGGCGGGCACGTGCTCCAGGTCGGCCCGTGCGACGGCGGCCGCTGGATGGTGATGCTGTCCGCCCCCATCGAGCAGTACGACATGCTCCGCAGCGGCGCGAGCACCGGGTACGAAGCCCGGCTCCGTGCGATCCCCGCCATGGCCGACCGGCTGCGCGGCGCGTGCCGGGTGTCGCCCGTGTACGGGTCCAAGACCCTGCGCAACTTCCATCGCGATCCCGCGGGGCCAGGGTGGCGCCTGGCCGGTGACGCCTACTGCCACAAGGATCCGCTGTTCGGCGCAGGCATCGCCGACGGGTGCGCGGCGGCGCGGGCTCTGGCCGACACGCTGCCGCCCGACGGCGACTCGCGGGAGGCGCGGGAGAGCTACGCGGCGGCCCTGGACGACCACGTGGGACAGAAAGTCCGCACAGGCCTGGCGGGACTGCGCGTCGACCCGCCCCAGCCCGGCCAGCTCGCCTGGATCCGCGGAGTGCTCGCCCACCCCGGCCTGGCCCTGGAGATGGCCCGCCGCTGCTCGGAGCTGTTCGCCGGGCTGCCGGAGGACCGCCGGGCCTTTTGGCAGCGGGTCGCCGACGGCGCCGCCGACATTCTGGACCTGCCGCCCGCGGCCCGGGTGGACCCGTCGTGAACCTGGCCGTGCCCGGTTACCTGTCCGGGCACGTCGACGACCTCGTGGCCCTGCAGGCGCGGGTGGCGCACGCCCGCTGGCTGGCCGCCACGGGGCAGGGCGCGGACGACCCGATCCCGTCCGAGGAGGGTCACGCCTGGCTGACCGGCGGCGAGCTCGTCGCGCGGGCGCTGGAGTGCGGAGATCTGCACTACGCCGAGGAACTCGTCCTGTGGTACTTCCGGGTTCGGCTGATCGGCGCGACCGCGCGCCTGCGGGCGCTCCAGCGCACCGTCACCGCCGACGTCGGCGGCCGGGCGCTCACTCACGGAGAGCTGGCCGCGCTCTCCCGGACCGCCACCGACAGGCGGCTCCGCGGCCAGGTGCGATCCGCGCTGGCGGACGTCGGTGAGCGGCTCCGCGACGCCCGGCGGCGATGGCTCGACGACTACGCCGAGGCGCGCGCCGGGCTGGGCTTCACGACGCACGCCGAGCTGGTCCGGGCGCTGCATCCGGAGGTGGACCGGTTCGTCGCGCACGCCCGGGACTGGCTGGACGCCACCCGCGCCGGGTTCCTGGAGCGGTCGCGCGGCTGGCGCGAGCACGACGGGCTGTCCGCGCCGGCACTGGGCGATGCCCGCCTGGTCGCCGCCCGCGCCGTCGTGCCCGAAGGCGCGGCCGGACCGCTCGAAAGCGTCCGCTCGGCCGTCCGCGCGTGGGGGCTGGGCGAGCACCTGGCGCGCATCCGTGTCGACGACGCCGAACGGCCGGGCAAGTCGGGGACCGCCTTCTGCTCGCCGGTGGCGCCGCCGGCCGACGTGCGGGTGTCGATCGCTCCGGGCAGGACGCTCGGACACTACGTCACGGTGCTGCACGAGATGGGGCACGCCCTCCACTTCACCGCGGGCACCCGGCACCCCGCCGACCTGTGGCGCACTCCCCCGGCGCTGACCGAGGCGTTCGGCTTCGCCGTGGAACGGGTGGTGCGGCGGCCGGACTGGCAGCGGCACCACCTCGGGGTCATGGTGGGCGCCGAGGCCGTCGAGCGCGCCTCGTTCGCCCGGGAGCACGTGCGGCGCGTAGTCGCGGCAGGCCTTTGCTACGAGATGGCCGTACACGACGGCCACCCCGATCCGGCCGCCGAGTACGTGCGAGTGTACGAGACCGAGTTCGGGGTCACGGTCGACGGCCGGGCCGCGTGGGATCGACTGCAGACGTACCTGGAGGGCAAGCCCTGCTACCCGCTGGTGTACCACCAGGCGTTCGCGCTGGCGGGGGTGTTGCAGGACGATCTGGTACAGCTCGCGGGGGAGCGCTGGTACCTGGGAGCGGACGCGGGCCCCGCTCTGCGTACGCTGTTCGGCCGGTTCGGCGCCACCACCGACCTGCGGGAGTGGTTCGATCGCTCACCCTGCGCGGTCGAGCGCGGTCAGGTCCACGGCGAGGGTGAGTTCGGCCCTGGCCGAGCCGATCAGCCTGGGCAGCACGGGCGGGCCGCCGTCCAGAAGGCGGTCGACCTCGGTCAGCGTCCGGGGTGAGACCGACCAGGCGGGGAACATCCGGATCGCGATGGTCCGGGCCGGCTCCGCGTCGCCGGCATCGGTCACCAGCGGCGGCACGTCCTGTACGTAGCGCCCGGCGTACGGCGCGAGCACGTCGTGCTGGCCGGGGTGGACGAAGCCGCTCGCCAGCGCGCGGACCTGGGCGGTGCTCGTGCTGTCCAGGATGGCCCGCCACGCCCACTCCTTGGCCGCCGCGGCGGGCGCCGACGCCCTGAGCCGCTCGACTCGCCGCTCTCGCACGCCGGTGAGGCCGTGGGCGATCTCCTCCGGGGACTCCCCGTGCGCGACCAGCGCGCGAGCCAGGCGCCAGCGCAGGTCGTCGTCCATCGCGATCGGGGCCGCCCCGTGCGTCCAGTCCCGTAGCCGGGCGCACTGGGTGGTCGTCAGGACGGCGTCCGCGGCCGCCCGGGCCGCCACCAGCCGGTGGTCGGGGCCGGCGTCACGGCTCGTGGCGAGCTCCAGCAGGAGGTCGGCGAGAGCCGGCCAGCCTTGGGCGCGGGCCCAGTCCTGGTCGGTGTAGGAGGCGAGGACGGTCGCCGCCTGGCCGAACAGGCGTTGCACCACGCCGATCTGCGTCTCCGCCGCGGCCCCGCCGATGACCATCGTCAGAAACCGGCGTGGCGGGAGCTCCCGGTGCCGCACCATCTCCCATGCCGCGGTCCAGCAGAGCGAGCGGGCCATGGGGTCACGCAGGCGGCCGACCCGGTGCACGATCTCCTCGGCGGAGCGGTCGTCCAGGACGATCCGGCAGTAGGTCAGGTCGTCGTCGTTGGGAAGCACGAGCGGGCCGCACCTGGTTCCGACGAGCCCCTCCACCCGGGTGCGCGGCCCTTCGACGTCGACCTCGTGCCGCGCGACGCGCGTCAGGTCACCGTGCCGGTCCTCGGCGTAGACACCGACCGCGAGGCGGTGTGGCCTGAGCGACCCGGCTGGCGCGTGGAGCAGGTCGAACCGGGTGAAGCGTCCGTACTCGTCGAGGCTGAAGTCCGCACGTATCTCGGTCAGTCCGGCCGTGTACAGCCAGGCGTCCGCCCACGCGGTCAGGTCGCGGTCACCGGCCTCCTGAAGGGCGGCGATCATCTCGGCTCTGCCTGCGACGCCGAAGGCGTGGTCCGCGAAGTGGTGCCGCATGCCCGCGAGGAACCGGTCGAGGCCGAGGCGGGCCACGAGCTGGCGCAGCACGCTCGCGCCCTTGTGATACGTGAGCGCGTCGAACGCCGAGCCGGCCGCGCCCAGGTCGGGGACATCGGCCACGACGGGGTGGGTGGACGGCGACTGGTCCAGAGCGTAGGCGCGGGCCTTCTTGCCCGCGGTGAAGTCGGCCCACGCGTCGGTGTGGTCGGTGAGCCGCGTCACCGCGTGGATGCCGGCCCAGGTGGCGAACGCCTCGTTCAGCCACAGGTCGTCCCACCACCGGAACGTGACGAGGTCCCCGAACCACTGGTGGGAGAGCTCATGGAAGATCATTTCGGCTCGGCGGCGGTGCGCGTGCCGGGTGACGGTCCGGTCGAAGACGAACGTCTCCGCCGCGATGACGCAGCCGGCGTTCTCCATCGCCCCGAAGTTGAACTCGGGGGCGAAGCACAGGTCGAGTTTCCCGAACGGGTAGGGCGTCGCGAACGCCCCGGAGAAGAACTCGATCCCGGCACGGAGCCGATCGAGCAACGCGGCCGCGTCGACGTGCTTCGCCAGAGATCGCCGGGCGTGCACACCGAGGGGCACCGGCCCACCCTGGTCCGCCGTCCACGAGGCCCACGGGCCTGCCGCGACGGCAACCAGGTAGGTGCTGATCGGCCGGGTCGGCGCGAACCGGCGGACGTCGATCCGGCCGCCGTGGCCGGGCGAGGGAGGGCTCGCGAGGGGGGCGTTGGACAGCACGCCCCAGTCGGCCGGCGCCCGCACGTCGAGCTCGAAGGGAGCCTTGAGGTCGGGCTGGTCGAAGCAGGCGAAAACGGCCGGCGCGTGGCCGGGCTGCAGATGGCTGTAGAGGTACACCCGCCGATCCTCGGGATCCACGAATCGGTGCAGGCCCTCGCCGCAGGTGGAGTAGTCGTAGTCTCCGTCCACGACCAGCTCGTTCTCGGCCGCCAGACCGGACAGGCGGATCCGTCCGGCGCCTTCGTGGTCGAGCGGACGTCCATTGAGCAGGACCGACCGCACCCGTCGAGGGAGGGCGTCCACCCAGCTCGAAGCCCCGGGGCTGTGGCAGGTGAAGCGAATCCTGCTCCTGGACCGGAATGTCGGCTCCTCCATACGGCTCAGATCCAGGCTTATCCGATAGGAACGCACGTCCAGCAGGACGGCGCGCTCCGTGGCCTCTGCACGGGTCAGCGATGCGCGAGGCATGAAGAACCTCCTGAACCAGAGGGTTGTCTAGACTTGGGAGAGAGACCGCCGGGTGGGTCGCGCCCGGGGCGCCTCGGGAAGGGGTCTGATCGTCATGGCCGAGCGCGACGAGCCCGTGCTGCTGCCGGGCGAGGAGCTGCCGCCCGTCGCGCCGGGCGTCCCGCGTCCCGCCCGGGTGACGGAGCCGCTGACCCGGGAGCAGAGCATCAAGCTCGCCGCGGGGTTCAAGGCGCTCGCCGATCCGGTTCGGCTGCGCCTGCTTTCGCTCGTGGCCTCCCACCTCGACG
Source organism: Streptosporangium vulgare (assembly GCF_042428775.1). Lineage (NCBI taxonomy): Bacteria > Bacillati > Actinomycetota > Actinomycetes > Streptosporangiales > Streptosporangiaceae > Streptosporangium > Streptosporangium vulgare. The sequence continues at coordinate 429,224 of NZ_JBHMBS010000006.1, read as the reverse complement.
GCGAGGCATGCGTGTGCGATCTCGTCGGAGCGTTCGACCTCACGCAGCCGACCATCAGCCATCACCTCAGGGTTCTGCGTGACGCCGGGCTCGTCACATCGACCCGCCGGGGGACCTGGGTCTATTACCGTGTGGTCCCCGAGGCGCTCACCGCGCTGACGGGCATCATCGCCGTGCCCTCCGTCGCCGCCCGGTAAGAAAACCATCAGCCGGTTCTTCCTGGTTCACTGATGCCGAGCAGCGCGAAACAAATGCGCCGATAAGGCGCCTGTGGCCATCCTGTGATGGAGCCTAGCACCCGCATTGATGGCCATCAATGCGCATCTCAAATAGTGGGAATTGTTAATCAATGATTTTCTAGAGCAACCTCTTGACCTTCCCGAATGTGCCTTGTTAGCTTGCGTTCGGTAGAAGGTGGCGAGCCTCGATGGCCACATGAAATCCATTGCCGAGAAACCACGCTCACGTCGAATCGTGCCGTGATATCCCAACGGACCATCGTTACCAGAAGTGAGGCGAACGTCGGTTGATCACCTTCATGACCTTGAGCGGTTTCCTCGGCGCGGGTAAGACCACCACGTTGGTCGCGGTCGCCAAACATCTCCAGGAGATGGGGCGCAGGGTGGCGGTCATCACCAACGACCAAGGGACCGAGCTCGTGGACACCCAGCTCGCCCGCTCCGCCATCGCCGAGGCCGGTGAGGTGACCGGCGGTTGTTTCTGCTGCCGTTTCGAAGACCTGCTGACCGTGGCGCAGCGCCTGGTCGACGAGCACGGGGTCGACACACTGCTCGCCGAGGCGGTCGGCAGCTGCACCGATCTGCAGGCGACCGTCATCCGTCCGCTGAGCGCTCACTATGGTGAGCGGTTCGCTCCCGCGCCTCTCGTCGTGGTCGTGGAACCGGAAAGGCTTCAGGCGCTCCGCACCGCGCTGCCGCTGGACGATACAGATTCGGACATGTCTTATTTGTTCGGCAAGCAGCTACAAGAAGCCGATGTAATCGCCCTCAACAAAATCGACACTCTCGACGCTGACCGGGTCGCCGCCATCCTGGCGGAATTGAGCGAGCGATACCCGACGGCCACCGTGCTCGGCTACTCGGCCAGATCCGGCGAGGGGATCGATCGGCTCGTATCCCATTGGCTGGGAGCGGAGACCGCCGAACGCGGGCTGGAAATCGACTACGACCGCTACGCCAATGCCGAGGCCGCGCTGGCGTGGCTGAACCTCAGCCTGACCGTGACGGCGGTGGACGGTTTCGGCCCCGACGCCTGGGCCCGCTCACTCCTCGACCACCTGTCGGCCACGACCGCGCGTCACGATTGGATGATCGGCCACGTGAAGGTCAGCCTGGAGTCCGCCGGCGTCCTGGCCAAGATGAGCCTCACCGCCACCGGCGCCGGACCGTCCGCGGACGCGGTGGCGGGGACGTCGTTCACCGAGGCGGAGGTTCGGATCAACGCCCGGGTCGCCTGCGAACCGGCCGAACTCGACGCCGCCGTCGCCGAGGCGGTGAAGGAGGTGGCCGTGGCGACCGGGACCTCCGCCGTGCAGAGCGCGGGCGTCCCCTCGTTCAAGCCGGGCTACCCGCGCCCCACCTACCGGATCCCGGTCACCGCGAGCTGAGCCCTCTGGGCCCGTCACCGATGCCATCGTCGGGGGCCGGAGCGTTCGCGTCCGGCCCCCGACGATGGACGGTCGACGGCCCCCACCATTTGAAGCTCTTGGCGGAGGTCGTTTTCGTCCGGGGCGAGCGACGCGGGACCGCGGGGTTCCACCGGATCGACGAGACGTGCGTGCGCTGCTTCCCCACCGCCGCGGACGTCGTGATGGGCAACCCGGCCCCGCCGCCCCGGCATGCGACCAAGGAGGCCGCCGTGGCCCATGAAGAGATCGTCGACCGCCATTCCAGGCTGGCCAGGACCGCGATGGCCGGCGAAGCCGCCGATCGGGGATGCCTCGGAGCCGCCGGTTACGACGACACCGCGACGCTCCCCGAGGGCGCGGTGCAGGCAAGCCTCGGCTGCGGCAACCCCGTCGCGGTCGCCGACCTGCGCGAGGGGTAGAGCGTGCTCGACCTCGGCTCCGGCGGAGGAATCGACGTGCTCCTGTCGGCGCGCCGCGTCGGACCGCGCGGCCGGGCGTACGACCTGGACGCCGGCACCGACATGCTGGAACTCGCCCGCCGCAACGCCGAGGAGGCGGGCGTGACCAACGTCGAGTTCCTGCACGGCACCATCGAGCACGTGCCGCTGCCCGCGCGCTCGGTGGACGTCGTCATCTCCAACCGCGTCATCAACCTGTCCGACGACAAGGCCGCCACGCTGGCCGAGGCGTTCCGGGTTCTGCGACCAGGCGGCAGGTTCGGCGTCAGCGACATCGTCACCGACGACGGCGACACCGGCACGGCCGAGGAACTGCGACGCCGGGCGGCGACCGAGCGGCGCATCGGCTGCACCGCCGCATCACTGACCATCCCTCGGTACCGCGACCTGCTGCTGGAGGCCGGCTTCGTGGGCGTCGGTGTCACCCTGACCGCCGACCACGGCGACGGCGTCCACTCGGCCGTCGTCAAGGCCCGCAAGCCGCGGATCGGCCCCGGCCTGGAGTTCCGCCCGATGCGCGACACCGATGCCGAGCAGGTCCTGGAGGTGTACCAGTTGGGGCTGGACAGCGGACAGGCGAGTTTCGAGACCACCGCGCCGAGCTGGGAGCGGTTCAGCGCCGGCAAGCTCCACAATCTCCGCTATGTCGTCTCCGACACGGCGACCGGCCAGGTCGTCGCCTGGGTGGCCGCCTCACGGGTGTCCACCCGCCCCGTCTACGCGGGAGTGATCGAGCACAGCGTCTACGTCCATCCCGGCTACCGCGCCTGCGGCATCGGCCGCGCCCTGCTGACCGCCTTCATCGAAGCGGGCGAGGACTCCGGGATCTGGACCGTCCAGTCGGGGATCTTCCCCGAGAACACCGCCAGCCTGGCCCTGCACGAGGCGGTCGGGTTCCGTGTCCTCGGCACTCGCGAACGCGTCGGGCGGCATCACGGCGTCTGGCGCGACGTCCTCATGATCGAACGACGCAGCACCACCGTCGGGTGACCGCAGGGGGTGTGCTCAGCCGGTGACGGCCTGCGCCTCGGGCGCCGGCTCACCCAGCGGGCTGAACAGCGCGCCGAGCCGAGCCACCGTCTCCGGGACGATCCAGTAGTAGATCCACGTGCCACGCCGCTCGCCGTCGACGAGCCCGGCCGTGCGCAACACCTTGAGATGGTGGGCCCGGTCGGACGCGGCTTTCGATCTAATCCCGGATCTCGCGCACCGCCTCCACGGCTCGGGTTGCATCTGACCCACGAACCCGGCCGGAGAACAGTGATCGCCCGAGCTGAGCTCGGGCCGCTGACATCGGTCAACCTAGACCAGCCTTGGACTACTGACGAAGAAGTCTGGGCGTCACGAGTTGTCCAGGACGCTTATCCATGCTGTTTGACCAGGTGACAGCCTGGAGATATGAGGTACTCGGACAGAAGCGGAGGACTGGCCGGCACGGAGCGCGAACGGCGTGAGACGCTGCGACTTCAAGCGGCCGACATGTTCTGCGGAGGAATCCCTCCACCACGGGTGGCCCACCTGCTGGGCGTGACGCGTAAATCCGCCTGTGAGTGGCATCGAGCCTGGCTCAAGGGCGGCAAGGCCGCGCTGTTCTCCAAGGGCGCCGCCGGAACCGGCTGCAAGCTCACCGATGAGCGACTGGCACGGCTGGAGGCGCTCTTGGACGAAGGCGCGGTCGCGTACGGGTGCGACGATCAGCGCTGGACGAGCGCGCGGATCGCCGCTTTGATCGCCGAAAGATTCCACGTCCGCTACCCCCCGCGGGGTGGCCTACCTGATGGAGCGGCTGGGGTGGTCCTTCCAGGTGCCGGCGCACCGGGCGGCCCGGCGCGACGATGAACAGATCGCCAGTTGGAGGCGGCGGGTGTTGCCCGCTTTAGAAACACCTGGGCGGCCTGGGGCTCCTGGCTCGTCTTCGCCGACGAGTCCGGCCAGAACCTGAAGCCGCCCAAGGGCAGGACCTGGGCCCGCAAGGGCAGGACCCCGGCGTTGCCGGTGGCCTACCGCGGCCATGGGCGGGTCTCGATCGCCGCACTGATCCGCGTCAAACCCGGGATGTGGACGCGGCTGATCTACCGCGCCCGCACCTACCACCACCGCAAGAACGAGCCGAAGGGCTTCACGGTGGCCGACCTCCAGACGCTGCTCCAGGCCGCGCACACCCAGCTGGACGGCCCGATCTCGCTGGTATGGGACAGCCTGCCCGAGCACGTCAGCGCCCAGATGCGCGCGTGGATCGCCGCCCGGCAGGACTGGTTGCCGGTCTACCGGCTCCCGGCCTACGCCCCGGAGCTGAACCCGGCCGAGGGCGTGTGGTCCAACCTGCGCACCAAGCTGTTCAACTTCCTCGCTGGTCCGTGAACTCGCCGACGACGATGTCCCTATCGCGGTGGCCTGCCGAGTGCTGAAGGTATCGCGCTCCGGATACCACGATTGGCTCGGCCGGCCGACCTCCGCCAGGGAGCAAACGAATACCGAACTGGCGAAAAACATCCGCGAGATTCACGCCGAGTCCCGCGGTAGCTACGGCGCGCCGCGCGTGCACACCGAACTGACGCTCGGCCTGGGCCTGGCGGTGAACCGCAAACGCGTCGATCGGCTCATGCGCCAAGCTGGACTGCCGGGCGCCTACCGGCGGCGAGGCCGCCGCAACCTGGTCAACGTCGCGACCGAGGACGACCTCGTCGGCCGGGCGTTCACCGTCGAAGCCCCCGACCGGCTCTGGCCGACCGATATCACCGAACATCCCACAGAGGAGGGGAAACTGTATTGCGCGGCGGTCATGGACGCCTATTCACGCCGGATCATCGGCTGGTCGATGGAGGAACGCCAGACGACAGAACTGGTCGTCAACGCGCTTTCCATGGCCGTCACCCGCCGTACTCCGGACAGTGGATCGACCATTCTGCATTCCGATCACGACTGCCATGGTGGATTCGCCAAGGTCTGCGCCGAGCTCGGCGTGCGCCAGTCCATGGGCGCGGTCGGCACCAGCGCCGACAACGCCGCCGCGGAGGCGTTCAACGCGACCCTCAAACGCGAGACCCTCCGGGGCGCCAAGCGCTGGTCCTCGCCGCGTGAGGCCCGCCTGGCGGTCTTCAAATGGATCACCCGTTACAACACCCGCAGAAGGCATTCCACCCTCGACTACCTCAGCCCGATCGGCTACGAGCAGCAGGCCACCGATAAAGTGCTGCTCGCCGCATGACAGCCGGTGTCCACACTTCGGGGTGAACCCCCCATCCCAGCTCACCCTGCCCGGCCGACGAGGAACCCGGTCGAGACGGCCCATTGGGATTTGGTTGGTGTCGGCCCTCGGACACAAGTTCTTGATTTCCGGATGATTCCGGGCACGGCCAGTGATCACCCGAGATCAGCTTCAGCTGATCTCGGGTGATTTTGCTTACGGCGTCCTTCTTCCTGTTCTGTGGTGGACCTACCTGCCTCGCGGTTCACGACCGACGTTGCTTCGCAGGGGGCTCAACACCCGGATTTCGCTGAGCGGAAACCTGTTGCCGCTTTCCACACAGTGAGAACGTGAACCCCGGGATTTCGAGTGCGGGCTCCCAGACTGGTGCCCGTGCTTCGATTGACCTCTGTACTCGCGTGCTGCGCCGTACTGCTCGCCGCCTGCGCGACCGCGGACGCCGAACGGCCCGCCAAGGACTCCCTCACCGTGGGGCTCGCCGCGCCGGTGAGCTGCCTCGACCCGCACCAGACCCCTCAGACCTCCAACCTCCAGGTGTCGCGCCAGCTCGTGGACTCGCTCACCGACCAGGACCCGCGCACCGGAGAGATCGTGCCGTGGCTCGCGACGTCATGGAAGGTCGACAAGCAGGCCAAGCGGTTCACCTTCACCTTGCGTGACGGCGCCACGTTCAGCGACGGCGCTCCGCTGGACGCCGCCGCGGTCGTCGCCAACCTCGACGACGTCTCCAAGCTCGGCGCGCGGTCCCCGCTCGGCTCGGGCTACCTCGCCGGGTACGAGGGAGCCTCCGCGCCCGACGCGAAGACCGTCGAGGTGCGGTTCCGCACCTCGAGCGCGCAGTTCCTCCAGGCCACCTCGACGGCGACGCTCGGTATGCTCTCCCCGGTCACGCTCGGTAAGACCCCTGAGCAGCGCTGCGCGGGCGCGCTCGCCGGTTCCGGACCGTTCGTGCTCGGCCAGGTCGCGCTCAACGAAGAGGTACGGCTCTTCTCACGCACCGGATACGCCTGGGCGAGCCGACTGGCCGCCCACCGGGGCGCCCCGCGCGTACGCGCGCTGACCTTCGCCATCGTCACCGACCCGAGCGCCAGGCACGGCAGCCTGTTCTCCGGGCAGCTCGACGCCGACCTGCAGGTGCTCCAGCAGGACCAGCGGTCCTTCGGCGGCCATGGCCCCCGGCTGCTGTCCGCCACCCGGCCCGGCATCGTGTTCACGCTGCTGCCCAACGAGTCACGGCCCGCGCTGGGCGATCCCGCCGTGCGGCGGACGATCAGCGCCGCCCTCGATCGGTCGCGGTTCGCGCCGCTGCTCGCGGCGGGCGAACGACCGGCGACCGACGTGCTCGCCAGCACAACGCCCGGCCATGCCGACCGCTCCGCCGACCTGGCGTTCGCGCCTGACGAGGCGGCCCGGCTGGCCGACGCGGCGGGCTGGCGGCGCGGCCCGGACGGTGTTCGTGCCAAGGGGTCGCAAAGACTGTCTTTCGACCTGGTCTACTCGGCCAACGAACCCTACGGCTCGGTGTACCAGCTCATGGCCCAGCAGCTCGCCGAGGCCGGGATCGAGCTGCGACCGACGCCGCTCGACGACGCCACCAACAGCGCGCGGCAGGGCTCGGGCGACTACGACTTCGTCTCCTGGGCGGTGACCAGGGGAGACCCCTCGGTCCTCGCCAGCGTGTACCCGGTGGAGAGCGCGAACCCACTGCGGCGCACTCGGCCGGACAAGGTGGACAGCACGATCGGCCGGATCGCCACGGTGCTCGATCCCGCCGAGCGCGGCGACGCCGTGGAGGCCGCGGCGAAGGCGATCCTTTCCGGCGGCCACGGCATCCCGCTCTTCGAGCAGGCGTCGTCGGTGGGGCTCGCGGAGCGGGTGACAGGGGTCCGTCTCGACGCGTCGGGACGGCCGATCTTCCAGGACGCGGAGGTAGGCGCATGACATGGAACGACTTCGCCGGAGGCCGTGCGGTGGATCCCGCGACCTTCGTCGCCGCCGCGAGCACGCTGCTGGAGTCGGCGGTCGCCGCCGCGGGCGGCGGCGAGGCCACCAGGGCCGACTTCATCGCCGGACTCCAGGCCGGCCTGAGCACGTCCGGCCCCTATGGGACGCTGCGGCTGGACGCCGGGCTCGCCGACCAGGACGTGAGGGGCGAGCTGCGGGAGAACGCCATCGCGGTGTCCGAGGTGGTCCTGGACCTGGTGAGAACCGTGCCCGGCACGGGAGCGCCCGGCCCGTCGGACATTCACAGCAGTTGCGTGGGGTATGCCTGGATTCCACCGGTGGTCGAACGGCTCATCGCCGGTCCCGGTCTGCACGCCGCGCGCAACCTCTACAACGAGTGGCTGTGGCAGCTCGTGCTGCTGCGTGACGCCCTCATCCCGTTCACCGACCCGTCGCGGGTGCGGGTGCTCGCCGACGCCGACGGTCTGACCAGGCTCCAGGACGCTCGCGACTGGTTCGCCGTCCAGGTGATGACCCGGCGGATCGCCCACGCGGCGATCGTGCGGTTCGCCGCCGAGGCCGTGACGGGCGGGCACGCCGAGGGGGCCTACGGGTTCCAGCACGGGGGCACGGTGGTCCTGCCTCCGGTGGCCCTAGACGGCGACCTGCTCGGCCCGGCGTACCTGCTCGGCCTGCGCGAGGGGACGCTGGTCGCCGAGGACACCGCGTACTTCGTCCAGAGGCGGGAGGACGGGGAGTCCTCGGGTGCGCTGTCCGCCCCGGCACGTGCGATCGGCGACATCGAGGTGGTCGGTCTGACCGACCGGCTGGTGCCCGGCCCGCCGGGTCCCGATGCGACCCGCACACTCAGCCTGGTGGTGGGCTTCGACGGCCACGAGTGGACGGCCGACCTCGGGCGCGCGCTGCGCGGCCACCGCTACGCCGCCCGGCCGGCCGCCTCGGAAGACACACCGGCCACGGCGATCGACGCCTGGTCGGGGTGCGCGGTGCTGCGGCAGGACGGGGAGGTGGCGGTGCCCGAGGGCGGCGTCATCCCGACCGGAGGGCAGCGCGCGCTGACCCTCGCGCTGCTCGGCAGGCTCCGGCCGGGCAATGTGGTGCTCTACAGCGGCCAGGAGGTCGGCGGGCAGCGGATCCTCCTGGACATCCGGAGCTGACATGACCCGGTTCGTGGCGCGGCGCCTCACGCAGGCGGCGGCCGTGGTGCTGGCGGCCTACACGCTCACCTTCGCGGCCTTCAACGTCCTCCCGGCCGATCCCGTGCGGATCATGATGGGGCCGGAGAACGGGGGGGACGAGGCTCGGGTGGCCGCGTTGCGGGCCGAATACGGTCTGGACCGCCCGGCGGTCGAGCGCTATCTCGACGGGTTGCTCGGCGCCCTGCGCGGCGATCTCGGCACGTCGTTCCAGACCGGGCGGGATGTCGGCACGACGATCGCCGAGGCGGCGCCGCGTACCTTGGCGCTGGCGGGCGGCGCGCTGCTGGTGGCGCTCCCGCTCGGTTTCCTGATCGCCTGGTCGGCCGCGCACACCCGGCACCTGTGGCTGCGTCGCCTGCTCGGCGCGCTGCCCGGCCTGTCGTTGTCCGTCCCGACCTTCTGGCTCGGCCTGGTGCTGTTGCAGGCGTTCTCGTTCGGCCTGCCACTGTTCCCCGCCCGAGGCGAGGACGGGATCGCCGGTCTGGTGTTGCCCGCCGTGACGCTGGCGGTGCCGTCGTCGGCTTTCGTGGCGCAGGTGCTCCTCGAACGGCTGACCGTCGAGATGCGGCAGCCCTACGTTGACACCGCGCGAGCCAAGGGCGCGTCGCGGGCGCGGGCGGTGACGGCGCACGCGCTTCGCAACGCCGCCATGCCCGCGCTGACAATGATCGCGCTGCTGGTCGGCTGGCTGGTGTCCGGGGCGGTCGTGGTGGAGACGGTCTTCGCGCGCAACGGGCTCGGCCGGTTGATCGAGTCCGCGGTCACGACCAGGGACCTGCCCATGTTGCAGGGCCTGGTCGTGGTGGCCACGGCGGTCGTCACGCTGCTGACGCTCGCGGTGGATGTGGCGCATCCGCTGGTGGACCCTCGGCTGCGGGAGCGTGCCGCATGACGTTCGCGCGGCGGCTCGGCGTCGTACCGTCGGCGCTCGTGCTGCTGGCGGCCGTGGCCGCCGCGTTCGCGCCCGCCCTGTTCTCCCCCGCCGACCCGCTGCGCGGCGATCTCACGCGACGATTGCTCCCGCCGGGGGACGGGCATTTGTTCGGCACGGACGAGCTGGGCAGGGACGTGTTGTCCAGAGTCGTGCACGGATCGGCCCCCTCACTGCAGGCCGCCGTCATCGCGGTGGGCATCGCCGTCATCGCCGGCTCGGCGATCGGGTTGGTGGCGGGAACCGCACGGGGGCGGCTGGACGACCTGGTCATGCGCGTGGTGGAGGTGCTGCTCGCCGTGCCGTCGTTCCTGCTGGTCCTCGTGGTCGTGGCCGTGCTCGGGCCGGGGACGCGCGAGGTGGCCGTCGCGGTCGGCGTGTCGGCCGCGGCGGTGTTCTCCCGGATCATGCGCGCCGAGGTCATCAGGGTCCGCGGGTCCGGGTACGTCGAGGCCGCCGCGGTGTGCGGGACAGGGCGTCCCACCGTGCTGCTGACCCACATCCTGCCCAATGCCGCGGGACCGCTCACCGCGCTGGCGACGCTCGAACTGGGCAACGCCGTCCTCACCGTCGCCGCCGTGAGCTTCCTCGGCTTCGGTGCCCCGCCGCCGGCGCCCGAGTGGGGCTCGCTCATCGCTGCGGGGCGCCCGTTCCTCGCCTCGGCGTGGTGGCTGACGACCGTGCCCGGTCTCGTCATCGTCACCGTGGTGCTCGCGGTCAACCACCTTGGACACGTGCTGCGCACGCGATCGGAGAAACGATGACACCCCTGCTGGCGGTACGCGACCTGACCATCCGCTACGGGCCGTCCGGGCGCGGCCGGGCGGCCGTGGACAACGTCGATCTGACAGTGGAGGCCGGGCAGATCGTGGCGGTGGTCGGCGAGTCTGGATCGGGCAAGTCCACGCTCGCGCACGCACTGGCCGGTCTGCTGCCGGACACGGCCAGGGTGACCGGCGGCGGGATCACCTTCGGCGGCGAGCGGGTGGACGGTCTGCGGGAGCGGGCATGGCGGCGGCTGCGCGGACGGCGGATCGCGTTCGTGCCCCAGGATCCGGGGACCGCGCTCAACCCGCTGATGACCGTGCGCGCCCAGCTCGCCGAGGCCCTGCGGCTGACCGGGACCCCTCGGCCCGGCGAGGCCACCCTTGAGGACGTTCTCGGCCGCGTGGGGGTCCCCGACCCGGCGGCGGTGCTCGACCGCCACCCGCACCAACTCTCCGGAGGCTTCCGGCAGCGGGTGCTGCTGGGCATGGCGCTCGCCGGACGGCCCGCGCTGCTGATCGCCGACGAGCCGACCTCCGCACTCGACACCACTGTGCAGAAGACCGTGCTCGATCTCATTCGGAAGGTCGTGGCCAGGGACGGCACCAGCATTCTCCTGATCACCCACGACCTCGGCGTCGCCGCGGAACGCGCGGACCGCGTGGTCGTCATGACCGAGGGCCGCGTCGTGGAGGAAGGCCCGGCCGAGCGGGTGATCGGCAGTCCGGAGGCCGCCTACACCCGGCTGTTGCTCGACTCGGTCCCCCGGCCGGCGACCGGGCCGTCACCGATCACGGGAGATCGGCTGCTCACGGTCCGCGATCTACGCAAGGTGTACCCGGGCGGCACGGTCGCGGTCGAGGGCGCCTCGTTCACGTTGGACCGCGCCGGCACGCTCGGGCTGGTCGGCGCGTCGGGGTCGGGCAAGTCCACCATCGCCCGCATGATCACCGGACTCGTCGAGCCGACGGGCGGAAGCGTACTGCTTGACGACGCGCCCGCCAGGGCCGGTCGCGTGCAGTTCGTCGCGCAGAACCCGTACGCGTCGCTCGACCCGCTGATGAGCGTGGGCCGGATCATCGCCGAACCGCTGCGGGCGCTGCGCACGGGCACATGGGCGGAGCGCAGGGAAAGGGTGCGACGGCTGCTGGAGGACGTCGCCCTGCCCCCCGAGGTGGCTCGGCGGCGGCCCTCGACGCTCTCCGGCGGGCAGCGCCAGCGCGTCGCCATCGCCCGCGCGCTGGCGCCGTCGCCCGACCTGATCGTGCTCGACGAGCCGGTGTCCGCCCTGGACGCGGTGACGCGGGCCCAGATCCTCGCGCTGCTGCGCCGGCTCCAGGACAGGCACGGGACGGCCTATCTGCTCATCTCGCACGACCTCTCCGTGGTGGCCGCCGCCGCGGGACGGCTCGCGGTGATACGGAACGGCAGGATCATCGAGTCCGGCCCGACCTCCGAGGTACTCGCCGCCCCCGAGGCGCCGTTCACCCGCGAGCTGCTGGCAGCCATCCCCGGTGGGCTGCCGGTGGGTCGCTCCCGGCGTGATCGTCCTGATCACACCGGTGGGCCGCCCCCGGCGTGATCAGGATGGTCGTCACCGTCGTACCGGGGCGTGGTGGACGATGTCCGCCACCTCGGCCGGGGCGCCCGCGAAGACGGCGTGCCCCGCGTCGAGGGTCACCTGGGCGAACGCGGTCGCGGGGGCCAGCTCGTCGGCGTGCCGGATCATCACGTCCTGGAGTGCGAGGGGCAGCGCGCGGTCGCGGGTGGTGCGGATGTAGGTCCGGGGCACGGTCCCCCAGCGCTCGGCCGTGGCCCCGGTCGGAGTGGTGAGGAACGCCATCGGCTGCTCGGGGGTGAGGGAGGCGGCCATGGCCTGGAAGCCGGGGCGGTCGAGGTCGCTGAAGTAGGCCGCGTGCAGCTCGTCCTGGTAGGCGGGATCGGTACTGCGCGGGTCGATCCGCACCGCGCCGACTGCCGTGGGGTCACCCAGGTAGAGCCCGCCGCCGAGCGCGGTCCGCGCCTCCGGCAGGGCCAGGTACGCGCCCGCCGGCCCCAGCGAGGTGGGGACGAACGCGGTGACGTACACCAGCCCGGCCACCAGTTCGGGGGCCAGTTCGGCGACCCGGGTGGCCACCGTCCCGCCCATGCTGTGCGCGGCGACGATCGGCGGGGCGGCGAACCGACGCAACCCTGCCACCACGTCCGCCGCCACGTCGTCGAGGCTCAGGCCCGCGAGCGGGGACACCTCCGTGCGCAGCGCGGCAACGTCCCTGGTGAGGTAGCTCGCGGGGAAGCGGGCCCGGGTGCCGTGGCCCACCAGGTCGAGCGCCAGGACGCGGTGGCCCCTCGCGGTCAGCGCCCCGGCGAGGGCCACGAGGTGCCCGGCCCCGTGCCAGGCCCCGTGGATCAGCACCACGTCACTCGTGTCCGTCACGCGACTCGACCTCCTGCCACATCTCCGTCAGCAGCCGCGCCAGCTCTGCGGGGCGTTCTTCCGGAACGTAGTGTCCGCACTCTTCCACCCAGCGCGCCGACACGTCCGCCACGGCCTCCTGGACGGTGTCCAGCCAGCCGAGCCCGACGCCGTGGCGCGCGCCCACGACCAGCGTGGGGACCCGTAGTCGCCCGGTGGCGCACAGTTCCCGGTTGTCGGCGATGTCGATCGGCAGCGCCCGGTAGTAGCCCATGGTGGCACGCACCGCTCCGGGGGCGGCCAGTGCGCGCGCGTAGACGTCCACGGCCGCGTCGTCGATCGCCTCCGTCACGTACAGGCCCACCGCGTCGCGGCGGAACATGAACTCCAGATAGCCGCGCTCGCGACCGGCGAGCAGGAACTCCGGCAGGTCGGGCACCATGTTGAAGCCGAAGTGCCAGGACCCGCCGGTCAGCGGGTTCGCCGCCGCGAGGCTCTCGCCGAGCCCGGGGACGCCCGCCTCGACGAACGTCAGGCTGCGTACCGCCTCCGGGTACAGCGCGGCGAGCGGGTAGGCGACCTGGCCGCCGACGTCATGGCCGACGAGGTGGTAGCGGGTCAGCCCGAGGGCGGCCATGAGCCGGGCCAGGGTGCTCGCCACCGTGCGTTTGTCGTACCCGCCGTCCGGTCGTGAACTGGCCCCGAAGCCGGGCAGGTCGGGGGCGACGACGGTGTACCGGTCGGCGAGCAGCGGCACCACCTCGCGCCACGCGTGGGCGGTCTGCGGCCACCCGTGAAGGAGGAGCACCGCTGGTCCCCGCCCCGCGACCACGCAGTTGATCACGTGGCCCGGAAGCCGAAGGCGTGTCGGAGATAACCCTCTTGCCATGGCGCCCATGGTGCCGGACCGAGGCCCGCCCGGCAGGGGCGCGTTTCCACCCAGCGGGAACGTGACGTTGGGTGCTGGAGCCGCGCGTTCCTACGATCGCACCGCCGGGTAACCGCTGCTGGGAGGGTACATGATCGACTCGATGAGGGTGCTGAGTTTCTCGCACTTCGTTCAGGGGCCCGCGGCCTCGCAGTACCTGGCCGACCTCGGCGCCGATGTCGTCAAGGTCGAGCCGCCCGGCGGGGCGTGGGAGCGCAGGGTCGGCAGCGCCGGAATCCGGGTCGCCGGGCGCAGCGTGACCTTCCTGTCGGTCAACCGGAACAAGCGCTCGATCGCCGTCGACCTCAAGCACCCGGGCGCCCACACCGTGCTCCGCCCGCTCATCGAACGGGCCGACGTGCTGCTGGAGAACTATCGGGGCGGCGCTCTGGACAGGCTCGGCCTCGGGTACGAGGCGGTGCGCGCGATCAAGCCGGACATCATTTACGCCTCGGCCACCGGCTGGGGCTCTCGCGGCCCGATGGCCGGACGGCCGGGGGTGGATCTGCTCGTGCAGGCGCGCACCGGACTGGTGAACGTCACCGGCGACCAGCCCACCGCGGCCGGCACGCCCGTCGTGGACCAGCACGGCGCGGCACTGCTCGCGATGGGAGTGCTCGCCGCCTACGCGCGAAGGCTCGCCACCGGCGAGGGCACGCGGGTCGAGTCGAGCCTGCTCGGCGCGGGGCTCGACCTTCAGGCGGAGTCGCTCGCGCTGTACTACTCCGGCCGCAGGACCGAGAAGGACGTCCGCCGCCCCACGGAGCTGGCGTGCTGGTCGATCGACGCCCCCTACGGCGTGTACCGGCTGCTGGACGCGTCGATGGTGATCGCGCTGAACGGGTCGGAGGACGATCTCGGCGACACGCTCGGCTCCCCCGAGCTGGCCGGCTACGACCAGGAGGCCAGGCGGGCCAAGCGGGAGGAGTACACCACGGCGGTGGCGGGGGTGCTCGCCGGGATGACCTACGCGCAGGTGGCCTCCCGGCTGGAGCCGCGCGGGTTCTGGTTCGAGCGGGTGGCCACCTACGACGACGTGCGTGAGGACCCCCAGGTGACCGCGGAGGGACTGCTCGCCGAGTTCCCGGTGGGCGAGGAGCGGGCGACCGTGCTGCGGCACCCGGTCCGCTACGACGGCGAGTTGCCCGGACTGCGCACGGCGCCCCCCGAACTCGGCGCGGACACCGTGGAGGTGCTGCGCGCGGCAGGGTTCTCTGAGGCCGAGGTGGACGGCTTCCTGTCCGCGGGCGTCGTGTCCGCCCCCGGGGGCGGCGAGTGAACGGGCGCGCGCTGATCTGCGCCCGGCTCGGTGCGCCCGAGGATCTTGAGCTGGCCGATGTGGCGACACCGAGCCCGGGACCGGGCGAGGTGGTGGTCGCGGTGAGCCACGTGGGGCTGAACTTCCACGACACGCTGATCATCGCGGGCACGCACGTGGTGAGGCCGGAGCCGCCGTTCTCTCCCGGCAGCGAGTACGCCGGGACGGTCGTGGCCGTCGGCGAGGGGGTCACGTCCGTGCGGCCTGGCGACCGCGTCGCGGGCAACGAGGAGTACGGATGCGCCCGCGACGCCGTACTGGTCCGGGCGGACCGGGTCACCGTGGTGCCCGGCCACGTCACCGACCGGCAGGCCGCGGCGATCCTGGTGGCCTACTCGACCGCCTACCACGCGCTCGTCCAGCGGGCCGGGCTGCGCGCGGGCGAGACGCTCGCCGTGCTCGGCGCCGCGGGCGGGGTCGGCTCCGCCGCCGTGGACGTGGGAAACCTGCTCGGCGCCCGGGTGATCGCGGGCGCCTCCACACCGGAGCGGGCGGAGTCGGCCCGCCGACACGGCGCGCACGAGACCTTCTCCTACGGCGACTCCGGCTCCTCCGGCGACGCCAAGGCCGCGATCAAGGAGCTGACCGGCGGAGCGGGCGCGGACGTGGTGTTCGATCCGGTGGGCGGCGCGGTGGCGGAGGCGGCGGTGCGCGCCGTCGCGTGGGACGGCCGGTACCTCGTGGTCGGGTTCGCCTCCGGCGGCATCCCGCGCGTCGGGCTGAACATCCCGCTGGTCAAGGGCTCCTCGGTGGTCGGGGTGTTCTGGGGCGAGTTCGTCCGGCGGGACCGGGCGGCCCAGGAGCGGAACCTGCGCCAGATCTTCGACTGGGCCGCGGCCGGTCGGCTGCGCCACCACGTGCACGACGTGCTCCCGCTCCAGGAGGGGCCGCGTGCCCTGCGCGAGCTGGCCGACGGCCGGGTACAAGGCAAGCTGCTGCTGCGGGCGGGCGATCCGCCGGGATGACAGGCGCCGTCCGGCCGGACCGCAGGGCGAGGATGGCGCTGGCGGCGCTGCTCGCGGGCACCCTGCTCGCTCCGCTCAACTCCTCGATGGTCGCGGTGGCGCTCGCGCCCATCCAACGCGATCTCGCCCAGCCGCTCGCCACGACGACGTGGGTCGTCACCGTCTTCTACCTGACCGCGTGTGTCTGCCAGCCGGTGCTCGGCCGGGTGGCGGACCGCGTCGGCCCGCGCAGGCTGTTCGTGGTCGGGATGGCGGTGGCGGCTGTCGCCTCCGCGGTGGCGGCCACGGCCACGTCGCTGCCACTGCTCGTGCTGTGCCGGTGCGTGCAGGCCGCCGGCGTGTCCGCCGCGTTCCCGTGCGCGATGGTCGTCATCAGGCGGCACGGTGACGCGACGCGGCTGTCCACCGTCGCGACGGTCAACACGACCGCGGGTGCGGTCGGCCCGGTACTCGGCGGGCTACTGACCTCCTGGGCCGGGTGGCAGGCCATCTTCTGGGTCAACCTGCCGGTCATGCTGGGGGCGCTGGTGCTCGCGTGGCGCGCGCTCGGCCCCGAGGAGCGGCGGCCCGCACGCGGGGGCCTGGTCCGCGCGATCGATCCGGCGGGGGTCGTCCTGTTCGCGGGGACGGCGATCGGCCTGCTGGATCTGATGCTCGCCCTCCCGAAGGTCTCGGTTCCCGGCCTGGCCGTCGTGATCGTCGCCGGGACCGCGTTCCTGTACTGGGAACGGCGTGCCGCCGAGCCGTTCGTGGACGTCCGCGCGCTCGGCGCGGCACCCGGGCTGGTGTCGGTGCTCGGCACGTTCGTGCTGTTCAACCTGGCCTATTACGGCGCGTTCTACGGGCTGCCGCCGTGGTTGCAGACCGCGCTCGGGTTCGACGCGGCGCACACCGGGCTGTTGATCATGCCGATCGCGGCCACCAGCGTCGTGGCGACCGTGCTCGGCGGTCCCGTCATGCGCCGGCTCGGCATCGGAAGGACCCTGCTGGCCGGCGGCGGGCTGCTGCTGGCCGGCGTCGCCGCGATCACCACGTTCGATGCGGCGACGCCCGCCTGGGTCATCGTGGTCGACGGCGTGGTGCTCGGCGTGCCGTACGGGTTGTGCAACCTCGGGTTGCAGCGGCTGATGTACGAGCGCGCGCCCGTCGGCATGTCCGGCGTGGTCGGCGGCCTGTTCCAGTCGGCCCGCTATGTCGGCGCGATCCTCGCGGTCGGGCTGGTCGGCGCGTCCGCCCCCGGCGACCCCGCCATGCCCACCGACCCGCGCGGGCTCGCGGTGGCGATGACCGCCGTCGCGGCGGCCGTGATCGCCATACTCGCCCGTGACCTGCGGCGATCTCGAAATGATGAGGTACTATCCATGCACCGGACGGCTGATCCGCGATGACTCGACCCACGATTGTCCCCATGAGCACACCCCGAGACGCCCACAAACCCGGCCGGACGGTGTCCAGCCGGGTTTTCGCCCTGCTCAACGCCTTCTCACCGGAGCGGCCCGCGCTCCGCCTCGTCGAGCTGACCGCCGTCACCGGGCTGCCGGTCTCGACGGTGCACCGCATCGCGGCCGAACTGGTCGAGCTGGGGGCGTTGAAGAAGGATCGCGACGGGGTCTACCGGATCGGTCTGCGCATGTGGGAGCTGGGGTCGCTGTGCCCGCAACCGCGCACGCTGCGGGACGTGTCGCTGCCGTTCATCCATGATCTCTACGAGACCACGGCGGAGAACGTCCACCTCGCGGTGCTCGACGGCGACGAGGTCCTCTACGTCGAACGCGTGTGGGGGCACCGTTCGGTCGACGTGGTCAGCCGCGTCGGCGGGCGCTCTCCGCTGCACGCCACGGGGGTCGGCAAGATACTGCTGGCCTACGCGTCGCGCGAGCTGCAGCAGGCCGTGCTGACAGCCGGGCTGAAGCGCTACACCCCGCACACGATCGTCATGCCCGGTCTGCTGATGCGGGTGCTCCAGGAGATCCGCGTGACCGGCATCGCCCGGTGCGCCGAGGAGCTGTCGCTGGGCACCGTGTCCGTGGCGACTCCCATCCACGGGCCCGACGGCCAGGTCGTGGCGGCGCTCTCCGTCGTCTCGCACACCGTCACCCGCACGCGGTCGCTGGCGGCGGTGGAGCCCGCGCTGCGGCTGGCGGCGAAGTCGATCTCCCGTGAGCTGGTCAAGGGCTACACGAGCGGGGCGCCCGGCACCGTCATTCCGATCCGGTCAGCAGCGCGGTAGCCGTCCCCGCCAGGACGGCCGCGGCGTTCCCCGGCGCGAGCCCCAGCGCCGCGACCGTACCGAGCGGGTCGGTGTCGGCGAGTTCGAACGGATAGTCCGTACCGACGAGCACGTGGTCCACCCCGAAGTCCTCGACGAGCCGTCGCAGCAGCGGGGTCGAGAAGGTGGCGGTGTCGTAGTAGAGGCGGCGCAGATAGTCGCTCGGCGGACGCGACGTGATCCGGGCGACCGGTTTGCGCGACCAGCCGAGATCCAGCCTGCCGAGCAGGGACGGCAGGCACCCGCCGCCGTGCGCCAGGCACAACGACAGGTCGTGCCTTTCCAGGACGCCACCGAGCACGAGCCGCGAGACGGCGAGCGCGGTCTCCATCGGAAAGCCCGCGAGCTGAGGTAGCCAGTAGTCGGCGAGCCGCGGGCCGCCGGGGGCGCTGTTGGGGTGAAGGAAGACGAACGCCCGGCGGTCCGCGAGGAGCTCCCACAGCGGCTCGTGCACGGGATCGTCCAGTTCCCTGCCCAGGCCGCGGGTGCCGATGGCGATGCCCGCGCACCCCAGCTCGTCCAGGCAGCGGCGGGCCTCGTCCGGCGCGGCCGGCGTGCCGAGCGGCACGTACCCGAGCGGGTCGAGCACCCCGCGGTGCCCGGTGAGAAGGTCGGCGAGCGCGTCGTTGCCGCGGCGGACCACGGCGAGGACGTCCCGCTCGTCGGCGACGTCGGCGCATGTAACGAACGGCGGCACCGACACGAGCTGGCGGGTGACGCCCATGCGGCGCATGTCCTCCAGCCGCTCGGCGACGTCGTACTGGGCGGGTGGCAGCGGGATCGGCGCGTCCTTCGGTATCCCGGACACCAACGGGTCGATCCTGACCACGCCTGCGGCGAGGTCGGACAGGTCGGCGAGGCCGCGGTCGGACAGCCAGGTCAGCAAGGACATCGGCAGCGCATGGGCGTGCACGTCGATCACCGGGGCGGACACCGGCGAAATGTCGCTCATCCGGCCACCTCGGCGAGCCGGGCGCGGTCGAGCCGTCCCATGACGTCGCGCAGCAGCCGCTCGACCGGGACGACCGCGTCGATCACGACGGGGGCGTCGCGCAGCGCGTCGCGCACGGCCTTCTCCATCGTGTCCCAGGACCCCGTGTCCCGCGACACTGTGTCCCGCGACGCCGTCTCCCGCTCCCTTGACACCGTCCCCCGCGACACCGCATCTCGCGATGCCGTGTCCGGCGACGCGACGCCCTCGACGAGAACGGCGACGCTCGCGGGGCCGGTCGGGACGACCGCCGCCAGATGCCCGACGTGTCGCGACACGGCGGCCTCCAGATCGTTCGGACACACGTAGATGTCTCCGATCCGCAGCACGTCCTGGACACGGTTGACGTGGTGAAGGCGGCCGTGGGCGTCGCGCCGGCAGACGTCACCGGTGCGTAGCCACCCGTTCTCGACCGGCGTGCCCGCTGGGAAGGCGTAGGCGCACGCGGTGGTCGGGCCCCGTACCCACAGCTCCCCCGCCTGCCCCGCCGGGAGGTCACGGCCGCCGGGACCGCACACGCGGATCTCGGTCCCGGGGAACGGCACGCCGAGCGAGGAGCGAAAGCGCGGGTCCAGGTGGTCGGCCGGGCAGGTCCACGCGATCGTCTTGGGCACCTCGACCTGGCCGAACACCCCGCACAGCACCTCGCCGAACAGCGCGTGCGCACGGTCGATCTCCTCGTCGGTGAACGAGGCCCCGCTGTAGACCACCAGTGCCAGGGACGACCAGTCGTGCCCGGCGGCACCGGGGTGGGCCAGCAGCGCGCGCAACGCGGGCGGCATCGCCATCAGCACGGTCGGACGGTGCCGGACGGCGGCCTCCAGCAGCGCGTCAGGGCCGGGACGTTCCGGGACGACGAACGTCCCGCCCAGCATCAGCGTCGGGAGCACCATGTTGCCGAAGCCTCCGGACACCGACTCCGGGCACAGCACGCGCGGCCGTTCCGGCCACGGAAGGGTGTCGCGCAGCACGGTCGCCACCGTGCCCAGCGCACCGCCGGACAGCTCGACGCCCTTGACAGGCCCGGTGGTGCCGGAGGTGAACGCCAGCCGTACCACCGCGCTCGCGGGCGCGCGTACGGCGGTGCCGGGCTCCCCCGCGGCCATCAGGTCGCGGTCGGTCAGCACGCGAACCCCCGGATGTGCCCGCGACCACGCGTCCAGATCCGGGTCGCCCGGCTCGGCGAGCACGGCGTCCGGCGCGACGAGGTCCAGCCGCTCGGCCAGTGCCGCGCCGCGCAGCGCCCCCGGCGACAGCGCGGCCGAACGGTGGCCCGCCACATAGCAGGCGGCGTTCACCAGCCACTGCAGCGGGTCGTTGGGCCGGATCTGCAGCACCGTGTCGCCCGGCCGCAGGCCGGCTCCGGCCAGCGCGTCCGCCACGCCCAGCACCAGCCGCTCCGCCTCACGGTAGGTCACCTCGGCGCTTCCGTGCCGGAACGCGACGTGGTCGGGTCGCGCGCGCAGCGCGTCGAGCACCAGCCCGCCGATCGCCGTCACAGCCGCTCGTCCGGCATGACCGTGCCGCAGGATTTGCAGGTCCTCGCCGCGACGTCGCCGTAGAACCGCTGGTATGCGCCTGCCACCGGATCGGTGCGGTAGTCGCTCACGTGGACGGCCTCCTCGTGGAGGAACTCATCGCAGGCGGGACAGAACCAGCGGAAGCGGTCCAGCTCGCCCGGCCGCCGCAGCCGTTCGATGACCAGTACGAACGCGTCCGGCGCGAACCGGGGCGAGTGGGCGATGCCGGTCGGCGTGAAAATGGTCCCGCCCTCGGGGATCACCGCGATGTCCGAGCCGCCCTCCGGCTTGCGGTAGTGCAGGTCCATTGAGCCCCGCACCATGAACATCACCTCGTCGCTCGGGTTGAGGTGGAACTCGCTGCGGTATTCGCGGCCACGGGCGAGGAAGGCGAGCGACTCACTCTCCTGCCACAGCACCTTGACCCGTTTGCCGCTCTCCCGCAGCTCGTCGGCCGCCTTCCGCAGCTCGACGATGGGCATCTGGCTGGGATGCATGGTTACCTCCTGGTGTGCTGCTCAGCCGAGCAGGCCGGTGTCGTACACGATCTGGCCGCCGACGACGGTCATCAGCACCTCGGTCGCGCGGAGTTCGTCGTCGGGCGCGGTGAGCGGGTCGGCGCCGAGCACGGCCAGGTCGGCGAGCGCGCCCACGGTGAGCCGGCCCTTCACCTCCTGCTCACCGGTGTGCGCGGCGCCGGACGTGGTGTAGAGACGCAGGGCCTCCGCCCGGGTGACCGCCTGCGCACCCCCCACGACGTCACCCGCCG
The DNA here is from genome assembly GCF_042428775.1 of Streptosporangium vulgare. NCBI lineage: Bacteria > Bacillati > Actinomycetota > Actinomycetes > Streptosporangiales > Streptosporangiaceae > Streptosporangium > Streptosporangium vulgare. The sequence goes on along the minus strand of NZ_JBHMBS010000006.1, from coordinate 407,874 downwards.
CGTCGCGCCTGGTCGTCATGGCGTAGATGTTCTGGAACGGGTCGAGGGCGTTGATCGGATAGTCGGTGCCGGCCGCGACCCCGTCGAGCCCGAGGCCGTCCACGAGGTCGCGCAGCGGCACGGCGGCCTCGGTGCGGGCGTCGCCGAGGTGACCGGCGATGGCCGCCCGGTTGCGCCACAGGAACGGGGTCTGCGCGGCCACCTGGACGCCCAGCGCGCGGGCGCGGGCGATCTGGTCACGCTGGATCAGACTGGCGTGGATGAGCACGTCCGGCAGGAGGCCCCGGTGCCGGGTGGCCTCGTAGACGTCGAGCGCGACGTCGATCGCGGCGTCACCCACCACGTGCGTGCCGACCGGCCAGCCCGCGCGGTGCGCCGCGCCGACCAGCTCGGCCAGCCGGCCCCGGTCGGCGAACAGCTCGCCGTGATAACCGGGCCGGGTGAGGTACGGCTCGCGCGTGGCCGCCGTACCGAGTGTCATACCGCCGTCCACCTGGAGCTTTATACCCCGGGTGAGGTAGTGCCGACCGACGGGCGCGGGCGGACCCGAGGCCAGCGCCGTCTCCCAGTCCGCGAGCGGGACCGACGGATTGAGCTCGCCGGTCGGCGTGATCATCGCGGCCACACGGAGCGTGGATCGTCCGTCCACGGCCAGCTCGAGCACCGCCGAGACGTCCTCCGGCCGCAGCGCGCCCGCCACGACGGAGGTGATGCCGCGCCGGTTGAGCGCCCGCATGGCGGCGGTGAGCTGGGCGGCCCGCTCCTCGCGGGTCCAGTCGGGGACCACCCGCGCGACGGTGTGCATGGCGCCCTCGACCAGCCTGCCGTCGTGCCCGCCGGGGTCGATGCCGGAGCGTTCCAGCGCGGCGGTGCTGGCCGTCGCGGCGTGGCCCTCCGGCAGGTACACCGGGCGCCCGCCCGCCGCACGGTCCAGCTCAGACCGATCAGGTCCGCGGCCCTCGACGAGTTGGAGCGCGGGGTTCCACGGCTGTCCCTGCACCCACGCGCCGGGCTCGCGGGTGGCGGCCAGCGCGGAGATCCGGTCCAGCGCGGCGTCGAGCGTGCGGACGCCCGCGAACGACACGGTGTGCCCGTCCATGCCCGCGTTCTCGAAGTGGCAGTGCGAGTCGACCAGACCTGGGATCACGGTCCGGCCCGCCAGGTGTACCACCCTGGTGGACGGGCCGGCCAGGCGTGCGATCTCGGTGGCCGGCCCGGTCGCGGACACCCGGCCACCGGTGACCGCGACCGCCTCGGCGACCGTGCCGTGCGTGTCCAGCGTGCGCACCCTGCCACCGAGCAGGATCAGGTCGGTCACCGAGGTCATGGCCGGTTCACGGCGGCGATGCACTCGACCTCGACCTGCACGCCGGTGCGGTGCGGGGTCGCGATGACCGTGGTCCGTGCGGGGAAGTGCGGATTGCCCTCGAAGAACTCGCGGTAGACGGCGTTGAACACCGGGAAGTTCGCCACGTCGCGCACGAAACAGGTGCACTTGAGGATGGTCTCCCGGCTGCCGCCCGCCGCCTCGACGACCGCGACCAGGTTGGTGAGCGTCTGCTTGGCCTGCTCGGCGAAGTCGTCGGAGACGATGGTGCGGGTCTCCGGGTCCAGCGGCCCGGTGCCCGAGCAGTAGATGGTGTCGCCGTGCACGATCGCCTGGGACAGCGGCGCGGCCGTCCCCGTGGAAAAGCCCACGGTGGGGGCGTTGCGGGTGCTGACGGGTCGGATATCGGTCATGATCTGCTCCTTGCGAGTCGGACGTGTGGTCGCGGTGCGGCGACCCCCGTCACGAGATCTCCATGATGACGGCCTTGGGTTCTGTGAAGAACTCCCGACTGTACGTCCCGCCCTCGCGGCCGACGCCGGAGCTCTTCGCGCCGCCGAAGGGGGCGCGAAGGTCCCTGACGAAGAAGCAGTTCACCCAGACGGTACCGACCCGCAGCGCGCGTGCGACGCGGTGGGCACGGGAGAGGTCCTGGGTGAACAGCATCGCGTTCAGGCCGTACGGCGTGTCGTTGGCCGCCGCCACCGCTTCCGCCTCGTCGTCGAACGGGAGCACGACCACGACCGGCCCGAAGATCTCCTCCTGGGTGACCCGGTCGCGCTGCCCCACGTCGACCACCACGGTCGGCCGTACGGTCCACCCCTCGCCCACGCCGCCCGTGTGCAGCCGCCCGCCTGCCGCGGTCGCGATGTCGAGGTATCCGGTCACCTTCGTGAAGTGCTCGCGCGAGGACAGCGGGCCGATCTGCGTCGCCCGGTCCTTCGGGTCGCCGATCACGAGCGCCTCGGCCGCGGCGGTGAACCTGGCCAGGAACTCGTCGTACACCGCGCGCTGTACGTACAGCCGGCTCCCTGCCAGGCACACCTGCCCGCTGTTGCTGTAGATCGCCTGGATGGACCAGCTGACCGCCTGGTCGAGATCCGCGTCGGCGAAGACGATGTTCGCCCCCTTTCCGCCCATTTCCAGGCTCACCGGGGTGAGGTTGGCCGCCGCGGCCCTGGAGATCAGCCGGCCGGTGGCCGACTCGCCGGTGAAGGTGATCCGGTCGACCAGCGGCGACTCGGTCAGCGCCTGGCCCACCGAGTTCGGTCCGAACCCGTGGACGACGTTGAACACGCCGGGCGGCAGGCCCGCCTCGATCGCCAGCCGGGCCAGGATGGTGGCCGAGGCGGGCGACTGCTCGGCGGGCTTGAGCACGACCGTGTTGCCCCATGCGAGCGCGGGCGCGACCTTCCAGCTCGCCATCATGAGCGGAAAGTTCCATGGCGCGATGGCGGCCGCGACACCCACCGGGTCGTACTGGGTGTAGGCGTGGTGCCCGGTCGGCATGGGAAAGGTCTCGGCGGGGGTGAGCCGCGCGTGGTCGGCGAAGAACCGGAAGTTCCGCGCCGCGCGGGGGACGTCGTGGCCCGCGGTCTGGGTGATCGGCTTGCCCATGTCCGTGGTGTCGGCCGACGCCAGCTCGTCGACGTGCTTCTCCAGCAGGTCGGCGAGGCGGTGCAGGATCGCGCCGCGATCGGCGAAGCTCATCCGCGGCCACGGGCCCTCGTCGAAGGCCGACCGCGCGGCGCGTACGGCGCGCCCGGCGTCGTCGGCCGAGCCGAGCGCCACCGTGGCCCACGACTCCCGCGTCCACGGGTCCACGGACTCGAACGTCGTCCCATCGGCCGAGGCGACCTCCTCACCCGCGATGACGTGCCCGAACGATTCCACTGCCGGTCCTCCTCTTTCTCGTTGTGTCGTAAACTCTCGGCGTGCGACCGGCGCACGCTCAACAGGTGCTTTCCATTCGGTGGGAAACACGGTCAGCGGCCACGCACCGCGCGCGACCACTCCGCCCACCGCCGCCCGAACTCGGGCGAGCGCACCGCCCGGATCTGCTCGGCGACCTCCCGGTCGACCGCCTCCGCGAATCCGTCGTTGACCGCCGCGGCTATCAGGCGCTTGGTCGCCCTCGCCGCCTCGGGGGGCGCCGCCGCGAGCTGCTCGGCGCGATCGAGCGCCTGCGCGAGCGGGTCGGCCACGACGACGTCGAGCAGGCCGATCCGTACGGCCTCCTCCGCCGCGACCTTGCGTCCGGACACCGCCAGCTCCGTCGCCCGCGCCGCGCCGACCGCCCGCGCCAGCAGCCACGACACGCCGAAGTCGGGGACCAGCGCCATTTTGATGAACGGGCTGGCGAACACCGCGCCAAACGAGCCGATCCGCAGGTCGCACGCGAGGGCGAGGGCCATCCCCGCGCCGACGGCCGCGCCGTCCACGGCAGCGACGGTCGGCGCGTGGAACTCCAGCAGCAGTTCGGCAGTGCGAAACTCTCGGGTCATGCGCTCCCGCGCGTCCTGCGGCGTCTCGTTCCCCAGGTCGCCGATCGCGTCCAGGTCACCGCCCGCGCAGAACGCGCCGCCGCGCCCGGTCACCACCAGGACCCGGACGGCGGCGTCGCCGTCCAGCTCGCGCAGCACCTCGGGCAGCCCGTCGAGCAGCGTGCGGTCCAGCGCGTTCCGGCGGTGCGGCCGGTCCAGTTCCAGCAGCGCGACTCCCTCAACGGGGAAGGTCACCCGCAGTCCACGTACGTCCATGGCTCAGAGCTGACCGGACGAAGGGCCCGGTGACCAGGACCGGTTCTCATTGAGCGGAACTCCGCAGGTGGCTGGGCACCGTGCCACCACGCATGATCGGAGCGCATGACGCTCCGTGCACACCGGGTGCACATCGAGGTTCGGGAGGAAATTCGTGAACGAGCAGTTGCGCGGCAAGACGGCGATCGTCACCGGGGCGGCGTCGGGCATCGGACGCGCGACCGCCGCGCTGTTCGCCGCCCGCGGCGCGGCGGTGCTCGCCGTGGACCGCGACGAGAAGGGCCTGCTGGAACTGCGGGACGAGGTGACGGCGGCGGGCGACGAGCTGGCCGTGCTGGCCGTCGACCTCACCGCGGTGGGCGCGGCGGAGCGGATCTTCGACCACTGCGCCGAGGCCGTCGGCGCGCCGAACGTGCTCGCCAACATCGCGGGCAAGGCCGGGGACCGCTCTGCGGCCGACACCACGGACGAGGACTTCGAGTTCTTCCTGCGAACCAACCTCGGCACGACGTTCGCGCTCAGCCGCCGTGCGGTGATCGCGTTCGGTGCCGCGGGCGGGGCGATCGTCAACACGTCCTCGGCGTTCGCGCTGATCGGGGTCGCCGGGTCCGCGCCGTACTCGGCGGCCAAGGGCGCGGTCTCCAGCCTCACCCGCCAGATGGCGGCCGAGTACGGCCGGCGCGACATCCGGGTCAACGCGGTGGCACCGGGTCTGATCGAGACCCCGGCCACCCGCGCGAAGATCGCCGCAGGCGTCTTCGACGATCTGGTGACCCGGTCGCGCCCGCTGTCCAGGGTCGGGCAGCCGATCGACGTCGCACGGGTCGTCGCGTTCCTGGCATCCGACGAGGCCGCGTTCGTCACCGGCCTCACCATCCCGGTGGACGGCGGCTGGAGCAGCACGCACTTCCGCGACTGACGAGGACGCGGAACGGGCCGGGGCCGACATCGGCCCCGGCCCGTTCCGGTTTTCTACGAGCGCGCCCTGCGCTCCGCGATCGTCTCGCCGTCCACGGCCCAGTGGGTCGGCGGCAGCTCGCGCACCAGGACCCGCACCGACTCGGACGGGACCCCGAGGCTGCGCACGACGGCGTCGTGGACAGCCGAGATCATCTCGCGGAGTTCGGGCTCGGTACGGCCGGTCAACAGTGAGATGTCGATGATCGGCATGATGGTTTCCCTTCTGGTCGGAATGGGATGGTCAGCCGTCCTTGCGTGCGACGGGTTCCTCGGCCGTGTCACCGGCCAGTCGCACGTCGGCGAGGTCCACACCCTTGGTCTCCGGCAGGGTGAACACCAGGATCAGCAGGCCCAGCGCCATCGCGCCGACCGGATACCACAGGGCGGTGGTGATGCTGCCCACCTCGGCCCCGATCGCGACCATCGTCGCCGGCAGCAGCCCGCCGAACACACCGACGCCGAGCTGGTAGGGGATCGAGAGGGCTGTGGCGCGCACCCTGGTCGGGAACACCTCCGCCATCGCCGTCGCGGCCGGCCCCTGGGCCATCTGCGCGAACGCGACCAGTGTGAGGAGCAGCAGCGCAACGGTGATGACGGGCCCGCCGAAGAAGTCCCCGATACCGGAGATCTTGAGCGTGCCGCCCGATCCGTCAGCCGGGTACCCGGCTGTCTTGAGCACCGCCAACAGGTCGTCCGTCAGTTGCGGACCGCCGGAGACCTGGGTGTCGTTCACGAGGACCTTGGTGGGGCCGCTGGTGTCCTGCCGGTCGAAGACGACCGAGTTGCTCTGGAGCACGTTCCGTGCCCGGTCGCAGTCGGAGGTGAAGGTGGCGGTGCCCGCGGGGTTGAACTGGAAGGAACACTCGGCAGGGTCGGCCTGGATGGTGACCGACACGTTCTCCTGCGCCCGGGCGAGATCCGGGTTCGTGGTCGAGACGATGGCGCCGGTGACCGGGAACGTGAGCAACGCGGCCAGCCCGAGCCCGGCGAACAGCACGGGTCGCCGCCCGACCCGGTCGGACACCCAGCCGGCGAGGACACACAGGAAGAACCCGATCAGCATGACCACCATGAAGATCGCGTTGATCGTGAACGAGTCGGCCTTGAGGTAGGTCTTCATCGTGGTCACCATGTACACGGTGGACAGGTAGCCGATGAACGACTGCGTCGCGGCCATCACGAACACGATCGCCACCATGCGCACCCGCGCCCGCGAACCGAACGCCTCGCGCAGCGGCGCCTTGGTCTGAGTGCCCTCCTCCTTCATCTTCAAGAACAGCGGGCTCTCGTGCAGCTTGGTGCGGATCCACACAGAAAGCGCGAGCGGCACGACAGAGATGAGGAACGGCACCCGCCAGCCCCACGCCTCGAATGCCTCCACACCCACGATGGCCTGCACCAGCAGTTGCACACCCAGAGACATACTGAAGGCGAGCGCCGTGGTGCCGGTCAGCCAGCCGACGAAGAAGCCGCGCTGCCGCGCGGGGGCGTACTCGGAGACGTAGGTGACCGCGGCGCCGAACTCGCCGCTGACCGCGAGTCCCTGCAGGATGCGGCAGGTCACCAGCAGGATCGGGGCCAGGATACCGATCTCGTCCGCGGTGGGCAGCAGCCCGACGGCGACCGTCGAGACGCCCATCAGCACCAGCGTCATCAAGAACACGATCTTGCGGCCGACCAGATCGGTGATCCGCGCGAACACCAGCGCGCCGATCGGGCGGACGATGAACCCGGCGGCGAAGGTCAGCAGCGCGAACACGGTCTGCGCCGCCGAGCCGTAGTCGCTGAAGAACTTGCTGCCGATCACGGGGATGAGTGCGCCATATAGGAAGAAGTCATACCACTCGAACGCCGTGCCGACGGCCGACGCGCCGACGACCTTGAGTTCCTGTCTGTTCATCGACGGTTTCCTCCAGCTGGGATGTTTCCCTCCGCCTCGGGGGCATGACGGCGGGTTGGGGCGACCGTAGGACCAGCGACGACGGAAGCAACTACCCGATTTCCGGTGTGTGGGAATACCAGATGAAAGTCGTGCCCGCCAAGGTCCACTACCGCTACCTCCGAGACCCCGACGGCCACGTCATCGAGCTGTCTCGAACGCGGCGAGCACGGGTTCGAGCCGTCGCTTGAACGCCGGTCAGCAGGCGCTGTGCCGGTAGTGGTCCGCGAGGAGCTGTGCGGTCCGACGTCGGCCCCGCGACCGCGGGGACGCTCCACGCGAGGTGGCCACCGAAACGGTCGGCTCCGCGCCTGCGGGGACGCTCCCGTCTCGCGGTGCGTGCGGGGCGGTAAAGGCGCCTGTTCGTGGTTTTTTCGAGACCCGTTTCGGTGTTGCCCAATTGTGGGTAGGTTGAGGCTCCTCAACGTGCCGCCACGGGGGCTTCGTCAGGTGGCCGGTCCTGGGTGGCGCCGAGCGGACAGGGGAGCCCCTCCGGATGAAGATCGTTGCGTTGTCGTGCACGCAGAAGCGTCTCCCGTCGCTGACCGACGCGCTGCTCGAGGCGGCGATCACCGGCTTCGTCCGGGAGGTCGGTGACGCGGAGATCCAGCGGATTCGGTTGATCGACCATCGCATCGCGATGTGCGAGGGCGAGGACACCTGCCTTGATCCCGAGGTGGGCCGGTGCACGCTCGACGACGACTTCGAGCATGTCGTCGACCTGGCCGAGGGCGCGCAGGCGATGCTGCTCGCCATGCCGGTGTACGCGGGGAACGTACCCGCGGTGCTGAAGATCTTCCAGGAACGCCTGAAGAGCTTCATGAACGCCAGGGAACGCCCGTTCGGCAACCTGCTGGTGGGGACGATCGTGCATTCGCGCACGATGCTGACCGAGCCCGCCCTGGGATCGTTGTTCCCGTGGTACCTGCGCCTACGGAACAAGAACGTGGCGTCGGCGTGCTTCACCCAGAACGATCACCAGGACCTGACCCGCACCGCGGCGCTCGACCTGTGTGTGGCCGTGGGCCGGCAACTCGGCATGACGCTCGACGGCAGCCGGTCGCCGGCCGACGGCCGCACGGCACTGCCGCTGGTTCAACCACCGGCCCGTCCGCGGTGCGGTGACCCGGCCGCGTCCTCTCCTGAAGCGTGAGGAGACTCCGCGCGCCAGGTGCACCCGTCGCCCGACTGTTCGCACGACACCGTGACGTCCGGTTCCACGTAGCGGGCGGCGATGGCGGTGTTGAGCTCCTGGCAGTACGGGCACGGTGACGAGAACGTCAGTACGACGCCGGCGCGGGCGGCCCGTTTGCGGTACCGGAGGATCCCGCAGTCGGCGTTGCGCAGGACGGTGCCCGAGGGCTGGGGCTCACTGGTCACCGCCGAGTCGTACAGCTGCAGCTGACACCGCAGCCGGGTCATGAAGTGATCGGTGGCGGACACCCCGGCGGGCCGTTGCGCCCGCAGCAGTTCCGCGGTGATGCGGGAGTTCGCCTGGATCCACGCGGCCAGGCCCTCTTCGCCGTGCTCTCCCAGGATGAACTCCTCCGCGGCCGCCTGGGCCTCGAAGAACCGCTGGCGCCACAGGTCGGCCTTCTCGTCCGGGTCGAGGGGGGACGGTTCACCGCTCATGGTCCGCGTCCCCCCCGGTGGCGCCGTCCAGCTCGGCGAAGACCTCCTGGGCGACGCGCAGCCCGTTGTTGGCGACCGGCCAGCCACCGTAGTAGGCGAGCTGGATGATGACCTCGACGATCTTCTCTCGCGACATCCCGAGGTGCAGGGCGGCACCGATGTGGCCGCGCAGCTCCCAGTCGGTCCGCGCCAGCGTGACCGCGGTCAGCGCGACCAGTTCGCGCTCCTCGACGCTCAGGTGCGGGCGGGTCCAGATCTCACCGAACAGGTGGTCGACGGTGATCTGGAGGAACTCCGGGTAGGAACCCGGGCGCGGTTCGCGGCCGAAGACCTGCTGGAACATGGCCTCACCCCGCTCGTGCCGGTCAGACGGCTGATTCATCGATCAACTCCTTCGTGTTGGCCGAACAGTTGTCAACGTCCACGACGCCGCGAAGGCGACGACCAGCAGCGCGGCGCCGCTGCCGAAGGCGGCCGGAACACCCACCCGCTCGGCGATGAGCCCGACGACGACCGGTCCGACCACGGCGCCGGCATCGGTGCACATCGAGAAGACGGCCACGCCGCTGCCGGCCCGGCCGGCGACGACGTCACCGACCAGCGCGGCCGGTGCGGCGTTGAGCAGTGCCGATCCCGCCGCGTACACACTGAGCAGGACGACGAGCCAGGCGTATTCGTCCGCGAACGCCAAGGCTGTGATCGCCGCCGCGGCCACACCGGTGCCGGCGATCATGGCGGGCCGCCGGCCGGCCCGATCGACGACCCGGCCGGCCGGCATGATCAGCAGCGTCTGGACGAGGGCGGATATCGTGAACGCCCACCCGACCCACGTCACGTCATGTCCCCACGCCACGACCACCGTGGGGACCAGCGCGCCGCGCAGCCCGAACAGGACCCAGCCCTGCGCCAACCCCGCGAGGCAGGCCACCAGGTAGCGCCGATCCCACAGCAGGACCGGCAACCGGACCACGTCACGGCCGGCCTCCGCGCCGGCGGTCCGGCCGGTGCGCAGCACCGCCAGTGTCAGCACCGCGGCGACCAGCAACAGCACGGCGTACGCCAGGAACGGCGCGGACAGGGAGATGAGAGCGAGGAGCCCGCTCAGTGCCGGTCCGCAGATCCCGCCGAGCAGGAAGCCCGCTTCGAACACGGCGCCGGCCCGGCCCCGCCGGTCGGCCGGCGCGATCGCCAGGAGTGTCGCCAGCGCGGACACCGAGAACAGCACCGAGCCGACGCCGCCGAGGCCGCGGAAGACGAGCAGCTGCCCGTAGGACCCGGCGAACGCCGTCAGGGCCGAGGAGACCGCGCACAGCAGCAGGCCGGCGACCAGGACCCGCCGCTCCCCGAAACGGGCTCCGAGCCGGCCGCAGAACGGGCTGGCGGCCAGCCGCATCAACGCGAACAGGGCGACGAGCGCTCCGATCTGGGTGGGCCCGGCCCCGAACGTCGCCGCGTACACCGGGAGCACCGGGAGCACCAGTCCCAGGCCCAGCATGACGCAACCACCGACGACGCTGAGGACGTAGACCTCGCGGGGGAGACTCGGCTGGGCGGCGGCAACGGGTGGGACGCTGCCAGGGCCGGCCGTCGTCACTGTCCGGTCACAGGATGATGCTGAGCTTTCCGTGCTCGTACAGCGTCTCGTGGTCGAGCACCACGACCCGTCTCCGGATCCGGAACGACTCGCCCTCGACGACTAGCTCGAACCGGCATTTCCCGACGTAGGCGTCAGAGCGCCCGTGCCCGAACCGGTGCACGACGACGTTCGCCGCCACGTCGAGGTGCGTGCCCCGATCGGTCAGGATCTCCACGTTGCCGATCATCCGATTCGTCCGCGACCGAGGGTTCTCGCACCACACCTCACCGTTGAGGAGTTGTTCGATCCGCTGGCGTAGCCGGGCGGCGTCGTCGTCGATGAGCCCGAGCGCGTCGGCCACCTCGCCGCGGACGTCGGTGGCCGGCACCGAGTAGCGGATGTCGCCGGTCAGCATCTCGTCGTACCACTCGAGCAGGCGCCACTCGTCGAGCAGCCGCGCCTCGCGGAAAAGGAACTGGCTCACCCGGTGCCACAACCGCACCTGGGCCGTTTCTTCGACCGTCAGCTCGGTGGTCATCGTGGTTCCGCCCCTCGCGTCTCGGCCCGGTGAGCGACCTGGAGGTGACCGTCGTCGTCGTGCATCAGCCGGTCCCACTGCCGCCAGAACTCGCGGGCGGGAAGCTCGTCGGTCGTCTCCGGGACCTCCTTGTTCATGCCGCGTGACAGGTCCGAGTAGCGGACCGTGCGGTTGAGATAGCCCCGCTGGCACGACTCGACGATCTCGATGTCGTCGGGGGTGGCGAAGCCGGCGGGGCCGAGGAACGTCAGGTAGTGACTCTTGCGGAGCTCCCGGATGTCGGGGTCCTCGTCCTTGGGGGCGAGGGCGACCGAGGTGATGGCCATCTGGCCGGCGCCGACCGGGTCGATCTTGCGGATCGTGATCGCGATCGCGTCGATGATCATCAGGTTGGGGAAGATCAGCACCGCGCGGTTGGTGCCGGTGATCCGTTCGGCGCGTTCGGCGCCGAACCGTTCGACGAACCGGGCGGCCGTCGCCTCGATCCGCGGCCGGACCTCGTCGCCGAACATCGGCGTCCAGTAGGCGAGCGGGCGGGCCGCCGCCGGTGGCAGCTCGTTGGCTCCGTGCCCCAGTCCGAGGGCGCAGCCGAAGCCCCCTCGTCGTCGCGGTGGCACCGACCCCAGCGACTCCATGTAGCCGACGTAACGCTTGTGCAGGGCCCGGAAGTGGTAGATGTCGACGCTGTTCTCCATCATGAGCTTCCAGTTGGCCCGGGCTCCGTGGAGTTGCGCGCCTTGGATCACCTCCATCCCGACCTCGGACTGGTCGTCGATCAGGTCGAGGTACTCCGTCGCGCCGGCCAGGTACTCGGTCAGGGTGCGCGGCTGTTCCGGATCGAAGGTGACGAACACGAAACCGCGGTAACCGTCGCTACGGTGCCGCGCCAGGCCGAAGTCCGCCTTCCGGAAGCCCGGTCCGTACCCGTCCGGGATCGGGACCCCGACCAGTTCGCCCTGGTTGGAGAACGTCCAGTCGTGATACGGGCATCGGAACGACCTGGCCTGCCCGGCCGGCTGCGAGCAGATCAGAGCCCCGCGGTGGGTGCAGCTGTTCGCGAACACCCGGATCACCCCGTCGGACCCGCGCGCCATGACCACCGGGCGCCCGCCGACGTCGCGTGCCACGTAGGAGCCCGGCTCGGGCACCTCCGATTCGTGCCCGACGTACAACCAGCAGCGATCGAAGATCTTTGTCATCTCCCGTGCGGCCAGGTCGTCGTCGGTGTAGGCGCGGCGATCCACCCGGAACGAGAGGCGTTCGAGGTCATCGATCACGATCGGGTCGCTCACCGGCCGCTGCAGTTCGATCGTCACCGCTCACCCTTTCGCTGTAGCGTCTCGACCGTGCCGATGACCAGCTCGGCCGTGCGCGCGGCGGAATCGCCGCACTCCGGCCGCGCGGCGCGCAGCCGGGCCCGGTAGTCCCGGGCGGGGTCGAGCAGCTCGGTGGCAGCGTCGGCGACCGCCTGCCCGGTGACGCCGGCCGGCTCCAGCGCCGTCCCGAAGCCCGCCCTGCCCACGAAGTACGCCTGGATCGGCTGATCCACGGCCAGCGGGATCACCAGCATCGGTGTCGCCGCCCGGATCGACTCCGCCACGGAGTTGTAGCCGCCATGGGTGATGAACACGTCGGCGCGTTCGAGCACCTCACGTTGCGGCAGATACGGGGCGGTGAGCACCTCGTCGGGCAGTGCGAGCTCCTCGGCGAGATCTCCCACCGCGGCGATCACCTGCGCACCGGTCGCCGCCGCCCCGGTGATCACCGTGCGCAGCAGGTCCGGCCGCCGGTAGAAGATCGTGCCGAAGGAGACGTACACCACCGGGCGGTCGGGGTCGATCCGGTCCAGGCCCGAGAAGGCGACCTCGTCGCCGCGGGTCCCCGCCGCCCCCGGCAGCCCGACCAGCCGCACACCGTCGTCGGTGACCGCGTCGTCGCCGACGAGGGCGGGAATCGTCGGCATCAGATTGAGAATCGGCGAACGCGCCGAGTGAGTCCGGGTCGACCACAGCACCCCGTGCCCGGTCAGATAGTCGCCGACCTGCTCGTCGTACGGCCAGCGACCTCGTCGATGCTCCCTCGGGCATACTCCGCCCAGGTTGGCCCAGATCATCCCGTACGGCACGCCGGACGCCTGTGCCCCGACCATGGCCGACGCCGTGACCGGCAGCGAATCGACGAGCACGAAGTCCGGCGCCGTCGCACGGAGCGCGTCGGCGGTCTGGTCCGCCACCGGCGACGACCGGAGCATCGGGCCGATCTTCTCCGGGTCGCCGCTCCACGGCGCCATCTCGACCTGCCCGATCGCGTGGACCTCCGCCTTGCCCAGGGCCTCGCGACGCCGCTCGTCGAGCGCGCCACCGTCCGCGGACAACAACAGCAGCGCGACCTCACTGCCGGCGGTTTGGAGTGCGTTGACCACCGGAATATACGGGTTCAGGTGACCATGCTGAGTCGTGGTGAGGAGGGCGACGCGCATCAAATCTCCGATCCATCGAAAGAAGAAGACCAGGCCGACTCAGGATCTGGCTCTGGATGCACCACAGCAGCCAAGACCGCGACACCCTCCTGCCTTCGGAAACGAGTCGAAACGGCGACGCATGAACGGCGGAACCCCGCCCCCGGGCAGGCGAGAACGCCCGGCAGGCGAAAGGGACCGTCGACGTCCGGGTACTGCTATGAGGCTCTACGCATTCCCCGTCATCGTTGAGGGGACAAATCAATCGACGCTACTTGGAACAATCTCGAAACAATCGGGTTCACCACCCGCCTCAGGCAGTTTCGCAAAACCTGCCGGGATGCGCAATAAATGTCAAAGCCTGGCAATTGTTAGTTTTCACCACTTTGCTGGACGCCGCAGGCCGGGCCCGCCTCGAAGGTCCCAAGGCGGGCCCGGCCTGCCGCGACCGGGTCAGGCGGCGGTGCGGGTGACGGGGATCGGGACGCCGCGGGTCTCGTCGACGGTGCCGGTGAAGCCGGACGTGGTGGAGGCTCCGGAGTTCAGGGTGTCGTCGCAGGCGCCGCCCACCGGGCGCGTCGCTTCCGGCCCGGCCTGACGGGCGGCACTTCGATCACCGGGAACGGCGATATGCCGTTACCGTGAAACGTTATGGATGCGATCGAGGCCGCCGGCCTCATCACCCGCTCGTCGTCGCGGACCACGGGCCGGATCCGCGGCGCCACCGGCCCCCGGGCGGGACGATGATCGTCGCCGAGGTGGTGGGCCGCACGCTGGCCGCGCTCGGCGTCGACACGGTCTTCGGCGTGGTGGGCAGCGGCAACTTCCACGTGACCAACGCGCTGGTGGACGGTGGCGCCCGGTTCGTCGCCGCCCGTCACGAGGCCGGGGCCGCCACGATGGCCGACGCGTACGCCCGGGTGAGCGGCAGGGTCGGCGTGGTGAGCGTGCACCAGGGGCCGGGGCTGACCAACGCACTGACCGGGCTCGCCGAGGCCGCCAAGAGCGGCACCCCGCTGGTGGTGCTGGCCGGCGAGGCCACCGACACGCGCTCCAACTTCCACATCGACCAGGACGCCCTGGCCACGGCGGTCGGCGCGGTGCCGATGCGGGTGGACGACGCCGGCTCCGCGGTCGAGACCGCCGTCCAGGCGTACGCGACGGCGCTCCGCGACCGCCGGGCCGTGCTCCTCAACCTGCCGCTCGACGTGCAGCGGGCCGACGCCGGGCCCGCCCCGGGCGCGGCCCCGGCCCTCCCGGCCCTCCCGGAGCGGAGGGCCGGCACCCTGGCCCGCGTGTGGCCGGACGGCGGCGCCGAGGCCCTGGCCTGGATGCTGACGCGGGCGGAGAGGCCGGTGTTCGTCGCCGGACGCGGCGCCCGGCGCGCACGGCGCCGGCTTGAGGAGCTGGCCGATCTCGTCGGGGCGCTGCTGGCCACCTCGGCGGTGGCCAAGGGGCTCTTCCGCGGCAACCCGTGGGACCTCGACGTCAGCGGAGGGTTCGCCTCCCCGCTGGCCGCCCGGCTCATCCGCGACGCCGACGTCCTGGTGGCCTGGGGCTGCTCGCTCAACGCGTGGACCACCCGGCACGGAGCGCTGATCGGGCCCGGCACCGAGGTCGTCCAGATCGACCTGGACGAGGAGTCCGTCGCCGTCCACCAGAGGGTCTCCCTGGGCCTGGTCGGCGACGTCCCCGAGGTGGCCGCCGCCGTCGCCGACGCGCTGCGTCCCGCGGGTTCGCGCCCGTCGAACCCGGTGCCGCGCGGCTACCGGACGCCCGCGCTGGCCGACCGGATCGCGGCCGAGCGCGCGTGGCGGAACGTGCCGTACGAGGACGAGAGCGGCGACGGCCGGATCGACCCCCGAACGCTCACCATCGCCCTGGACGACCTGCTTCCGGACGAGCGCGTCGTCGCCACCGACTCCGGGAACTTCATGGGATTTCCGGCGATGTTCCTGGACGTCCCCGACGAGAACGGCTTCTGCTTCACCCAGGGCTTCCAGGCCGTCGGCCTCGGCCTGGCCACCGCCGTGGGCGCCGCGCTGGCCCGCCCCGACCGCCTGCCGGTCGCCGCCCTCGGCGACGGCGGCGCGCTGATGGGCATCGCGGAGCTGGAGACGGTCGTCCGGCTCGGGCTGCCGATGGTGATCGTGGTCTACGACGACGAGGCGTACGGCGCGGAGGTGCACCACTTCACCGGCCACCGCCTGGACACCGTCACCTTCCCGCCCACCGACCTCGCCTCCATCGCGCGCGGTCACGGCTGCGCCGCCGTCACCGTCTCCGCCGTGCCGGACCTCGACGGCGTGGCCGCCTGGCTGGAGGGGCCGCGCGACCGGCCGCTGCTCGTCCACGCCAAGATCACCCGTGAGCACGGCTCCTGGTGGCTGGAGGAGGCGTTCAGGGGTCACTGACCCGCGCCCACCCGGCCACGGCGATGCGTTCCCTGTGCCGTTTCCCGTGCCGGACAGGGGAAGTTTCGACTGACACTGCTGGACTTTCGCTCAAAGTCAGCAAAAGTTCTATGGATTCAGCCGTAACATCTAGACAGTCCGTACGTAACATTTTAAGATCGCACCAGATTTACAGAATGAGCCGCAAAGGTGGCGAAAGTTCAGGAGGTGCGGCGATTTGCGATTGCAGCACCTCACTCTTCGTCTCCCGTGCGACGAGGGCCGCCATTCGAGGCCGAGATCGGCGACCGGCTCGGATCGCCGCGCGTGCGCGCGGCCGTCGAGCCTGAGCGGCCGGCAGCGAACCCCCTCACCCACAGGACTCGGCATCGTACGGCGACGGCTGGGGCAGGCATGTCGACCGTACCGGCCACCGGGTTCCCACGACCCCGGACCACTCCGCGTCCACCCCACCGCATCCGACCACGCAGCTCCCCCGACCATGGCCGTCTGACGGCCCGCCCGCCCCCGCGGGCTCGAAGGCGAGGTGACTCACAACTCCTGACTGAGACCTGTTGACTGTTTTACTCATAACGGTCACAGTTTGTCCGAGCGACGTCGCTGACGGATTTCCCCCCACCCCTACGCGTCGTTGGCGTGATCGGCGCACGCCTGTATGGACTCGTACTACAGGAAGCGAGCACCACCGATCATGTTGAGAAAACTAGTCGCATGCGTCGCCGTACTGGCGACCGCACTCAGCCTGGGCCCTCCAGCGGCACAGGCCGCGCCGAGCACCGCGTCGAAGGCGGCAGCGCCGGCGGCGCTCGCGGCGCCCGGCTACACCCAGGTGACGCTGGCCAAGGGCGTGGCGGAGACCGGCGAGCCGATGGGCCTCACCGTCCTGCCCAACCGGGGCGTGCTGCACACCTCGCGCGACGGCGTGATCCGCTACACCGACGTGCTGGGCAACACCAAGGTGGCGCTCACCATCCCGGTGTACACGCACGACGAAGAGGGCCTGCAGAGCATCAAGGCCGACCCGAACTTCGCGTCGAACCGATGGGTGTACGTCTACTACGCTCCGCCGCTGTCCACCCCGGGCGGTGACGCCCCGGCCTCCGGGACGGCGGCCCAGTTCGCCCCGTTCAACGGGGTGAACCGGCTGGCCAGGTACACGGTCAACGCGGACCACACCCTCAACGCGGCCTCCGCGGTCACCATCCTCGACGTCCCCACCAGCCGCGGCATGTGCTGCCACGTCGGCGGCGACATGGACTTCGACGCGGCCGGCAACCTCTACCTCTCCACCGGTGACGACACGAACCCGTTCGACTCCAGCGGCTACACGCCGATCGACGAGCGGACCGACCGCAACCCGGCCTACGACGCGCAGCGCACCTCCGGCAACAGCAACGACCTGCGGGGCAAGGTGCTGCGGATCAAGCCGAGCGCGGGCGGCGGCTACACCATCCCGACGGGCAACATGTTCGCGCCCGGCACCGCGAACACCCGGCCCGAGATCTACGCGATGGGCTTCCGCAACCCGTTCCGGATGAACGTGGACAAGGCCACCGGCACGGTCTACCTGGGTGACTACGGGCCGGACTCGGGCACCGCCAGCTCCACCCGGGGCCCGGCGGCGTCGGTCTCGTTCGAGCGCATCACCCAGCCCGGCTTCTACGGCTGGCCGTACTGCTCGCAGTTCAACGTGCCGTACGTGGACTTCACGTTCCCGTCCGGGCCCTCGGGCGCCGCGTTCAACTGCGCCGGCGGGCCGGTGAACAACTCGCGCAACAACACCGGCATCACCCAGCTCCCGGCCTCGCGCGCGGCCTGGCTGCCGTACGGGGTCGGCCAGGACCGGTCGGAGCTGTGCTGCGGAAGCTGGTCGCCGATGGGCGCCCCGGTCTACAACTACGACGCCGGGCTCGTCTCGGACGTGAAGTTCCCGGCGTCGATGAACGGCAAGGTGTTCATCAGCGAGTTCGGCCGGCGGTGGATCAAGACGGTCACCCTGAACGGCAGCGGCGGGGTGGGCACGATCGAGCCCTTCCCCACCTGGACCGGCACGCAGGTGATGGACTCGGAGTTCGGGCCTGACGGCGCGCTGTACGTGCTCGACTACGGCACCGGCTGGTTCGGCGGCGACGCCAACTCGGCCGTGTACAGGATCGAGTACAACTCGGGCACCGGCCAGGCCCCGATCGCGGCGATCAACGCCACCCCGAAGGCCGGCAACGCGCCGCTCGCCGTGCAGTTCAGCTCGGCGGGGAGCACCGACCCGGACGGCGACCCGATCACGTACGCGTGGGACTTCACGACGAACGGCAGCACCGACTCGACCGCGGCCAACCCGTCGTTCACCTACACGGCCAACGGCACGTACACGGCGACGTTGACGGTGAGCGACAACACCGGCCGCAGCGCCACGGCGAGCACCACCATCAGCGTCGGGCAACCGACGGTCACCCTCAACCTGCCGCTCAACGGCCGGGTGTTCAACTTCGGCGACGCGGTCCCGTTCCAGATCAGCGTCGCCGACCCCAACGCCCCGACCGTCGACTGCAGCCGGGTGAAGATCAACTACATCCTCGGCCACGACAGCCACGGTCACCAGATGACCAGCGCGACCGGCTGCTCGGGCACCATCCAGACCCCCGTGGACGGTGAGCACGACGCCAACGCGAACATCTTCGGCGTCTTCGACGCGGAGTACACCCCGGTCGGCTCGACCACGGCCGTCCACGCGCCGCAGGCCGTCCTGCAGCCGCGGACCCGCCAGGCCGAGCACTACAGCGCCCAGCAGGGCGTGCAGGTCGTGGCGAAGCCGTCGGCCAACGGCGGCAACGCGATCGGCTACGTCGAGAACGGCGACTGGATCTCGTTCACGCCGTACAACCTGACCGGGGTCACGTCGTTCACGGCCCGGGTCGCGTCGGCCGGCGCCGGTGGCACGCTCACCCTGCGGGCCGGTTCGGCGACCGGGACGGTGATCGGCACGGCCACGGTCGCGCCGACCGGCGGCTGGGAGACCTGGGCCAACGTCACCGGCACCGTGACGCCTCCGTCGGGGACGACCAACCTGTTCCTCGTCTTCACCGGTGGCGCGGGCTCGCTGTTCGACATCGACTCCTTCACCTTCGCCGGCGGCACACCGCCGACGTCGAACCTCGCGCTGAACAAGCCGGCGACGGCGTCCAGCGTGGAGTCGGCCACCTACCCGGCCTCGGCCGCGGTGGACGCGTCGGCGACGACCCGGTGGTCCAGCGCGTTCTCCGACCCGCAGTGGATCCAGGTCGACCTGGGCGCCACGTACACGGTCAACCGGGTGCGCCTGGTCTGGGAGGCGGCCTACGCGTCGGCGTACCAGATCCAGACCTCGCCCAACGGCACGACCTGGACGAACGCCCGGTCGGTGACCGGCGGCAACGGCGGTGAGGACGACAACACCGGCCTGAGCGCCTCCACCCGGTACGTGCGTATCTACGGCACCGCCCGGGGCTCGGCGTACGGGTACTCGCTGTTCGGTTTCGAGGTCTACGGAAGCTGATCACCAGGGCGGACCCGGTCCGCCGTCTCAGGTAGCGCCGCCGCGGGGCGTCCGGGCAACGGACGCCCCGCGGTTTCGCCCGTCCCTGCTTCTCCGCACCCGGTCAAGGTCGGTACTCCAACCGCTCGATCACGCCGCCACAAGCCCGTGTCCCGAGCGTCCAGGACGAGCTTGGCGCGTTTGCTTCTCGCGGCCGCGAAGAAAACCGATGAACCCCGCGAAGGCGGGCTGCCGCACGGGCCTCAACCGAGATCGAGAACAAGTTCAAGAAGTGTGCGTCAAACGCCCTTCAGAACACGATCAAGTGCCGCCCGGCCCGCAGGTCCCCAGTTCGGTTTGCCGCCGGGGAGGCCCCGATGTCCGTTCTGCCCCATGAGCAGCAGAAAGAGGCTCTTCATAGCGGCCAGCCCGCGGGCACGCCGGATCGCCGCCTCGTCCGCGTGCGCGTACGCGTCGAAGAACCGTGCGGCCGCGCCCGCGGGGAGCAGCACCCACGCGGCGCCGAGGTCCCACGCGGGATCGCCGGCGAACAAGGCACCGAAGTCGATCACGCCCGAGAGCGTTCCGTCCGAGACGACGACGTTCGCGGGATGGAGGTCGCCGTGCACCCACACCGGCCGGCCCTCCCACTCGGGGGCCGCGACGGCATCGGCCCAGACGGCCCGGACGGCGTGGACGTCGCCGACGGCGTCGGGGTCGATGGCCTGCAAGAACTGCTCGAAACCGCCCGTGCACCCCTTGGGGTGAGCGCCGAGGTCCGAACCGGCCGGGGCCTCGGCGGGCGCCTCCACATGGAGCGCCCGGAGAAAGCTCGCCAGCGTGTCGGCCGCGTGGGCGCCGCGACTGATCGAGCCGTGGTCCAGCGGCTCGCCGGGAACCCACGTCATCACGGTCCAGTGCTTGGGGAAGCGCTCGGACGGTTCGCCGAACCGCACCGGGAGCGGCACCGGGAGCGGCAGGCGCGGGGCCAGGACGGGTAGCCACCGCCGCTCCTTGAGCTGGAGCTCCGGGGTGGGGTCCATGCGCTGCACGCGTACGGCCAACTCGTCCCCGAGGCGCCACATCTGGTTGCCCCAGCCGCCCGCCACCTCGCGGATGGCCAGCCCCGCCAGGTCTGGATGTTGCTCCTGCAGCAGGTCGCGGACCAGGTCCGCGGTGATCTCGATCTCGGTGTCGGTCATGCGAAGTCACGCTACTGAGGCGGAGCCCGCAGAAGTGGAACGGGCTCACACACTTGTTACGGATCGTCCCCACGTACGATCTACAAGGCAGGTGGTCGTCCATCACGGTGACGGGGGAACAGTGAGCTGTCGAGACTGCGAGACCTGCACCAAGCCGGCCGTTCCCCGTGTGGGGCAGAAGTGGATGGTCGGGCTCCTGTACCTGTGCACCGTCGGCATCGCTTTCGTGGTGAAGCGCGGGTTCATGCGGCACTGTCCCGACTGCAGGCATCTGCTCGGCAATCATCTGCGCCGGGCGGACGGATCGTTCCGCGACTAGGGAAGTGGTGCCGACTTCCGAAAACGGTGGTGGCCACGCTCCACTCCCCAGAAGAGCGTGGCCACCGTTTCCGACCGGGTCCCGACTGGCAGGCGGGCGAGCGCTTATCCGGTCGGAAGACCAGGGGGTCGGGACAAGGGCGAGGGTTTGCCCTGTCCGAGGCGTTCCGACGCCTGGACGCATCCGGGACACCCGTCGCGTGTCCCGGATCGAACGGCGTCGTCCTCGACGGCGCGGCGGTGGTGGGCCGCCGCCCCGTCGAGGTGGTGTTCCGGGCGTGCCGAGGTCAGCTCGTGCTGCAGGAGACCGTCGGCCAGGTCGAGTTGCCGTTGCGCTGGATCGTCACACCCCAGTTGTTGCCGCTGCCGTTGGGTCTGGCGGTCAGCACCTGGGCGCTGGGGTAGCTCGCGCTGATGTTCCACGTGGAGAGGATCTTCGCGGGGGACGGGACGTTCATCGTCACGGTCCAGTTGCTCGATCCGCTGACCGCGACGTTGAGGTTGTACCGGTCGCTCCACTGCTCGCCCGCGGAGAGGGTAGCGGTGCAGCCACCGCCACCGCCTCCACCACCGCCGTCTCCGCCGGAGGAGCCACCGATCGTGATGTTGGAGTTCCCGCTGCTCTGGTAGCCCTCTGTCGCGAGGATCATGTAGTCGTGGTTGCCCAGGCTCATGCCGTTGCGGGCCCAGGCGTCGAAGTGGTTGCCGGAGGTTATGGTGCCGCCGGTCTTCTTCGACTGGCGGACGCTCCAGTACTGGTTGAACGTCCTGTTTCCCTCGATGGACGGAGCGTTGTATCGCGTCGTCTGGTAGATGTCGTACGTGCCGCCGTCGCTGGTGACCGTGCCCTTGTAGGTCCCGGTGGGCCGGTAGTTGCCCCAGTTGTCGACGATGTAGTACTCCACCAGCGGGTTTCTCGTCCACCCGTAGAGGGTGAGATACGCGTTGCCGGACGGGTTGAAGCTGCCCGAGTAGTTCACGCTCCTGCGCCCGCCGGTGCTCCAGCCCTTACCGGCGACGAAGTTCCCGGTGTTCCTCCACGAGGTGCTGTAGTTGCCGCCGGATCCCAGCTCCATGGAGACCGTGCCCTGGCTGTCGGTCCAGAACGAGAAGAAGTAGCCGTTGTTGGTGCCGGTCTGGTTGGTGGTGACGGCCGCGTAGGCGGGACCGGGCAGCACCACGAGGGCCATGGCCAGCGCCACGGCGCAGACACGGCCGACGAGCGATCTGGCGCGGCCACGCCCGCGGCTCGTCGGGGGGGCGGGGGCATCGTTCATTGCGTGCTTCCTCCTGGTGAAGGCCGGTGGGGGCAGGCAGCGTGATACGACCCGGCGGGGCCGGCGATGGCCGTGGTGATGACGTCCACCGCGCGTTGGAGTCGTACAACACGGCAGGGCGGACCGGGCGTCGTGCGGTCGACGACCGGAGGACCAGGCCGCGCGGCGGGTGACCCGGATCGACAGCGGTCGGGGCCTGTCGATGGTGAGAGTGTGGGTTTGGCGGGCCGGACTGTCAACAACTTTCAGAAATATATCGGAAATATGATCTTGATTGCGATTCCCCAGGAGGGCATTTCGCCTGGTCGCCGACCTTGGCTGGTCAATCAGGATTCAGGCTGGTCAATGAAAGCTTCTTTGGCGCGACCAAGACCGGGCCGATGTTACCGAAAGATTTCGATGCTTTCTTGACAGGTTTCGTGACAATACACAGAATGACTCACCAGGCAGGCCTGCTCGCCTCACCCGGGTAACCGGCGACAGAACCGCAGCTCAACGCGGTTCTGCGCATTCCGTACGCGTTACGCCGCGACCGTACGTGCGTCCGTCCCTACCGATCGGTGTTCCAGTGGAGGAACAGAGTGATCGACAACGCAACCATCACCGGCGGAAGCCGGATACGCCGCTCACGCATCCGGAGTTCACTCGTGATGGGTCTTCTCACCGTCCTCGGCGCGGCGCTCGCCGTGACCTCGTCACCCGCGGCACAGGCCGCCGACTGTAGTGCCGGATATGTCGGACTCACCTATGACGACGGCCCCAACCCCGGCAACACCGCCAACCTGCTGAACGCGCTGCAGCAGAACGGCCTGCGGGCCACCATGTTCAACACCGGGCAGAACGCCCAGAACAACCAGGCCCTGGTCCGCGCCCAGCGAGACGCCGGCATGTGGATCGGCAACCACAGCTACACCCACCCCCACCTGGTCAACATGAGCAGCTCCCAGATCCAGTCGGAGCTCCAGCGGACCCAGCAGGCCGTCCAGCAGGCCACGGGGACCGCACCCAGGCTCTTCCGGCCTCCGTACGGGGAGACCAACGCCACCCTGAAGTCGGTCGCGCAGCAGCTCGGTCTCACCGAGATCATCTGGGACGTCGACTCCCAGGACTGGAACGGCGCGAGCACCGCCCAGATCGTGCAGGCCGCCGGACGGCTGCAGAACGGTCAGATCATCCTGATGCACGACCAGTACGCGACCACTCTCAACGCGATCCCGCAGATCGCCGCGAACCTGAGGAGCCGCAACCTGTGCGCCGGCATGATCTCGCCGTCCACCGGCAGGGCCGTGGCACCTGACGGCGGCACCCCGACCGCCTCGCCGACGCCGACGAACACGCCGGGCGGCAGCTGCACGGCCACCATCACCGCCGGCCAGCAGTGGAGCGACCGGTTCAACCTGTCGGTCAACGTCTCGGGAAGCAACAGCTGGATCGTCACGGTGACCCTGCGCAACGCCCAGCGGGTCACCGCCACCTGGAACGGCAGCCCGACCTGGGACGGCAGCGGCAAGGTCATGACGATGCGCCCCAACGGCAGCGGCAACACCTTCGGCTTCACCGTCATGCACGGTGGTGACTGGACCTGGCCGACGGTCTCCTGCCGGGTGGGCTGACACCTCGCTTTCGTCCGGTCCCGCGTCACGGTGGCACCCCGGTGCCGCGAACCGGACGAAGGCGCCCCGCTCCCCCTCACGCGGGGGAGCGGGGCGCGCCCGTCGTCGGGTCAGGCGGCCTTACATGTCAGTACCGGTGTGGCGACGGTTCCGTTGGCGGTGAATCCGAACGTGGTGGTGGCGTCGGCGGCGAGGCTGCCGTTCCAGGTCTCGTTCCGGACGGTGACGGCCGCTCCCGAGCCGGACCGTACGCCTCCCCACAGCTGGTTGACGGACTGTGAGCCGGGCCAGGTCCAGCTCACCGTCCAGCCGTTGACCGCGCTGGAGCCGGCGCGCACGGTGACGTTGGACTGGAAGCCACTGCCCCAGTCGTTCACCGTCTGGATCGTCGCCGTGCACCCACCGGGGACGGGCGTGGGAGTCGGGGTGGGCGTGGGAGTCGGCGTCGGGGTCGGGGTCGGCGTAGGAGTGGGAGTGGGAGTGGGCGTAGGAGTCGGCGTGGGGGTCGGGGTCGGCGTGGGGGTAGGAGTCGGCGTGGGGGTAGGAGTCGGCGTGGGCGTGGGCGTGGGTCCGCCGATCACGACGGTCGTGAGGGAGCGCGGCCTGAGGGTGACGGCGCCGCCCGTGACCGTGGCGCGCGTGAGCGAGTTGGAGTTGTCGGTGACGTAGGCGGTGGTGCCGCCCTGCAGGCCGTCCCAGGTGACGGCCGAGTTGCCGGTGTTCAGCACCCCGACGACCTTCGACCCGTCGGAGTTGAGGAACGCCGACACCCTCAGCGCCGAGTTGCTCGTCGACGTGCCGAGCCGGACCGCGCCCGGCCGGATGAACCGGCTGTACGCCGCCATAGCCCACAGCCGCTTGGACACGCGATAGGTCCGCGCGGTCGGGTCGATCTGGATCAGCGCCCGGGTGGCTCCCGAGGAGCCCCCCAGCCAGTAGACGTAGCCGCTGACGTTGCCGACGGTGAGAGCCTGATGGATGCTCTGGGCGATGGTGAAGCCGTCCTGGCCGCTCCCGTCGTCCCAGTTCTCGTTCCAGGTGCTCCCGTCGGGGCCCCACTCCGACATCCAGGTGCGCTTGTTCCCCGGTTGCGGGCTCGTTATCTGGCTGGCGTAGGTGTGACCCGTGTAGGTGGACACCCAGCGGCGGGCCTCGGGGTCCGCCTCGATGGCGTTGGTGTACGCCTTGGCCTGGTCCCAGCCGAAGGAGTCACAACACGCGATCTTGACGTCGGTCGCGATCGGGCCGAGGACCTTGACGAAGGCGGCGGCCTGGGCCGGGGTGAAGCGCATGGACTCGTAGGTCGCCGTGTAGTCGGGTTCGTTGGTGAACCCCAGGTCCGTGATCTTGATACCTTCCTGCGCGTAGAACTTCGTGTACTGCATCAGGTACCGGGCATAGGCCGCGCTCCACTCGGACTTGAGGGTGCCGCCGTTGTTCTCGCTCCCGTTGTCCTTCATGTAGCCGGGGGCGCTCCAGGCGTCGGCGTAGAAACGCTTCAGGCCGTACGACTGCGCGACCTTGGCCACCCACACCTGGGCGCCGTCGTCGCCGTCCCACACGTATCTCGGCGGCGCGTCGGGGCCCCCCGGGTTCTGCGGCTGAATGGAGATCATCTTGTCGTACGGGCTGCCGACCGGCGAGGCGCCGATGCCCAGGCGCAGGATGCTGAGCCCCGCGCCGGTCTCCCGGTCGAACCACAGGCGGAAGACGTCGTTCTGCTGCGCCGTCGACAGGTTGCGCAGCAGCTCACCCCGGCGGAACGCCGTGGAGACACCGAAGCCGTCCATCTCCTGATAACGCACACCGTCCGAAACGGTGATGACAGGCGCGGCCGTGGCCTGTCCGGCCGTGGCCTGCCCGGCCACGGCCACCAGTGACGTGCCGAGAAGAGCGACTGCCATGACGATCCGTATCACGGACCCTCCCGAGATCGTGCCATCCGGATGCTGTGAGCAGGTGACGCTGGTCTGACTGAGGCGGCTCAACGGTTTCCACGGCTGTTCGTCCCGCTGCGTACTCGGCTCGCCGACGAGGGTTCCCCTCCCGGCCGCCCACCGCCCCGAGCGTGATCGCCGCGACGGCCGTCGCCGGCCCGAGGAGGGCGATCACAGAGTGTTTGCGCTAACAATTGAGAAGTGCGGTGCGCCCCGCCCGGCACCCCAGTTTGGGAAAGGCCCAGAAAGGTGTCAAGAACATGGCGAGAAAGTTTCGGGTGACTCGCTTCCGCGCGGATGCGGTGAGCCGCGAACACCGCATTCCCGCCACGGGAGATATCCGCCTCTCCATCAGCGAAAACCCGGCCCGCGGGATCGAGGTCGCCCGGTGGTGCCGCTTGACCGCCGGAAGACCGGCGGTTCTGAAAGTTTCACTCCCCCGACGCCCGGGCCCCGGCCCGTTGAGGTAAGTCCAGGCCCGATGGGTGGGCGGCGAGCCGGGTTCGCCGACGAAGGCGCGCCCGCGATCGCGGCGCGGGAAGGAGGAGCCGGCGATGACGTCCTGGAGTACGGCCCGGTCATGACGCCACCGGCCATCCAGGACCGGGCGACCGGGATTCCGCCGGACCCTCTCGACCGGGCGTCCATCCGGCCGCCGAGTGGTTTTGAAATGTTTCAGGGTTCCGATATCGGCCTTTCCTCTCGAAGAGATGTTTAATACGATCGTTTTCGCCATTTAACCGAAAGTTTCGGGGGGCCGATCCCTAGGGAGTTCGATGAAACGTTTCCTGACCGTCGGTACCACCGTGCTCGTACTGGCCGGCGTGTCGAACGTCGTGCCCGTCAACGCGGAGGAGCGGCACCCCACGGTCGCCGAGCAGAGCCTGCGCGCGCTCGCCGCCCGCCACGGTCTCGCGATCGGCACCGCGGTCGACGTGGACGTACTGCGCGACGCGTCCGATCCGCAGTACCGCGCGCTCGCCGCCTCGCAGTTCTCCTCCGTCACCGCCGAGAACGCCATGAAGTGGGAGTCGCTCGAACCCACCCGTGGCACGTACAACTGGGGCCCGGCCGACGAGCTGATCGACTTCGCCCGCAAGAACAAACAGCAGGTCCGCGGGCACGTGCTGGTCTGGCAGAACCAGTTGCCGACCTGGCTCACCCAGGGCGTCGGCGACGGGACGATCAGCAAGGCGCAGCTCCGCGACATCCTGCGCGACCACATCACCGCCGTCGTCAAGCACTTCAAGGGCAAGATCTCGCAGTGGGACGTCGTCAACGAGGCGGCCAGCGACCCGTGGGACACCCCGTCGTCGATCCACCTGAAAGGCTTCTGGGCGCAGCACCTCGGCCCCGGTTACCTCGCCGACGCCTTCCGCTGGGCCCGCGCCGCCGACCCGAACGCCCTGTTGTTCTACAACGACTACAACATCGAGGCGTTCGGTGACCGCGGCGCCTCCGACAAGACCTGGTACGTCTACAACATGGTCAGGCAGCTGCGCGCGAGCGGCGTCCCCATCGACGGCGTGGGCAGCCAGGGGCACCTCGGCACCCAGTACGGCAACTTCGACGCCTTCCAGGCGCTCGAGGTGCTCGACGCCTTCTCCGACCTCGGACTCGCCACGGCGTTCACCGAGGTGGACGCGCGCAGCCAGATGACCGACGGCGTGCGCGCGGGCGACTCCAACGAGATCAACCCCCGCCTCCAGGCGTCGGCGTCGAACTACAGCGTGCTCCTGCAGGCGTGCCTGGCCAACCGGCACTGCCTGTCCTACACCGTCTGGGGGTTCACCGACAGGCACTCCTGGGTGCCGGGCTGGTTCACCGACCCTCCGGAGGGCCTGGCCACCCTGTACGACGAGTCCTACCGGCCCAAGCGCGCCTACAACACCGTCAAGGCGGACCTGGCCTTCTCCGGGCCGCCCAACGTCCTGCCGAGGATTCCGCAGAAGCCCCGGCGATGAGCGGCGGCGGGGCGTCCGCCGACTCGGGCGCCCCGTCGCTCCCCTCCCGGGAAGACCACCGTTGACGTGGAAAACGGCTCACCCCCACGGAGGGTGGGGATGAGCCGGAGACATGAACATGACGTGGCACACGGGCCGGGCCGTGGGAACCACGGCCCGGCCCGGTCCGAATCGGATCAGGGACTGGTGCAGGTGGCCGTGGGGGTGGCCGCGGTGCCGTTGGCGGTGAAGCCGAAGGTGGTCGACTGACCCGCCGCGATGGAGCCGTTGTACGAGGCGTTGCGGACGCTCACGCTGGAGCCGGACACGGTGTGCTGGCCGCTCCACAGGCTGCTGATGCTCTGCCCGCCGGGCCAGGTCCACTGCACGGTCCAGCCGTTGACCGGCGCGCTGCCCGCGCTGACCGTCACCGTCGACTGGAAGCCGCCCGGCCAGCTGTTGGTCGTCGTGACCGTCGCCGCGCACGCCCCCGGGACCGGAGTCGGGGTGATGGTCGGCGTGGGCGTCGGGGTCGGGGTGATGGTCGGGGTGGGTGTCGGCGTCGGGTTCGGGTTCGGGTCGGCCGCGTTGAGGGCGTCCAGGACGGCGGTGTAGGCCGGCTTCTTGTTGCTGCCGCTGAACAGCAGCGGGGTGTCACCCGAACGCCAGGAGTCCTGGTCGCGGACGCCCCAGACGGTGATGCCGGTGCAGCGCGGCACCGCCAGGCAGTCGTTGGTCACCGCGGCGTAGGTCGTGGGCGAGGCGCCCTGGATGTCCAGCTCGGTGATCTGCACGTCGACGCCGAGGGCGGCGAAGCTGGAGATCGTGGTGCGGTAGTTGCTGTTGTAGGCGCTGCCGCTGTTGAAGTGCGACTGCAGGCCCACGCAGTCGATCGGCACGCCACGCGACTTGAAGTCGCGGACCATGTTGTAGACGCCCTGCGTCTTGGCCCACGACCAGTTGTCGATGTTGTAGTCGTTGTAGCAGAGCTTGGCGGCCGGGTCGGCGGCCCGCGCGGTGCGGAAGGCGACCTCGATCCAGTCGTTGCCGGTGCGCTGCAGGTTGGAGTCGCGCCGCCCGCCGGAGTTGCCGTCGGCGAACGCCTCGTTCACCACGTCCCAGGCGTAGATCTTGCCCTTGTAGTGGGCCATCACCCCGTTGATGTGGTTGATCATCGCCTGGCGCAGCGTGCTGCCTTCCAGCGACTGCATCCAGCCCGGCTGCTGACCGTGCCAGGCCAGGGTGTGCCCGCGCACCCGCTTGCCGTTCTGCACCGCCCAGTTGTAGACGCGGTCGCCGTTGGTGAAGTTGAACTGGCCCCGGTTGGGTTCGGTGGCGTCGATCTTCATCTCGTTCTCGGCCGTCACCATGTCGAACTCGCGGTTCGCGATCGTGGTGTACGCCGAGTCGCCGAGCCTGCCCCCGGCGATCGCGGTGCCGAAGTAGCGCCCGCTCTGCTGGGCCGCCGCACCGAGCGTGGACGCGGCGGCACTGGCGGAAGCGGCACCGGCGGCGGCTCCGGCGGAGACCGGAACGGTCACCGCCGCGATCGTGCCGAGCACGAGAGTGCCGAGGGCACCGGTGATCAGAGCCCGGCGAAGACCGCCGAGGGGTCGCCGGGTGCCGGGCGGGGGTATGGCGTTTGTGCCCATGCCTGAGCCTCCATAACTGCGTCACGGGAAAGCGGGGGACGGGGGGAACACCCCCGCGAGTTCGACGCCGCGCCCATTGCCGGGAAGGCACACCACCGGGGCGTCGCAGACGACGGCCCTGCTGCGCACCACCGACCCGGCCGTAGGAGGACGCCTTGGGGACTCAGTTTGGAAACCTCCCCGAAATACGTCAAGGTGGCTCAGAAACTTTCGGCTGCCCTGCACAGACGCGCCCGCCCGGCACATACCCCAACCTTTGTCCCTGCCTCCTGAAACCTTGCGGACTCGTCATGCCGAGGCGAGACACGACCGATGTAAGTTTCAGCACGACGCCTGATCGGCGCCTGATCGACGAGGGGCGGCGAGGGGCGGCGATCTCTCCGCGCGTGGCCGGACGCGCGCCCCGGCGCACCACGTGTCGAGGCCCTGACGGCGACTCCCCGCCCCGGGGTGGGTCGGGAGGGACCTCGGGGCGGGCCGGTCAGGAGAGGCGGGCGCCGGCGAGCAGCCGTTCGCAGGAGTCGAGCAGGCGCTGCCGCAGCGGCCTCGCCCGCTCGGCGAACCCCCGCTGCTCGGCGGCGTACTCGGCCCGGCCCTCGGGCGTCTCGATCCGGATCGCCCGATGACCGAGCGAGCTCAGGTCGTACGGGCTGGCCCGCATGTCCACGGCGCGGATGTCGCGGGCGAGCGTGAAGCAGTCGGCGACCAGCTCACCGCTCACCAGCGGTGACAGCTTGTACGCCCACTTGTACAGGTCCATGTTGGCGTGCAGGCAGCCCGGCTGCTCCAGCTCCGGCTGCCGCTCCCGCGTCGGCCGCAGCACGTTGAGCGGGCGCGCCTCGGGGGTGAAGAAGCGGAACGCGTCGAAATGGCCGCACCGCACGCCCCGCTGCTCCACGACCTCCGCGATCTCCTCCCCGCTGAGCCGCAGCGGCCAGGCCCCGTGCCGCACCTCCGCGGCCTTGTAGACCATCGCCCACTCGTGCAGGCCGAAACAGCCGAAATACCCCGGCCGTGCCGCGGTGGCGGCCAGCAGTCGCGTGATCCACTCGATGGAGGAACCGCGCCTGTCCAGCAACGCCGCGGTGTCGAGCGTCGCCCCCTCGGGGGTGTCGAGGTAGTCGCGGCCGAAGTCGCGTGCCCCCTTCAGGATCACTCCGGCGCCCGGATGCCACTTCCGCAGCCGCGCCGGCCGATGCCCGTAGTAGGTGAACAGGAAGTCCTCGATGGGATGGGCCTCGCCCCGCGCCCTGCGCGCCAGGTGCGGCTCCGCCCACACCTCGACCCTCCGGGCGTGGGCCTCCGCCCGCGCCCGCCACTCCTCCGGTTCCAGAACCTCCACCGCTGAATGGTACGCGCGGGCCGATGGTGCCCGGCGAGCGGCCCGCGGGGCCAAGGCCTGGGGGCCACCTCGGCCTCGCGGCCCTTGGGGAGGCCGTCTCCGGGCGGGAAGGCCGTCGCGCCGGACGGGAGAAGGTCGTCTCCGGGCGGGGAGGGGCTGCGGCTCCGGGTGGGGAAAGGCCGTCGCCGCGCGGGGGAAGGCCGTCTCCGGGTGGGAAAGCGAGAGAGTACCTCGCCGGGTGTCGAGAACCCGGGGACGGCTCCGACTCCCGGGTGACAGCGCGCCCCGAGGGCGCGGAAGATCCACAAAGACAGGATGTCGTCATGGGCGAGCTCATCCACTTCGTACACCAGTCCCTGGACGGCTTCATCGAGGGGCCGAACGGCGAGTTCGACTGGCCGCGGATGGATTCGGAACTGTCCGCCTACTCGCAGGAGCTGATGAGCGGCGACGCGGTGTTCCTCTACGGACGCGTGGTGTGGGAGATGATGTCGAGCTTCTGGCCGCAGGCCGAGCAGCACTCGACGCACGAGCACGACCTGGCTTTCGCCCCGCTCTGGCGCAAGGCGTCCAAGGTCGTGGTCTCCCGCACGCTGGAGAAGGCCGACTGGGACGCCCGGGTGATCTCCGAGAACGTCGTCGAGGAGCTGACCGCGCTCAAGAGGTCCAGCTCCAGGCTGCTGCTGTTCGGCGGGTCCGTGCTCGCCTCCTTCCTCACCGAGCGGGGCGTGATCGACGAGTACCAGGTCTTCGTCCACCCGGTGATCCTGGGCGGCGGCAAGCCGCTCTTCCAGGAGCAGAGCCACCGGGTCGGTCTCGAACTCGTCGAGTCGAGGACGTTCGGCTCCCAGGTCGTGCTGCTCCGGCACCGGCGTGAAGACCCGCGGGGGTGATCACCGCCCGGCGGCGGCCGTCGGCCGGAGGCGCCCGGAAACCCCCGCGCGTTCGCGGGGAGACTTCCGCGCCGTGTCCGGACCGTCCTCGACGGGTTCCCACCTGGGAGAACGGCGTCCCGGCCGGGTGGAGGACCGGGCCTCGGGGCCCCAGGGCGAACCGGGTGCTTGACTGCACCTTTCTCCGGGCGTAAAAGTGCGAAAAGAGTTGGATAGCGCTTTCCCACCCTTCGTCCAAGAGCGACGTGACGGGTCTGTTCGGCGTACTCCGCCGCAGGTCAGCCATGCCCGCAGCCCTCATCCAGGGGGTCGCGGGCGGGCGCGCACGCCGCCCGGCGGACATCGCTCGCCGGGACCCCGGCGGCGTCGGCGCGTGACCGCGGAACGCGGCACGCCCGCGTCGCCGGTTCGGTCCCGGCGCGAGGCCATGGCCGACCGGACCGGGAGCACGGCCGGTCGGCGCTGACGGAACTTGGAGGTTCCACGGTGCGAAGAAGGAAAGGGCTCGGCGGCTCGCCGTTCACCGCGCTCGCGACGAGTCTCGCTCTCGCGGTGATCGGGGCACTGGTGCTCGTGGCGATGCCCAGCGCGTTCGCCGCGTCGTTGTTCGCCGACGACTTCGAGGACGGCAACTCCAACGGCTGGTCGAAGTCCGGGGGAAGCTGGTCGGTGGTGGCCGACGGCTCCCAGGCGTACCGGCAGTCCGGGACCGGCGCGGACGCCAGGACGGTGGTCGGCACGGGCTGGTCCGGCCAGGCGGTGCAGGCGCGGGTGAAGCCGATCGCGTTCAACGGCGGCGGGCGGTACGTCGCGGTGCTGGCCAGGGCGCAGAGCACCAGCAACTACTACTTCCTCGGGTTGAGCAACTCGGGCTCGGTCGTCCTGGGCAAGCGGACCGGCGGCGCCCCCACGACCCTCGGCTCGGCCGCCGCGACGGTGACCCCGGGCACCTGGTACACCCTCAGGCTTGAGGCGTTCGGCACGACGCTGCGCGGCTTCGTGAACAACGTGGAGGTCGTGTCGGCGACGGACTCCACCTTCTCCGCGGGCAAGGTGGGTCTCGCCGGTTACTACGCGAGCGCCTCGTTCGACGACGTGCTGGTGACCGACGCCGGCGGGCCGAGCGAGCCGCCGGTCACGCCCACGATCACCCCGCCGCCCCCGGGCTCCTGCCCCACCTCGGGGACGCCCGTCGGGTTCGCCGCGGTGAACGCCTGGGGCCGTAACGGGACCACGGGTGGCGCGGGCGGACCGACCGTCGAGGTCGACACCGCGAGCGAGCTGATCTCCGCCATCGGCCAGAGCGGGCCCCTGAACATCTGCGTACGCGGGATGATCACCGTTCCGGCCGGCATGTACAACGTCACCTCGGACAAGTCGATCGTGGGCATCGGCTCCACCGGCGGCATCAGCGGCGGCGGCCTCAACATCGGCCTCCCCCTCGACAACTCGGTCACCTCGCCGCCCGCGAACGCCGTGAACAACGTCATCATCCGCAACCTGTCGTTCCGGAACGCCAGCGACGACTCGATCAACGTGCAGATGTTCTCCCACCACGTCTGGATCGACCACAACGACCTGGCCGACGGGTACGACGGGCTCATCGACATCAAGCGCGGCTCGTCGTACGTCACCGTCTCGTGGAACCACACGCACGACCACACCAAGAACATGCTGCTCGGCCACGACGACGGCAACAGCGCGCAGGACGTCGGCCGGCTGAAGGTGAGCTACCACCACAACTGGTTCGACCAGACCCCGCAACGCAACCCGCGGGTGCGGTTCGGCGAGCCGGTGCACGTGTTCAACAACTACTACGTCTACAACACCGACGTCGGGGTGGCCTGCCAGCTGAACGCCGGATGCCTGATCGAGGGCAACTACTTCGAGCGGGTCGAGGTCCCGGCGACGAACACCTACGCCGGTACCGCGGGCAGGTGCGTCGCGCGGAACAACGTGCTCGACGACTCCGGTCCGCCCGAGTGCAGCGGCAGCGTGCAGGAGGCGAGCTCGTACTACGCCTACACCCTGGACGACCCGAACTCCGTGAAGGCGATCGTCAGCGCGGGGGCCGGGGTCGGCAAGATCGGCACCTGACCCCCCGGGACACCCCGGGGTTCCGTGAGACCCGTTGAACCGGGTCCCGGCGGGCGGCTCACTACGGCGCCCGCCGGGACCCGGCTCCCGCCGCGGTGAGACCGTCCCGCTCGGTCCTCACCGCGGCGGCCGGGCCTCCGGGCGTCCGGGTGTCTGAGCGTTCGGGCGTCCTGCGTCCGGCCTCCGTCAACCGAGGCGTACGGTGACCGTGTTCGAGCCGCCGCCCCGGCCCGCCAGGCGTCCGAAGGTGAGCGTGAGTCCCGTGCCGGTCGTGGCGCCCGCCAGGAGGGGGTGCCCGCGGAGCACCTCGGTCACCGGCCGGTTCCAGGTCACGGTCAGCTCGCTCAGGTCGCGCCGGGGATCCGACACGGTCAGCGTGGCCGTGCCGTCTCCGCCCTCCCTGACGAGGACCGCGCACGGGGCGGAGGCGGCGAGGTCTCCCGCGGCTCCGTCGTTCCAGAAGTTGACGGCGGTGATCCCGAGCGACGGTACCCGGACACCCTGCTGCCGGGCGGTGTTGGCGAGCACGCGCGCCCAGCCGACGTCGGCGGCGCGGGCCCGGGTCTTCGCGAGGCTCGCGCCCGGCAGCAGCAGGTAGACGTAGCCCGCCGAGACGGGATCGACCCCGTGGTCGAGCCAGAGGGTCGCGTAGCTCCGGGTCACCGGGTCCCGGCCGCCGGCGCGTTCCTCGCGCAGCGTGCGCAGCCGGGTGCCGCAGGGCAGGACGTAGCCGCCGTGCCCCTCCAGGTGCGCCCAGCCCTTCGCCTCGTCCACGGTGAGAGGCGCGTCGGTCCTGCGGTTGTCCACGATGGTCTCGACGGGTACGCCGTCCTCGGCGGTGATCCCGGCACCGAGGCAGACCACCGCGTCGTCGAGGAAGAACCACGACTTGAACGCGTCCAGGGTGCTCTCGAAGCCGTTCAGGTGCTGGCCGACCGTCGCGTACACGCCGTCGGTGGCGCCGCCCACCCAGCGGCCCGGCGGGCAGGTGTCGCCCCACGCCTCACCGGCGCCGTCGGCCAGCCGCCGGGTGGAGACGGTCGTGCCCGGCAGGCGGTAGGGGTCGACGGTGGCCCAGAAGGAGTCGGAGTACTGGTCTCCGTGGTCGCCGGCCCACCAGTAGAGCATCCCCGAGCCGGTGTGCCAGCCACGGAGGTTCTCGCCGTTGCCGTGCTCGTAGTGGCCGACGCGGTGGGAGGCCATGCTGAGGCCCGCGCACCAGCCCGGCCCGCGCCGCGCACCGCGAGCCGGGCCGGTGGACGGGCCGGTGGACGGGCCGCGGTGCACGGCGCGGGCGCTCATCGCGAGCAGCCGGTGCCCGGCGGGTTCCTCGGCCGCGGGGACGGCGTCGTCGTCCAGGATCGCGGCGAGGCGGGCGTGGAACCCCAGGTCGTCGTCCTCGGCCGCGTCGAGCATGGGCCGGTGGGTGTCCCGCAGCGCCCATCCCTTCACCATGCCCTGCCAGCGGGACCGCTCGGCGGCGGAGGCCGTCTCCCCCAGCAGCAGGACCGCGGAGGCGATCGCGCGCCCCCTGCCGTGGTCGCCGTACGGCTGCCTGCCGATCGCCCGTCCGCTGACCAGGTCCATGCAGAAGCCGTCGTGGACGAACGGCGCGAACGTCCTCTCGACGCTGTCGAAGACGACCTGCCTGTTCGGGTCGGTGACCTCCCACGGCGAGCCGCGCAACACCGCGAACAGCGTCGCGAGACCGGACAGCAGCGACGCTCCGTACGTCCCCTGGTAGGGGATGGTCGTGTGCTGGACGAAGGAGCCGTCCCGGTAGAACCCGTCGCCCTCGGAGACGTAGGGGAAGACCGGGGAGAGCGCGGAGACGGCCAGCGCGGCCTTCGCCGGGTCGGAGCCGAGGACGGCCCGCAGCAGCGTCACCACGCACAGGTCCACCCGGTTGGCCCCGGTGCTGGTCCCGCCGTAGTCGTCCAGGCGGCACTCGGGGACGAAGTGGTCCACCGCCTCCCGCAGCGCCCCGCTCCGCGGCTCCGTCAGGTGCGGGCCGATCAGCAGGGCCGCGTCGAGGAGGTTCCTGGGGGCGCCGATCTGCCAGTGCCACCAGTTGCCGACCTGGTCGGCGTCCGCGGCGTACACCCGCCGCCGGTAGTGGTCGATGCCGCCCGCGACGGCCGCGGCCAGGTTCGCGTCGCCGGTCAGGCCGGTCCCCGGCAGGGCGTACGCGCGGGCCATGGTCCGCAGCCGGGCGGGGGTGGCACCGAGCGAGGGGAACGCCAGGTCGGGCCAGAGCGACGCGCCGGCCGGTGCCATGGCGTCCCGGTACCCGGCCGCCCTCGTCCCGAGCCTCGCCAGCCGGGTCCGGTACGGCTCGGCCGTCGCGTCGAACCCCGACCCCGCCGTCACGTCCCGCCACCGGTGGCGCAGCTGGGCGAGGGGGTCGGCCGACGTGCTCGGCGCGGCATCCGCGTGCGCGGCTTCGGGGTGCGCGCTCTCCGTGTACGCGGTCCCTGTTTGCGCGGTCTTTGTTTGCGCGGCCCCTGTGTGCGCGGCATACGCCGGGATCAGCGCTCCAGCGGCGGCGACACCACCGAGCCGAAGAAACGATCTCCGGGAATGTCGGTTCACGCCTAGATTGTCGGGTGGAAGTCGCCCTCACCGCGGGTACCACGCCGCGTTGCTCCCATATGGTCGGCGTTCTGTCGCTCTCAGGTAGGCCGGTCTCCTCGGCCGGGGACCATCCTCGCGTGTCCCCGCCGGTGCCCGTCCCGGCGCTCGCGTGTCCCGGTTCGCGGGGGCCGTCTTCGGGGACGGCGGCCGGGTCCTGGCCGGTCACACCGTCCGGGCGGGAGCCGCCCTCGGGGGTCAGAGATCCACGTCGCGGGAGGCGACCACGCGAACTCCCTCGGGTTCGTGGCCCGCGGGGGTGACCACGACCCGCCTTCCCTCGTCCTCGTAGCCGTGCTCGGTCAGCCACAGCAGGATGTACGGGTCGAGTTGGCTGAAGTCGACCGGGGAGGAGGGCGAGAAGATGTCGTCACCGGACGAGGTGCTAACGGGGTCGCCCTCGACGATCGACAGGGTGTACGCGGTCATGGCGGCCTCCGGGCGCTGGTCGTCCTCGGCAGGGTCATACCCCGAGGGCGACAACGCTCCCCTGACCTGGCGATATCCGTTGACGGTCGTCGGTGCCGGGCCCGGTTCCCTGAATGCTCGAAGGGATGATCCGTTCTCGCGGATGCGGGGGCGGGGCGAGGGCCCGGGGGCCGCGGGGGCGCGGGGGCGCGGTCTGGCCTTCTTATATAGGGAGGGGTTCGGCGATGCCGTGCCAGCTGGGTGTAATACGCATCACACGAAGATGCGACAAAAGCCACATAAGGTGTATAGCGGTCATATCTTCTCTTCGTGCGGCGCTCCCCCAGGGCACGTACGACCGCTCGTCCCGGGCCGACCGCACCCGACGCCACCCGGGAAGCCCCTCCCCTCCCCGGCACGCTCGCCGGCCGACCGGAAAGACATGAGATGAGCCAGGACGGCACCGGCCCGCACGTCGATTTCGAGATCGACCTCACCCTTGAGGAGACTCGCCGCCGCGCCGCGGTCATGGCGGCGCTGGAGCCGGGCTGGGACCCGATGGCGGCGATGCGGGCCGAGGAGGCGGCGTACGACCTCCTCTACTCCGGTCTCGACGAGCGACAGCGGGAGACCTACGACATGCTCGTGGCCACCGGCGTGCTCCCCCGCAGGAAGTCCGGCCGTGCTGCCGATTGACCCGTACGCCGACCTCGGGCGCAGGGCGTGGGTGCCCTGTCCCTCCTGCCGGGACCACCGCGACTGCGACGACTGCCTCGGCGGGCGCGGCTGCGGGGAGCACTGGCGCTATCTCCTGGGCAACACCGGGAGCCTGCTGCACCTGCAGTGCCCGGGATGCGCCCACCTGTGGAACCACGAGACGGGCTTCGGCGCGGGCGGCGGGACCACGCCCCGCTGACTTTCCGAAGGCATCGACCGACCACACCCCACCGCCTTCCGAAGGCACCGACCGGCCATCTCACGCCGCCCCTCCGAAAGCGCCGATCGGCCACGCTCCGCCGCCCCTCCGAAGGCGCCGGGCGGGCAAGACCGGTCATCTCCGCCGACCCCCGAAGGCGCCGAACGGACGGGAAGGGCCACGCCCCGCCGCTCCCGAAGGGCGAGGCCGGGCGACGGTCATCTCGGACGCCGCGCGGTCCCCGGATGACGACGTTCCCGTTCGTCCCCGTCCCGGGCGATCGCGGGCCCACGCGCCCCGGCCGGCGGGCGCCCGAGGGCGGAGGGTCGTCGTCCGCGCACCCCCTGGAAAAGCGGGGGTTCCAATTAGCCGAACGCGGGTAGGGAGCCGAACCGCCAAACAGAGGAAACGTATACATATCAAGTTGCTATGACGGCTTGCAACAATCCGGAGTGGGAAACGTCGGCGCGATCTCCCCTACGCGGCGAGAGCACGGACGGCCGACGGAAAGCCCAACGGGAGACGAACGACCGGCCCGCGCCAGGGAAATGGCAGTTCAACAAGAAACGTGAAGGATCATCCGAAACCTCGGATCGGCCGTACTTCTCTAGAGAACTTGTGGCACGGTCCACCCACAGGATGGCAGCAGGTGGGGGCATTGCCTGTTTCGGACGGCCCATATATCCAGTTAAGTGTTATTTATAACCCAATAACCATAAGTGTCAATTACTGAGCCCTTTACCTTCCAAATAGATCACGGTCAGTCTAATATTTGGACCTATGTCATGGCGTGCATCAGATTTCCCAGATGGACAGGCTGGGTCCTCTGGCCGTGGCAGTGCTTCCTCTAGGCACGATTCCGAACACGCATCCGACTGGCATCCCGAACGCCTCCTGTCATTCGATTGGCGGAAGGTTATTCTGTTCACGGCGGTTTTAGCGATCATCGCCGTGGCGGTGTTCTGGCTCGCGACCAGAACACCCTCCGGTCCGTCCCTGGCGGCGAACCCCACCCCCGACCCTTCGGACACCGGCTGGGAGAAGGCCCCTTCCTCGCCTTCGCCGACGCCGGCCTCCTCCCGCTCCACTCCCAAATCGACCCCGAAACCCACCGGCACCGGAACCAAGGGCGGCACGGACAAGTCCCCCCGCCCCGAGTCCACCCCCGCGAAGAAGCCACGGGCCGAGACCAGGACCACCCCACCACCCGCCGACCCGCCGGCCGGGACCCGCTCGCCCCAGCTCACCGCGAAGGAGGCGTACGGCATCCACGGCCGCTACCAGCGGGGGCTGTCGGTGGCCCAGGCCAGGAAGGACCAGGCGGCCATGGCGAAGCTGGAGCACGGACTCGCGCTGGAGATGACGAGGGCGGGTTTCAAGACCGCCGAGATGCAGGGGACCTCACTCGCGACGGGGATATGGCCCAACCCCCAGGTGTGGATCCCGCGTCACGTGGAGGGCGTCGCCGACTGGTTCGTGGCGGTCTCGCACGAGCCCGGCGTCGCGCGGATCGTCGACGTGATGAGCTCGGCACCCGGCGGCTGGCGGCTCGTCGCCTCGGCCGCCGACACGCGCGCCACCCCGGCGCGGTTCCCCAAGATAGCGACCGACGGCGAGGGGTACGCGACGAGTCTCCCGGAGAACGCCACCGGGCTGAGCGCGACCCCTCGGCAGATCGCCCGCGCGCATCTGGCGAGCCTGCAGAACGCCGAGGTCGACCCGCGTTTCGACGACGGGCCGTGGACCAGCGAGGCCGCGCTGTTCTGGCAGCAGGAACGCGGCCGGCTGGAACAGGCCGACTGGAGGCTCACGCTGTCGTACCGGCTTGAGGGACCGGTACGCGCGCTCAGGACCAGTGACGGGGGCGCTCTGGTCTGGTACGGAGCCCGATCCACCGAGCTCCGCGAGGCGGTGCGGGAAGGGGCGAAGGTCAAGCTGAAGGGCTCGGCCGCCGTCCGTACCCGTAACAAGTCCTTCGCCCACTCGGTGAGCGCCACATACGGCCGCATGTATGTGACACATGTCCCCCCCGCCGGCTCGAACGAGCCCGCTCGCGTGCTGGGCGAGTGGAGCGACGTCCTGGAGAGCCACGGCGACTGACGTTTTCACCGGAAGAAAAGGAACATTCTAATGACACCCTCACGTAAGCCATCGCGCGCGACGGTGATCACTGCGAGTGTCGCGATCGGCGTCTTCGGTGCCGGCGCCGGACTGGGAACCGTCATCGCCATGCGCCCCGACCCCGGCGAGGGGCAGGTGATGAAACTGGCCGCGGGGACGTACCTCCTCGACGACCAGGCGGGCGCCTGGACGTCGAACTCGGCGCCCGGCGGTGACCAGCCGCTCCCGCTCTCCGGCGCCGACGCGGGCAGCACGATCGCGGACGGTGCCAGACGGGCGGCCGCCGCCGGGGACCAGCGGGTCTGCCTGACGGCCACCACCGACGGGCACGCGCTCGGAGGCTCCGCGGAAGGCTGCGTCGCCCTTCCCGTCCTGGGCGTGGCCGCCGCCGCGGCCGCGCCCCTCCAGCGTCCGGGAAACCCCAAGAGCACGCCGACCCCGCCCTCGGCCCCCAAGACGAACCCGCCGACGAAGCCCGCGACGACCAAGAAGGCCGACCCGCCCGCCGCGCCCAACCCGGCGCCGGTGCAGCCCGCTCCCAACCCCGGGCCGGCGCAACCCCCCGCCCAGCCCCCTCCGGTGAACAACCAGCCCGTCCAACCTCCCGCCCCACCGCCTCCGACCCCGACGAAGAAGATCAGCGGCAACATCTCGGAGAGCGAGAACGAGAACGGCAGCGTCATCCAGCGCCCCGAGGAGAAGAAGGTCGAGGTCGTCTCGCCGCCCAAGCCGGCTCCCGAGTCCGGTGGGACGAGGTCCTCGGCTCCCTCGCGGTCGTCGCAGCCCGAGGGGGGTAACGGGCGATCGCAGCCCCCGGCGGCCAACAACGGCGACAGGCAGCAGCAGCCCAACGAGGGGAACAGGCGGTCACAGCCCCCGGCGAACAACAACGGCGACAGGCAGCAGCCCCAGCCTCAGCCGACCGGAGGGAACAGGCAGTCGCAGCCCCAGCCCACCGGTCTCAAGCCCCCGCAGCCCCAGCCGACCGGAGGGAACAGGCAGCAGCCCACCACCACCGCCAGGCCCCCGCAGCCCGGGGACAACGCCAGGAACCCCCGGCCGACGGGCACCCTGAGGCCGGCGATCCGGTCGGGCACCGGCCGGCCGCTCGTGCCCTCGGGCGAGTCCACCCGGACCACGGCGCCCCCCGGGACCAGGCCGACCGGCGACGTGGACCCGGTCCAGCCGCCCGGCGGCCAGAAGCGCTCGCAGGCGCCGAGCCCGTCGCGGACCTCGGCCGGGCCGTCCCGTCCCGTGCAGCCGCAGCCGTCCGTCGGCCCCGGTGAGAACGCGTCGCGGGGTCCCGACGGGACCGTGCTCATGCCGGCCGACCCGCGGCTTCCCGGCGGCGGCCCGGACGGCGGTGTCTCGCTGCCGGTCTTCGAGAACCCCGAGCTCCTGCGTCGCGCCTACGAGGCCCTCGGGCTGGACAGGGGCATGCGCTACACGGACGAGAACGGCGTGTGGGACCTCAACATCGCCCCGCCGGGCACCCCGCCGTGCCGCAACTACACCACCGAGGAGATCCAGGCGCTCAGCGCGTCCCAGGGCCCGAGCCCGTCCCCGGGCGCCCAGGCGATGATCCCCCGCGACTCGTGCCTGTGGCCCGCCTTCATCCGCTGGCTCTACGCGGAGCCCGCACCCGGTCAGATCAGCAACTGGACCAAGTTCACCGGACTGCCCCAGCGGAACCTGGAGCTCGTGGTGACCGATGTCCCTCCCGTCCCGCTTCCCAGCCCGATCCCCAGCGACAACGCCGTCCCGCAGCCCGACCAGGGACAGCCCGACCAGGGACGGACCGACCAGCGGCAGGGCGTCCCCGGCGAGGAGGAGCCCTGGGAGCCGGACACGGGCGGGCTGAACCCCGCCCAGCCGGGACCCGAGGACGCGGTGGCCCCCAGGGATCCCGGAGGCGGCGGGGACGACGTCCCCCAGCAGTGGCCGGGCGAGAACACCGTTCCCTTCCAGTCCGACCAAGGCCGGTCCGACCAAGGCCGGTCCGAGCCGGACCCGGTCGAGTACGACGGCCGATGAGCACACCTACCGGAACCGGGCGTCTCACGCCCGGCCCCGGCCAGGGGGCGGCCTGGGTGCGTGAGCATGGCGCGCACCTGATGGACTACGCCGCCTCCCACCTCGAATCCGGCCGGGCGCGTGCGGCGGTCGTCTCCGCGCTGGTGGCCGGCCGGGTCGAGGCCGCTCCCGGGAACGTCACGGCCCGGGGGCGGCTGCTGGCCGCGCTGCGACG
Organism: Streptosporangium vulgare; assembly: GCF_042428775.1. NCBI lineage: Bacteria > Bacillati > Actinomycetota > Actinomycetes > Streptosporangiales > Streptosporangiaceae > Streptosporangium > Streptosporangium vulgare. Next base: position 366,162 of record NZ_JBHMBS010000006.1, on the reverse strand, counting down.
TGACTGCCGCACCTCTCCGGGGTACCGGGAGCGGTACGTGCCGGGTTCGGGGCCCGGCATGCCCGACGCCTCGCTGATCGAGCGGGTGTGGACGATCGTCGACCCCCTGGGCACGGAGACGCTCAGGCTGACGTACCGCCACGCGCTCGGCATGGAGGATCTCGCCCACGTGCTGGCGATGCCCGTCGACGAGGTCGGCAGGCTCGCCACCCGTACCCAGGACCTGATCGAGACCCTGGTGAGCGGGCTGGACGCGCTCGCCCACGGGCGGCGTACCTGCCCGGAGCTCGCCCCGCTGGTGGAGGCCGTCTTTCCCGGCGTCTTCCCCGCCGGCCCGGCCGTCGAGGGGGCGGTCCCGCCCTCCGATCCGGAGGGTGCCCAGGCGCGCCTGCTCTCCCACATGATCAGGTGTTCCGTGTGCACGCGGCCGATCAACATCCGCTACACCGTGCCGCAGATGATCTCCTACCCTCCGGTCGCGCCGCTCTCCGCGGAGGAACGGCGGAGGCTCACGGACGCGCTGCCTCCCGAGGTCGCCACCGGCGCGGCCGCGGAGGCGGGCCCCGAGGTGATCCCGCCCGCGCGTCCGTCCCGTGGCGGGTCTCCCGTCCTGTCCGCCCCTCCGGGAGGGGGGCGGTCCCCGGTCCTTCCCGCGCCCCCGCCGGGGGGCCGGACCTCCGCCCCACCCGGTCACCGGACGCCCTCCTCACCCGGGCACCGGTCCCCCGCCTCGCCCGCCTCCCCGGCCGGGAGCGGCGTCCCGGCCGCCTCGGCGCCGTCGGCCGGGGCACCGCCGACGCCCTCGCCCAGGGTCGGCACGCCTCCCTACCCTCCGGTGGCGTCGAAGCCCCCCGCGAAGCCACCGGCCGCGACGCCGTCGGGTGCGGTGCCGGGTACGGCGTCGGGTGCGGTGCCGCCGGTCACGGCACCGGGAGACGGGCCCGCGACGGGCTCCTCCGATCCCGCCGCCCCCTCGGGGCTGCCCCCGCTGCCCGCCCTGCCGCCCCGCAGGACCCGGCCGTCCCGCCCGCCGTCCCCGCCGCCCGTACCCGGGCACGACACCCCGCTCTACGACGCCCTGCTCACCCAGGCATGGGCGCGCGAGGTCCTCGCCCAGAGCGAGGAGCTCACCGGCACCATCCCCCGGCAGGCTCCGCCCGTTCCCAAACCCGTCGCCAAGGCCGAGCCCATCGTCATCGCCGGGCAGGCCTCCGTCGAGATGCGCGACACCGGAGTACGTGACACCGGAGTACGTGACACCGGGACGCGCGAGACCGGAGTACGCGACACCGGGACGCGCGAGACCGGAGTACGCGCCCCCCGGACACGTGACACCGGAGTACGCGACACGGCGACCCGCGAGACCGCGATACGTGACGACTCCCAGATTCCCGCGCTGCGCTTCCACACCGAACCCGACGACCGCCCCGACGAGGAGCGGATCGAGATGGGGATCCGCGTGCTGGAGGCGCTCAGCTGGGCGGGCGCACGGATCAGGAACACGACGATCAAGCTCGTCATCATCGTCGTGGCGGGCGCGGCGGGCACCCTGACCGGGATGAACCTCCTCGGTCCCGCGATCGGGTCCGAGGAGCCCGCGAGCTCGCTGCAGGCGTCCACCAGCCAGGCCACCCGGTCCCCGCCTCCCTCCGCCGGCGCGCCGGCGCGGCAGGACGGGCTCGCCTCGCGCCTGCGGGTCCCGCCCGTGGTGACGCTGGACGAGTTCGGCCTGGGAAGCATGGTCCTCACCATCTCGGGAGAGCCGTTGAAATGGCGGATATCGGCTCCCGGCCTGGCCGTGAGCCCGTCCAGCGGCACGTTGCGGGAAGGGGTGACGCAGGTGATCAACCTGCGCGCCCACCGGGTCCGCAACTGGTGCGGCGCCCCCGCCTCGGTCACCGCCCCGATGACCGTTCACGGCCTCGACGACTCGGTCGGCACGACGGTGCGCTGGCGGACCTGCTGACCTTCCATCCCCCCACGATCGCCATTCGAGAAAGGACCATGGCAGTGACGGATACCTCCCCTCACATCCATACATCGCCAACCACCCCTCCCGAGCAGTTCCACGAAACGGTCCCGCTCACCGCGGAACACCTGCTCACCAACCGCCGCCCCGAGCCCGCCGGAGGGTGGCGGCGGCTGGTCTGGCAGCTCTCCGGCAAGCGCATCATCCCCGCGGAGTCGGCGGCGGAGCTGGAACGGCGCACGCTGATGGCGCAGGCCCAGACCCCCGTCGCGAGCGGGCACCACCGGATCGCGGTGATGAGCCTCAAGGGCGGCGTCGGCAAGACCACGACGACCGTCGCCCTCGGCAACACTCTGGCCTCCCTGCGCGGCGACCGGGTGATCGCGATCGACGCCAACCCCGACCGCGGGACCCTGGGCCTCAAGGTCAAGTCCGAGACGGCCGCGACCATCCGCACCATGCTCGCCGAGGCCCCCCACATCCTGCGCTACGCCGACGCGCGTGCCTTCACCTCGCAGTCCCCCGCCCGGCTTGAGGTCCTCGCCTCCGACACCGACCCGGCCGTGAGCGAGGCCTTCAACGCCGAGGACTACCGCACGGTCGCCGGTCTCATCGAGCGTTACTACTCCATCTGCATCACCGACTGTGGTACCGGCCTGCTTCACGGGGCGATGGGCGCGACGCTGGAGCTGGCCGACCAGATCGTGCTGGTCAGCCTGGTCGCGGTGGACGGGGCGAGCTCCGCCGCCGCGACGCTGGACTGGCTGACCGCCCACGGCCACGCCGACCTGGTCAGGAACGCCATCGTCGTGCTGAACGCGGTAGAGGCCAAGTCCGACGTGGATCTGGACCTGCTGGAGCGTCACTTCACCTCCCGCTGCCGCGCGGTGATCCGTATCCCCTACGACCCGCACCTCAAGGAGGGTGCCGAGGTTGACCTGGTCCGCCTGCGGCCCACGACCCGGGGCGCGTACCTCCGCCTGGCCGCGGCGGCCGGGCAGACCTTCGGGCAGCGCCCCGACCGGAGTCACTAGTGCGGCCGGTCGCCGACGATCCCACGCTGAACTGGGATCTGGGCCCGCCACCAAGCGCCCGGCGGCGGATGCTCATCGTGGTCGTCTCGATCGTGGGGACGATCCTGCTGGCGGCCGGGGCATGGCAGCTCCTTCGAACCGATTCCACCCCCGTGAACGCCTCCGCGCCGAAGGCCGTCGGGGACACCGTTCTCCTCTCCGCGCCCTCCGGCTACGAGGGCGCGGCCGGTTACCCCGTCGGGTTCCCCCGCACCGAGCTGGGCGCGGCCTCGGCCGCCGCCGCGGCCCTGGAGGCGGCGTGGACCCTGGACGCCGAGCAGGCCGAGCAGGCCGCGGTGCTGTACGCGCGGCCCGAGCAGCACGACGCGGCACGGGCCGGCGCACGCGAGGCCGTCGCCGGATGGCGGGAGATCCTCGGCCTTCCCAAGGACGGGGCGCTCCCCGACGGCGCCGCCATGCGGACCCGGACGATAGGCGTCCAGTGGAAGGCCCGCGGCCAGGACCAGGTGCTGGTCTCGGTACTGGTCCAGGTGACCGCGACCAAGGGCGTCGGCGACACCGATCCCACCTATTCGAGCCCATACGCCATGAGCCTGCTCATGGTCTGGCAACCCGGCATGCGCGGTGCGAACCAGGGGGACTGGGTCAACGTCCCCGACCCCCTCGCCACCTCCGTGCCGCCGGTGGCCCTCCCGGGCACCCCCGAATTCACCGCCGCGGGCTGGAGACCCATCTCCGGCCCAGAGCCCACCCAATAGATCCAGGAAGAGCGATCAATGCCCCCACGCAGCTCGTCCCGGCGTGTCACCTTACTCTCCGGCCTTCTGCTGGCCGCGGTCTCCGCGACGACAAGCGCGGTCATCGCCCAGCCGTGGGCCGCCGTGGCGGATCCCGGCGTGAGTTACGACTCACCGTCGCAGGAGTCCGCCGTCCCCCCCGCCGGGCCTCCCTCCGCACGGGAGGAGCTCCCCTCCGAGGAGACCGTCCCCGAGACCGCGAACACCTCCGGACCGGACAGGCGTCCCCCCTCGGACGGCGACTCCCGCTCGACACGGAACGAGAACCCGCCCTCGGACGGCGACTCCCGCTCGACACGGAACGAGAACCCGCCCTCGGACGGCGACTCCCGCTCGACACGGAACGAGAACCCGCCCATCGAGGACGCGTCACCCCCCGAGAGCCGCAGCTCCCCTCCCACGTCCCGTAGCAGTCCCGGCGAGCGGAACGCCGCACCCCGTACGGAGGAGGACGTTCCCGCCGAGCAGTTCTCCGCCCCCGCGCGGGAGACCACACGGTCCAGGAACGAGGTACCGGCGGACCAGCCGTCGAGGAGGTCGCGCCCCGCCGAGACACCGCCGACCAGCACGAGGAACACCCGGCCCACCGAGGCGCCGCCGGCGGCCCCGAGGAACGCCAGGCCCACCACCGAGGCACCCCCGCAGACCAGGAAGGCCACCCAGGCGCCGCCCGGCGACACGAAGCCGTCGGCGACGTCCACGGCGACCTCCGCCCCGGCCACCCCCGCGCCGTCGGCCACGGCGACCGGGAAACCGCAACCGCCGAAGGCGACGCCCGAGCCCCCCGCTCCCAAACCCTCGGCCACCGCCACGGCCACCAAGCCCGCACCCGCCCCCTCCGCCACGGCCACCAGGCCCGCACCGGACCCGACCCCCACGCCCCCGGCTCCCAAGCCCTCGGATCCCGGCGCGACGGCGACGCCCACGGCGACCAAGCCGGTGCCGACCGCCACCGCCACCGCCGCGCCCAAGCCCACCCGATCGACGTCCCAGCGGCCCACCACTCCTCCGAAGGGGACGCAGAAGCCCTCGAAGCCCGCGGCCACCCCGACCTCGACCCTCACCGCCCCTCCGCGCACCGGTCCGCCGAGCTGGGCGACACACGCGCCCCGGCCCGCGCGCACGCGGACCGGCGTCTACGAGCCCTCCCTCCTGACCGAACCGGCCCAGAACACCCGATCCCCGATGGCGGCCCCGTCCCCGGCGCCCTCGATCCCCACCTTCCTGCCCCTGCCCCCGCTCAAGCGCTCCACCTCCGACTTCTGCAAGCCGGAGGACCTCGCCTCGTGCTGGAGCCTCGCGCCCTGGCGGGGCCGCACCGCGGAGTCCCCCGTCCTGCTGATCGCGAACCAGGAGCCGGCGGGCGCACCGCGTTGGGTGTTCGGGCCGCCCGCGTCCCCCGCCCAGCCGCCTACGAACCCGATCGCGTCGCCGGTCCCCAGCCCGACGAGCACCGGCTGCTGGAGCTTCAGTCCCTCCACACTCTGCGCCAGATCCTGGGAGGAGTAACCATGATCACCAGATCCCACGTGCGGGTGGCCGTACTCAGCATGGTGGCCGCGCTGACGGTGAGCACCCTCAGCGCGGCCCAGGGAGAGGTGGTCTCGGCGGCGCCCTGCGCCCCCGCCGCCACCGGCGAGGCCAGCGCCGCGCAAGCCCTCAACTGGGGCGCACCGTCCTGGTGCGCGGAGTTCGACGACTACCTCGACGAGTCCGACTGGATGTTCTACGACTCGGCCGGGCACGCCGGGAACGGCCGCCGTTCCCCGCAACAGCTCTACCTCGGCAACGGGGCGCTCTACCTGTACGGCCGCGAGGACGGGACCACGGCCGGTCTGGCCGCCCGTCACGACCAGGCCTACGGGCGCTGGGAGACCCGTATCCGCCTGTACCCGGGCGCCGGGTCGTACCACCCCGTCGCCCTGCTGTGGCCCAAGGAGGGCGGCGGCAACGTCCAGAGCTCCACCGGTGAGGAGATCGACTTCCTGGAGGTCATCGACGACCCGGAGAGGCAGCGGCCGAACTTCTTCCTGCACACCCCTCAGGGGCAGGAGCAGGCCCACGCCAACATCGACATGACCACCTGGCACACCTACGCCGTGGAGGTCACCCCCGACAGCGTCGTCGGCTACATCGACGGGCAGGAGTGGTTCCGCTCCGGCAACGCCACCAGCAGCTCGATGTCGGTCTGCCTGCAGCTGGACTGGTTCCCCGGCCAGAGCAGCGCGGGAGAGGCGTGGATGGAGGTCGACTGGCTCCGCATCTACCCGTCCTCGACGGGCACCGCGGGCTGAGTCCACCAGGTAGGACAGAAGCAGGACAGGAGGGTGCGGGATCCGTGCGAACGGGTCCCGCGCCCTCCTCGCGTTCCGGGCCCTCCCGCCGCCACGGACCGCCCGGCGCGGGCCGTTCAGCACGGACCACCCGGCGCGGGCCGCCCGGTGCGGGCCGTTCAGCCCGTGGCGGCGGGAAGCCTCGCCTCCAGGATCTGGCCCGGCCAGTCTCCGACCCTGAAGCTCTCGGTCCTGGTGAAGCCCCGGCTCTCGTAGTACGCCACCAGCCGGCCGTCGTCGCCGGCGTAGCAGTCGACCCGCAGCAGCGCGACCCCCAGCGAGGCGGCCTCCGCGCGGGCGTGCTCCAGCAGGACGGCCCCGACCCCCCGGCCGTGGTGCCTCCGGTCGACGACCAGACCCTGGACGTACAGCTCCGGCTCGGAGGCGGGAGGGACGTAGGGCATCGCGGCCCCCACCACCAGGCAGCCCGCGGGCCGGCCGTCGAGTTCGGCGATGCGCATCCCGCCGGACATCGCCCACGAGGTGATGTTCTCGACACGGGCCGCGTTGAGGGAGAACGGCTCGCTGCCCCACTGGCCGGTGCGGCCCAGGGAGGACAGCCAGGCCACCGCGCCGTCGAACATCGCCAGAACGGCCGGTACGTCGCCGAGATACCCGTGACGGATAATCACCGGCGGATCGTAACAGGGATGCGTACCCCCATACAGGACAGACGTATGTACCCTCACGCAGGGCAGACCCGCACCGGACCAGCCGTACCGGGAGGTTAGTAAACTCTGCGACGGCCGGAGTACGGCTCCTCGGTCACGGGCGCACACCGTGATCGTTTCCCCCCCGGGAGTCACGTGAGCAGCGGGTTGATCGACGCATTCCCCGAGTCCCCCGAGCCGTCGGCGCCGCCCGGCCGGCGTTCGTGGCGGCCGCGCCGCAGGTGGCTGTGGTGGCTGGTGGCCGCCGTCACCGCCGTGGTGCTCGTGGCGGCGGGGACGGTGGCGGGCGCGTACGTCAAGCTGACCGGCAACGTCAAGCATGTCGAGGTCTCGGCGGAGGACCTCGGGCGACGCCCGGTCAAGGCCGCGGGCAAGGCGATGAACGTCCTGGTCGTCGGCTCGGACCAGCGAGGCGGCAAGAACGCGAGATACGGCCGGGTGGCGGGTGAACGGACCGACACGATCATGCTCGCGCACATCTCGCCGAAGCGGGACAACGCGATGGTCGTCAGCTTCCCCCGCGACTCGATGGTCCAGCTTCCCGCCTGCCGGGCCAAGCAGGGGCTGCCCGGACAGCGACCGCACGTGGGCATGATCAACGAGTCGTTCAACTCCGGCGGCATCACCTGCACCTGGAAGACCGTCGAGTCGCTCACCGGCATCCACATCGACCACTTCGTGAAGGTCGACTTCACCGGCTTCAAGGGCATGGTCGACGCGGTCGGCGGCGTGGAGATCTGCGTACCCGAGGCGATCAACGACAAGAAGGCCCTCCTCCACCTGGCCGCCGGGCGGCAGAACCTCGGGGGCGAGCAGGCCCTCGGCTACGTCCGGGCCCGCTACAGCCTGGGTGACGGATCGGACATCGGGCGCATCCAGCGCCAGCAGATGTTCATCGCCTCCATGGTCAAGAAGGTCATGAGCGGCGAGACGCTCACCGACCCCGCCCGGCTCTTCGGCTTCCTCGACGCGGCGACGAAGTCGGTCACCACCGACCCCGGCCTCACCCCGGGCGTCATGAGGGACCTGGCGACCAGCGCGCAGGGACTCGCCGCGGGGCAGATCCACTTCATCACCACCCCGTGGCGCTACTCGCTGGTCCACCCCGGCCGGGTGGAGTGGGTCCAGCCGCAGAGCGGCAGGCTGTTCAAGATCGTCGCGACGGACCGGGCGATCAGCGGCTCCGGGGTCAAGGGCGGCCAGACCAGGGTGCCCCGGTCGAAGATCCAGGTCGAGGTGCGCAACGGGACCACGCGGTCCGGCCTGGCCACCCTGGTCGCCGTCCAGCTGGAGGAACGCGGTTACCACGTCGCCAGGATCGGCGACGCGCCGCGCAAGCCGTACCCGACGACCACGATCGCCTACTCGCCGAACGGCGCCGCCAAGGCGCCCACCCTCAGCCGCGACCTGCTCGCCTCCAGGCCGCTGTCCGTCCGCCGGGCGACCACCGGCAGGCTCGTCCTGACGATCGGCGACGACTGGAAGGGGCTGAAGCCGCTTCCCCGCGACGACACCGAGAGCCTGAAGGGTTTCGACGCGACCCACGACTCGTGCGCCGGCGCCTGACCGTCCCCGCCGAGAAGGCATCGTCCCCGCCGTGAGGGTGTCGCTCCCGCCGTGAGGGCGGCGTCCCCGCAAGGGAGGCTCGGCGGGGATCGGCGGGAATCCGTACGGGAACGTGTGCCCGCCTCCCGAGCCGGAAGGCGCGCGTTCCTCCGGGCTCCGGGCGGGTGAGAACCATTGCCCTTCACCTCCGAACGGCGTGAGAGCTTGGTCTGGCTTTGCCCGTGGATTAATGCCGATCGCCTATAAATGGTCAAAAGCATGTCTTTAAGGGACGAAAGCCGCTTTTCGGGGGGTAGCCGTCTTGCGACATCCGCGTTCGATCCGGGGCCGGGTGACACTCATAGCGATCATCGTGTTCGCCGTGGTGCTGGGAATCGGCGCGTTCGCCACCTGGCAGGTCGTGGAGACCAAGCTGTCGGCCGACCTCGTCAACTCGGCCGCCGAGGCGGCCGAGAAGACGGTCCAGGCCATCGAGAGGGGACCCGCGGACGCCGTCGTCATCCCGGCCACCCGCATCAACCGCATCCAGGTCGTCGCGAACGACGGCAGGGTGGTCGCCGCCAGCCCGGCCATGAAGGGAAGGCCGCCGATCACCCGGATGCGTCCGGCCCCCGGAGAGATGCGCGTGGACGGGACGTCGTGCGTGAGCTCCTCCCCGGGGGAACGGACGTGCTACATCACCGTGGGCATCCACGCCGACCGCACCGTCTACGGCGACGTCATGGTCTACACCGCGACACCGGAACCCCAGGCGATCCGCACCAACTTCCTCGAGATCACGCTGGCGCTCTTCTCCTCGGCGCTCCTCGGGCTGCTCGGCTGGGGCACCTGGCATCTCGCCGGCCGTACGCTCGCCCCGGTGGAGCGGATCCGCACCGAGATGGCCGAGATCACCGCCTCCGACCTCAGCCGCCGGATGCCCGTCCCCGACTCCGAGGACGAGATGGCGCAGCTCACCGAGACCATCAACGCGACCCTCGAAAGGCTGGAGCAGGCCGTGGAGAACCAGCGCCGCTTCACCTCCGACGCCTCCCACGAACTTCGCACCCCCCTGACCGGGCTGCGCACCAAGCTCGAACTCGCGATCTCCGATCCGGGCTCGGAGGACCCGCAGGCGACGATGCGCTCCGCGCTGGCGGACGCGGAACGGCTCCAGGCCCTCATCGAGGACCTGCTGCTGCTCGCCCGCCTCGACGCCGGTGTACGAGGCCCGCCGGAGCTGATCGACCTCGCCGACCTGGTCACCTCCGAGGTCGAACATCGGCGGGCCAGGCACGAGGTGCTGCTGAAGCTCGAACCCGGCGTCGTGGTGCGGGGCAGCAGGATCCAACTGGGCCGGCTGCTGGGCAACCTGCTGACCAACGCCGACCGGCACGCGGTGAGCGAGGTGCGGGTCCGCGTCGGGAGCGAGGGCGGCGAGGCCGTGGTGGAGGTCACCGACGACGGGCTCGGCATCCCGGCGGAAGATCGGGAGCGAGTCTTCCAGCGGTTCACCAGGCTGGACTCGGCGCGCAGCCGCGACGCCGGGGGAACCGGCCTGGGCCTGCCCATCGCCAGGGACATCGCGGTGGCGCATCGCGGCCGGCTCTACGCCGCCGACAGCACCACCGGCCGCGGCGCCCGGCTCGTCCTCCGCCTGCCGCTGTCGACCGCGCTCCGCTCCTGAGCTCGTCTCACGTCGAGGGCGGCACCGCGAGGAACAGGTGGGAAGCGGCCCCGACGAGGGTGGCCCGTATCTTTCATGTGTGAGAATCGGGTCATGCACAGGATCGTCATGCTCGCCATGGACGGTGTGATCCCCTTCGAGCTGGGCATCCCGCCACGGATCTTCGGCGGCGCCAAGGACTCGGAGGGCAAACCGCTCTACGAGGTGCTCACCTGCACCGTCGACGGCACCCCCGTACGCACCGACGCCGACTTCTCGATCGCGGTGGAGCACGGAGCCGAGGCCCTGGAGAGCGCGGACACCGTGGTGATCCCGGCCACCCACGCCCTCGGCACGATCGCCGGCGAGGGGCGGCTCCCCGAGCCCCTGGCCGCCGCGATCGCGCGCATCCGGCCGGGTACCCGCCTGGTCTCGATCTGCACCGCCGCCTACGTGCTCGCGGCGGCCGGGCTGCTCGACGGCCGTCCCGCGACCACCCACTGGAGCAGCACCGACCACTTCCAGAAGCTGTTCCCCCAGGTCAAGGTCAACCCGAGCGTGCTGTTCGTGGACGACGGGGACGTGCTCACCTCGGCCGGGGTGGCCGCGGGGGTCGATCTCTGCCTGCACATCGTCCGGCGCGACCACGGCACCGAGGTGGCCAACCGGGTGGCCAGGCGATGCGTCGTCCCCCCGTGGCGCGACGGCGGCCAGGCCCAGTTCATCGAGCATCCGCTTCCCGCCCCGACCGCCGCGACGACCGCGGCGACCAGGACCTGGGCGCTGGAGCGGCTGCACGAGCCGCTCCCCCTCAGCGAGCTGGCGGCCCACGCCCGGATGAGCCGCCGTACCTTCACCCGGCGCTTCCGCGACGAGATGGGCCTCAGCCCCGGGCAGTGGCTCATCCTGCAGCGGATCGAGCTGGCCCGGCGGCTCCTGGAGACCAGCGACCTGCCGGTGGAGGGCGTCGCCCTGCGCTCGGGGTTCGGCACCGCCGCCTCGCTCCGCCAGCACCTGCAGGTGGCCATCGGCGTCTCGCCGATGGCCTACCGCCGTACCTTCCGGCCCGTGGACGCCTGATCCCCGCTCGTGGTGCCTGGCCCCGATCCGGCCAGGCACCACGGGAGTGGCCGCGGAGACGCCGTCACCGGCCGCACGCGTACGGGAAACCGCCAGCCGTGTGTGAACCCCATCAGCCCGTACGGGAAGACATCAGCCCGCACGGGAACCCGTCACCCCGCGCGGGAAGACGTCACTGGCCGCGGGTCCACTCCTCCTGCAGGCGGTCGGCCGCCTTCTTCGCGGTGGTCCGGCCGTGGGCGACGTCGAGGATGGCGTCACCCTCGGCGCGCTCCAGGAAGACCTCGTCGGGGACGTTCAGGGAAGCGCCGTCCCTGACGAGCTCCTGGATCGCGGCGTAGCCGTCCTTGCCCTCCGGGGTGGCGAAGACGGACGACTCCATCCGGAAGTCCCCGCGCGAGGGGACCATCGTCAGGTCTCCGGCCCAGATGGAGACGCCGTCGCCCGCGGTGAGGAACTCGATCAGCGTGGCCGCCTCGGCCACGTGCTTGGAGCTCTTGGGGACGGCCAGGCCCACCTCGACCGCGCTGCGGACGGCGGGCTTGGCACCCGACAGGACGGTCGGGAAGGGACCCGCGCCGATCTTCTTGACGGAGACCTTCGTGGTCTTGCGGTAGGACGTGGACAGCATCGAGCTCCGGCCCGAGCCGTCCACCAGGAACAGGGCCTTCCCGTCGCGGAACAGCTCGGCCGGGCGGTCGCCCTTGAGGGTGAGCGCCGACTTCGCCAGCACACCCCGATCGAACAGCGACCGGTAGGCGGTCAGGGCCGAGACCGCCTCGGGGCCGTTCCACGGCTTGTCACCGGCCAGCAGGTCGTCGGAGAGGGTCGGGTGGGTCTGGCTCGCGACGGTGAACAGCAGCTCCTCCTGCCGGCGCGGCTCCCCGGAGAAGACGACCGGCCGCAGGTCGGGGATCTCCTTCTTGACCCGCATGACGATGGACTCCAGATCGGCGGCGGTCTTGGGGAAGGACTCGCCGAGCTCGGCCAGGAGGGAGGCGTTGTAGTACATGACCGCGCCGCCGCTGGACCCCATCGGGACGGAGTAGAGCTCGCCGTTCTTGGCGGCCTTCCTCGTCTGCTCCACCGCGCCCTCGTCGAGCTCCTCGACCCAGCCGCCGGAGACCTTGTCCTTCCAGTCGGCGACCGGGCGGAGCCGGTTCGCGACCGCGCGGGTCATCGTCGGGGTCGGGAGGCCGACGACGTCGAGTGCCTCGTCGCCGTCGAGCGCTCCGGGAAGCCGCTTGCGGTACTCGGCCGCGGAGAAGGTGCGCAGCTCGACCTCGATGCCGGGGTTCGCCTCCTCGAACGCGGTGATCGCCCTCTTCAGCGCGGGCGCGGGCGGGGAGAAGGTCCAGTACTTCAGGGTGACGGGCCCGGCCGGCTTCTCGGGCTTCTTGGTCTTCTCACCGGCGTCGGGGACGGACTGCGCGACCGGACGGCCGTCGACCGCCCCGCCCGCGCTACAGGCGGTCAGCCCGAGGGCGAGGGCCGCGGTGGTCAGGGCGAACGCACGAGCTGTACCAGGCATGCATACCTCCAGCGGAATCACGGTGCGGGTGACTGTGTTCAGCCCGGCGAGGTCGAGCACGGTCAATCCGGTCGATCACGAAAAATGATCTTATGGGGTCATCTGCCGCGACAGCGGATCGTCAAACTCCCACCGGACCCGCACCCCTCAGCTGGGAGCGGTGCTCAGTGGCTCGGCGATGTCCTCCAGCCCCCTGCCCTCGGCCTTCACCCCGAGGAAGAGCTCCACCAGCCCGGCGGCGACCATGAGGCTCGCGCCGATGCAGAAGGCCAGCGCGGTGTCACCGGGCCTGCCGCTCTCGACGAGATTGGCGAAGATCAGCGGCCCGGACACGCCGCCGACGAAGGTGCCGATCGAGTAGAAGAACGCGATGGCCATGGCACGGGTCTCCATCGGGAAGATCTCGCTGACGGTCAGATAGGCCGCGCTCGCCCCGGCGGAGGCGAAGAAGAGCACGACGCACCAGCAGGCGGTGAGCGTGGTCGCGGTCAGCACCTCCTGGTCGAACAGCCAGGCCGTGCCGAAAAGGAGCACCCCGGACAGGATGTAGGTGCCGGAGATCATCGGGATGCGGCCGATCGTGTCGAAGAACCGCCCGAGCAGGAGCGGGCCGAGGAAGTTGCCGACCGCGATGACGGCGAAGTAGTAGCCGGTCTCGGTCTGGATGCCGAAGAAGGTCGACAGGATCTGCGCGTACCCGAAGGTGATGGCGTTGTAGAGGAACGCCTGGCCGATGAAGAGCGACAAGCCGAGGACCGTCCGTTTGGGGTAGCGGGCGACCATGGTGTGCGCGATCCTGCCGAACCCGATGGACTTGCGCTGGTGGATCGTCATCGACTGCGAGGGCTCGTCGAGCTCGACGCCCTTCTCACGCTCGATCCGCTTCTCCACCCCGTCGACCAGCCCCTCGGCCTCCTCGTCCCGGCCGTGGATGAACAGCCAGCGGGGACTCTCCGGCACGTGCCTGCGTACCAGCAGGATGACCAGGCCGAGCACCACGCCCATGCCGAACGCGACGCGCCAGCCGATGTTCAGCGGCAGGTGGTTGAGCAGCGGCACCGTCAGCAGCGCGCCGCCCGCGGCGCCGAGCCAGTAGCTGCCGTTGATGATGATGTCGATCCTGCCCCGGTGCCGGCTCGGGATGAGCTCGTCGATGGCCGAGTTGATGGCGGCGTACTCGCCGCCGATGCCGAACCCGGTCAGGAACCGGAACAGGAAGAACCACCAGGCGGAGAACGAGAACGCCGTCGCGGCGGTGGCGACCAGGTAGACGACCATCGTGATGATGAACATCTTCTTGCGGCCGAACCTGTCGGTGAGCCAGCCGAAGAACAGCGCCCCCATGCACGCCCCCGCCACGTAGAGGGCGGCGGCGGTGCCCGCGACCTGGGCCTGGGTGATCGCCAGGCCGCTGCCCTCCTTGGCCAGCTGGGCGGAGAGGTTTCCGACGATCGTCACTTCGAGACCGTCGAGGATCCAGACGGTGCCGAGTCCGATGATGACCATCCAGTGCCATCGTGACCATGGCAACCGGTCCAACCGCGCGGGGACCTTCGTGGTCACCGGTCCCGTCCGAACGTCGCTCATGGCGGCACCTGCTACCCCCTCACGACCGGCTCATACCGGGGTGGGTCTCATCGTTTTGGTGTTCTCCTCCATCCCATTTGCCCCCTCCACTTCCGCGCGATCAGGACAAATCGCCGTGTTTTAGATACATTGCGCGAGCATGGGGAGACTTGACGCTGTTTAGGGAGTTCAATGAAAGCCCGGATCACGGGCGTCGCGACGTATCTGCCGGAGCGGACCGTCTCCAGCGCGGACGTCGAACGGCGGATCGAGGGCTACGCGCCCCACAGAGGCGTCGTCGAGCGGATGACGGGAATCCGGCGTCGTCACGTGGCCCGCGACGACCAGCAGGCGTCGGACCTGGCCGTGGAGGCGGCCCGCGAGCTCGACCACTCCGACGTCGACCTGCTCGTCTTCGCATCGGCCTCCCAGGACATGGTCGAGCCCGCCACCGCGCACATCGTCGCGGCCAAGCTGGGACTCTCGTGCCCGGTGTTCGACGTCAAGAACGCCTGCAACAGCATGCTCAACGGGATCCAGATCGCCGAGGCGCTGATCCTGACCGGCGCGCACCGCAAGGTACTGGTCTGCTCGGGTGAGATCCCGTCGCGGGCGATCCGGTGGCGGGTCAGGGACCGCGCGCAGTTCGTCGACTCGTTCGCGGGCTACACGCTGTCGGACACCGGGGCCGCGGTCACGGTCGCCGCCGATATGGAACGTGGCATTTTCTACCGCGACTTCGCGGCCGACTCAACGGCCTGGGCGGTCGGCACCCTGCCCGGAGGCGGTTCGGCGCACCCCCGTGACCCCGAGTACTCCTACTTCCGCGGCGACGGGCGCAGGCTGAAGGAGGCCTTCGAGGCGATCGGCCCGGACATCTTCCTCAACGCGCTCAAGCGCACCGGCCTGACCTGGGACGACTTCGCCATCGTGGCCGTGCACCAGGTGGCGCTGCCCTACCTGCGCTTCCTGGCCCAGGTGCTCGACATCCCCGAGGACAGGCTCGTGGTCAGCCTGCCCGAGCACGGCAACTGCGCCTCGACGACGCTGCCGCTCCAGCTCACGCTGGGCGGCTGGCGGCCGGGTGACCGGGTGGCGCTGCTCGGGCTCGGCGGCGGGATCAGCACCGGCGTGATGCTGGCGGAGATGTGATGAACCTCTGGGTGATCGTCCCCGCCTACAACGAGGCCCCCGGCATCGAGGCGACGCTGCGGGCGCTGGCCGAGCAGGACGACCGGGACTTCACGCTGCTCGTGGTGGACAACGCGAGCACCGACGGCACCGCCGAGATCGTACGGCGGCACGGCGTCCAGGTGATCGTCGAGACGAGGAAGGGCACCGGCGCCGCGTCCGACACCGGCATGCGCCACGCCATCGCGCACGGGGCGACCCACCTGGCCAGGACCGACGCCGACTGCCTGCCCCGCCCCGACTGGGTGCGCAACATCCGGCGGGCCTTCGGCGACGGGCTGGAGATGGTCGGCGGCCAGTTGCGGCCCCGGACCGACGAGTTCCGGCTGAAGTTCTGGGAGCGCCACCTCATCCCGTTCGTGGTGGAGGTGGCGGCGACCTTCGGCCGCTTCCGGCCGGGCAACAGGGACCCGCGCTACCTTGGCCCGTACGTGATGATGCCCGGCGCCACGCTGGCCATCACCGCGGACCTCTACGAGCGTGCGGGCGGCTTCCCCAGGACCGCGATCGAGGAGGTCCACGAGGACCGTGCCCTGGTCAACCGGGTGCGTACCCTCACCCCCGCGTACGCCTCGCGGCGCGACGTGGTGGTCTTCGGCTCGGTGCGCAGGCTGCGGGCGTACGGCCTCGCGGGCACCCTCGCCTGGTACGCCGACCACCACTACCGGCCAGAAGTGATCGACGTCCGGTGAACCACGAGACCCGCCTCCACCTGGCCGCCCACCCCTTCGCCTACCCGCTCATGCGGCTGCTGGCCCGGCTCGGGCCCGTGGTGCGCGTCCCCGGGCTGGGGGTCGTGGTCAACGACGCCGCCCTCGCGCGGACCGTGCTGATGGACGAGCGGTTCCGCAAGGACGGCCCCGGCTCGCCCGGCGACCTGTGGACGCCCGTGCTCGGCCCCTCCGTGCTGCTCAACATGGAGGGATCCGGCCATCTCGCGCTCCGCAGGAAGCTGATGCCGCTGTTCACCACCGGGTACGTGTCCGCGCTGGTGGACGACGTGCTCCGCGGACCGCTCGACGACCTCTCCGCGCGCCTGGAGCGGGGCGAGACGGTCGACCTGGTGGACGCGATGCGGCTGATGGCCGGGGCGGTGATCTGCCGGGTGATCGGGCTGGGCGAGGTCTCCGAGGCGCGGGCCAGGGAGCTGTTCGCGGACGGGGAGCGGGTCGTCTCGATGGTCTCGCTGCGCTCGCGGCGGCTGTCGGACCGGCAGGTGGCCGTCGCCAGGCGGGTGCTCGACCGGATCGGGGACATCGCGCAGGCCGCCTACGAGACCGGGGACGAGTCCACGGTCATGGGCCGGATGCGGGCGCAGGGACTGTCCGTGGCCGAGGCCAGGGGCGCGGCCGGGGCGTTCTTCCTGACCGGTACCGAGACCGTCGCCACGTTCGTCCCCCGGCTCGTCGCCCTCCTGCACGACCACCGGACCCCGGTCGGCGACCTGGACACGGTCATCGAGGAGGCCATGCGGGTCACCACACCGACCCCGGTGATGCTGCGCTCGGTGGCCGCCCCGGCGCGCGTGGGCGGGACGCGGGTGCGCCCCGGCGACCGGGTGCTGATCGTCACCCACAACTGCGCCAGGGCGTACGGCCCGTTCGACCCCTCCCGCACCCACCCGCCCGAGCTGCGCAGGCTCTGGTTCGGCGCGGGCCCGCACTTCTGCATCGGCTACCCGCTCGCCCTGGCGGAGATCCGCGCGGTGGCCTCGGTCCTGCTCTCCCACCGGGTGCGCGTCATACGGCGACGCGCGGCCAGGGGAGTCCTCATCCCCACCTACGAGCACCTGTGGGTCGGCCGGGCCGGTGCCGCGTGAACGACATCGTCAGCGGGATCATGGCGGTCGCCGCGCGGGAGCCGGGGCGTACCGCCATCGTCGACGGCCGGGGCCGCGAGATCACCTACGGCGAGCTGGCCCGCCGGGTGTCGGCGGTCCGCGACGCGATGGGCGGACCACCGCCACAAGGCCGAGCGCGTCCGGACGACGAGACGCGACCGGACGGCCGAGCACACCCGGGAGGCGGGGCCCGGGAGGAGGACCGGACGCGGCCCGGAGGCGAGGCTCGGGAGAAGGACCGCACACGGCCCGGAGGCGGGATGCGGCCGGGGGACGGGGTGCTGTTCGCGGTGCGTCCCGGCGTGGACGCGGTGGCACTGGCGCTGGGAGCGGTGGCGGCGGGCGGGACACTCGTCCTCGCCGACCCCGGCCTGGCGCCCGACGTGCTCGCGGCCCGGATGACCGCGACCCGGCCCGCGTGGGTGGTCAGCGAGTCCCTGCTCTACACCCTGAGCGGTCCGCTCAGGGGCCTGGCCCGTCGCCGGGGCCTGCTCCTGCCGGACCTCGCGAACCCGCTTCCCGGCCACCCCGTCCGCCACCTGTACGCGGGCCCGTGGCTGCCCGGGGTGCCCCGCGGGTCGCTGCGGCTCTCCCGGATCCTCCGAGCGTCCAACGGCTCCACCGTCCCGGCCGGTCGAGAAGCCGATCGAGAAGTCGGCCGGAAGGGCCGCCGAGAAACCGGCCGGGAGAGTCTTCGGGACAGCGAGGCCGTCAACCGGGAGACCACTCCGGAAACGGGTCCGGGAACGGGTCCGGGAACGGGTCCGGGAACCGGCCTGGAGGCGTACGGGACAAATCCCGACCAGCCGGCGGCGGTGATCTTCACCTCCGGGACCACGGCACGCCCCCGAGGGGTGGTGCACACCCGGAGATCCCTCGCGGCCGGGCTGGAGATGTTCAGGAGCGCGTTCCCGCTGGGACCCGGTGACGTCGTGCACACCGACCAGCTGATGCTCGGACTCCCCGCCCTGCTGGCCGGGGCGACCTGGTCCCTGCCCGGGGGCGGCGACCTCGCCGCCGAACTGGCCGCGCGGCGGGCCACCCACACCTTCGCCGTGCCGGTCCACCTGGACAGGCTGCTGCGTGAGACCCCCAGGCTCCCCGGAACCCTCCGCTACCTCCTGCTCGGCGCCGCCCCCGCCCCGCCAGGCGTGCTCCGACGGGCGATCGAGGCCGGGCCCGAGATCCTGTCGGTCTACGCGATGACCGAGGCGCTCCCCATCGCGATCGCGTCCGCCGAGGAGAAGCTGGCCCAGGCCGGAGGGGACCTGCTCGGGGTGCCCCTGCCGGGCGTCGGCGTCCGGATCGCCGAGGACGGCGAGCTGTTCGTCTCCGGCCCCCACCTCGCCCAGCGCTATCTCGGCGAGGAGCCGCTGCGGGAGATCGCCACCGGCGACCTGGTCCGGCTCGAAGGCGACCGGCTGGTGCTGCTCGGCCGGAAGAAGGACATGATCCTCCGCGACGGGGTCAACATCTACCCGGGCCTGTACGAGTCCGGTGTCGCGGCGCTGCCCGGGGTGGCCGAGGCCGCGATCGTCGGGCTCCCCGACCCCGAGACCGGGGACGAGGAGGTCGTGCTGGCCGTCGTTCCCACGGACGGCTACGACGAGAACCTGCTGCGCAAGGCGCTTCCCGAGATCGTGGACGCCGCGGCCCTGCCCGACCGGATCGAGTCGCTCGACGCCTTCCCCCGCTCGGGCCGGGCCGACAAACTCGACCGGGCCGCCCTGCGAGACCTGGTCACCCGCCGTGCCTGAGCGACCGGTGCCCGCACGACCCGTGCCCGTACAACCCGCACGACCCGCCGGGCCCGTTGGGCGGGGACCGAGGATCGCGGTGACGGGAGCCTCGGGATTCGTGGGCGGCGCGGTCTGCCGCGCGGCCGTGGCCCGGGGCTGGACGGTGTCGGCCTTCGGCAGGCGGCCCCGGGTGGACGACGGGCACGTCGGCGGCGCCCCGTACACCTCGTGGGACCTTCTCGGCCCCCGGCCCGTGCCGCTCCCGGGAGAGTCACCGGCGTTCCCGGGAGAGGTGGACGTGGTGATCCACTGCGCCGGGAGCGTCACGGACTGGGGGCCGCCGCGTGACATCTGGGCCGCCAACGTGGACGGCACCCGCAACGCCGCCACCGCCTTCCCCGGCGCCAGGTTCGTGCACGTCAGCACGGCGAGCGTCTACGACCCCTTCCGGCCGACCGTGATGGCCACCGAGGACGCCGCCCCGGTCGGGCGGTACGCCAACGCGTACGGCGCCTCGAAGGCCGCCGCGGAGAGGTGCCTGGAGCGGGCGGTCGTCCTGCGGCCGCACGCGGTCTACGGCAGGGGCGACACCACGCTGCTCCCCCGGGTGCTCGGCGCGGTCAGGGGCGGCAGGCTGCTCGCGGTGGGCGACGGGCGTCAGCGGATCAGCCTGACCTCGGTGGACAACCTCGTCCAGGCCTGCCTGCTCGCCGCCGAGGGCCCGGTCGACCACGGAGTCTTCAACGTGACCGACGCCGAGCCCGTCGTGCTCGACGACGCCCTGCGCGCGATCCTCGGGGAACGCGGCATCGACGCCGAACCGTACTACCTGCCGCTCAAGCTGGTGGACCCCCTCGCCGCCGTCGCCGAGACCGCCTCCCGGCTGCTCCGGCGCCCGCGCCCGCCCCTGCTGACCCGCTACGCGGCGGGCCACCTGGCCGTCGAGCGGACCCTCGACATCACCGCCGCGCGCACCCGGCTCGGCTATCACCCCTCGGGAACGTCCTTCGAGGGTTCCGCGGACTGGTGAGCGCGGGCCTCGAACGCCGCCGCCGCGAGCCTGGAGCGGATGATCCTGCCCCTGGCGAAGAAGGCCGCCGCCGCCATGAGCAGACCCAGCGTGAAGATCACCCGAAGGCCGTTCCTCAGGAAGGCGGTCAGCGCGTCGAATATCGCGACCACGGCGGCGTACGACAGGCCACCGGCGACGACACCGGGCAGGTAGGCGTTGCGGACCGCGGACATGGCGATCGCCAGCGCGAGCATGCTCGCGGCCAGGCCGAGCCCGGCGCCGATCAGCGCGACGCACCGGTCACGCATCAGGAGCACCCCCGCGACGATCAGGGCCGGCGACACGCCCAGCAGGACCCATCTCAGCGCGATCAGCCCGTCGTAGGTCCTGTTGATCACGGTCATGGCGGTGGTGGGCAGCAGCAGGCTGACGGGGTGCGACTCGGGCAGGCGCGAGGCGTTCCCCATGCCGGCGACCTGCAACCTCCGCTTGACCAGCTCGTACACCGGGGCGAGGTCGTAGCCGACGCCGTCCTCCTGCACGCTGGGATTCGGGTCGTGGCCCAGGATCGCGAGGAACCGGCGGTGCGTCACCTTGTTGATCTCCACCCAGGCGATGGCGAAGTCGTCGTCGACGCCGTCCTTCACCGTCTCGCGGATGAGTTCGCCGCCGACCGAGAGCCCCAGCCCGCGCAACCGCAGGACGATCTCGTCGGTGACGCGGTTCGTGATGGCGCTCTTGACGGCCGGGTGAGCGCCCAGCGGGCTCACGTTGCGGATGTAGCGGCCGGGGTCCGCGATGTCGGTCGCCGCCCAGTGGGCGGTGAGGGCGAACGGAGCGAGCAGGCACCCGAGCGCGATCAAAATCGAACCGATCACTCTACGCACGGGGCCCCCTAACCGCCTTTACCTGGAAATCCCCGCGTTTGCCTGGCAAAACCAGTTACAGGCTCTTTTTGACGCGAACTTGGAGGTCAGCGTCATCCCGACGGCGAAATCTGGTTTACAAACCTTGACCCACCACCCCCAGCGCGTCGAACAACCACATAGCCGATTCACCCGAAAACCGTTACTAACCTGCGACGTATTGGGCTGACGGACAGGAGATGTCACGGCTATGGCAGGCAATACGGGGCGAACAGGCGTCGGATCGAGCCTGGCACTGACACTGGGCTCGGCCGTTCTGTGGGGCCTGGCCCACATCTGGACGGGCCGCCGCCTGACCGGCGCCTTCCTGATGGGCATCGAGCTCACCCTCGCCGGAGCCGTCGCGACCGCCCTGCTGACCGCCGGGCCCTCCCTGCTCTCCCTCGCCGTGCAACCCGCCTGGCTCTGGGTCTTCGCGCTCACCGCGATGCTGGTCGCCGCCGTGGCCGTCGCCGTGATCATCCACTCCTACCTGCTGGTACGGCCGGAGTCGGCAGCCCCCTTGGCCAGATACCTCTCCGCCGCCGCCGTCGGCGTGCTGTGCGCGCTGGTCGTCGCCCCCATGATCTACGCGGCCCGGCTGGCCTACATCTCCCACAACGTGGTGACCTCGGTGTTCGCCGAAAGCATCACCCCGATCCCGGTGGACCCGTGGAAGGGCCTGGACCGGCTCAACATCCTGCTCGTCGGCGCGGACGCGGCGGCCAACCGGATCGGCGTGCGCACCGACAGCATGACCGTGGCGAGCGTCGACACCCGGACCGGCGACACCGTGCTGTTCGGCCTGCCCAGGAACCTGGAGGACGTCCCGATGCCGCCCGGCCCGGCCCGCGACCGCTTCCCCTACGGCTTCCAGGGCGAGCCGCCGTACACGCCGGGCATGCTCAACGAGGTTTACCAGTACGCCGAGGACTACCCCGAGATGGTTCCCCGGCAGAACAAGCGGCACCGCGGCCCGACGCTCCTGAAAAGAACGATCGGCGGCATCCTCGGGCTCGACATCCCCTACTACGCGATGGTCGACATGAGGGGCTTCGTGGAGATCGTCGACGCGATAGGCGGCGTACGGGTCCGCATCAAGGAGCCCATCGTGTACGGCAGGCAGAACGAGGGCCTGATAGAGGCGGGCAGGCGGAGACTCTCGGGCGAGGAGGCGCTCTGGTACGGCAGGTCCCGCACCGACAGCGACGACTACGTCCGGATGGGCCGCCAGAAGTGCCTGCTGAACGCCGTCGCCAAACAGGCCGACCCGATGGCGGTCTTCCAGAGCTTCGAGAAGCTGGCCGCCGCCGCCGTCGACGCGATCTCCACCGACATACCGCGGCAGCTGCTGCCCGACCTGGTCGAGCTGGCGGAGAAGGTGAAGCACTCCAGGATCAGGAGCCTCCAGTTCGTCCCGCCGCTGATCTACTCGGGCGCGCCCGACTACCACCTGATCAGGCATGAGGTCGCCGCCACCCTGGCGGCGCCGCCCGCCCCGCCCCGCTCCGTGCCCGCCCTGCAGGCCGGAAACCGGAGGAACGCGGGCGAGCACGCCGAGACGAACGCCGTCATCCTCGACTCCGCCTGCCACTGACGAACCGGCGCCCCGACAGACCAGCGGACCGAAGGATCGACGGATCGACGGATCGACGGATCGACGGATCAGCGGACCGACGGACCGACGGACCGACGGACCGACGGACCGACGGACGACACGCTCGGCACGTCCGGCGCGTTGAGAGCGCCCACGAGGGTCGGAATGCTGTTATGGAGTGATTACTTAGCGTCATCATGGAGGTTCGAGGATGAAACGTCATCTGGCGAGCGTGGGTCTGCTCGCCGCAATCGCCGCACCCGCTGTTGGATGGCCCCTCGCCTGGGCCGATCCGGTCCCCTCGGTCTCCATCTCCCTCGACGACGGGGCGAGGGAGACCGCTCCGGGCGCGGAGAACACGTACACGCTCCGTATCAGCAACCAGGGGACCGCCCAGCTGAAGCGTGTCCTCCTGGTGCAGTCCCTGCCGCCGTCGATGACCTTCGTGAAGGCCGACGCCGGTGGACAGGCGAAGCAGGGCAAGGTGGCGTGGACGGTGAACGTCCCGCCCCAGAAGGACGCCATCGTCCACGTGAGCGCCCGGGTCGGCGCGGTCGCGGGGACCGCGGTGCGAAACCTGGCGACGACGGCCTGCGCCCGCAGGAGCGCCGCCGGACCCGTGCTGGTCTGCGCCACGGACATCAACACCGTGGCCGTACCGGAGAAGACGGCCGACTGGGTCCTGCCGGTCTCGCTGGCCTCCGCCGCCGTCGCTGGACTGGTCACCGGCGCGTTCCTGTTCCGCCGTCGCCGCCGGGTCCAGACCGTCTGATCCGGCCGAGCCGGGTGCCCGGCTAGGCTCTCCTCCGCCGGGCACCCAGCCGCAGGACCAGACCGAGGCCGGAGAGCATGAGCCCCGCCAGGACCGGCCAGAACGGCAGTCCCGTGAACGGCAGCGAGGGACCGGCCGGTTTCACCCGAGACCAACCGGCGGGGCAGGGAACCGAGAAGGACCGTCCCCGGCCCGGCACGCACGACGGGTCGAAAGGCCGTTCCGGCACCCGCGCGGGCACCGGGGTCCGCTCCGCGCCGGGAACAGGCGTTGTCCCCGAGGGACCCGAGGGAGAGGCGGACGCCGACGCGGGACCGGGGACCGACGAGGGTGCGGGTGAAGCCGAGGGAACCGAGCCGGGAGCGGGAATCGGCGCGGAATCCAGGTCGGGCGCCGTCGCGGACGCCGGGGCGGAGGCGTCAGTGGACGCCGGGGCGGAGGTGGTCTCCACCGGCCGCCTCCCGCAGCCGGGACCGTCCGCCCCCGCCGGGCAGTCGGCCCCGGGGTTCGCGTCCACCGAGACGTCACCCGGCTCGGACCCCCCGGATCCCCCGGGTTTCCCGGACGCCTCGGAGGATGCCTCGGGTCCTTCGGATACCTCGGGCGCCTTGGGCGTTTCGCGGCTCGCCCCCTCAACGGCGACCCGCTGCGCGCAGCCGAGACCCGCACCGGGCACGGGGGCGGCGAGCCTGGCGGACCACGGCACCGGGCCGGAGCAGTTCGTGCCGCCGCCCGGGGCCTGGACGGCACTGTCCAGCATCCCGTCCCCGGCGCCCGGGGGGCCGACGGTCACGCTGTAGGTGATCGTGACGATCTCGGCCATCGGGATGTCGCCGCTCCAGGCCAGCTTCGGCGCGCTGTACGAGACCGTGCCGCTCGTGACCCGCGCGTCGCCGTTGTAGACCGCGTCGTCGATGACCCGGGAGAGCTCTCCGGTGAGCGTGGCCCCCGGATAGGTGGCGTTGCCGACGTTGCTCGCGGTGATCGTGTAGGTGACCACCTGGCCGGGACCGGCGGTCTCCCTGTCGGCGGTCATGAGGACGTACAGCAGCGGCAGGCCGGGGGCGCCGAGGTTCCCGCAGGCGGGATCGAGGGACCCGGCCGCGCAGTTGGAGCCCTCGGGACCGACCAGCTCGCCGGAGAGGCGCAGATCTCCGGCCGGAGGGTCGTCCACCGTGACGCCGTAGGTGACCGTCACCGTCTGACCGGCGGCCACGTCACCGGTCCAGGTGACCTCGGGCGCGGCGAAGGAGACCGTGCCCGACGTGGCCGACTGGTCGTGGTCGAAGCGCGCGTCGTCGAGCAGGCCCGACAGGTCGTCGGTGAAGGTGAAGTCCGAGCGGCCGGTATCACCGGTGTTGCGAAGCTTGACGGTGTAAGTGATCTTCTGACCGGGCTTGGCGAGGACAGGCGAGGCCGTCTTGGTGATCTCGACCTTCGGCTCCCTGACCTCCGGCTCCCCGCCCCCCGCCGTCGCCCGGCTCTCCCCCCCGGAGACGCCCCGCGCGACCCGCTTCCCCGTCACAGACGCACTCCGCTGTCCCGTCACGGACGCGACCCGCTTCCCCGTCACGGACGCGGGCGAAGGCCCGTCGTTCCCCGCCGACGCGGACGCGGCTCCTCCCGCCTCCGCGAGTACGGACGCGGGCACCTCGTCCCCGTCCCCGGGCACGTGCGCGGGCACCTCGGCCACCCCTTGGGCGGGCGAGGACCTCTCATCCTCTGCCGGGGCAGGACCTGAGGTCCCACCCGTCGCCAAGGCGGTGTCGGCCACGGCGGGCGACGCCCCCGCGCTCACCTTCCCCACGGGTACGAGCGAGCGCTTCCCCTTCTCCGTCCCCGCCACCGGCTTCTTCGTCCCCGCCACCGGCACCGGTGAGGACTCCCCACGCGCCACCGGAACCGGAACCGGAACCGACGAGGACCTCCCGTTCGCGGCCGTCGCCAAGGGAGTTCCGGCCTCGGCCCGGACGGATGGCGAGGACGCCCCCGCCACCCCCGCTCCGGGTGCGGCGAGAGCGGGCGACGACGTCACGAGCATCGCGAGCGCGACCCCGCACGCGGCGACCCCACCGGCTCGCCCCCCGGGGAACCCCCACCCGGGGGACCGCCGTTCACAGGCCCACTCGGAGAACCGCTGCCCGGAGACACCTCGTCCGGAGAACCGCCGTTCAGGAACCCGCCGCGCGGAAACGCGACGCGACCAGGTACCGATACGTGCCACCGAAGCCCCTTGCTGACCCTTGTCCACGATCTCGCAGGGGGGCTCAAGATCAACCGACTCGGGGTGGGATACCCGGACCGGCCGGATCTCACCGGCACCGGTGGTAAACATCCGCCCCGCCGATCCCCAAGGGAGTTGTCGAGTCCACACAGGAGACCTCGAAGCGGTAACCGCGGATCTTTGTCACCGGTCACGACATGACAGATGTTTTCCCTCGCCCCTTTCGCCCGCACCCGTCATGAGAGATCACTCTCATCCGCGTTCACGGCACGAGCGCGTCTCCCCTCCTCCTCGCGATACGCGCCCCGCGTCCTCGCCCGTCGTGGCATGATGAGCCCCCAGAGGGATTGAAATGATTTTCATAATCAGATTGGATCGTCGTTATGAGGGTGGCGTTCGTTGGTAAGGGCGGGAGCGGCAAGACGACCCTGTCGGCGCTTTTCGCGAGATACACCGCGAGCCGGGGCGGCCCCGTCGTGGCCGTCGACGCCGACATCAACCAGCACCTGGGCATGGCGCTGGGGCTGGGCGAGGGTGCGCTGCCGCGGCCGATGGGCTCGCATCTGACCGAGATCAAGGAATACCTGCGGGGCGACAACCCCCGCATCTCGTCGGCCTCCGCGATGGTCAAGACCACCCCGCCGGGGTCCGGCTCGCGGCTGCTCCGCCTCGACGAGCGGGACGACCCGATCCACACCGGATTCTCCGTCCCCACGCCCGAGGGGCCACAGCTCATGGTCACCGGGCCGTTCAGCGAGGACGACCTGGGGGTGGCGTGCTACCACTCCAAGGTCGGCGCCGTGGAGCTCTATCTGAACCATCTGCTCGACGGCGCGGGCGAGTACGTCGTGGTCGACATGACGGCCGGGGCCGACTCCTTCGCCTCGGGACTGTTCACCCGCTTCGACATGACCTTCCTGGTGGCCGAGCCGACCCGCCAGGGCGTGAGCGTCTACCGCCAGTACCGCGACTACGCCGCCGACTACGGCGTGCCGGTCGCGGTCGTGGGCAACAAGATCCACGGTCCGGGAGACGTGGCGTTCCTGCGCGACCAGGTCGGCGACGACCTGCTGGTCTGCCTGGAGCACTCCGCGGCGATCCGCGCGATGGAGCAGGGGCGTCCCTTCACCCTCCGGGACCTCGAACCGGCCAACTCCCGGGCTCTGGGCACGATTCTCGACCATCTCGACACCCAGGAGAAGGACTGGTTCCGCTTCGGGCGCCAGGCGGTGCAGTTCCACCTCCGCAACGCGGAGGCCTGGGCGAACAGGGCCACCGGCGAGGATCTGGCGGCCCAGATCGATCCCGGTTTCGTCTTCGGGCCCACACGAGTGTCGCTCTCCCGCTAGATGGAGCGCTCCGTAGGCCCGACCTAGTGTCTGATGAATCCCCTTCCGTGAGGAGAACACAGCATGTCGCTGACCGTTTCGAACGATCTTCTCGACCAGGCCAAGGCCGGTGAGGTGGACGACGCGGCATTCGTCACCTGTGTCAGAGACTCCCTTCCGTACGCCTGGTCGCTCATCAGCGACCTGGTCAAGGAGCGCGAGCACACCGGTGCCGAGTTCGCCGACAACACGGTGCCCCCGCCGGACGAGGCCGCTCGTGGCCAACTCCTGCGCGCTCTCGCCAGCGACGCCATGCGCGGCGCCCTGGAGCGCCACTTCGGGGTGAGGCTGGCCTTCCAGAACTGCCACCGGGTCGCCGTCTTCGACCCGTCCGCCACCGGCGCCCACGCGGAGTTCGTCACCGCCAGGTCGCAGATCCTCAACCAGACGCCCGAGCTGATCGACTGCTGATCGACTGCTGACGGCCTCGTCCCGGGGCGGACCGCCTTCCCGGGCGGACGCCCCCGGAGAGCCGGACATCCTCGAAGATCCCAAAAATCCCAGAGATCCCCAGAGATCAGGGACCAGAGAAAGGTGTCTATCCGAAGAGCCCGAGCTGGCCCTCTCCGGCCAGCGGGTTGCGATGTCTCTTGAGGTGGCGCCACCGGGGAAGGTCGTCCAGATAGGACCAGGACAGGCGGTGATGCTCCGTCGGGCCGAGGGCGGCCAACGCCGCCTGGTGGACCGGTGAGGGGTAACCCGCGTTGTCGGCGAACCCGTACTCCTCGAAACCCAGCGAGGCCATGTAGGTGTCCCGCCGAACCTTGGCGATCACGGAGGCCGCGGCCACCGAGACGCAGGAGAGGTCGCCCTTGACCTCGCACCTCACCGGCCAGGGCGCGCCCAGATAGTCGTGCTTCCCGTCCAG
Source organism: Streptosporangium vulgare (assembly GCF_042428775.1). Classification (NCBI taxonomy): domain Bacteria; kingdom Bacillati; phylum Actinomycetota; class Actinomycetes; order Streptosporangiales; family Streptosporangiaceae; genus Streptosporangium; species Streptosporangium vulgare. The sequence goes on along the minus strand of NZ_JBHMBS010000006.1, from coordinate 338,434 downwards.
GACGACCACGTCGGGCCGGACGGGAAGCCCGGCCAGTGCCCTCCTCGCCGCCCTGCGCAGGGCCTCGGTCATCCCGAGCACGTCGATCTCCTCGTGGGACGCCTCGCCGTACCCGATCCCGGCCGCCCAGGCGGTGATCTCGGAGACCATGGCGACGCGGCGGGCGGGGGTGAGCAGTTTCGAGTCGGTGAGCCCGGCGGGCGGTTCCGACAGGTCGGTGACCACGGCGCAGACCGCCACCGGACCGGCCCAGGCTCCGCGCCCGACCTCGTCCACCCCGGCGACCAGTTTGGAGCCGCCGTCGTTCAGCAACCGTTCGAGCGCGTAGGTGGGAGGCACGTGCCGACGTTACCGGGCCGCGAGCCTCCGGGGGTCGCCCCGCTCGGAACCCCGGCCCGGCCAAGCGCCCCCGCTACGGGGCTTCGAGCTCCGGCTGGGGCTCCGGCTGGGGCTCCGGGCGTTCCCGGGAGGCCGGTTCGACCCCTTCCAGGTCGGCGGCGAGGAGCCTGGCGGCGACGTGGACGGCCCGGAGGGTGACGGAGACGGCGGGGCGGTGGACGCTGGACGATCGGGCGACGGCGTGCACGACCCGGCCCACCTGCGGTCCGGGAAACCGGCGGACGGCGATGCCGCGGACCCCGGCGGCGAGCGCCAGGGCGGGGACGGCCGCGATGCCGATCCCCTTGGCGACCAGGCCGATGATCGTGCCCAGCCCCTCGAACTCCCAGGGCACCGGCCGGTGACCGCCGACTCCGGCCATCAGCCGGTCCACCGCCAGCCGGGAGGGTTCGCCGTCCGGGGTGGCCATCCAGGGCTCGTCGCGCAGTTCCCACAGGTCGACCGGGACGTCGGGGGAGGCGAGCCGGTGCCTGCGCGGCACCACGAGCACCAGCGGGTCGTGCAGCAGCGGGAAGACCCGCATGGTGTCGGGTTCGCGCATCCGGCCGTGCCAGTCGTCGATCAGGGCGATGTCCACCTCGCCCGACTGCACCTCGCGCATTCCGCGCCCCGAGCGGCCCTGTCCCATCCGCAGGGTGAGCTCGCCGTGCCGGCGCAGCGTCCTGGCCAGCGCGGGCGCGAAGGCCACCGCGGCGGTCGGGAAGGCGGTCACGGTGACCCGCCCCGAGGGGGTCGCGGCCTGGGCCGACAGGTCGGACTCGGCGCTCTCCACCATGGCCAGGATGCGCTCGGCGTGCTCGACCAGGCGGCGCCCCGCGTCGGTCAGCTCCGCGCTCCTGGCGGTCCTGTCGATCAGCACGGCGCCCGCCTGGCGCTCCAGCGCGGCCAGCTGCTGCGAGACCGCCGAGGGGCTGTAGCCGAGGGAGGTCGCGGTGGCCGCGATGCTGCCCCGGCGAGCGAACTCACAGATCAGGACGAGTCTCCGCAAATCAAGCATCAGTTTTCCTTACGCCCACCCACGATAACCGAAGCTTGTCCTGATGCACCCATCCCACCAGGCTTGGAGTCGTTCCACAACGGTCCGCACCGCGCCACGAACACCACGAACGGTCCGCGCCGCGCCACGACACATTCCGTACTTCCCGGCACTGCTGAGCACTTCTCCGTACTTCTCCGCGACAAGGTAGGGACCCCGCGATGAGCGTCACACTTTCCGCCACCCTGGCGGCCAACGAGGACATCGAGCGAAGACGGCGCGCCGGTGAGCGCGTGCTGAACCTCGCCTTCGGCGAGGCCGGTCTGCCCGTGCATCCGGCTCTGAGCGAGCGGCTGGCCGCGGCGTCCGGGTTCAACGGCTACGGACCCGTCGCCGGCGCGTTCGCGCTGCGCGAGGCGGCCTCCGGCTACTGGTCGCGGCGCGCCCTGCCCACCGACCCCGACCTGGTGGTCTGCGGTCCCGGGAGCAAGCCCCTGCTGTACGGCCTGCTGCCGGCGATCGGCGGCGACATCGTGCTGCCGATGCCGAGCTGGGTCAGCTACGCGGCCCAGGCCGAGCTGGTCGGGGCGCGTTCCCTGCTCGTCCCGACGCCCCCCGGCGAGGGTGGGGTGCCGGATCCCGAGCGCGTGACGGCGGCGGTCAGGCGCGCCCGCGCCCAGGGGCGCGACGTGCGCTCGCTGCTGGTCACGCTTCCCGACAACCCCAGCGGAACGCTGGCCGGGGCGGCGACGATCCGGCGGATCGCCGAGGTCGCCCGCGAACTCGACCTGACGATCATCTCCGACGAGATCTACCGCGACCTGGTCCACTCCCCGGAGGCCGGTTTCCTCAGTCCCGCCGACGTGGCTCCCGAGCGGACCGTGATCACCAGTGGCCTCAGCAAGAGCCTCGCCCTGGGCGGCTGGCGGATCGGCGTGGCCCGGCTCCCGTCACCGGCCCTGCGCGACCGGCTCCTGGCGGTGGCGAGCGAGATCTGGTCCAGTCCCGCCGCGCCGGTCCAGCAGGCGGCGGCGTACGCCTACACCGAGCCGCCGGAGCTCGTCGAGCGGGTGAGCCGGAGCCGCGAGCTGCACGGCGCGGTGGCGCGGGCGGTGTACGAGCGGTTCGTCCGCGCGGGCGTGCGGGTGGACGCTCCGCGGGGTGGTTTCTACCTCTACCCCGACCTCACCGGGCTCGACTTCGCGTCCTCCGCCGGCCTGGCCGCGTACCTGCTCGACCGGCACGGCGTCGGGGTGCTCCCCGGCCACGTCTTCGGCGACGACCCGGCGGCCCTGCGGGTGCGGGTGGCGACCAGCCTCCTGTACGGCGAGACGGCGCGGCTGCGGCTGGCCGCGCTCGACGCTCCCGACCCCCTGGCCCTGCCCTGGATCTCGGCCTCGCTGGACCAGCTGGGCGAGGCGCTGACCGGCCTGTTCGCGAGCCGGGGAGCACCTTCGCCTCCCGTGCGCGTCCCGCCCGTCGCGGCCCCCGCGACGGGGTGATCGCCCCGCGCCGGAACCGCCGGGGCGGCGGAGGTTTCCGGAGTGGCGTCAGCGGCTCTGACCTGGTATCTCTTACCCTGAAGGCTCACAAGTCACGTGCGTTCCTCGATGCTCACCAAGATGTCTCGTGTCGTTTGGTATCAGGCAGGGGAAAGAGCCCTCATTATGTGCTCATGCCCGCTTTTGTCACCCTGTCCGGGCGCCTCGTGCGCCTGGAACCGCTCAGCCTCGCGGTCGTCGACGACCTCGTCGCCGCGGCGAGTGAAGACCGTTCTACCTACGCCTTCACTCGCGTCCCCGATGGCCGGGACGAGATGGTCTCCTACGTGGAGGCCGCTCTGGCTGAGCAGGCGGAGGGCCGCACGATGCCCTTCGCCATCCGGTGGCTTCACACCGATCGCGTGGTCGGTGCCACCCGTCTCATGCACCTGGAGTACTGGCAGGGCCCCATGCCCTGGCCGCCGGGCGCTCGTGGGGCGGTGGGCGATGTCCCGTCCGTGGCGGACATCGGTTACACCTGGCTCTCCGCCTCCGCGCAGGGGACCGGCGTCAACCGCGAGAGCAAGTATCTGATGCTCTCCCTCGCCTTCGAGACCTGGCAGGTCCACCGCATAACCCTCAAGGCCGATATACGGAACGTACGCTCCCGGGCCGCCATCGAAGCCCTCGGCGCCCACCTCGACGGTGTGCGGCGGGCGGAGAGCCGAGGCGCCGACGACACGGTCCGAGATACCGCGTACTACTCCATCCTGAGTGACGAATGGCCGATCGTCCGAGAACGGATGCACGCGCGGATGGGCCTGGTCGAAGCCGCGTGAGACGGACACCCGACGTGTGGCATTACGAGGAGCAGCGGACGGTTAAAAGGATAGAAATCCAGAAATCACACATAAAGCACATAATGGTGAAAACAGTATTTTAATTACTTAACGGAACAAAAGGCCCGCCCGGGGTTCCGGGCGGGCCTGGTGTTCGTCCGGTGCCGCACGCGAGTCGCGGCTCGCGTCGTGGTCGGCGGGTCGAACGGAGATCGTGGGTGAGGAGAGGAGATTCATCTATCGGTACCACCGGGCGGACCCACCGAACTCACCGGATCCGGTGAGTTCGCCGGAGACCCAAGGTCACTCGTCGTCGTCGGACTCGACCTCGTAGATGTAGCGCCACTTGCCGCACAGCGTCTTCTTGGCGTCGTGCTTGTCCCAGTAGCAGACCCTGACCTGCAGGTTGTCGATCTCGTCCGCGACGTAGTGGAAGTTCTGGTAGCCGCTGGTGCCGCACTTGCGGGCCCAGGAGTAGTTCTCGTCGCCGTCGTGGGTCTCGAACTTGAACTGGGCGTAGCCGCAGAGCCAGTTCGGCGAGTACTTGTCGTAGAGCCGGCCCCGGACGTGGAGGCGGTCGTCGTCGTCGACCCACACGCTGCCCCGGGCGCTGGCGCGGGAGTCGTCGTAGTACTTGGAGTAGTAGTAGCCCCAGGGCTCCTCGTCATAGCTGTTCGAGGCAGTGGGGGCGGCGGTGGCCGCGGAGGCGGGGGTGGCGAGGGCGGGAACGCCGATCGCGATGACGGCGGTGGCGGCGGCGAGACCGAGAATTCTGCTGATCGAGCGGCGCATGGTGGTTCTCTCCTTGAGGGGTGCGGCTCCCGGCTTCCTGAGGAGCCATGGCTCATTGATAGGGCCGAGTGCCTGCATCGCACTTACAGCCTCTTTATCCACACCTGCAATCCACTGACATGTCGGGCATGGCCGCCCCCGTATGGGGCCATGCCCGACGACACCAGCATTGGGGACACGGCTCAACAGCCGATTGACGGGTAATCAACGTCTCGGCGAACAAGCAAGCCTCTACCTACGGGGTAAGCAAGGGAGGATCTATCATTTGGCCATAAAACTTCCCATTGGGCGGAGATTCGAGAAATGGCTGTTCAGGGCAGCGGAGACGGATTGCGGTTCGCCGTGCTCGGTCCTGTCCAGGCATGGCGCGACGGTTCCGAGCTCGATCTGGGCACCCCGCTGCAACGTTCCATCCTGGCGATGCTCCTGCTGAGGGAGGGCCGGGCGGTCACGCCCGCCGAGATGATCGACGCGATCTGGGGGGAGGACGCCCCGCCCCGCGCGCTCGGCGCCCTGCGCACGTACGTCTCCCGGCTGCGCGCGGTGCTGGAGCCGGGCAGGTCCCCGCGCACCCGTCCCGAGCTGCTCACCTCCGTCGGCAGGGGGTACGCGCTGCGGCTGAACGGCGGCTCCCTCGACCTGCTCGCCTTCGAGCACGGCGTCCAGGAGGCGGAGGCCGCGCGCCGCGCGGGCGATCCGGCCCGGGCAGCGGAGAGCCTGCGCGCGAGCCTGGCGCTCCACACCGGCGAACCGCTCGCCGGGGCCGTCGGCCCGTACGCCGAACACCAGCGCGGACGGCTCGCCGAGCGCCGGATGAGCGTGCTCGAGGTCCTGATGGACCTGGACCTGGAGCTGGGCAGGCACGCCGACGTCCTGTCCGAGCTGATCGCGCTGACCGGCGACCACCCGCTGCGCGAGCGGCTCCGCGCCCAGCTGATGCTGGCCTACTACCGGTGCGGGCGCAGGGCGGAGGCGCTGGCGGCCTTCGCCGACACCCGCGCCACGCTGATCGAGGAGCTGGGCATCGAGCCTGGCCCCGACCTGACGAGCATGCACCAGCGCATCCTCACCGGTGACCCGGCCCTCACGGCCCCGGCCGGCCCGTCGGCGCGGCCCGTCGAAACCGTCAAGGCAGTCAAGGCCGTCAAGGCCGCCGAGAGCACGGAACCGGCCGCGCGGGAAGGGGCCGAGGCGAAGCCGTCCCCGGACCCCGACCCGGAGCCCGCGAGGGCGCCGGAGGGGCGCACGACGGCGACGAGCCCGGAGCTGCCGCGACCGGCGCAGCTCCCCGCCGCCGCGAACGACTTCACCGGCCGCCGCCAGATCATCGCGCGGCTGCGCGGGCTGCTGTCGGTCCAGGACGGCTCCGAGGGCGTGCCGGTGGCGGCCATCTCCGGCATCGGCGGCGTGGGCAAGACGGCCCTGGCCGTACACGTCGCCCACGCCATGCACGACCTGTTCCCCGACGGCCAGCTCTACGCGGACCTGCGCGGGTACGGCGAGGAGCCGACCGCGCCCGAGTCGGCGCTCGCGGCCTTCCTGCGCGGGCTCGGCCTGCCCGCCGACGCCATCCCCGACGGCCTGGCCGAGCGGTCGGCGCTGTTCCGCTCGCTCCTCGCCGACCGGCGGATGCTCGTGCTGCTGGACAACGCGCGCGACGCCGCCCAGGTGAGCCAGCTGCTCCCCGGCTCGGCCGGATGCGCGGCGATCGTGACCAGCCGGGGCAAGCTCGCCGACCTGGCCTCGGCCAGGCTGATCGACCTGGACGTGATGGAGCCGGAAGAGGCCCTCGTGCTGTTCGGCATCGTCGCCGGTGTGGAGAGGGTGGAGGCCGAGCGCGCCGCCGCCATGGACGTGGTCGCCGCCTGCGGTTTCCTGCCGCTCGCGGTACGGATCGTGGCGGCGCGCCTCGCCGCCAGGCCGTCCTGGACGGTCGCCTCCCTGGTGCCCCGGCTCGCCGACGAGCGCCGCCGCCTGGACGAGATGCGCGTGGGCAACCTCGCGGTGGAGGCGACCTTCGCCCTCGGGTACGGCCAGCTCACCCCGGCCCAGGCCCGCGCGTTCCGGCTGCTCTCGCTGCCCGGGGGCCCGGACATCTCGATCGGGGCCGCCGCCGCGCTGCTCGCGCTGGGCCCGATGGACACCGAGGACGTCCTTGAGTCCCTGGTGGACACCAGCCTGCTCGAAGCCCCCGCCCCCGGCCGTTACCGCTTCCACGACCTGCTCAAGCTCTTCGCCCGCCGCGTCGCGGAACGGACCGAGAACGCGACGGAGGAGAGCTGCGCCGCGGGTGAGACGAGGCGGGGCGAGCGGCGCGGGTCCGGGGTGAGCGTGACCATCGGCGGGGAGGGCGAGGCGGCACTGCGCCGGCTGCTCGGCTTCTACCTGGCGTCCGCGCGCTCGGCGCACCGCCTCGCCTACGAGGGCAGCACGATGGCCGACCGGCTGGGAGTCACCGGGACCGGTCACTCTTTCGCCTCCGCCGACGAGGCGGTGGCCTGGCTCTCGGTGGAGGCGGAGTCGCTGTTCGCGTCGATCGCCCAGGTGACCTGCGCGGACAAGGCCGACGAGCTGCTGCCGGGGGCCGACCTGCTGCTCGCCATGGAGCCGCTGCTGGAGTCGGGGAGCCACGTCCGCGAGTTCGAGAGCCGGACCAGGGAGATGCTCGCCGTCGCGCGGCGGCTCGGCGCCGTCTCCAGCGAGCTGCGCTGCCGGTACGTGCTCGGGCGGGTGCTGTTCGGCGCCAACCGGCTGGCCGAGGCGGAGGAGGAGTTCCGTACGTCGCTGGAGCTGTCGGCCGGAGGGGACGGCATCGTCACCGGCGAGGTGCTCAACGCGCTGGCCGTCGTGGCCGGGCGCCGACGCCGACACGAGGAGGCCCTCGCCTGGTTCGGCGCGGCGCGCGAGGCGTTCAGGGAGGTCGGGGCGCGGGGCGGGGAGGCCCTCACGCTCAGCTACTCCGCCCGCGACCACCTGTTCCTGGAGCAGCCGAAGGAGGCGATCGCCGCCGCCGAGCAGGGGCTCGCCCTGTTCATCGAGATGGGCTCCAGCGCGGGCACCGCCAGGGCCCGCTACCACCTGGGGATGATCCTGTCGCGGGTCGGCCGGCTGAACGAGGCGGTCCACCACCACGCCGAGTGCCTCGCCTTCTTCAGGGCGAGCAGGCAGCGGGTCTGGGAGCAGCGGGTCTGCTCCCGGCTGGCCGAGACGTTCATCAACGCGGGCCGCTTCACGGACGCGGCCCGTCACGCGGAACAGGCGCTCACCGTGAGCCGGGAGATCAGCCACCCGTACGGCGAGGCGCAGGCGCTGTGGGTGCTAGGCAAGGCGCTCAACGGCCTCGGCAGCGTCGAGCGTGGCCGGGGCTGCCTCGAACGCGCCCACGACCTGTTCGGCAGGCTCGGGGCGCCCGAGGCCGAGGATCTGCGTCTTCTGCTGGAGCGCGATCAGGTCGACAGCTGATCCCAGGCCGTCGTACAGGTCGTCGTCGAGACGCGTCATCCAGACGTGGTTGATCACCGGCGTTCCCCTCGAAGTCAGGCCCCGCGGTTCGGGATGGGCGTGGAGGTCCGGCCGGCCGTCTGACCCGGGCGACGCGTAGGGGGCCCGGTCATCCGGTGCGTCGCTCGCGGGTCGGCCGCCTCACTGTGACGGTCGGCCGGACGTGGCACGGACCCTTCACCCCCCGGGTCCGTGCCCCACGACCAGAGCTTCTCCCACGGCGTTTGCCATCCGATTGACAAGTGATAGCGGCGATATCCACAGCCTGTGGACGATCACCCTGTGGATATGTGGAAAAACCCTTCCGCGATCAGTGGACGGAGGGCGGCGGGAGCCTTTGTCCGCAGGTCATCGTGGTCCTCGCCGGTCAGTTCCGCGATCGCGGCGAGCAGCGGATCCAGTGGATAATCGCCGTCGCAGACCCCCGCGAGGGCGGCTTCCACGGTCCCGACCGCCGCGCCGCGGCGCAGCCCCGAGGTCTGCCGCAGCACGATGCGCGCCGGGTCCTCGGCACCCGGCGGACCGATCCGCTCCTCCAGCACCCCCTCGGCCACCACGAGCCTGGAACCGAGCAGCTCGGCGTCGGTCAGCCGGTGCGCCGTGGCGATCGCGCCGAGCACCTCGTCCACGTATCCGCCGACGGGCAGCTCCACCGGCCGCCCGTACTCCTCGACCCGCACGACGGGGTCGAGGCTCCCGGAGTCGTGCAGCGTGATCCAGCCGAAGCCGATCCCGGTGACGCCCTCGGCCTCGAACCAGCCGAGCCAGTCGTCGTAGAGCTCGCGGTGGCGCGGGGTGCCCTGCTCGGCGGCGTCCCGCAGCCACAGCTCGACGTACTCGGCGGGATCCTGGACGTCGCGCTGCACCACCCAGCCGTCGCAGCCGGTACCGGCGAGCCAGCCGCCCACCCGGTCGCGCCAGTCCTCGCCGTCGACGTGCAGCCAGTTGGCCAGCAGGTGGCAGGTGCCGCCGGGCGCGAGATGGCGGGGTGCCCGGCGTACGAGGTCACGGCAGAAGTCGTCGGCGTGGAAGCCCGACTCGCGGTAGGTGAACCGGCCGGCCGGGGAGATCACGAACGGCGGGTTGGAGACGATCAGGTCGAAGCGGTCGTCCTCGACGGGGTCGAACAGGGAGCCCTGCCGGGCGTCGACGCCGGTGATCCCGGACAGCGCCCAGCTGAGCCGGGCCAGCTCCAGCGCGCGCGGGTTGACGTCGGTGGCCGTGATCTCCTCGGCCCTGCCGCGCAGGTGGAGGACCTGCACCCCGCACCCGGTACCGATGTCCAGGGCACGCCCGACGGGGCGGCGGGAGGCGAGCTGGGCCAGGTTCGCCGAGGCGCCGCCCGCGCCGACGACGTGGTCCGGGCGCAGGGCCGGGTCGCCCGGCCTGACCTTGCGGTCGGAGACGACGTAACCACCGGAGCCGCCGGAGCCTTCGACGCCACCGGAGCCACCCGAGCCACCGGAGCCGTCGGTCTCCCAGGGCTGCAGGTGGACCGCGGAGGTGACCCGGCCGCCCTCGACGGTCACCAGGCCCGCGGCGGCCAGTTCCTCCACGGGAAGGCCCGCCGGCACGTCTCGCGCCTCCACGGGGGCGCCGAGCCACCACAGCCGGATCAGGGTGGCGAGCGGGTCGCCGTCCGCGGTGGCGCGCAGGGCGGGGATCGTCTCCTCGCGGGAGAGCGCGGTGGCGGCGACGTCGCCGAGGCGCTCGCGGACGCCGTCGATGGTGTAGCCGGTGTCGAGCAGGAGCCCCCTGAGCCGGCCGAGCAGATCGTTCACCGGGCAATCCTCGCACCGGGCACGTCCGGATGCTCCCGGTGATGAGACTGTTACCCATCGGGGTAAGCGTTCTGCAAGCGGACTTCAAGTGGAAAGCGGTACTTCTTGGTAGCCGCACCACACGCTTCAAAGGATCCATGATGCTGATCCCCTGCTTCGCCTGCGAGTCCCGTTTTCATCCTGACGAGTATTTCCGCGCCTGCCACGACTACCACCGTGGCAAGGATCTGGTCGCGTGGACCTGCCCGCGGTGTGGCAACCAGGATGAGTTACGGGTCTTTCCGGGAGAGCTGGGGTTCGGCTACGCCCGGCGTGGCAGGTTCGACGTCTCCGACCGGGTGCGGGTGCCCGGCCTGCGGCGCCGGCGTCAGGACCTGCGGTTGGACATCTCGCTGGACGAGGACGTCTGGCGGGTGTCGACGCGGACGCGCCAGTTGGTGGGAGCCCACTGAGACCGCTCCGGCCCGGAAAAGCCCCCGTGATCCGGGCCGGAGTACCAGTGACACCCGCCGAGCGGGCGACGCTCGGAGGGCCGGACGGGGACGGCCGCGCGGAGGGTCACGGCCGCTCGGGGAGTCGAACGGTGAGGCGCCGCTTCAGGAGGTCTGCTGCCGCAGGCTCTGCCAGGCCGCCTCGCGGAGGCCGCCGATCTCGTCGGGGGTGGGCTGGTGCGCGCCGGCGAACCACAGGCGGCACATCTCGGTGGCCGGTCCCAGCCAGAGCACGTAGCACATCGTCGGGTGGACGGGCTGGAGCAGGCCGTCCTTCATGTGCGGGCGCCACCAGTCGGAGACCTTCCTGAAGAACGCCCTGCGCGACTCCGACACCTCGGTGCCGCCCGGCTCGTCACGCCTGGGCGGCCGCTCGCTGATCAGCAGGTGGGCACGCTCGCGGTGCTCGCCGCACCAGGACATGTGCAGCGCGACGATGGCCTCGATGCCTCCCCGCGCGCTCTCGTGGCGCTGGAGCTCGGCGAGGAACGCTTCCTGGTACATGCGCAGGGTCTCGGCGTACAGGACGCCGAAGACGTGTTCCTTGCTGGCGAAGTGGTGGTAGAAGCTGCCGACGCTGACGCCGCTCTCCTCACGGAGGCTGGCCAGCGTGGTGGCCGAGACCCCGTCCTGGCTGAATCGGCGCAGGGCACCCTCGACGATCCTGGTGCGGCCGTCGCGTCCGCTCTTGGCAGTCTTCACGGATCCCATGGTGGAGCAACAGAACCTTGTTCCGCAAACTGCCCGGGGAACGGCTTGGACCACGTCGATCGTACCGCCTTGATCCGGAGGGTCGGATCGCCACCCCGGATGTCCGTCCGCCCGGTACGGCGACGGCGCCCTCCGGGCTTCCGGCCCGGAGCCTCCCCCCGGTACGCCCCGGCCGGACCCCTCGACGAGACCTCCCGGCGAGCCCGTGCGGCGGTCCGCCGAACCGGGGAGGGGAGCCTGCGCGACGAGCCCGGACGGACAGTCCACGCGACGAGCCCGGACGGAGAGCACATGCGGTGACCCCGGGCCGGCCCCGCACGGGAACCGGCCCGGGTGACGCTCAGCGGAGAACCGTCGCGGTCACCTCGACCGTGCCCGCGGAGACGCGCATGGTCGCCTCCGGCCACGCCCTGCGGACCATCGCCAGGACCGTGCGGTTGTCCCCGAGCACGTCCATCCCCACCGTCCTGGCCCCCTTGATCTCCGCACGGCGCATCAGCGCGCGGACGAGCCGGGAGCCCAGCCCCATCCCCTGCCACTCGTCGCCCACCACGACGGCGATCTCGACGTCGGTCTCCTCACCCCGATAGCTCATCGCGTGCCCGACGAGAAGGTTCCCGTGCACGGCGAGCAGGGCGTCGCGCCGCTCGTCCACCGCGAGCAGCGTTCTGACGAAGCTCACGCTCGGACGGCCCATCCCGGCGAAGAACCTCAGCGCCTGCGTGCGAGGCGACAGTCCCTCGAGGAAGCGGCGGACCGCCTCCTCGTCGTCGTCCGGTCGCGCGATCCGGATCTCGACCGCGCCTCCGGGCACGGTCGCGACATCCCCGGCCCCGGCCGCGGCGCCCTCGGGAATCGGCGCGAGGTCCCCGGACATCCGCGCGAGGCCCCCGCACGCGACCGCGACGTCCCCGGACATCCGCGCGACGTCCCCGCGTACGACCGCCATGTCCCCCCGTACGACCGCGACGTCCCCGCACGCGGGCGGGGCGTCCCCGGGCGCCGGGACACCGTCCGGCGACACCAGCTGAGTTCGCATCATGGACTCAGAGTCTCGTGGGACAGCTGAGTATGTCAACTAGACTTAGGGGAACGTTGGAGGTGGTGCGATGGCGACTTACGATTCGCACATGAATGAGGCGGCCCCCGGCAACCTGCCCCTGCACATAGAAAACTGCTCCATCGAACGCGCCCTGGGCATCGTCGGCGAGAAGTGGACGTTTTTGGTGCTGCGCGAGGCGTTCGGCGGCGTGCGGCGCTTCGCCGACATGCAGGTCGCCACCGGAGCGCCCAGGCAGGTGCTCAGCGCCCGGCTGACCCGGCTGGTGGAGGAGGGACTGCTGCGCAAGGTCCCCTACCGCGAGCCCGGCCAGCGGCAGCGCGACGAGTACCGGCTCACCCAGATGGGCCTCGACCTCTATCCGGCCCTGGTGGCCCTGATGCAGTGGGGCGACCGCTATCTCAGCGACCGCGAGGGACCGCCGGTGCTCATCACCCACCGCGACTGCGGCGCCCTGGTCGAGCAGCACTTCCGCTGCGCGGAAGGGCACGAGGTGCAGGGCCCGAGAGAGGTCACCCCGGTGCCCGGCCCCGGAATGCGCTTCGGCCCTACGGCCTCGGCGTCCGCAGGTCCGGCGTCACCCGCTCCGGGATCACCGGTTCCGGCGTCACCCGCTCCGGGATCTCCGTCCCTCGCGTCTCCAACCTCCGCAGGCAGTGCCTGAAGCTGAGCACCGAGACCAGCGCCGCGCCGCCGAGCAGCACCGCGACCGCGGAGGTGCGGACGAGGAGGTAGGTCTCCAGGGTCTGGCTGAGCAGCAGCCAGAGGCTCAGCGCCCCGTTCAGCAGTTGCGCGCAGCCCCACAGCACCGACTGCGACACGAAGAAGCGACGCATCCGCGGGTGCTCCATCACCTGGTCGGGCAGCGGCACGAGATCGGACACCACCCGCCGCATCAGCGGCCTCTGCAGCGGCGCGGTGAGCAGGAAGCCCATGCTCACGCAGAACACCCCGAGACAGGGTTGCAGGAAGAACACGATGGGGTTGCCCGTCGCCACCGTCAGCACCACCCTGACGGTGATCGTGCCCGCCGCCAGCAGCAGCGTGCCGGGGGCCTCGCCACCCTTGACCAACCGCCAGGCGACGCCACCGTAGACCCAGGCCGCCGCCACCGCCAGCGCGACGTCGGTGTTGGTGAAGACCAGCGCGACGTAGAAGACGAGAACCGGAAGGATCATGCTCTCGAACACCCTGGGGGCGGCGTGCCGCAGCAGGACCCCGATGCGGGGGAGTACGAGCGGAGCCGGGGGGGCGGGCATGAGCACAGTCATCAGGGGCGGGCTCCGGAGGTGGTGGAACATCCCGGGGGAAATCTCACACGACCGTACGTGATGTCCGGAGTGTCCGGCGAGCTTTTCCATGACATCCGAGGATCGGGCGGTCCCGGGCACCTTACTACGCCCAAAGGCATATCCGGCCACTTCCAAAGGCGTGGTCGGAGGACGGGGCGGTGCCCCCGGTGCCTACCCTTGATGACGTGTACCGGTTCCTGCTGACTCCCCGATGGCTCGCCCTCCACGTGGTGGTGCTGCTGGTCATCCCCGCTTTCGTGCTGCTGGGCCAGTGGCAGTTCGGGCGTTTCGAGGAGAGGTCCACCAGCAGCCACCGGATCACCGGCAACCTTCAGGCCGCCCCCGTCGCCGTGGAGGAGCTCACCTCACCCGGCGGCACCGTCTCCACGCAGGACAAATACCGCACTGTTCTCGCCAAGGGGAGATACGACGCGAGCGCCCAGCTCCTGGTCCGGCGCCGCGTCCAGGACAAGGCGGTCGGCTTCTACGTGGTGACCCCGCTGGTCACCGCGAACGGCACCGGCGTGCTGGTGAACCGGGGCTGGGTCAAGGCGGGCAGCACCGCCGACGCCCTCCCCGAGGTCCCGGCGCCGTCCTCGGGTGAGGTGACTGTCACCGGCAGGTTACGCCCCTCCGAGACCGAGGAGACCTCGGGGATCCGCGACCGGGCGGGCCTGCCCGCGGGACAGATCCTGCTGATCAACACCGAGGCGATCGGGCGCCGCCTGCCGTACAAGCTCCTCGGCGGGCACGTCGAGTTGATCGAGCAGTCGCCGGCGGCCGCTGACGCGCCCGCGCCCGTCCCCACGCCGGACGTCGGCGAGGGAGGCGGACTCAACCTGGCCTACGGCGTGCAGTGGTGGCTGTTCATCGGCGTCGCGATCGGCGGCTGGGCACTCCTGATCCGCAGGGAGGCCGCCGACCTCAGGGCCGCGGCCTCGGCCGCACCCGGCGACCCCGCACCGGGCGGCCCTGAGCCCGGGCCCCGCGAAGGTCCTGGGCCTCGCGAACCCGCCACGCCGGAGAAGCCCTCCGCGTCCGGCGACCCCGCCGACCTCCGCGCCTAGTTCCGGACGAGGTTCAGCAGGAAACCGGCGGCCGGCGCCAGACCGGAGGAGAGCAGACCGAGCCCGATCGCCGCCAGGAAGCCCCACCCGCCGCCCAGCCGCTCGCGTGGCTTGGGACGCCGCCCGGGCGCGAACCAGAGCGGGCGGGGTTCGAGATGATCACGCGTTCACCATCGCCATGCCGAAAAGAAGCGCCACCGCGATCGCGAACCCGCGTGTCCCGTCGAGTTTGGCCGGGGCGGGCAGTGCCTCGTACGGATCCCGCCACAGGGGTCTCGGCTCCAGCAGGACGTAGAGCAGCGAGCCACCGGTGAGGAACATCCAGAACCACGCCCAGCGGCTGGCGTAGCGGGGGTTCGGCCGGGCCAGCATGAGCAGCCAGGCCAGGATCTCCGCCGCCACCGCCACCGGGCCGAACGGCTCCCACCACCGCCCGTAGGCGGGCGAGCCCGCCAGGGCCCCGGAGCCGTCGGAGCGCACGATCTCCACGGAGGGATCGGCGGCGGCGCGCACCTGGGCCAGGAAGGCCTCCTGGCGGCGCTCCAGGGCCTCGGGGACCAGCCGGGTGGTCAGGGGATCCCAGACGTCGTCGGGCTGGTCGAACCGGGCCTGACTCCAGGAGAGCGGTCCGTGGGACCACGTCAGCGTGCCGTAGGCGGGCCAGTTGCGGTCGTAGACGATCTTGGTCACCTCGCCCGCCCGCAGGTCCGCCACGAGTTCCGAGGCGGGCCGCAGGGGTGGGGCCTGGTTGATGTGGACGATCACCGTGGAGAGCGCGAGCACGAACAGCAGCGCCACCCGCACGGCGTACGGGATCTCATCCCGTGCCGGAACCACCACTCGCATCCCCTGCCCCCATCGCGCGAGACCCACCGCTGGATAGGTTAGAGGGCGTGATCCGGCATATCGAGTTCGCGCGGCTGTACAACTTCCGTGACGTGGGCGGCTACCCGACGGACGGCGGAATGGAGGTGCGCTGGCAGCGGCTCTACCGCTCCGCCTCGCTGCACATGCTCGCCGACGACGACCTCGACCGTTTCCACGCGCTCGGCGTACGCACCGTGATCGACCTTCGTCATCCCAACGAGGTGACGCATCGCGGCCGTGCCCCGCAGGGGCCGAGCTACCACAACCTCCCGGTCGAGCACCGCAGGTGGGACACCGCCGCCGACTACCACCCCGACGCCGGGGTCGCGCGGTTCTTCACCGACCGCTACCTGGAGGTGGCCCAGGACGGGCACGCCGAGCTCAGGAGCGCGCTGGAGGTGATCGCCGAGGCGGGCAACGCGCCCGTGGTGGTCCACTGCGCGGCGGGCAAGGACCGCACGGGGCTGCTGGTCGCCCTGGTCCTGCGGCTGCTGGGGGTGTCCGAGGAGGACGTGATCGCCGACTACGCGCTGACCGGGCTGGCCAGGCCCCAGATGGTCGCGTACTGGGAGAAGGAGCATCCGGGGGAGCCCCAGTGGGCGGGGTTCGGGCAGGCGCCCGCCGAGGCGATGCGCCTCTTCCTGGGGGAGCTGGGCCCGGTACGGGATTACTGCCTGCGAACCCTTGGTGTGGACGAGAGTGTGGTGTCCGCTCTCAGGAATCATCTTTTGAAAAATCCTGATATTGAGGCGATCTCTGGGTAGGCGCCCTCGCAGGACCCGCCATGGGCAGCACCCTCCGGCGGGTCCGCCCCCCGGGGCCGCCCTACCCCCCTCCGGTGGCCCCGGGGCCCGCGCTCACCCACCCGGCGGGAGGCGTCGGGGAGAGGTCACGGCGAGCGTCGCGGGAGACCTCACGGCGAGCGTCGAGAAAGACGTCGCGGGAGACGTGGTGGCGAGCGTGGCGGGAGACGTCGCGAAAGACGCGGCGGCGAGCGTCGCGAAAGACGTCGTGAGAGGCGTCGTGAGAGACAGAGATACCAAGCGGAGACCTTGCGGCTTGATGAGTGTTATTCCAGCGGAATACGGTTGACCGTGTGACTACGCCGCTGCTCCCCGACCCCGAGCCCAGGCGGCGGGACTATGTGATCATCTCAGCCGACGACCACCTGATCGAGCCGCCCGACATGTTCGACGACCGGCTGCCGGAGAAATACGCCGACAAGGCGCCCAAGGTGGTCGAGACCGACTCAGGTCACCAGGTCTGGCGTTACGGCGGGGCCACCTACCCCTGTGCCGGGCTCGACGTGGGCGCCGGCCTGCCCCGCGAGCAGTGGACGCTCGACCCGGTGCGGTTCGAGCACATGCGTCCCGGATGCCACGACGTCGAGGCCCGGATCGAGGACATGGACCGCGCCGGCGTCTGGGCCGCGCTCTGCTTCCCCGGCATGCTGGCCGTGCAGTCGGGCATGGTCTTCGCCAAGACCCGCGACCAGGAGCTGGGTCTGGCGGTCCTGCGCGCGTGGAACGACTGGCACGTGGAGGTCTGGGCGGGCACCTACCCGGAGCGGATCATCGCCCTCCAGCTGCCCTGGCTGACCGACCCCGAGGTGGCCGCCAAGGAGATCCGCGACAACGCGGCGCGCGGTTTCAAGGCGGTGCTCTTCCCCGAGTTCCCGACCCGGCTGCGCCTGCCGTCCATCCACAGCGATCACTGGGACCCGTTCTTCCAGGCGTGCGAGGAGACCGGCACGGTCGTCTGCCTGCACGCCGGCGCCGGTTCCTGGGCGCCGGTCCCGTCCCCGGACACGCCGATCGAGGCGATCACCACGCTGATGCCGGCGAGTGCCATGTTCGCGTGCGCCGACTGGCTCTGGTCGGGCGTCCCGCTGCGCTTCCCCGCGCTGCGGATCCTGATCGTGGAGGGCGGTGTGGGCTGGCTGCCGATGCTGGCCGAGCGGGCCGACTACGCGCTCGACCACCCGGTGGCGGGGGAGGCCTCGTGGGAGGGCGGCCTGAAGCCCAGCGAGGTGCTGCGGAGAAACTTCTTCTTCGGCACGCTCAACGACCACGCCCTTTCCGGGGTGCGGCTCGCCGTCGGGCTGGAGCACGTGCTGCTGGAGAGTGGCTACCCACACTCCGACTCCACCTGGCCCGACACCCAGCAGGCCATCGCGACGAACCTGGGCAGCCTGCCGCCCGCCGACATCGCCCGGGTGGCCTACGGCAACGCCGCCCGCCTGTTCGGCCACCCGCTGCCCTCGCGCGCCTGGCTCAGGATGGAACAGATCTGACCGTTCGCGCCTGGCTCAGCGGGAGGCCGTACGGACCTCGCCCGGGAGGACGGAGGAGCGGATCCACCCCCTCGCGCCCCGATCGGTAAGGGGCGTACGCGGACCCGCTCGCGTTCACCGTCCAGGCACCGTTCAGGCACCGTTCAGGCACCGTTCAGGCCGGAAGGATCTGCCCCGCTCAGGCCGAGGTCTGCCCTTTCACGCTCCCCGCGACGAGGTCTGCCCTTTCGCGCTCCCGGCTCAGGACGGAGCGGATCCGACCCGCTCGCGCCCTCGGCTCAGGAGTGGAGGGGCCTGGCCTTCTCACGCTCCCAGTCGACGTAGCGCCCGCCCTCGCCGAGCAGGGAGCCCATCAGCCACAGGAACACACCGAAGTCGTCGGCCACCCCGATGAGAACCAGGAAGTCGGGGACGATGTCGACCGGCGAGATGATGTAGAGCACGCCGAGCCCCATCATGGCCAGCTTGCCCTTGCCCATGCCGGAATACTCTCCGCGCATGACCGCGCCGACCATCCTGGGGAGGGCGCGCAGACGGGCGCCGAGACCGGGCGAGCCCGGCTTCGACACATCCCTGTACGTCCGCCACGCCTGCGCCGCGCGCGCCGCCTTCGCCATGGGATCCTCCTCGGAACCACGTTCGCCTGGCGGCGTACTACCCCACCGCCTCACGATATAACGCGTGACTTCCCGGCAGGGTTCCCCGAACGCGGCTCACGGCCCGCAGGACCGCGACCTTCCACCGCCTCGGCCGAGGCCGCGCCCACACTCCCGCCGCCCCACGGGTACCGGCCACCCACACTCCCGCACCACGGGTGCTGGCCACCACACTCCCGCACCACGGGCGTCGGCCGCCCACGCTCCCGCCGCCTCAAAGGCGCCGGCGCATCGCCGCGTGCCGGAAGGGTCGTTCCTCCTCGATCTGGGCGGCCACCCGGACGAGCAGGTCCTCCCGCCCCGCCGCGGCGACCAGTTGCACCCCCACCGGCAGGCCCTCCGCGGTGTGGTGCAGCGGCAGGGAGATCGCGGGCTGCCCGGTGGCGTTCACGGGCGAGGTGAACGCCACCGCCTGGTTCGTACGGCCCCGCGAGGTGCTGACGTCGTCGGGAGGCAGCCAGCCGAGCCGGAAGGGCGCCACCCCCAGGGACGGCATGAGCAACAGGTCGTGCGACTCCCACCAGGCGGCCATCCGCCGCCTGAACCCGTCGATCCAGTCGCGCGAGGTCACGTAACCGACCGCGTCGAGCTTCCGGCCCGCCGCTCCGAGGATGCGGTTGCGCGTCTCCAGCTCGTCGAGTTCGACGGGCCTGCCACGCCAGCGCCCGATGTCCTCCAGGTCGGCGGCCACGTGGGCGGCGACGATCGTGCCGAAGTGCGTGGCGAAGCCGTCCTCGGCGAGCGCGGCAGGCCCCCCCGGCTCGACGTCGTGGCCCAGCGCCTCCAGCAGCCCGGCGGCCCCGGTGACCGCGGCCACCAGGTCCGGGTCGGACGGGAGGCCTCCGCCGGGGTGCTCGGTGAGGAAACCGATCCGCAGCCGCCCGGGATCCGCCCCGACCTCCTCGGCGAGCGGGCGCCTCCAGGCGGGTGCGCCGTACGGATCGCCCGGCATCGTCCCGGCGATCACGTCGAGGGTCGCCGCGCTGTCCCTGACCGTACGGCAGAGCAGGCCCGCGGCCGAGAAGCCCGCCCAGGGCTCGCCTCCCGAGGGGCCGGAACTGACCCTGCCCCTGCCGGGCTTCAGCCCGACCAGCCCGCACATGCTCGCCGGGATCCGGATCGACCCGCCGCCGTCGCTGGCCGAGGCGACCGCGACCATGCCCGCCGCCACCGCCGCCGCGGACCCGCCGCTCGATCCTCCGCTGCTGTAGCGCGGGTCGTACGGGTTGCGGGTGGGGCCGGACGTCACCGGCTCGGTGGTGATCGCGGTGCCGAACTCCGGGGTGTTGGTCCGGCCCAGGATCGTGAACCCCGCCCGGCGCAGCTTGGTCACCGCGTAGCCGTCGCGCTCGGCGAAGATCCCGTCAAGGGTGCGCGACCCCGCGCGGTACGGCTCCCCGGCCATGGCCCAGCCCAGGTCCTTCAGCAGCGTCGGCACGCCCGCGAAGGGGGCCTCGGGGTCGGTCTCGCCCGCCTCGGCCAGCGCCCGCTCGAACCTGCGGTGGACGACCGCGTTGATCGTGCCGTCACACGCCTCGATCCGCGCGATCGCCGCCTCGGCGAGCTCCCTCGGGGAGACCTCCCCCTTCCTCACGGCCCACGCCTGTCCGAGCGCGTCGAGCTTCAACAGGTCGTGCAAGGGTCACTCCTCGACGGGGGCCAGATCTCGTACGGCCTGGGCGATCGGGACCTCGCCCCCGGGGATGGGGGCGAGGATCGGGGTGTTCAGGCCGTTGCGCACATACTCCCGGATCCTGGCCCGGCACGTGGCGGCGTCGCCGTGCACGATGAGCTCGTCCACGACCTCGTCGGGGATGGCCTTGAGCGCCGCCTGCCGGTCTCCGGCCGCCCACGCCTCGTGCATCGGCCGCAGCACCTCGCCGCGCCCCAGCCAGTCGTGGAAGGCGGCGTAGACCGGGACGGTCAGGTAGCTCGCGAGCATCCAGCGCCCGAGCTCGCGCACCTTCGCCGCGTCCTCGCTGACGCACACGAACAGCCGGGCGATCAGCTCGGTCTCCTCGCCGACCTCGGCCCTGACCTTCCGCACGTCCCCGGGCGAGAGCCAGTTGGTGATCGCGCCGTCGGCCTCCTCGGCGGCCAGGCGCAGCATGCGGGGGCGCAGCGCGGCGAGCACGATCTTCGGCGGGATCTTGGGGGCGCGCTCCAGCTTGAAGCCCTTGACCTCGAAGGTCTCGTACCGCTCGCCGACCTTCTCACCCGCGAGGGCCTTGCGCAGGAAGCGCAGGGTGTCTCTGGTCCTGGCGAACGGCTTGACGAACTCCCCGGCGTTCCAGCGTTCCACGATGGCCGGGGAGGAGGCGCCGATGCCCAGGACGAAGCGCTCGGGGGCGAGGTCGGCGAGCGTGGCGGCGGACATGGCGAGCAGGCCGGGCCCCCGGGTGGAGACCGGGACGATCGCGCTGCCGAGCCGCATCTGCGGGGCCCATTCCGAGGCCATCGCCAGGGGGACGAAACCGTCGACACCGTTGACCTCGGCGGACCAGGCGTCGGTGTAGCCGAGTCCGGGAAGCTCGGCGATCAGATCCCTGGAGGCGGCCAGTGAACGGTCGTAGAAGGGAATCGTCATACCCCAGCGTGGGCCCGTGGTCATCGTGCCGCCTCCGTGTCGGTGGTCGCCGCCGGGGACCTTTCCCCAGAACGATGTTCTGATGTAGCTTGCCGCACCCGCTCGGGGTGCCGTCAATAGTCCAACCGTACCAACCGGACGGTATGTCACTATGAGAATGATCTACGCTGGCCGATCGTTTAACGGCCAATCACTTTCCGTATGATGCTAGAAACTTTACGTGACGAAGCATCGACGGAGGAACCGACGGCGGGGCCTGCTCGGCGCGGTGACCCTCGCGACCTGCGTGGCGGTTCCCGTTCTGGCCGGGACACACCCCCTCGCGACGGAAAGCGGCTCGGGACCACCCACCTCCCACCTCGGGGTGTCCCTGGTCTCCGGCCGATCGGCGCTCCCGAAGGCCGAGCCGTCGCCGAAGCCGGAGACCGGCCACCCTGCCGCACCGAAACCCGAGCCGGACTACCCGACTGCGCCCCCGCCGGTGACCGGTGACCGGGAGGTCCCCTGGTGGCACTGGTGGCACTGGTGGGGGCCCGCCTCGGGCCATCCGGCGGACGTCCCGGTCAAGCCGAAACCAGAGCCGAAACCAGAGCCGAAGCCCGAACCGGAACCAGAGCCAGAACCGAAGCCGAAGCCCGAACCCGAGCCGAAACCGGAGCCCGAGCCCACGCCCGAGCGGCCGACACCCACCGTGTCCGCCCCGTCCGCCCCGTCCCCCTCTCCTCCCACCCCGGAGCCTTCCGCGCCCCCCAGGCCCCGCGCCCCGGCGCCCCCACCCGCCCCCGTCCCCGCCCTCGAAGTCACCGCCACGCCGACGCCGGCTCGCAGCCGCGTTCCCCGGCCCAGGGCGGCACCCTCCCGCGTGCCACCTCTCCTACGGCAGCGGCTGGTGCTCGATCGCTACGCCGAGCGGCGCAAGGGCACCGACAGGAAGCTGGTCCTCGTGGTGATGTTCACCGGCGTGATCTCGGTCACCGCGGTCACCGCCCTCAACCGCAGGGGCCGCGGATGACCCGGGCGGCACGCACGGCGAAGCCCGCCGGTGGGGGTCCACCGGCGGGCTTTTCGGCCACCGGGTGCGCCAGGCCGCGGCCATACCGCCGGGGAGTGGCGCAGGGAGGGCTACGGCTGGGCGGGAAACTGTCCGTCGATCTGGTCGTACTGCCGCTGCGCGGCCTTGAACGCGTCGGGTTCGACGGCGCCGAGCCCGCCGAACGGGTGGCTGATCAGGATGATGAAGCACACGCCGATGAGGACCACGCCCACCCGGACCAGGTCGGCGACGATCGACGCGGTGGTGGGCCGCACTCCCAGCGTCCAGGGCAGCGCGATCACCAGCAGCCCGGAGAGGATCAGCAGGATCACGAAGGTGCTCTCCAGGCCGGTGCTCGCGTCGTCGCTCCGTACGACGCGGGCGTGGAAGACCTCGGAGATCCGGTCGAGCGCGTCCTGCTGGAGGTTCTTGCTCTCCTCGCCGACCGGGCGGAGCCTGAGCACCGTGGCCCGCATGTCCATGAGGGTCTGCTCGGGGAGCGGAGACATCTCGCGCCCGGCCATGAGCGGCCAGTCGAGGTCGACGCTCTGCGCGGTGTACTGCCGGATCTGGGACCGGACGGGCGCCGCCTCGGGGACGGGCGCCACCGACCAGTACATCTCGGTGAGGCTCTCGGCCTCGGCCTGGACGTCGGCCTCCGACACCGAGAGCGCGTCCCGGCACAGGACCGCGGCGTAGGCCAGCACCAGCAGGTAGACGGCGAGGGCGAGATTGGCGGAGAAGTCGACGGACGACGAGCTGTGATCACCGTCGTCCCGCCCCTTCTTCCTGAGGACACGGAACACGATCAGCACGATCGCGACGGACACCACCACCAGCACGGCTACCCAGCCCATGGGACTCCCTTGAAACCGTCATCGAATCAGCTACTCAGGGTAATCGGATCGATACGGCGGCTCATGGGATTCCGGCGGGATTCACTCGCGAAGTTCGTGAACCCCCGCGATGAAGTCACGGGCGACCCCGCGCAGGCCGGGCAGGTGCGAGAGCCCCACCAGGCGGTCCACCAGCGGCACGGTGAGCTCGATGAACCGGTGTGTCCTGCGGCACCCCTCCGACTCGTCGTGCACCCAGAACAGCACGACGCCCATCGACATCAGCCAGAGCAACTCGGGCAGCTCGGCCCGCAGCTCGCTGTCCATGCGGTCGGAGGACCCCTCCACGACCCGCCGGTAGATCGCGATCGACGCCTCCCTGGAGGGCGAGGACTCGGCGCTGAACGGGTTGAGCGGGTTGCTCGGCTCGGCCGCGTGCTTGAAGAACTTCACCGCGAACTCGTGGTACGGCTCGGAGACCCGCACCCACTCCCGCAGCACCCCCGCCAGCCTCGCGGCGAACCGGTGCTCGGTGGCCAGCAGCTTCTCGCACGCCGCCTCGTGCTCGGCCTGGGCCCGGTCGTAGTACGCCTGGACCAGGACCTCCTTCGAGGCGAAGTAGTAGTAGGCGTTGCCCACCGACATCCCGGCCTCGGCGGCGATCGCCCGCATGGTGGTCGCCTCGTATCCCCGCTCGCGGAAAAGCCGCAGGGCCGTCTCCACGATGACCTCACGGGTCTTGTCCGATCCACGGGTTCTCGGGGGCGGCTCGGTCATGGGGTGCTCGTCACCTGTCGATTGGAGCTGGGAGAACGGGCTCGTCTGGTCTTTCTCCACTGGACGAAGCCTAGATCATCCGTCCCGCGCCACCAGGGATGAGCCTCAGTGAACGACCCTAAGCGCGCCGCATCGCACCCGCCACTCATATCCGTGATTGCTCCGCCGCTCTCGATCCCGCTCTCGATCCCGCTCTCGATCTCGCCCTCGCCCTCGTTATCGCCTTCGCCCTCGTTATCGCTCTCGACATCGCACCGCTCCGCGCCGTGCCCGGTGTACCCGTACACCGCCCGCCGAGGACGTGACGATGGTGTCGTACGCGGCAAATACCGACATGTCGCCAATCTCCGGAACTGCCGTCTCAGCAGGTCATCGAGCCGCCCGATCATTCCCACTACCGGGCAAAAATCACTCTTCGTGAGGGATCATCCGGGTTCGGGGGTGGGATTGATCCTTCTGGCGGAAGGGCTCCCGCGACAAGGGATGAGTAAATGGGGACATGTCCCTGTAGAAAGCGGGCTGCCCGGTTTTCCGCCGGAGCACTGCTCGCTCTGCAGCTGTCTTTCATCGCATCGGCACCGCACCACAGCGCGACCGCGGAGAGCGGGAACGCCTCGGCCGGCGCCATGATCGTGAGCCGGCCCGTCGCGGCCGGCCCGGTGCAGGCCCGCCGGTCCACGATCATCGGAGTGTACGACATCGCCGCCCTGGAAACCGCCCGGCGCCCCATGTGGGAGCTGCGTCACCCGGCGACCGTCCAACGGGGCCGGGAGACCGCGTTCCCCCTCTGGCCGCGGAACGCCACGTCCTCGGACACGCCACCGCGGCCCTCCACGGTCACCGCGCGAACACGAACCGCCCCCCTCGCGAGCGAACACCATGAACAGGCGGCCCCCCAGCCCCCCGGAACCACCGCGCGAACACGAACCGCCGCCCTGGCGGGCGCCCCCCGCGAACCGGCGGCCCCCGGGGCCCCGGAGACCACCTCCCAGCCCCCCGGGAAGGCACGGGCATTACAGGCCCAGGGAAACGTGCAGGCCCCACCCCCGGCCGCCGCCCCGGAGAAGCAGGCTCCCGTCGCCTCGGAGGGACAGGCTCCCGTCGCCCTCGAAAAGCCGGCCGAGGCCCACCCTCCCCAGGCGCAGCAGGCCCGGCATCCCACGCGGCTCCAGCAGACGGACGCCAAGCGGCTCCTGCGGGCGGCGGGCCTGCGCTGGACCTCCTCGGGTAAGTGCGCGAACCGCCAGGGCCCGAACTGCACCTCGCTGGAGGCCGTACGGTCCTCGACCGTCTCCAGCGCCATCGACCTGAAGCGCCGCAGCGGCTGCCCCCTCGTCGTCACCGGTGGCACCGAGGTGGGCCACGCCCCCGGGCCCTACAGCCACTACGAGGGCTACAAGCTGGACATAAAGCCCAACGCCTGCGTCAACCGCTACATCACGAAGAACTATCCGCCGCAGGGAGTGCGGGGGGACGGAGCCCGCCTGTACGGCCAGTCGGCGACGTCGGGACCCCTCTTCGCCCGCGAGGCGGACCACTGGGACATCCTCTTCCGCTGACCCGGCGCCTCGCACGACCGCGAGGAACCATCGGTCCACGACCGCGCGGAACCATCACCACCACGCGAGACCACCGGCCCTCGCCCCACGACCACGCGGGATCACCGATCCCCGGAGGGCACACCCGCCCTACCGCCGCGAGGATCCCGCGGTCCCGGGGACCAGCCCCCGGAACGGCGAGGGCCGTAGCGGGGTGTGGCGTCATCGGACACCACGCCCCGCCGTACGGCCCGGGAAGAACTACGCGAACTCGGCCGCGACCAGCTCGGCGATCTCCGCCGCGTTCAGGGCGGCGCCCTTGCGGAGGTTGTCGCCGCAGACGAACAGGTCGAGGGTGTTGGGGAAGTCGAGCGCCTGGCGGACCCGGCCCACGTAGGTGGGGTCGGTCCCGACGACGTCCGCCGGGGTCGGGAAGACGCCGTTGGCCGGGTCGTCCATGACGACCACGGTCGGGGCGGCCTCAAGAATCCGGTGGGCGTCGGCGACGGTGATCTCGCGCTCGAAGGTCGCGTGCACGGCCAGCGAGTGGGTGGTGATCACCGGGACGCGGACGCAGGTCGCGGAGACCTTCAGGTCGTGGATCCCGAGGATCTTCCGCGACTCGTTGCGGAGCTTGATCTCCTCGGAGGCCCAGCCGCCGTCCTTGAGCGAACCCGCCCACGGCACGACGTTGAACGCCACCGGCGCCGGGAACGGCGACTCCTCGTCCCCGAGCTTGTTCTGCAGAACCTTGCGCACGTCACCGGCGGTCTGCCCGACCGTACGGTCACCCGCCAGGGCTTCGACCTCGTCGTAGAGGCGGGCCGAGCCCGCCACGCCCGCGCCGGAGACCGCCTGGTAGGAGGCGACGACCAGCTCGCGCAGGCCGTACTCCTCGTGCAGGGCGCCCATCGCGGCCATCATCGACAGGGTCGTGCAGTTGGGGGTGGAGATGATCCCCAGCGGCCTGGTGCGCGCGTCCTGCGGGTTGACCTCCGGCACGACCAGCGGAACCTCGGGGTTCATCCGGAAGGTGCCCGACTTGTCGATGACGACGGCACCGCGCTCGGCGGCGATCGGCACCCAGGTCGCGGAGACCTCGTCCGGCACGTCGAAGATCGCGATGTCGACGCCGTCGAAGACCTCGGGGGTCAGCTCCTGGACGACGAGGTCCTCGCCGCGGACCCGCAGGACCTTGCCGGCCGAGCGGGCGGACGCGACGAGCTTGATGTCGCCGTAGACGTCCTCGCGGTTGGAGATGATGTCGCGCATCACGGTGCCGACGGCACCGGTCGCGCCGATCAGGGCAAGGGTGGGCTTGCGGCTCATCGCCCGCTACCTCCGTAGATCACGGCTTCAACCTGGTCCGCGTCGAGATCGAACGCGCGGTGCGCGGCGCTGACCGCCGTGTCCACCTCGTCCTGCCCGACGATCACCGAGATGCGGATCTCCGAGGTGGAGATCATCTCGATGTTCACCCCCGCGTCGGCGAGGGCGGCGAAGAACGTCGCGGTGACGCCGGGGTGCGAGCGCATGCCCGCCCCGATCAGCGAGACCTTGCCGATCTGGTCGTCGAAGAGCAGCGACTCGAAGCCGATGCGCTCCTGGATCTTCTTCAGCGCGGTGAGCGCGGCCGAACCGTCACTCGTGGGCAGCGTGAAGGAGATGTCCGTCCGGCCGGTCGTCGCCGCCGACACGTTCTGCACGATCATGTCGATGTTGATCTCGGCGTCGGCGAGCGTTTTGAAGATCGTCGCAGCCTCACCGACCTTGTCGGGCACCCCGACAACGGTGATCTTGGCCTCGCTCCGGTCGTGCGCGACGCCGGAGATGATCGGCTGCTCCATCTCTGTTCCTTCGCTGTCGGGGTCGGAGACGACCCACGTGCCTTCCTTGGTGCTGAACGAGCTTCTGACGTGGATCGGCAGGCTGAAACGGCGAGCGTACTCGACACAGCGCAGGTGCAGGATCTTCGCACCGCACGCCGCCATCTCCATCATCTCGTCGTACGAGATCTTGGGGATCTTGCGGGCGGCCGGGACGATGCGGGGATCGGCGGTGAAGACGCCGTCCACGTCGGTGTAGATCTCGCACACGTCGGCGCTCAGGGCGGCGGCGAGCGCGACCGCGGTGGTGTCGGAGCCGCCCCTGCCGAGCGTGGTGATGTCCTTGGTGTCCTGGGAGACGCCCTGGAAACCGGCCACGATCGCGATCTGGCCGCTGTCGAGCGCCCCGCGGATCCGGCCGGGCGTCACGTCGATGATGCGCGCGCGGCCGTGCGAGGAGTCGGTGATCACGCCGGCCTGGGAGCCGGTGAACGAGCGCGCCTCCTGGCCCAGGTTGGCGATCGCCATCGCCAGCAGCGCCATCGAGATGCGCTCACCCGAGGTGAGCAGCATGTCGAGCTCGCGGCCCGGTGGGAGCGGCGAGACCTGCTGGGCGAGGTCGAGCAGCTCGTCCGTCGTGTCGCCCATGGCCGAAACGATCACCACGACGTCGTTGCCGGCTTTTTTCGTCGCGACGATCCGCTGCGCGACCCGCTTGATGCAGGACGCGTCGGCGACGGACGAACCACCATACTTCTGAACAACGAGCGCCACGAGATGTCTCCGAAGCAATCTAGGGCTGTGGAGCTCACAGTCTACTGGCGCCCTCGCTGAGGCCCTCTGGTCAAACCAGTATGTGGACGATCACACCGTTGTGCGCTCCTCCGCGACGTCGAGCCGCGTGTGGGCGACGAGCGCCTGAAGGGCCCGCATCGCCGCTCCGGCGTGGTTGCCCCAGGTGTTGAAGTAGGAGTACTGCCACCACCAGAGCGCCTCCAGGGGGCGCCCCGCCCTGTGGTGCCGCAGGCCGTGCAGGAGGTCGGCGGCCACCGCCGTCAGGTCGTCCGACAGGCGGTACGGGGTGACCACGGTGTCCTTGTACGGGTCGAAGACCTCGGCGTAGTCGTCGACCGGCCCCAGCCGCTCGGCGAGGGCCGTGCGGACGGCGTCGACGTCCGGGTCCTCGCCCAGGTGCGGCTCCCAGTTGCCCGACAGGATCACGTCCTGGCTCGCGCCGAGCTGCGCGCCGGCCGAGCTGACCTGCGCGACCTCCACCAGCAGCAGCGGCAGGATGGCGTCGCCGCCCTCACCGCCCGCCAGGCGGGTCAGGCCGTCGATGTAGTTCTTCGCGTGCTCCGCGATCCGCTCCGCGAGAGCGCTCCACGCATCGTCAGACATCAAGGAGCCTTCTTCCTTCGAACGCGCGGCCCAAGGTGACCTCGTCCGCGTACTCGAGGTCACCGCCCACGGGCAGACCGCTGGCCAGTCGTGTCACTTTCAGTCCCATCGGCTTGACCAGACGGGCCAGATAGGTCGCCGTCGCCTCCCCCTCGAGGTTGGGGTCGGTGGCGAGGATCAGCTCGGTGACCTGGCCGTCCGCCAGACGGGTCATGAGCTCTCGGATGTTCAGGTCGTCGGGGCCGACGCCGTCGATCGGGCTGATCGCCCCGCCGAGCACGTGGTAGCGGCCCCGGAACTCGCGGGTCTTCTCGATGGCCACGACGTCCTTCGACTCCTCGACGACGCAGATCACGTGAAGATCGCGCCTGGTGTCGCGGCAGATCCGGCACTCCTCCTCCGCGGCGACGTTGCCGCAGACCCGGCAGAAGCGGACCTTCTCCTTCACCTCCAGCAGAGCGTGCGCGAGCCGCTTCACGTCGGCCGGCTCCGCGGCCAGCAGGTGGAACGCGATGCGCTGCGCGCTCTTGGGACCGACGCCGGGAAGCATCCCGAGCTCGTCGATCAGGTTCTGGACGACCCCCTCGTACATGACCTAGAACCCGGGAAGCTGGCCGAGCCCGCCCCCGCCGCCCAGCCCCTGCGCGAGGGGACCGAGCTTCTCCTGCTGCAGGTCGGCGGCGGCGCGCACGGCGTCGCGAATGGCGGCGATGACCAGGTCGGCGATGGTGTCCGCCGTCTCCTGGGGATCGCCGGGATCCACGGCCTCGGCACTGATCTTGAGTTCGAGCAGCTCGCCCCCGCCGTTGACCGTGGCCACGACCAGTCCGCCGCCCGCGGAGCCCTCGACTTCCGCGTCGTTCAGCTCCTGCTGGGCGCTCACAAGCTGCTGCTGCATGAGCTGTGCCTGCTCCAGCAGCTGCTGCAGGTTGACATCCCCTGGGTTCACCGTCGTTGTGCTCCTCGTCCGTGACATCGGTCGTCACGAGCCTACGGGGTTCGGGCCGGGTGTTGTACTGCGGCGAGCACGCGTTCCCCCAGTATGGGGATTAAACCCCCGTCGGGCCCCGGGCCCCCCTCCAGACGTCCGAGACCCGACGTGACACGCGCCGGAGCGGCCGCACACGACGGCGTGTGATCGAAAGGTAACCCTCCGGAGGTTGCACACACGTTGCGATCGTTCACTCACCCTTCGCACACCCTCTTTGGCCGAACGGGTTGCGGGCGGGGGTCCCGACCACCGATGCTTCGGCCATCGGCTCTAGTCCGGGGGGATATGTGCGCGACGGCCACCGGGGAGCTGTCCAGGCGGCCGATCTCGGCTCCTACTCGTCACGACTGCGCCGCCTGCACGAGGCGCTGATCAGGGGGGAGCGGCCGGCGGGCGAGGGCCCCAGGAGCGTGATCTCCGCGTCGTGGCGGCGGTCGCTGGACGCCGGGGTCGATCCCGACGCCAGGTCGGCCCCCCTCGCCTTCGAGGGCGAGGACATCCGCGAGGTCCGCTCGGCGCACCCGATGAGCAGGCTCCTGCCGATCATCACCGGGACCCTCCTGGAGGCCGTCGACGCCGACGACCAGATCCTGCTCGTCACCGACGCCCGCGGCAGGGTGCTCTGGCGCGACGGCAACCACCGGACGATGGAGAGCGCCGACGAGGTGGGGCTGGCCGACGGCTTCGACTGGAGCGAGGACGCGATCGGGACCAACGGGCCGGGCACCGCGCTCGCGACCCGGCGCCCCCTGCACGTCTTCTCCGCCGAACACCTGGTCAGGGCGCTCCACCTCTGGTCGTGCTCCGCCGCGCCGATCGTCGACCCCGACAGCGGCGACCTGCTGGGCTGTGTCGACATCAGCGGCACGACGCGCTCCATGCACCCGGCGAGCGTCGCCCTCGTCGAGGCCGCGGCGCGGCTGGCGGAGAGCCACCTCACGCTGCGCATGCTCGAACGCGACGAGCGGCTCAGGCGTCGCCACGAGCGCCACCTGAGAGCGCTGCGCGGCGAGCCGGGCGCGCTCGTCACCGCGACCGGCCGGATCATCGCCGGTGACGACACGCGGCAGTGGGCTCCGCGCATCCGCCTGCCGGAGTCGGGCGACCGGGTGGTCCTGCCCGACGGGCGGAGCGCCTTCCTCGAGGCCCTCGGCGACGGCGGCTTCCTGCTCCGCCTCGCGGGCCCGGCCCGGGGTCCCGTGCTCGCCCTGTCCTTCCTCGGCGCCGAGCATCCTTCGGCGCACCTCGACGGGACCCGTCTGTCGCTCTCCCTGCGTCACGCCGAGATCCTCGCGATGCTCGCCCTCAACCCCCGGGGGATGACCGCCGCCCAGCTCTCCTTCCACCTGTACGGCGACGCGGGGAACCCGGTGACCGTCCGCGCCGAGATCCACCGCCTCCGCGCCCAGCTCGGCCGTACGATCGCCGCCAGGCCTTACCGCCTGGCCTGCGTGGTGGAGGCCGACTTCCTGGAGCTCAAGCGGCTGCTCGCGGGCGACGAGGCCGCCCCGGTCGCCCGCGCCTACCGCGGCCCCCTGCTGCCCCGCTCCGAGGCGCCCGCCCTGCGCCTCGAACGCGAGGAGCTGGAGGGACAGGTGCGGGCCCGGCTGCTGCGGCGGGGAGGTCCCGAGGACCTGTGGGCGTACGCGGAGACCGAGCACGGCAGGAACGACATCCAGATCCTCGAACGCCTCGTCACGGCATTGCCCCGCCACGACCACCGCGCGGTGGCCGCCCGGATCCGCCTCAGCGGCGTCGACCTGCCCTGAGCCCGCCGTACCGGGACCCGGGGACCGCCGTACCGGGGGTCCGGGGACCCGCCGGGCGGGGCCTCGGCGGACGGCGCCTCCTGGTGAGGCGTCAGGTGGTGCCGATCGTCAGGTGTGGTCGATCTCGCCGATGACCTGGCCGCCCAGCTCCCGCTGGAGGAGGGCCATGCCGGTGAGC
This sequence comes from Streptosporangium vulgare, assembly GCF_042428775.1. Lineage (NCBI taxonomy): Bacteria > Bacillati > Actinomycetota > Actinomycetes > Streptosporangiales > Streptosporangiaceae > Streptosporangium > Streptosporangium vulgare. The sequence continues at coordinate 307,295 of NZ_JBHMBS010000006.1, read as the reverse complement.
GCGTCGACGTCGGCGTCCGCGTCGTTGAGCGGGTCGACCTCGTCGGCGTCGGGGGCGGTGCCGCGGGTGCCGCGGTCCGGGATCGCGTCGGGCCAGGCCACCGCCTTGGCGCCGGTCTTGACCGCGGCCTTGGGCCCGGCCTGGGCCGCCGCCCTCGCCGCCGAGCGGGCCGCGGCCAGGCCGGGGCTCGGCATGGAACTCGGCGGGGGAGGCGAGCCGGGGTCCTCCGGCAGGGGGGCGTCCGGCCAGGACTCGTCCGTCGCGGGCGGTGCCTGCCTGGGTGGGGCCTCCCGCGAATCCGCGGGCGCCTGCCCGGGGGCGGGTGACTGGGACGGAGACTGCGGGGCCGGTGCCTGCGGGGCCTGCTGCGCCTGGGTCTGCGGGGCCTGGTTCTGGGGCGCGGGGTGCTGGGGAGCCGGGGGCTGCCTCGGGGCAGGCGGCCGGCCACCGCCCGAAGGAGCGGGCCCGCCGCCGACGACGGCCTCGACCTTCCAGGTGCCGCCCAGGACCTCCTGCAGCACCGCCGCGACGACCGCGTCCTTGCCGCCGCCGGTGAAGTTCCTCATCGCGCCGACCTGGGCGAACCCGAGGGTGACGACCTTGCCTTCGACCCCGACGACCTGGGCGTTGGTGTTGACGTTGGCCCACACGACGATGCTGCGCCGCTTGAGCGCCGCGAGCACCTGGGGCCAGGCCTGCTGCACGGTCCCGGCACCCGAACCGGACGCCGTCGCCGTGTCGGCCGGCGCGGGCGTGCCGGGAGCCTGCTGGGCCGGGGCCGGTGGCCGCTCCTCCTGCCCCCGCTGCCCTTGCTGTCCCTGAGCCGGTGCGCCGGGTCTGACCGCCACGGGCCAGTCGTCTCCGGTGTCACCCTTGCCGCCGGACCGCTCGGCGGGCGCGGCAGGCGTGGCGGACACGACCGGCGACTCCGCCTGTGGCGGGGGCGCCGCGTGAATCACGGGGACGGTCGCGGGAGCCTGGGGTGAGAGGGGCGCGGGAGCCGCGACGACTCCCCCCCGCTCCAGCCGCTCCAGGCGGGCGAGCAGCGCCGCCTCCCCCTGGGCGGCGCCGGGGAGGAGGATCCTGGCGCACATCAGCTCCAGCAACAGCCGGGGCGAGGCCGCCCCGCGCATCTCGATCAGGCCGGCGTTGAGGATCTCCGCCGCGCGGGTCAGCTCGGCCGGGCCCATCGAGGCCGCCTGGACCTGGAGCCGCTCCAGCTCGTCGCCGGGCCGGTCGAGCAGCCCGCTGGTGGCCGCCTCAGGCACGTTGGCCAGGATCACCAGGTCGCGGAAGCGCTCCAGCAGGTCCATCGCGAACCGCCGGGGGTCGTGACCGCCCTCGATCACCCGGTTCACGACCTGGAACACCAGCGCGCCGTCACGACCGGCGAAGGCCGCGACCACGTCGTCGAGCAGGTCGCCGTCGGTGTAACCGAGAAGGGAGACCGCGCGGGCGTACGTGATGCCCGCCTCGTCGGAACCGGCGAACAGCTGGTCGAGGATCGACAGCGAGTCGCGGGCCGAACCGGCGCCCGCCCGGACCACCAGCGGGAGCGCGGCGGGCTCGAACAGGACCTTCTCCGAGGTGAGGATCTCCTCCATGAGCGCGCGCAGCGCGGCCGGGGGGATCAGCCGGAACGGGTAGTGGTGGGTCCGGGACTTGATCGTCCCGATGACCTTCTCCGGCTCGGTGGTCGCGAAGACGAACTTCAGGTGCGGGGGAGGCTCCTCGACGAGCTTGAGCAGCGCGTTGAAACCCTCGCGGGTCACCATGTGCGCCTCGTCGATGATGTAGATCTTGAAGCGCGACGACACCGGCGCGAAGAAGGCCCGCTCGCGCAGGTCGCGGGCGTCGTCCACGCCACCGTGCGAGGCGGCGTCGATCTCGATGACGTCGAGGTGGCCGGGGCCGGTGGGCGCCAGCGCCACGCAGGACTCGCACTCCCCGCACGGGTCGGGGGTCGGGCCCTTCTCACAGTTCAGGGAACGAGCCAGGATGCGGGCGCTGGACGTCTTGCCGCATCCCCTGGGCCCGCTGAACAGATAGGCGTGGTTGATGCGCCCGCTGCGCAGCGCCTGGCGCAGCGGATCGGTGACGTGCTCCTGCCCCTTGACCTCGGCGAAGGTCCCGGGCCGGTACTTGCGGTACAGCGCAAGACTCATGCGGCGATCCCACCTGCGAGGGGTCTCAACGAAGAGACCCCTCGCACACCCGCCAGAGCCCGCTTATCCTTGCTGCCTTCCGGCCCTGGGGAGGTTCACAGGATGACGCCGCGCGAGGGGTCGGCCCCCAGTCTAACCTCAGATCCGAGTGGTCGGTATCGGAAAAGATCGGAGCGGTCGGTGTCGGAAATTAGTGGTCCGTGCCGCTCCGAAAGTTGGGTAAGCTTCTCCACGGAGGATTCGCCTAGTTGGCCTAGGGCGCACGCTTGGAAAGCGTGTTGGGGGCAACCCCTCAGGAGTTCGAATCTCCTATCCTCCGCCAGCTTCACCGCTCGTGAAACGAAAGCCCGCTCCGTCCCGGAGTGGGCTTTCGTGCGTCAGGGCCCTGGTCGGCGGCTTCTCGTCCCTGTCCGGCGTGCGGGGCCGACCGTGCCAGGTCCGGACCCCACGTGGCCGTCCGGCTCGCCGGGCCGTCGCCCGGCATCTCGTCCCCGGGACACGGCGGGACACGATCGTGGAACCCGGGGTCGCGAGTCCAGGAGAGAGCGCCGGTCGGCGCGATGCGCGACGGGAGCCGGGGACCGGAGCGTGTGACGGCTCGGGACGACCGGGGACCGGACGGCTCGGGACGACCGGGGACCGGACGGCTCGGCGAGGTCCCCCACGAATACGGACCTCTCAGGATCCCCGCCAGGCCATTTGGGTACGTAACCCAGCAAGGCCAATGATTCCCCCACTCCTCTTCCTCACCGGCATGTCATGGCTTTCTCTGGGCAGAAGAGCGCCCCAAGCGGATCGAAGGGACGTCGGCGATGGATTTCAAGGATGACGCCCAGCTGGACAGCTCGCAGGTCGAGAGTCGCGGCGGTGGGGGGAGGATCCCCGGTGGGGGTCTCGCGATCGGCGGCGGCGCGGCGGGGATCATCGCGCTCATCGTGGCCTTGATATTCGGGATCAACCCCGGTGACATCACCGGCGGCTCCTCCCAACCGGCCCCGGTGGGTCCGAGCTCCGACCTCACCGCCCAGTGCAAGACCGGGCAGGACGCCGACCAGAACGAGGAGTGCCGGGTGGTCGGCGTCGTCAACAGCATCCAGGACTACTGGCCGAAGGCGGTCCAGGGGTACGAGCCGGCCAAGACCGTCATGTTCTCCGGCCAGGTCGACACGGCGTGCGGCGCCGCCGACGCCTCCGTCGGCCCGTTCTACTGCCCGGCCGACCGCCAGGTCTACCTGGACCTCAGCTTCTTCAAGGAGCTGGAGAGCAAGTTCGGCGCCAAGGGCGGCCCCTTCGCCCAGGCTTACGTGATCGGCCACGAGTACGGTCACCACGTCCAGAACCTTCTCGGCACCAACGCCAAGGCCCAGGAGGGGCCGGAGAGCGGCCCGGAGAGCGGTTCGGTCCGGCTGGAGCTGCAGGCCGACTGCTTCTCGGGGGCCTGGGCCAAGAACGCGTACGAGACCGGCCTGTTCGAGAAGCCGTTCACGAAGACGGACATCGAGGAGGCGCTCAGCGCCGCCTCGGCCGTGGGTGACGACAGCATCCAGGAGCGGACCCAGGGCCGGGTCAATCCCGAGGGCTTCACCCACGGAACGTCGGCGCAGCGTGTCAAGTGGTTCACCACCGGTTACGAGAGCGGCGACCCCGGCAAGTGCGACACCTTCGCCGGGAGCATCTGAAAACGGCCGGTGAGCTGCGACGGGAGAATCCCGCCGGGCAAGCGGCGGGATTCTCTCCTAAACTACATACCGTGATCTTCAAGTTGGTCGGCGACGAACGGCCCTATCCCGAACACGGTCTCTCTCATCGCGAGTGGGCCCAGATACCGCCGCGACAGGTCCGGCTCGACACCCTGATCACCACGAAAGCGGTGCTCGACCTGCATTCCCTGCTCGCCAAGGACTCCACGTTCTACGGCGACCTGTTCCCGCACGTGGTCCAGTGGCGCGGCGACCTCTATCTGGAGGACGGCCTGCACCGGGCGCTGCGCTCGGCCCTGCACCAGCGCTCGGTGCTGCACGCACGGGTCCTGGACCTGCCCTCGGAAGACTGAGCACCACCAGACGCGGATCTTGACCCTGCCCGCGGAAGGCCAAGCTCTTCCCTCGGGATCGCGGCCGGAATCGGTGTCGCCTCGGCACGGCGGTGACACGCGAAGAGCCCCCGGCCCGCATGTGCGGATCGGGGGCTCTTCCGGTGGCGGTGGAGGTGGGATTTGAACCCACGGATAGGTTGCCCCATCACACGCTTTCGAGGCGTGCGCCCTCGGCCACTAGGCGACTCCACCGCGGAGCAGCTTACCGGATAACCGCTATTGCTCGCGCATCCGTCGAGCGGTGAAGAACTCGGTGAGAACCGCCGCGCACTCGTCGGCCAGGACCCCTCCGAGGACCTCGGGCCGGTGGTTGAGGCGGCGGTCCCTGATCACGTCCCAGAGTGACCCCGCGGCGCCGCCCTTGGGGTCGGCCGCACCGTAGACGACGCGATCGACCCGGGCGAGCACGGCGGCCCCCGCGCACATGGTGCAGGGTTCCAGGGTGACCACCAGCGTGCAGCCGCTCAACCGCCACTGACCGCGCTCCCTCGCGGCCCGCCGCAGGGCGAGCACCTCGGCGTGCGCGGTGGGGTCGGCCGAGACCTCCCTGTCGTTTCCCGCGAGTGCCAGCACGGAGCCGTCGGGACCGAGGACGACCGCGCCGACGGGTACCTCCCCGCGGGCTCCGGCCTCGGCGGCCTGCGCCAGGGCGAGCCTCATCTCCCGGACGTAGCCCACCGGCGCCGAGCCGGTCACCGTACGCCCGCCGACGCCGACGTGAACGCCGGCGCGGACACCGAACCCGTCACCCGTACGCCGGCAGACACCGGCACCAGCGCCGGGACCGAGCCGACCGGCGCGTCCGCCGGCACCGAGCCGGTCACCGTACGTCCGTCGGCGCCGGGCCGGTCAGCGCGCACTCGCCGGCGTCGGGCTGGTCACGGCGCGTCCGTCAGCGCAGCCGGTCGAGCTCGTCGGCGAACGCCAGCCGCTCGGCGATCACCGAGAGGGTGTCCCCGGGGAGCGCGCCCTCCTCCATGCTGAGCTCGACGAGCTCCTCGGAGCTCAGCCCGAGGTCGTCCAGCAGCTCGAAGTCGCCCGCCGGCCGCACGCCCAGGTCGGGGGTGTCCTTGTCGACCGCCACCCCGGCGAGCTCGGTGAAGAGCTCACCCAGGTCGTCGGAGAGACCCGCGTGGGCGTCGGACAGGAACGTGCGCGGCTCCAGGTCGCCCTGGTAGCGGACGATCGCGAACCACTCGTCCTCCACCTCCACGCACAACAGGGCCAGTTCGTCGCCGGTGAGCCCCAGATGCTCCTGGACGGCGTCGCCGAGGTCGTCGGCGATCTCCGCCTCGCTGAGGTCGACCTCCGCACCGTTCCAACCGTCCGTCGTACGGACGAAGGCGGCGGAGAACACACTGTTGGATGGTCTGGAGGGCATGGCCGATCTCCCGAGGTCAGCCGAACACAGAGTCGATGGCGCGTTCGAACGGCTCGGAGAACCCCAGCCGCGCGGCGATGCTTGACAGGACGTCCTCGGGGAGGAGGTCGATATCCCCTGACAGGATGCCGAGCTCCATCTCGTCGAGGCCCAGGTCCGCGAAGATGGACAGGTCGCCCGCGGGGAGCGCCGTCTCCTCGTCCTGGAGGATCGCGTCGAGTTCGTCCTCGTCGGGAACCGGCACGTCCAGGTATTCCAGCGCCTGCTGCGCGAGCGGGAAGTCCCAGGACGCGGCGATGTCGGAGAGGAACACCTCGACCCTCTCCCCGAACACCCGTAGCGCCACGAAGAACTCATCCCCAACGGCGACCAGGCCAATCGTGCCGCTCATGCTCGGCTGCTGGCGCAGGGCGTGGATGAGACCCTCGAGGTCGGAGGTGAGTGACACCGGGAGCATCTCCGCCTCCCAGCGGTCGTCCTCCCGGTAGATCACGATGGCAAAGTCCAGCGAGTCTTCGTCTGACATGGCCATCCCCACCGAATGCTTTCTCTACGGAGGTCAATGCTTTCAGAAGCGAGGCACCGACGTGGGCCTCTCCGACCAAATTGTGATCAAATCCGAGTGAGCGGGCGATGTCGAACAGGTGTGGCCCGTCTTCCCCCCGGCTTATCGCCGCCCGCCGGCCCAGGATACCTTTGACCACCATGGAAACCCTGGTCGTCGACCATCCCCTGGTGGCCCACAAGCTGACCGCGCTGCGGGATGTGAACACCGACTCCCCCACGTTCCGGCGTCTCGCCGACGAGTTGGTGACCCTGCTGGCCTACGAGGCGACCCGGCAGGTCCGCGTCACCGAGTGGTCGGTGGAGACCCCCGTGGCCCCCGCCAGGGGCGTGCGGCTGGCGCAGCCGTACCCGCTGGTGGTCCCGATCCTGCGCGCGGGGCTGGGGATGCTGGACGGCATGACCCGGCTGCTGCCGACGGCCGAGGTGGGTTTCCTCGGGATGATCCGCAACGAGTCGACGCTGGAGGCGGAGACCTACGCCACCCGCCTGCCCGAGGACCTGTCGGGCCGCCAGGTATACGTGGTCGACCCGATGCTGGCCACCGGCGGCACCCTCGCGGCCGCGATCAAGTTCCTCTTCGACCGGGGCGCCGACGACGTGACCGCGCTGTGCCTGCTGGCCGCGCCCGAGGGGATCGCCCACCTCGACGAGTCCTTCGCCGGCACCGGCAAGCCGATCCGCCTGGTGACCGCGGCCCTGGACGAGCGGCTGAACGAGCACGGCTACATCGTCCCCGGCCTGGGCGACGCGGGAGACCGCCTCTACGGCGTCGTCTGAGGCACTCCCGGCATCCCCGTACGGATGCCACCGGCTCCCTCCCGAGATCTCGCACCATCCTTTTCCCTTAAAGGATGGTTCTTCTACCCGCCGACCGTTACATAATGTGGTTCCCCGGGTACTAAGCGTGGCGAAGACATCTCTTCTGTGTCCCCGGTCCGCCGAGGCCGCGGGCGCACACCAGGGAGAACCATGAGCGAGCGAATCATCCCGGACACCGAGCCGGACCCGTACGCGGACTTCAGCGCCGCGCTCAGGGACGAGTTCTCGGAGATCCATCCGGCGACCACGGTGACCCGTTGCATAGAGGCGGCCCACTACGGAGCGCTGGAGGTGGTCGGCCATGCCCATCCGGCACTGGTCGAGCGGATCGCCCGCAAGCACCTCGAGGTCCTCGCGCTGGTCGCGAGCGAGCGCGGGTGACGCGGGCGGCGGACGATGACGGGCGCGCCGGCGGAAAGTGCCCCGCGAGGGCCTCGGACAGGTTTCTCGCGACGCGCACGAGACCGAATCAGCCGATGCGCTTTACCTCGGCATGGCCCTGGGTAATGTATATGGCGGGTGCAGTGGGTGAGCGGTAGTAGGAGGCCAAGGTGCAGGTCAAAAAGGTGCTGTCATACGGTGCTGTCGGATTTGTGGCGTTTTTCCTGTTCACACGACCAGGTGACGCGGCCAACGCTGTGAGGGGTGCCATGGACACGGTTTACACGGCGGCCGATTCTCTGGCCCAATTCGTCTCACATCTGTCATGAGGCTCGTGACCCACGGGGACTCCGCTCCCTCGTCGGTCAACCGCTACCTGCTCCCCCACGAACACCAGGTCATCATGGTGCGGCGCCACCCGGCCGTGCTGCTTCGCGCGGTCGCCGAGGTCTTCGGCGGCCTGATCCTCGCCGGACTGCTGAGCAAGTGGTTCGGCGACCAGGGCGGTGGCGGCGTTCTCGTCGTCGTCTGGTGGGCCTGGCTGCTGTTGCTGATCCGCTTCGTCTGGAAGGTCGCCGAGTGGTCCGTCGACTACTTCGTCGTCACTTCCAAGCGGATGCTGCTCACCACCGGGCTCATCACCCGCAAGGTCGACATGATGCCGCTCGGCAAGGTCACCGACATGAGCTTCCAGCGCTCGATCCTCGGCCGCATGCTGGGCTACGGCGAGTTCGTCCTGGAGTCGGCCGGTCAGGACCAGGCGCTGTCGAGGGTCAATTACATCCCCTACCCGGAGACCCTCTATCTGGAGGTCTGCCAGATGCTCTTCCCCGGGGGCAACGATTCAGATGATTAGTGCCCTGTGTCGGTAATGGCACAGGAATCATGGTGTCCGCAGGACACGAGGGACCGTTGACACTTTCCGGTGAGGATTTTTCACTCGGGGTTACCTGATTCGACCGCTTCATGCAATCATGGCGAGAACATTGACCATCCCCCGCCCTGAGAGATCAGATGCCGAGTCAGGGAACCATCGGTGACCGCGTCCGTGGACTGCGCCTGAGCAGGCGCATGTCCCAGGCCCAGCTCGCAGGGCCGGACCTTTCCGACAGCTACGTCTCCCTCATCGAGTCCGGCAAGCGGACCCCGACCCCCGTGGTCGCCCGCCTGCTGGCCGAGCGCCTGGGGTGCACCACCGAGTTCCTGCTGCACGGGATCGAGCCGCGCCAGCGCATCGACACCGAACTCGGGCTGCGCCACGCGGAGCTGGAGCTCCTCCACGGGGATCCGTCCGTCGCGGCGGACCGCTTCGGCGAGATCGTCAAGGTCGCCGGCGAGGAGAACGCGATGCTGGCCGCGCACGCGCGGTTCGGCCGTGCCCGCGCCCTGGAGGTCCAGGGCAAGGTCGGCCCGGCGGTGAAGGCGTTCGAGCGCCTCCGCCGCGAGGCGGCCGCCCACCCCGAGCGCCTGGCCGACCTGCCGCTGGCGGTGGCGCTGAGCCGCTGCTACCAGCGCGCCGGAGACATCCTTCGCGCCCGCGACCTGGCCGTCCACGCGCTCGGCGAGGTCAACCGGCTGCCCCTGGCGCAGGGAGAGATCGCCATCGAGCTGGCCGCCTCCCTGATGGAGATCGGCGGCACCCATGGGTCCGGCTCGCCGAGCCTGTCCTACGTTCGAAGCGTCCTGTCGGTCAACGGCGTTCCCACGGCGGTCAACCGCACCGCGGAGATCCACGCCCTCTGGCAGGCGAGCATCACCGCCGCCGACGGCGAGGACTCGGCGCTGGCCGTCCGCCTCGCCGACGACGCGATCGCGACCGGGCGCCCGGCGCGGATGGCCTCACAGCTCGCCCTCATCGCGATGTACTGGGCCCATCTCGCCGCCTCCGGCGGCGACGAGCCGCTCGACGAGGCCCGCGAGTTCGCGACCGCCGCGAGCGAGGTCTTCGCCGTGTTCCCCGAGCACGTCCACGAGTACGTCAGGAGTCTTGTCGTGCGCGCCCAGGTCCAGCTGGGGGCCGGAGACGAGCGGGGCGCGACCGCCCTGGCCCAGACCGCCCTCGACACGCTGGGCGACCCGGCGAGCGCCCTGGGGGCCGCCGCGCGGCTGGTCCTCGCCCGTGCCGCGCTCGCCCGCGGCCAGGCCGACGAGGCCACGACGGTCCTGAACGCCGCCAGGCAGTCGCTGAGCGGTGTCCGGCACGAGCTCTCCGGTCCCGACCGGGAGACCGCGCGGATCTGGCGTGACCTGGGAGACCTGTACGGCCAGGTCGGTGTGGTCGACGAGCAGACCAGTGCGTATCGTAGGGCTCTTGAGACTGCCGGAGTGCGCGACGCGATGGTGGGCATGACAGTCGACTCGGCTCTGGTCCGTTAGGGCAGCCCACTTCTGGAGTTCCAGATTTGTTTTTGCACCTCCGGAATAACTAGGGTCTACCAGTCATTGATTCGTAGGATGATTGGTTTCTCCGGAGGAGGCGGACGGTGAGTCTGCGTACGGCGCAGCGAGCATCCCTCGTCGACCAAGTGATCGATCAACTCAAGGAGCAGATCACCTCTAACTCCTGGCAGATGCACGCGAAGATTCCTACCGAGACCGTGCTCGCCGAGCAGCTCGGCGTGGGGCGCAACACCGTGCGCGAGGCGGTGCGCGCACTCACACACGCCGGACTGCTGGAGTGCCGCCAAGGCGACGGGACCTACGTCCGTGCCACGAGCGAGCTCTCCGGGGCCATGCTGCGGCGGCTGCGCACCGCCGAGCAGCTCGAGATCCTGGAGGTGCGGCGCGCGCTGGAGGTGGAGGCCGCGAGGCTCGCCGCCACCCGGCGCACCGACGCCGACATCACCGGGATCGAGGCGGCGCTGGCCGAGCGGGAGCGGGCCTGGGAGAGGGGAGAGCCCGACGCGTTCGTCGAGGCCGACCTCGCCTTCCACATGGCGGTCGTCCGCGCCACCCACAACCTCGTGCTGATCGATCTCTACGAGGACTTCTCGGCGGCGCTGCGCGCCAGCATCACCGCCGCGGGAACCTCGCTGAACAGCACCCTGAACAGCACGTACATCCCGCACGAGGCGATCGCCCGCGCCATCGCCGTCGGTGACGCCGCCGCCGCCGAGCGCGCGGGTCACGCGTGCATGGAGCACATCCTGATCGCCCTGACGGAGGAGCAGGAGCTCTCCCTCTGATCCTGTCCTTCCTCGCCTTCTCATGACGTGGGCCCCCTCACCGGCCGGTGAGGGGGCCCACGTCGTGTAGAGCGCCGTCCGGCGCCGCGGGCGATCAGGTCGTCAGGCGCAGGGACATCACGAGGTAACGGAAGGAGGGGCCGGCGTCGCCGGGAACCTCCGTGATGAGGGCCGGGCGGCTCGGCGACTCCATGTTGAGCCGGACGAGCTCGGTCTCGACCCCGCTCAGGCCGTCGAGCAGGAACTGGGACTGGAAGGCGATCTGGATGTCGTCGCCGGACAGCTCGGCGTCGACGACCTCGGCGCCCCGGCCGATGTCGCCGCCGCCCGCCTGGATGAGGACCTGCCCCTGGCCGAACGAGAGCCGGACCGCGGTGTTGCGCTCGGCGACCAGCGTCACCCGCTTGATCGCGTCGATGAACGGCGCCACCGGCAGGTCGGCCCGGATCGACCAGTCGTCGGTGAGCCGCGAGCGGTAGTCGATGAACTGCTCGTCGAGCAGGCGGACCGTGGTGGCCCGGCCGACGCTCTCGAAACCGGCCACGCCGTCTCCCAGCGCCACCGACACCTCGCCGCCGCGCAGCGACCTGGCCACGTCGACGAGCACCCGCGCGGGCACCATCGCGGCGGCCGTGGCGCCGGCCGTCTCGGGGCGCCAGCCGAACTCCCTGGCCGCGATGCGGTAGCGGTCGGTGGCGGCCATGGTCACGTCGTCACCGGAGATGTCGACCCGGATGCCGGTCAGCATGGGGAGGCTCTCGTCACGGCTGGCCGCCGGAGCCACCTGGCCGACCGCGCTCGCGAAGACCACGCCGCCGACCGCGCCGATCTTCGGTGGCATCTCGGGGAGGGACGGGAAGTCCTCGACCGGCATGGTCAGCAGGCCGAACTCCGCGCTGCCGCAGGTCAGGACCGCCTCGGAACCGCTGGTGAGCACCTCCACCACCTCGCCGGGCAGGCTGCGGGTGATCTCCGCGAGGATCCGGCCCGGAATCAGCACCCGGCCGGGCTCCGCCACGACCGCGTCGATCGAGACGCGAGCGGAGACGTCGTAGTCGAAGGCCGACAGCACGAGGTCTCCGTCGTCGGCCTCCAGGAGGAGACCGGAGAGGACGGGAATGGCCGGCCGGTTCGGCAGCACCCGGGCCACCCAGGCCACCGCGTCGGCCAGGACATCACGGTTAACCCGGAACTTCACCTGATCATCCCTTCGTCCCGAACGGCACCCCACACGCGGAAGCCGTACTCCAACAGCACGTTATCCGCTGAGACCGACAGAACCGTTACGCGGCCGGGGAGAAAGGGGGCCGGGGAGGGGGCGGGGAGCGTCAGCCGCGGGCGGCGTTGAGGTAGGTCAGGACGGCGAGTACGCGGCGGTTGTCGTCGTCGGAGGGGGCGAGGTCGAGCTTGGAGAAGATGCTGGCCGTGTGCTTTCCGACCGCGCTCTCGCTGAGGAACAGGCGCTGGGAGATGGCCGCGTTGGAGCGGCCCTCGGCCATCAGCTCCAGCACCTCGCGCTCGCGCGGGGTCAGCGCGCCGAGCGGCTGGTGCCGGGCGGTGCTGGCCAGCAGCTTGGCGATCACCTCGGGGTCCATCGCGGTGCCACCCGCGGCGACCCGGCGGACCGCGTCGACGAACTGCTCGGCGTTGAAGACCCGGTCCTTGAGGAGGTAGCCGATCGCCCCCGAGCCGTCGGCCAGGAGTTCTCGCGCGTACAGCTGCTCGACGTGCTGGGACAGCACGAGCACCGGCAGGCCGGGGACGGCCCGGCGCGCCGCCAGCGCGGCCTGGAGCCCCTCGTCGGTGAACGTGGGCGGGAGGCGTACGTCGACCACCGCCACGTCGGGCCGCAGCCCGGTCAGCGCCCCCAGCAGCTCGGGCCCCGACTCGACGGCCGCCACCACCTCGAAGTCGTGTGCCTGGAGCAGGTGGACCAGGCCGTCCCGCAGGAGGTACAGGTCTTCGGCGATGACGACTCTCAGGCTCACCGGCCCAACCATAGGCGGGCCGGCAGGACCTCCGCCAGCCGCTGCCGGCGGGCGTGCATGACGGGGATGAGCATGCCCGCGGCGTACATGGACAGGCCCAGGAGGATGTTGAAGACGATCAGCGGCCACTGCAGGAGCTCGGGCAGGTAGAGCGCGAGGAACCAGCTGCGGTGCTCGGCGCCGAAGATCTTCATGAACATCGCCACCAGTCCCTGCGGGAAGAGCGGGAGCCAGCCGATCCCCCAGCAGATCCCGACGATGATGGCCTTGCCACGGGGCAGGGACGGCCTGCAGTCCGGCCCTTTGTCGCTCAGGAGGGCGTTGGGCAGGTCGAACGTGGCGGTGGTCGGGCCGCCCCGCGGGCTGCTCACCGCGAGCACCCCGTCGAAGGCCGCCAGCCTGCGCTCGATGCCGCGCAGGCCGCTGCCGAGGGACGGGTCGGCGCCCCCCGAGCCGTCGTCGGTGACCACCACGCGCAGCGCGTGGTCGTTGCTGCTGATGTCGATCCACACCCGCTCGGCGCCGCCGTGGCGGGCCGCGTTGGTGAGGAGCTCGCTGATCGAGAAGTAGGCGGCCGACTCCACGGGCGAGTCGGGGCGGGTGTCCAGATCCACGGTGACCGTGACCTTCAACGGGCTGTCCAGCGCGAGGGCGCGCACGGCGTCGCCGAGGCCGCGCTCGGCCAGGACCGGCGGGTGGATGCCCTTGACGAGGTCGCGCAGCTCGACGAGCGCCGTGGAGGAGGCCTCCCTGACCTTGCCGAGCAGGGCCTTCGCCGCCGCAGGGTCCTTGTCCATCAGCTCCTCGACCGCGCCGAGCGTCATGCCCATCGCGACGAGCCTCGCCTGCGCCCCGTCGTGCAGGTCGCGCTCGATCCGCCGCAGCTCGGAGGCCTGGGAGTCGACCGTCGCCAGGCGTGCCTGGTCGAGTCGCTGGATCCGCGCCGCGAGCACGGACCTGGCCGTGGGAGACAGCAGCAGGTGGTTCCACCACGCGTACCCCCGCAGCAGGTGCGGCGTCGCGGCCAGCGCGACGGCGGAGGCGCACCCCAGGGCGAGGGGCAGCACCGGCGGGGCCGCGGCCCACGCCGTCAGGACGGCGCATCCGGCCAGGGTGAGGGGGAGCAACGGCAGCGCGCAGACGGCGAGCGGGTTGAGGAAGAGCCACAGCCCGTCCCGCCAGGTGGCCGGGTCGCCGACGATCCACTTCCAGCGGTTGTTCCAGTCGGGCCACTTCGGCGTCCTGTAGAGCTGACGCTCGTGGCGGTACCAGCCGTCGGGCTGGGGCCGGGTCGGCAGCGGCGGAGGCAGGTAGGGCACCGGTACGGCGGTCCCGAACCACGTGCCGTTCAGCCTCCTGGCGAGCGCGGTGCGGCGCCTGATCAGCTGGGCCGCCGGAGGGAACACGAAGACCATCCCCAGGCCGAACGCCAGCACGAACGCGACCAGGGTCAGTGCCATCAGGACGACGTCGACCAGCGCCGTCGCCCCCAGGGCCAGCGCCTTCCCCACCGCCACCGCGTATGTCCTCATGGGTCCAAGTGTCGGTGATACGGCCGGGCGTGCCCAGTGGTGGCGGACGCCGCCGGGGGGTGGAGGTAGCCACACCCCCCGCGGGTGCCTGGCCCGTCCCCACCGGGGACGTAGACGGATTCTCCGGGCGCGGCGCGGCTCGTAGCGTCGGTGGACATGAAGGTCATCGAGGTCAGCAACCTCCGCAAGCGGTACCGCGACCAACTGGCGGTGGACGACGTCTCGTTCACCGTCGAAGAGGGCGAGATCTTCGGCGTTCTCGGCCCCAACGGCGCCGGCAAGACGACCACCGTGGAGTGCGTCGCCGGTCTGCGCGTCCCCGACTCCGGCACCGTCAGCGTGCTCGGGGGCCTGCACCGCACCGAGCTCAAGGAACGGCTGGGAGTCCAGCTGCAGAGCTCCACGCTGCCGGAGAAGCTCAAGGTGTGGGAGGCGCTCGACCTGTACGCCTCCTTCTACCGCGAGCCGGCGAACTGGGTGGAGCTGTTGGAGCGCGTCGGACTCGCCGACAAGCGCGACACCCCCTACGGCAAGCTCTCCGGCGGCCAGCAGCAGCGGCTCTCGATCGCGCTCGCCCTGGTCGGCGGCCCCCGGGTGGCGATCCTCGACGAGCTGACCACCGGCCTGGACCCCCAGGCCCGCCGCGACACCTGGGATCTCATCGAGCGGGTCCGCGAGGACGGCGTGACGATCCTGCTCGTCACGCACTTCATGGAGGAGGCCGAGCGGCTCTGCGACCGGCTCGCGCTGATCGACTCCGGCCGGGTGGTCGCGATGGACAGCCCGTCCGGCCTGATCGCCAGGGTGGGCGGGCAGCAGACCGTCAGGTTCCGGCTGTCCGGGCCGCTCGACAACTCCCGGCTCAAGGCCCTGCCCGAGGTGACCGAGGTGAGCCGCAGCGGCGAGCAGGTCACGGTCACCGGCACCGGCAACCTGCTCCTCGCGATCACGACCGTCCTCTCCGCCGCGGGTGCGGTGCCCACCGACCTGCGCATGGAGCAGGCGACCCTCGACGACGCCTTCCTCAGCCTCACCGGAAAGAAGATCTCCGCATGAACAAGATGCTCCTGACCGAGGCCAAGCTCTTCCTGCGGGACCCGGCCGGTCCGATCTTCGCGGTGATGCTGCCCGTCGTCCTCCTGCTCGCGCTGGGGCAGATCCCCGGCTACCGGGAGGCGCTCCCCGAGCTGGGCGGGGAACGGATCGTCGACACCCAGCTGCCCGGCATGATGGCGATCCTGGCGGTGGTGACGATGGCGCTGACCGTCCTGCCTGCGACGCTGGTGACCTACCGGGAGAGCGGCGTGCTGCGCCGGATGTCCACCACCCCGGTCAGCCCGGTCCGGCTGCTGGTCGCCCAGGTCGCCAACAACCTCGCGGTCGCGATCGTCGCCACCGTCCTCCTGATCGGCCTGGGCTATCTCGTCCTCGGCTCGGTCCCGCCCAGGAGCCCGCTCGCCTTCGCGGGGGTGTTCGTGCTCGGCACGGCCTCGATGCTGGGCCTGGGGTTGCTGATCGCCGCGGTGGCGCCCAACGCGAAGGTGGCGCCGGGCATCGGCTCGCTGCTGATGTTCCCGCTGCTGTTCATGGCGGGGATGTGGATCCCCCGGGAGCTCATGCCCGACCTGGTGCGGCGGATCGGGGACTTCCTGCCGATGGCGCCGTTCGCCGACGCGCTCCGCGACACGTGGGCCGGGCACGCGCCGCAGCCGCTGCACCTGGCGGTGATGACGGTGACCGTGCTGGTCACGGGCGGGCTGGCCGCGCGGTTCTTCCGCTGGGAGTGACGGGCGGGGGTGCCCTCGGAGCCGCCGGGGTCCGTCCCTATACAAGGGGCAGGGACGGGCCCCGGCTTATTTGACTGTTCGTTCCAGATTGTTCTACGTTCCTTCCATGGCGAGGACGAAGGAGTTCGATCCGGACGCCGCCCTCCAGGCGGCGCTCGACCTGTTCTGGGAGCGCGGCTACGAGGCGACGTCGGTGAGCGACCTGGTGGAGCACCTGGGGGTCGGCCGGGCCAGCCTGTACGCCACGTTCGGCGGCAAGCACGAGCTCTACCTCCGGGCGCTGCGGCGCTACCGGGAGATCCGCCGCCCGCTCTACATGGAGACGCTCTCGCGTCCGGGACCCGCGCTTCCCGCGGTAAGGGAGCTGGTGGAGGGCTACGTCCGCGACTCCGTCGGGGACGCGGGGCGGCGAGGCTGCATGATCGGTAACGCGGCGGCGGAGATGCTCCCCGGCGACGAGCGGGTGGCCCGGTGCGTGGACGGGGACTGGACCGCACTGGAGACCGCGCTGGCCTCGGCGCTCACCAGGGCGCGGGCGCAGGGGGAGCTGCCCGCCGACCGCGACCCGCGGGCGCTGGCGGGCTTCCTGCTGGTCTTCCTCCAGGGGTTGCGGCTCACGGCCAAGGGGACGTCGGACCCGGTACGGCTGCGCGACGCCGCCGCCCAGGCTCTCACCATTCTGGACTGATCGATCTACTAAGGAGACGTCATGAAATTTCAGGACAAGGTGGTTCTGGTGACCGGGGGCGGGACGGGCATCGGCAGGGCCGTCGCACGCGGGTTCGCCCGCGAGGGCGCCCGCGTCGTGGTGGCCGCCCGGGGCCTGGAGGCGCTGGAGCAGACCGTGAAGCTGGTCGAGTCGGACGGCGGCCGGGCCTCCGCCCTCGTCGCGGACGTCTCCGACTCCGCCTCGGTCGCCGGGCTGGTCGAGCAGGTCGTCGCGCGGCACGGCGGGCTGGACGTCGCGATCAACAACGCGGGCGTCTTCGCCATGGGCGAGGTCGCCGACCTGCCGGAGGAGGACTTCACCCGGGTCGTCGGCGTCAACCTGACCGGCGTCTTCCTCGCGATGAAGCACGAGATCCCGGCGATGCTGGCCGGTGGCGGCGGGGTCATCGTCAACGTCGCCTCCCAGGTGGGGACGCACAAGCGCATACCGGGCCTCGGCGCCTACGCGGCCTCCAAGGCCGGGGTGACGGCGCTGACGCGCACCGCCGCCCTGGAGTACATCGGCCGGGGGGTCAGGATCAACGCGATCAGCCCGGGGCCGCACGACACCTCGATGTCCATGCGGCCGGGCGAGACGGAGGCCGACCGGGCCGAGCGGATCAGCCGGCAGCTCCCGATCGGCAGGGTCGGCTCCCTCGACGAGATCACCGGCAGCGTCCTGTGGCTGGCCTCGGAGGAGGCGGCCTTCGTGGTCGGCGCCGACATCGTGGTGGACGGCGGCTCCACCGCCTGACCCGGCGCCGCCCCGAACCGGCGTGCACCTCGAGCAGGCATGCACCTCGAGCAGGCGTGCACCCCGAACCGGCGTGTACCTCGACGCGGCATCCCGCGAGTGGGCGTGCACCTCGACGCGGCATCCCCCAGGCGGGCGTGCACCCGGCCGGTTCACCGCCTGCCCCGGCGTCGCGGCATCGCGGCCCGCTCCGCGTCGCCCCCGGTCGTCCGGCTTCGCCGTTCGCCCCGGCGTCACGCCCCGTCCCGTTCGGCTCCCTCTCACACCGGCTTTCCGCGACCGGTGCGTTCCTGCCATCCGCCCCGGATGCCCGGCGACAGGAAGCCGGATATGTCACTCTTGATTGATGCTGATCCTGGCGCACGTAAGTGACGTCCACATCGACGGTTCCCCCCGCAGCATCGACAGGACCCGATCCGTCATGCGGCACCTGGAGAACCTGCCCGGCCCCCTGGACGCGGTCGTGGTGACCGGCGACATCGCCGACAACGGTCTGATCGAGGAGTACGAGATCGCGCGTGAGCTGCTGACCACGCGCCATCCGACGATCATCTGCCCGGGCAACCACGACGTCCGTTCGGCGTTCCGCAAGGCGCTGCTCGACCTCGACGAGGACGGCGACGGGCCGATCAACCAGGTCCTCAGGCTCGACGGGCTCATCGTCGCGCTGTGCGACTCCAGCGTCCCCGGGCGGCCGGAGGGCTTCCTGGAGGACGAGACGGTCACCTGGCTGAACGGCGTGCTCGCCGAGAACCCCGACACCCCGGTCATCGTCGGCATGCACCACCCTCCGGTGTCGCTGGGCACCCCGTACGTGGACGCGATCCGGCTGCGGAACCCGGAGCGGCTGGAGGCGGTCGTGCGGCGGCACCCGCAGGTGGTGTCCGTCATCACCGGTCACGCCCACACCGCGGCGAGCACCACCTTCGCGGGCCTGCCGCTGTCGGTCGCCCCGGGGGTCATCTCCACGTTGCGGCTCAACCAGGAGCTCGACACCCCGATCCCCGTCGACTACGACCTGCCGCCGCAGATCGCCATGCACGTCTTCGACGGCGGCCGCCTCATCACCCACGTCCGCCCGGTCCTGTGACCTCGCCGCGGCCCGCCCCCACGGCGTGCCGCGGCCCGAGCGACACGCCTCACGAGACCGGCCACCCGACATCCGTACACCGCGCGACGATCGGCGCCGCACCCCGTACCGGCGGGCGGGTCGCCTCTCGTGTGAGGAACGGCGGAGCGGTCGCGCCTCCGCGTGGGGAACGGCGCCGCATCCCGTACCCGCCGCTTCCGGCTGGGCGACACCATGGTGGCTCGCCGGTTCGTAGAGGTGCCTTCGCCCGGAATTAGCCATACTTTCCCCTTATGGGAAGCTAGTTCGGCTGATAATCGAAAATCCACGCGATCTGTTGAACCCTCCGAGATCCGGCGCCGTACTGCCTGCCGACACCGGAAAATCGTCCGGCGGCCGACCTTCGGAGGGCACAGCGTGATCGTGAACGCCCTGCGGCGGCCCGCTCCAGCGGGCACCGCCGTGATCGCGGAGCCGCCACCCGGCGTCCGCGCCCACGACGAGGCGGGCGACACCGTCCCGCGCACCGGTCACGACCGGCCGGTGCGAACCGCGGGACGCGCGTGATGACGCGGCAGGGCGCCTGCCCCTCCCCGCCGGCCGATTTCCCCGGAGAGAACCCCAGCGTGAAAGCCTCATCCCGGCCCGGTGACCGGCCGGACCGGTCCCGCCGTCTGCGACCGGTCGACACCCCCGACGACGAGCTGGTCGTCGCGGAACTGTACAGGACGTACCACCGGCCGCTGCTCTCCTTCGTCGTACGGCTCACCCGTGGCGACGTGCAGTGGGCCGAGGACGTGGTGCAGGAGACCATGGTCCGGGCGTGGCGCAGCGCGGACCGGTTCGACGCCGACGCGTCGTCCCTGATGCCTTGGCTCGCGACGGTCGCCAGACATATCGTGATTGACGACCAACGCCGTAAGGACGCGCGTCCCCACGAGGCGGGTGAGGGACCACTGGAGAGTGTGCCCATGCCCGATCAGATGGAAGATCTTCTGCGGCAGGTCGTCGTGTCGGACGCGCTCGACTCGCTGTCGCCCGCCCACCGCGAGATCCTCAACGAGACGGTCCTGCGCGACCGGTCGGTGAACGACGCGGCCGAGGCGCTCGGCATCCCGGTGGGCACGGTGAAATCGAGGGCGTACTACGCCCTTCGCGCGCTGCGCGTCGCCCTTGAGGAGAGAGGGGTGACGGCATGACCTCGCGGGTGGAGCACACCGACGTGGGCGCGTACGCCCTGGGCATCCTCGAAGAGCCCGACCGGACGGCCTTCTCGGACCACCTGGCCACGTGCCGGTCCTGCACCGCCGAGCTCCAGGAGCTGTCCGGGGTGGCGGGCGCGCTCGCCGGCATCGGGCCCCTGGACGACGTACGCGACGACATCGGCACCGACACCGGCAGCGGCGACCGGGGTTCCGCCGAGGTGGTCAACCTGCTGCGCCGCCGCAAGGCGGCCGACCGGCGCGCCCGCAGGGGCACGTTCGTGATCGGCGCCGCCGCGGCCGTCACCCTGGTCGCCGGTGGGATCGCGGTGGGCACCTCGATCTCCGGCGAGAGCGGGAGCGGGAGCGTTCCCGTCGGCCACTCCGCGCACGGCCCCGCCGAGGACGCCTACCGGGCCGGCACGCCGCTCGCGGGCGCGGGCGCCTCCGGTGTCACCGGCGGCCTGGTGCTGGAGACGAAGGGCTGGGGCACCCACGCGGCCCTGGAGCTCAGGGGCGTCAAGGGACCGCTGGAGTGCGAACTGGTCGCCGTCTCACGGACCGGCGAGCGGCGCGTGGTCACCGGATGGGCGGTGCCCGAGCGGGGCTACGGGGTTCCCGGCTCTCCCGAACCGCTCTACGTGCACGGCGGCGTCGCCTGGGAGCGGGCCGGGATAGACCGCTTCGAGGTACGCACGTCCGGCGGCGACACGCTGCTCACCGTCACGGTGTGAGCATGGTCTGAGCGTGCTCAGAGCACGGTCTGAGCACTCTCTGAGCGGGGCATCCTAGCCCTCCCCCGGAACGGAAGGGCCTTTTGAGAGCCGTTCCCTTATGTGCATTTTTACGTATTTGAACATTGAACCTCTGGTGACCGGGGCGCCGTACAACCGGCTGAAGAACGCAGCAGCCCCTTACAACTACGAGAGGTTCACGATGTCCAAGCGCACCCTCACCGTCTCCGGCGTGGCCATCGCCGCGGCCCTGCTCTCCTCGGGCCTCGCCCCGGCCGCGCAGGCCGGCACAGCCGCGGTCACGCGGTCCGATACCGCGGGCACAGCCGACGCCTACTTCGCGGGCACCCTGCTCGGGAGGAACGAGGTGCCGGTCAGCGGCGGTCCCGCCGTCGGCGACAAGAACGGCAGGGCCATCGCCATCGTCCGCATCCGCGGCAACGAGGTCTCCTACGCCGTACGGTGGGAGGGGACGGCCACCCCCACCGCGT
Source organism: Streptosporangium vulgare (assembly GCF_042428775.1). Taxonomy (NCBI): domain Bacteria; kingdom Bacillati; phylum Actinomycetota; class Actinomycetes; order Streptosporangiales; family Streptosporangiaceae; genus Streptosporangium; species Streptosporangium vulgare. The sequence goes on along the minus strand of NZ_JBHMBS010000006.1, from coordinate 286,437 downwards.
TCCACATCCACCAGGGCAAGGCCGGCAAGAACGGCGACGTGAAGGTCGGTTTCTTCATGGAGGCCCTGCCCGGCGGCAGCAAGGCCGTCCTCGGCAGCGTCAAGATCAACGACAGCGGCCTGCTGTCCGGGATCAAGAGGAACCCGAAGAACTGGTACCTCAACCTGCACACCGCCGAGTTCCCGGGTGGCGCGGTGCGCGCCCAGATGCACCGGATCAGCCCGACCAACCTGGCCAACGTGCTGGCCGGCGGCGTGCACCCCATCTACCACTCCAACGCCGACGGCCGCCAGGAGGTCCCGGCCCCCGGCAAGAAGGTCGGCGACCCGAACGGCCGCGCCGAGTGGCTCGTCGGCATCAAGGGCTCGAAGGTCTACTACGCCACCATCTGGGAGAAGCTCGCCGCTCCCACCAACGGGCACATCCACCGCGGCAAGAAGGGCAAGAACGGCGATGTCGTGATCGACTTCTTCGCCGACACGAACGGCCTGCCCAAGGGCGTCACCGGCATCGCCGGCACCGCGTCGGTGAAGTCCGACATCGCCCGGGGCATCAAGAAGAACCCGAAGAACTGGTACACCAACCTGCACACCACCGAGTTCGGCGGCGGCGCGGTGCGCGGCCAGCTCTACCGGTCCGGCAACGGCTGGTAGAAGGACGTCCGGGGATCACGCGGCGGCTGTGAGCGTCCGGACGCGGAGGGGATCCACGGCCACGAGCCATCCGTGACCCTGGAGACGACGGCGCCCGCCACCCGGAGCACGACTCCGGGTGGCGGGCGCCGTCGCGCGCGACGGCCGCTGACGCGCTCAGACCCGCATGCTCAGACCCGCATGCTCAGACCCGCATGCTCTGGCCCGCATGCTCTGGCCCGCATGCTCCGGCCTGCTCAAGCCGCGGGGACAGGCCCGCACGCGTAACGACCGATGGCACGCTCGGACCCGCACATGACGACCGCCGACGCGCTCGGGACCGCTCAGTTCACCTGGACGGGCCTGGGTTCCTCGGCCGCGCGGACGTCGTAGAGCTCGCGAGCGGCCATGATCTCGGGTACGTGCTTCTCCGACCAGCTCTTGATGCCCTCCATCAGCGTGACCACGCTGTATCCCAGCGCGCTGAGCTCGTACTCCACGCGGGGCGGGATCGTCGGGTAGACGGTGCGGATCACCATCCCGTCGCGTTCCATGTTCCGCAGCGTCTGGGTGAGGCTCTTCTGGGTGATCCCGTCGATCCTGCGGCGGAGCACGCCGAACCGGACCGGGCCGTCCCGCAGGGCGTCGACCAGCAGGCAGGTCCACTTGTTGGCGATCGCCTCCAGGACCCTCCGCGAGCCGCACTCCCGAAGGTACGCGTTGGCGGCGCCGTGCTCTCGCAGGCCGGAAGTGGTTTCCATAAGGTACCTATATCTCCAAAAGGTGCCTTCTTTCAATGGGATACCGAGATCGCCGACGATTGGTCCCGAAGAGCTTCCCCTCAGAGGAGATCACGATGCGCGTCATCACCCAGTCCGCCGTCGGCGACCCTTCCGTGCTCGGTGTCGCCGAGGCCGACCGGCCCGAGCCCGATCACGGGCAGGTCCTGATCAAGGTCAGGGCCGCCGGGGTCAACCCGGTCGACGGAGCGGTCCGCGCCGGCCTCTTCCCGCTGCTCGGCCCGCCGCCCTTCACCCTCGGCTGGGACGTCGCGGGCACGGTCGAGTCCACCGGGCCCGGCGTGTCCGCGTTCGCCCCGGGCGACGAGGTGCTGGGCCTGCTCGCCTTCCCCCGCGCCGGCAACGCCTACGCCGACTACGTGCTCGCCTCGCCCAACGAGATCGTCCACCGGCCCGCCGTGCTACCCGTGGAGCAGGCGGGAGGGCTCCCGCTGGCCGGGCTGACCGCCTGGCAGGCGCTGGTCGGCATCGCCCGCGTCACCGAGGGGCAGCGGGTTCTCGTCCACGCCGCCGCGGGAGGGGTCGGCCACCTCGCCGTCCAGATCGCCGCGTCCTTCGGGGCGCACGTCATCGGTACCGCCCGCACCGCCAAGCACGACCTCCTGCGCGAGCTCGGCGCGGACGTCCTGATCGATCACACCACCGCGGACTTCGTCGCGAAGACCGCGCCGGTGGACGTGGTGTTCGACCTGGTGGGCGGCGAGTACGGGGAACGTTCCGCCGTCGCGCTCAAGCCGGGCGGCCTGCTCGTGGGGGCGCTGGGGAGCAACCTCGGCATCACGCGGGAACGCGCGGCCGACCTGGGCGTACGGCTCGCGGTGGTGAGCGTGCGCCCCTCGGCGGCCGACCTCTCGCGGCTGACGGCCCTGGTGGAGTCGGGCCGGCTCAGGGTCCACCTGGACCAGGTGCTGCCGCTGGCCGAGGTGGCCAAGGCCCACGAGCTCCTGTCGACCCGCCGCACCACCGGGAAGATCGTCCTGATCCCCTGACCGGGGCGCCGCGTGTCCGTCGAGGCGCCCGTCCGGGTCAGGTGGTGTAGGGGCGGACGGTCCTGCCCTCGCGCAGCGTCCGTGCCCACCAGGTCAGCTGGTCGAGCAGGATCCCGGCCGCGCCGTCGCAACTCCGCGGGCTGGTCGGCGCCCCCTCGTCGTCGAAGTGCTTCCAGGCGCCGTGGAAGCTGACGGTGTCGCGGACGGTGACCGCGTGCAGCTCGGCGAAGACCAGGCGGAGCTGCTCGACCGCCCGCAGACCTCCGGAGATGCCACCGTAGGAGACGAAACCGACCGGCTTGGCGTGCCACTGCCGGTCGTGCCAGTCGATGGCGTTCTTCAACGAGGCGGGAAAGCTGTGGTTGTACTCGGGCGTCACGACGGCGAACGCGTCGGCCCTGGCCAGGCGTGGCGTCAGGGCTTCCAGGGCCCGCGACGCCTCCACGGCCGGCGCGGCCCCGAACCGGGGCAACACCATCGGCAGGGGGATCTCGGCCAGGTCGATGACGTCGACGTCGAGGCCCTCGTGCCGGCGGGCCCGGCCCGCGAACCACTCCGCGACGGTCGAGCCGAGCCGGCCTTCCCGGACGCTACCGATGATCACCGCTAACCGGATCGGCTCCTCGGGCATGACGGTCCTCCGCTGGTCACAGTGGCTTGTCCGCGCCCTCGCGGCGCCGTGTGAACAGGTTCGTACCTCAACCAAGGTTCACGTCAAGTCGGAACCGCGCACCCGCCGGAATCAGCGGGACGCGGACGCCTCTAGATCCGGCAGATGCGATGCCAAAGCAGTAGATCATGCGTGCTTACCAGGCATACCGGCTCTTGATGCCGGAATGTGCGAAGGTATCGTGATGGTTCGTGACGACGTTTCGGATCGGCGAGGCCGCCGCGCTGTTGAGCGTCAGCCCCGACACGCCCGCCGGTGATCGGGCACCGGGCGGTCCGTCATGACCGCCGCGCCACCGCGCAACGCCATCTGCCTGGGCGGCCCCTGCCACGGCATGCTCACCCACATCGACCAGGACATCGGCACCCTCACCGTGCCCGTCCCGCGCCGCTCGCCCGAGGAGCCCGAGGCCGTCGCCCGCTACCGCATCACCCGCGAACGGGTGCACCACCCCTGTCGCACCGAGCCGTTCGTCGCCCTGCACTGGGCCGACCCCGTCGAGCCGCCCGGCCCGCCCTGCCTGTGCGGGTGCGGCGACTAGAAGACTGCTGGAGGGCGGGGTTCCACGGGCGCGCGTCCGCGCAGACGCGGGTCTCGACGACCTCGCTCGGTGTGTCGCCCCCGCGCCGGTTCCCCGCGCCGATCCCGGCGCCACCGGATGCGGCCCGCGGCGTGAGGCGAAGCCCGCGGCGGCGTCGAAGGCCCCGGCCGGCGGGTCACTCCTCGCCGGAGAACCGCTCCCAGGCGGACTGGCGGGTGATCCCGAGAGCCTCGCCGATCCTGGCCCAGGTGACACCACGCCGGCGCAGCTCCTGCACCCACGAGCGCAGGTCGGCCTCGGCCTGCTCGATGTGCGCGGCGACGCGTGGAATGTGGCCCAGCATCTCTCCGTCTGTCAACGACTCCCAGACGGGCACGCGCGGTCTCGCGGGGGCGCCGAGGCTCTCGTCGATGATCGACGCGGCCAGAGCCACGCACTCGTCGCAGATGTGCACACCGGCGCCGGCGACCAGCTTGCCGACCTCGGTGTCCGGCTTGCCGCAGAAGGAGCATCGAGCGAGTTCGGTCGGGGTGTCGGGCGATGCCACGGCGTCCTCCTTTGGTGTCAGGATCTCCCTGACACCTTAATTCGTCAGGGAATCCCTGACAAGCGAGGCTGCGGCGCGTTCGACGAGGCGCGAGTGCGTGGCACCGAACGGCCGCGCCCAGGAAGTCTCCGGGCAGCCGACGGCGCATGACAGGCGGGTCGGCCCCTCGCGTGTGAGCTTCTAGTGAGGGGCCATGTCGACGAAACGGCTGTAGTGGCCCTGGAACGCCACGGTGACCGTGGCGGTGGGGCCGTTACGGTGCTTGGCCACGATCAGGTCGGCCTCGCCCGCTCTGGGCGACTCGCGCTCGTAAGCGTCTTCCCTGTGGAGAAGGATGACCATGTCGGCATCTTGCTCGATGCTTCCGGACTCACGGAGGTCGCTGACCATGGGCCGCTTGTCCGTCCGCTGCTCGGGGCCACGGTTGAGCTGGGAGATCGCGATCACCGGGACCTCCAGCTCCTTGGCGAGGAGCTTGATGGCCCGGGAGATCTCGGAGACCTCGTTCTGGCGGCTCTCGGTCTTCTTCGGCGAGGACATCAGCTGCAGGTAGTCGATGATGACGAACCGCAGGTCGTTGCGCTGCTTGAGACGACGGCACTTGGCCCTGATCTCCATCATCGACATGTTGGGCGAGTCGTCGATGAACAGCGGGGCCTCGGCCACCTCGCCCATCCTCCGGGCCAGCTTGGCCCAGTCGTCGTCGGTCATCGTGCCCGATCGCATGGCGTGCAGCGCCACCCGCGCCTCGGCCGACAGCAGACGCATCGTGATCTCATTACGCGACATTTCCAGCGAGAACACCACAGTCGTCATACCGTGCTTGATGGCGGCAGATCTCGCGAAATCCAGCCCCAAAGTCGACTTGCCGATGGCGGGACGGGCGGCCACGACGATCATCTGGCCGGGGTGCAGGCCGTTGGTGAGGGAGTCGAGGTCCTGGAAGCCGGTGGGGACCCCGACCATCTGGCCGCTCCGGCCGCCGATGGCCTCCAGCTCGTCGAGGGCGCCCGGCATGATGTCGGCCAGCGGGATGTAGTCCTCGGAGGTGCGGCGCTCGGTGACCTTGTAGATCTCCGCCTGGGCGCGGTCGACGAGGTCGTCGACCTCCTCGTCCTGGCCGCCGTAGCCGTAGGAGACGATGCGGGTGCCGGCCTCGATCAGGCGGCGGAGGATGGCCTGCTCGCGGACGATCCTCGCGTAGTAACCGGCGTTGGCCGCGGTCGGGACGACGGCGGTCAGGGTGTGGAGGTAGGCGCCGCCGCCGATCCTGGCGACCTCGCCCCGCTTCTGCAGCTCGTCGAGGATGGTGACGGCGTCGGCGGGGTCGCCGCGACCGTAGAGGTCGGTGATGATGTCGTAGATGATCTGGTGGGCCGGACGGTAGAAGTCGTCGGAGCGCAGGATCTCGACCACGTCGGCGATGGCGTCCTTGGACAGCAGCATGCCGCCCAGGACCGACTGCTCGGCCTCGATGTTGTTCGGTGGGGTGCGCTCGAATCTCGGCTCGAAGACCGGCGGTTCCGCGATGCTCACCACACACCCCCTCTTTCGAACACAGTTACGTTATCTCTATTTGTAGCCGATCGGTGTGACAGTTTCGCGGCTCCGCGCCCAGCTGGCAACGCGGCCTGTCGACAGAGGTGTGGATAAGCTGTGCACTTCTTCCCCAGAGGTGTGGGCACCCTGGGGACAGTACTGTGGATAACTCTTGTCCACAGCTGTGGATAACGCTCTGACCAGCGAAAACGTCATCCACTGCCTGTGGAGAAAAGAAAGTTGGGGCGACACGCCGAAAGTCGCCCCTGATGGCATGCCCTGACGGGTTCATCCCGCTGAAGATCCACCCGGAGGTAAGAGGCACAATGGATAAGTGCCTCTTACTCCTCGATCCGGCCGATCCGATCGCCCCCGATCCGGCCGGTCCGGCCGGTCCGACCCGCCCGCCGGGTCAGGCGGGTCCGGTGAATCCGGCCCACTCGGCGAATCCGGTCATCCCGGCGGATCCGGCCCACTCGGGGAATCCGATCAGTCCGGCGGATCGGGCCGACTCAACGGATCAGGGCGGTCCGGCGGATCAGGGCGCGACCACGACAGGCAGATCCTGCGGCTGGCGCTGCCCGCGTTCGGTGCCCTGGTGGCCGAACCGCTGTTCCTGCTGACCGACACCGTCGTCGTCGGCCGCCTGCCCGCCCCCGCGCTCGGCGCCCTAGGGGTGGCGAGCACGGTGCTGAGCTTCCTCGTGGGACTGTGCGTGTTCCTGGCGTACGGCACGACCGCGGCGGTGGCCCGGCAGATCGGGGCGGGCGAGACCGGGCGGGCGCTTCGGCAGGGGGTGGACGGCCTCTGGCTGGCCGCCGGGGTGGGACTGGCGATCATCGTGGTCGTATGGCCGCTCGCCCCTTCGCTGGTCCATCTGCTCGGCGCCGAGGGCGAGCTCGCTCAGCAGGCGGTGACCTACCTGCGGATCAGCCTGCTGGGCGTGCCCGCCATGCTGCTGGTGTTCGCGGGCACGGGCGTGCTGCGCGGCATGCAGGACACCGCCACCCCGCTGCTGGTGTCGGTGGGGGCCTTCGCGCTGAACGCCGTGCTCAACATCGTGTTCGTCCTGGGACTGGGCTGGGGGATCGCGGGCTCGGCGTGGGGCACGGTACTGGCCCAGTCGCTCGCCGCCGCCGTCTATCTCCTCCTGATCCTCGTCCGGTACCGAGCGCCGTTCCGCCCCGACCTGGCGGGCGTGCGGGCGGCGGGCTCGGCCGGGGTCGCTCTGATCATCCGTACGGCGTGCCTCCAGCTGGTGCTGGCCGTCGCGACCGCCGCGGCCACCCGCATGGGAGAGCAGCAGATCGAGGCGCACACCGTCGCCATCAGGATCTGGACCCTGATGGCGTTCGCCCTGGACGCGATCGCCATCGCCGGGCAGGCGATCACCGGCCGCGCGCTGGGCGCCGGCGACGTGGCGGGAGCCCGCGGCGCCACCGGGAGGATGGTGGTCTGGGGCATCGGCTCGGGCGTGCTGCTAGGCCTCCTCATCGTGCTGGCCAGGCCGTTCGTGCCCGCCCTGTTCGACGCGGGCCCCGTCGTCGCCGCGGAGCTGCTCGACCTGCTCTGGGTGGTGGCCGTCCTGCAGCCCGTCGCCGGGGTGGTGTTCGTGCTGGACGGCGTGCTGATCGGGGCCGGAGACCGGCGCTACCTCGCCTGGGCGGGGGTGTGGACGACGATCGCCTACCTGCCCGCCGCGTTCCTGGTGGACCTGCGGGGCGGCGGCCTGGTGGCGCTCTGGCTCGCGCTCGGGCTGTGGATGGCGGCCCGGCTGGTCACCCTGTCGACCCGGGCGTACGGCAGGGCGTGGCTGGTGGCCGGCGGCTGAACCGGCGACCGAGGCGGCCGGGTGGACGCGCCGGATGGCCGAGATGGCTGAGGTGACCGGGTGGCCGAGATGGCTGGCTGGACACCGGAACGGCGCGACCGCGGGCGGTTCGCCTGTGACGGACGGTGTCCGCCGAGCAGGTGATCCGGGCGTGACACTGTGGTGTCCACCACGTGACCGGATAGCCCTTGTCCGGCGCAACTCCCCTGCGGCACTGTGAAACGAGTCCCACAATATAGGGTTATCAGCCCACCACGATTGGTCACGTCGTGCCCGAAGGTGCTTCCTCGTCGATCGTTCGCCGCATGCCACCGGACCACGCCACAGGCCGGCTGACCGGTGCGCGTCACGGCCTCCCCATGGCCTATCGCGGAGCGGACCTCATCGTCCTCGGCGTCGGGGTCATGATCGGCGCGGGCATCTTCAGCCTCGCCGCCCGCCAGGCGGCGAACATGGCCGGACCGGGCGTGATCCTCTCTTTCATGATCGCGGGAATCACCAGCCTGCTCGTGGCCTTCTGCTTCGCCGAGCTGTCCTCCGCCATGCCGAGCTCGGGAAGCGCCTACACCTTCGCCTACGTCATCTTCGGCGAGGTCTGGGCCTGGATCGTGGGCTGGGCGCTGGTCCTGGAACTCCTGCTGGCCACGGCCGCGGTGGCCCGCGCCTGGTCGCTCTACGCCGCCCAGATGCTCACCGACCTCGGCGTGCGCCTTCCCGAGGTGATCGCGGGCATGGTCGGCCAGACCACGGGTTTCGACCTGTTCACGCTGTTCATCCTGGCGATCCTCACGGCCGTGGTGGCCCTGGGCGCCCGTGTCGGACTGCGCACCCTGTGGGTCATCGTGGTCGCCAAGCTGCTGGCCATCGGCGCGGTCATCGTGATCGGCGCCCTCCACTTCGATCAGCGCAACCTCGCGGCCATCCCGGTGCCGGCGGTGCCCGCGGGGAAGGCCGAGGAGGCCCTTCACTCCCCGCTGCTCGGCCTCCTCCTCGGCCAGACGGGCACGTTCGGCTGGTTCGGCATCTTCGCCGCCTCGGCGGCCATCACCTTCGCGTACATCGGCTTCGACGTCGTGGCCACCGCCGCCGAGGAGTCCGAGGACGCCCCGCGGTCGATCCCGAAGGGCATCATCCGCGGGCTGGTGCTCACCACGGTCATCTATATCGCGGTCGCGGTGATCATGGTCGGGATGACCCCGTACGACAAGATCGCCGCGGACGCGCCGCTCGCCAGTGCCTTCCGCGAGGCGGGCGAGGGCTTCATGGTGCACGTCATCAACATCGGGGCGGTGCTCGGCCTCACCACCGTCGTCCTGGTGCTGCTCGTCGGCCTGACCCGCGTGCTGTTCTCCATGGCGCGCGACGGGCTGATCCCCCGCTCGCTCTCCAAGATCAACCGTAGCTACCGCAGCCCGACGAGGGTCACGCTGATCATCGGCTTCCTCGCGATCCTGCTGGCCGAGTTCGTGGACGTGCTGACGCTCGAACCGCTGGTCGTGATCGGCGCCCTGTTCGTGTTCATCGCCGTGGCCGGCGGGGTGGTCAGGATGCGGCAGACGATGCCGGACCTGCCCCGGGGCTTCCGCACCCCGCTCTCTCCCGGCGTGCCGATCGCCTCGATCCTCGCCTGCCTGTGGCTCATGGTGAACCTGCAGCTCATCACCTGGCTGTACTTCATCATCTGGATGGCCTTCGGCGTGCTGGTCTACCTGGTGTACGGCAGGCGCAACAGCGTGCTCGCCACGACGGCACGGCCTGTCCCGGAGACTCCGGCACGTCCCTCCCCGGGGCAGTACCAGTACGGTCCCGGGGACGGGCGGACGGACCCGCCCTGGCCACCTGGGCCACCCGGCCCTCCCGGCGGCCCCGGCGGTCCCGGCCCCGGATCCACCGCCGGACCCCGCGGCAGGCACCGCCGCTGAGACCGTGCGCCGGGCCTCGGCAGGCTCAGGAGAGCCCAGGAGCCGGAAGCCCGGGAGCGGGAAGAGGTCAGAGGCGCCGGGCGTCGATCACACTCTGCACGAACTCCCTGGTGCGGGGCTCGCGAGGATCGGTGAAGATCTGCTCGGGGGTGCCTCGTTCCAGGAGCACGCCGCCGTCGAGGAAGCAGACGGTGTCGGCGATCTCGCGGCAGAAGCCCATCTCGTGGGTGGTGAGGACCATGGTCATGCCCCCCTCCTTGAGCTCCCGGATGATCCCGAGCACCTCCTTGACGAGCGCCGGGTCCAGGGCCGAGGTGACCTCGTCCAGCAGCATCAGGCGAGGCTGGGTGGCCAGGGCCCTGATGATGGCGGCACGCTGCTGCTGGCCGCCGGAGAGCTGGTCGGGGTAGGCGTCCGCCTTGTCCGCCAGACCGAACCTGGCCAGCAGGTCGCGGGCCTGCGACTCGGCCTGCCTCCTGCCCGTCCCGTGCACCTTGCGCGGCGCCAGCGTGATGTTGTCCAGCACGCTCATGTGCGGGAACAGGTTGAACGCCTGGAACACGATGCCCATGCGCTTGCGCACGTCGTCGGGATCGGTCCTGGCGTCGGTGATCTCCTCACCGTCCAGGGTGATCGTGCCGTCGTCGGCGGTCTCCAGCAGGTTGACGCAGCGCAGCAGGGTGGACTTGCCGGAGCCGGAGGCACCGATCAGGCAGACCACCTCGTGCGGCTCGACCTCCAGGTCGACGCCGCGCAGCACGCTGTGGCCGCGGTAGTTCTTCCACAGGCCCTCGATGGCCAGCAGGCTCATGCCCTCTCCTCCCGTACCGCCGCCGTCTCACCGGGCGGCGGGACGCTGCCACCGTACGCCCCGATCCGCCCGCTCACTGGCCCCGCCGCCGCTGCGAGCGGGCCGCCAGGTAGTCGGTGAAGCGGGCCATCGGGATGGTGAGCAGGATGAACAGCAGCGCCGCCGCCAGGTAGGGGGTGTAGTTGAAGGTGCTGGCGACGTGGATCTGCGCCTGCCGCAGCGCCTCCAGGGGACCGATCGTGGCGACGAGCGCGGTGTCCTTCTGCAGCGAGACGAAGTCGTTGAGCAGCGGCGGCACCACCCTGCGCACGGCCTGCGGCACCACCACGTGGCGCATGGTCTGGCCGTGGCTCAGCCCGAGGGACCGGGCGGCGGCCCGCTGGCTGGGGTGCACCGACTCGATGCCGGCCCGGAAGACCTCCGCCACGTACGCGCCGTACGAGAGGGTGAGCGCGATGATGCCCAGCGTCGCGAGGTCCGTCGGCGTGCCCTGCAGGCCGAGCGCGGGCAGGCCGAAACCGACGAGATAGATGACGAGGATCGTGGGCACGCCGCGGAAGACGTCGGTGTAGATCACCGCGAGGGCGCGCAGCGGGAAGAACACCGGCGCCGTGAGGTTGCGGGCCAGCGCGACGAGCAGCCCCACCACGAGGATGAGCGGCTCGGCGATCAGGAAGATCTTGATGTTGAGCAGGAACCCGCTCAGCACGTCCGGCAGCGCCCCGGTGAACTGGTCGAGGTCGAAGAACGTGTCCCGCACCCGGGGCCAGCCGGGCGAGGTGGTGAAGAGCCAGAGCAGCAGGACGATCACGAGGATCGTCGAGACCGTCGCGACAGAGCCCGAACGGATCGACGACCTCCTGCGGAGCCGCTCCCGCTCGATCTGCCGCTCGCTCTTCTCCCAGCCGGTGGGAATCTCCAGGCGCTCGTCGTTCCTCATCGGGCGCCGCCGTGACGCGGGCCGTACGCGCTCCGTGCCCGCGGCCCGGTTCCGCTCGCGGACATGCGCGCGGGCGATGTCGGAAGGTACCGCAGGGTCACTTCAGCTCCGGTGCGCCCGCGGCGGAGCCGAGCCACTCGGTCTCGATCTTCGCCAGCTCACCGGAGGCGGTCAGCTTGTCGATGGCCTCGTCGACGCAGCCCACCAGCGGGCTGCCCTTCTCGAAGACCGCGCCGAAGACCTCGGGCTCCCCGGAGGCCGTACCGAACTGGCCGACGATCTTGGAGTTCTCGACCTGGGCCGCGGTCACGTAGAAGGCGGTGGGCAGGTCCACCACCACGGCGTCGACCTGCTTGTTCTTCAGCGCGTTGACGGCGTCGATCTGCTCGTTGTAGACGTTGAGCTCGGACGACGGCTTGATGACGTCCTTGACCGCCTGCAGCGAGGTGGTGCCGATCTGCACGCCGATCTTGGCGTCCTTCAGGCTCGCCAGGTCCGTGGCGGAGGCGACCTTGGAGCCGTCCAGCGCGACCACGGCCTGCTTGACCGTGTAGTAGCCCTTGCTGAAGTCGACGACCTTGGCCCGGTCGGGGGTGACCGAGACCTGGTTGACGTCGAAGTCGAACTGCTTGGCGCCCGGCGCGAACGCGGAGTCGAACTTCACCGTGGCCCAGGTGACGTCACTCTTGGCGAAGCCCAACTGGCCCGCGATGGCGTAGGCGACCGCGCTCTCGAAGCCCTTGCCGTTGGCCGGGTCGTCGTCGCTGAACCACGGGTCGTAGGCGGGCTTGTCGGTGCCGATGGTCAGCTTGCCGGGGGTCTTCAGCGCGGGGCTGTCCTTGGCACAGGCGCCGGCCGCCGTGGAGGCGGCGCCGGAGGCGCCCGAGGACGCGGGGCTCGCCTGGGTCGCCGTTTCCGAGGCCGGCGCACAGGCCACCGCGGTCGCCGCGAGGGCACCGAGCGCGAACAGCGTCGAGGGACGGACCATGACAAAACCTCCAGGGCGAAGCAACGGTTCCCGAATTGTATGTACTCGCAGTGACCTGGGGTAACGGGGTACCAGAATATGAAATTTCCCCGGCGGGAAAGGGGGGTTTTCGTCGGCCTGACAGGCCCCGTGGAAGGACCGGGGCCTCTGGCCCTCAGGAAGCTCCGGGCGCGTGGAAGGGCCGGGATCTCCGGCCCCGCGGGGGACCGAGCCTTCCGTGCCCGATGGAGAACCGGGCCCTCCGAGGCTCACAGGGGACCGGGAAAGAACGGAAGAACAGAAGGTACGGGACAGGGAAGAACGGACCGGGAAAAGGACGAGGGCCCCTCCCCGCGAACGGGGAGGGGCCCTTGTCACACGGGGCCTGTCAGGCCGCGACGACCTCGACATCGAGGGACGCGGAGACCTCCGGGTGCAGCTTGACGCTGACCCGGTGGGAACCGAGGCTCTTGATCGCGGAGGCGATCTCGATGCGACGGCGGTCGAGCAGGGGGCCACCGGCGGCCTTGACGGCCTCGGCGACGTCACCCGTGGTGATGGAGCCGAAGAGGCGGCCGGACTCGCCGGCCTTCGTCTTCAGGACCACCTTCAGGGCCTGCAGCTGGCCGGCGACTTCCTTGGCGGTGCCGAGGTCGCGAATCTCGCGGGCGTCACGGGCCTTCTTGATCGAGGAGATCTGCTTCTCGCCGCCGCGCGTCCAGAGGATCGCGAAGCCGCGGGGAAGCAGGTAGTTGCGGCCGTAGCCACTCTTGACCTCGACGATGTCGCCGGGGGCGCCGAGGCCGGTGACCTCACTGGTGAGAATGAGCTTCATCTGTCCGGACCTCCTTAGCGCGCGGTGCTCATGTACGGCAGGAGCGCCATCTCACGAGCGTTCTTGATAGCGGTCGCCACGTCACGCTGGTGCTGGGTGCAGTTGCCCGTCACCCGGCGGGCACGGATCTTGCCGCGGTCGGAGATGAACTTCCGAAGCAGCGCCGTGTCCTTGTAGTCGACGTAGGAGATCTTGTCGTGGCAGAACAGGCAAACCTTCTTCTTAGGCTTGCGCAGTGCCGGCTTGGCCATCGTGGTGCTCCTTTCAGAGCCCCGCCGTCAGGCGGGAATGGTCGCTGCGGATATGGACTGGGATGTCGGGACGCGGTCGTGGCCGTCCCGGAGGAGCGTCCCTAGAAGGGCGGTTCGTCGCTGAAGTCGCCGCCGCCGAAGCCGCCGCCACCCTGCTGCTGACCGCCGCCGCCCCCGTAGTTGTTGCCGCCGCCGCCGGAGAAGCCGCCACCTTGCGGTGCGGCCGGCGCCGCGGAGGCCCACGGGTCGTTGGCGGGGCCGCCACCGAAGCCGCCACCGCCACCGCCCTGACGGGCGGTCTTGTTGACCTTGGCGGTCGCGTTTCTCAGGGAGGGGCCGACCTCGTCGACCTCAACCTCGTAAACGGTGCGCTTCTCGCCTTCCTTGGTCTCGTAAGACCTCTGGCGGAGCCGTCCCTGAACGATGACCCGCATGCCACGCTGGAGGCTCTCGGCGGCGTTCTCCGCCGCCTGCCGCCACACGTTGCAGGTCAGGAACAGGCCCTCGCCGTCTTTCCACTCGTTGGTCGTCTTGTCGAGGAACCTCGGAGTGGACGCGATGCGAAACCGGGCCACCGCTTGCCCCGTGGGGGTGAAGCGCAGCTCCGGATCGTCGACGAGGTTGCCGACGATGGTGATCGTGGTGTCGCCTGCTGCCATGGCTAGCGCTGCCCTTCCTGCGGCCTTCGCTGGTTATCGGCTCAGAGTACGGCTGCCGCCCGACAAAATGCCGGAGATTAGTGCACGTCCGGGCGCAGGACCTTGGTGCGCAGGATTCCCTCGTTGAGGTTCATCTGCCGGTCGAGCTCCTTGACCGTGGCGGGCTCGGCGCTCAGGTCGATGACGGCGTAGATGCCCTCGGGCTTCTTCGCGATGTCGTAGGACAGCCTGCGGCGACCCCACACGTCGACCTTCTCCACGGTGCCGCCGTCGTTGCGGACGACCGTGAGGAACTGGTCGAGGGAAGGGGCGACCGTACGCTCATCGAGCGAGGGGTCAAGAATGACCATCACTTCGTAACGGCGCATGCTGACTTCCAACCTCCTCTGGACTCTTGCGGTCACGACACCGTGCCGTGACAGGAGGACGCTGACGTACGCCACCTCGGGCTCCCATTTCGGCGCTCGGGGTGGAGGGTGGGCCATGACACACCCATTCGACGTAGCCGTGCCAGCCTACCAGTCCGGCAAGGGTTGGGCCGTCACCTCGCCGGGCACGTCCCCATCAGGGGAAACGGGCGCGTTCTCACGGGAACGCGCCCCTTCGCGGGGAACGGGGAACGGGGAAAGGGGCGGTGGAGATGTCACGCACGTCCGGACGCGGCCGGAGCGGGCCGTCCCGGTTCAGGCTGAACAGCGACGGGCGGCGCCACCCTCTGGAGAACGTGCTGAGCGTCGGCACGGTCCTCTGCGGGCTGGTCGCCTTCGTGGCCGGGTTGTTCCCCGCGGCGCACTCCGTCGCGTCGTTCCTGGGGGTGCTGGGGTTCTTCGGCGGCCTCTACTCCCAGTACGTCTCCGCGACGACGCCGGAGCGCGCGCTGAACATCGTGGGCATCGTGGCCTCGTTCGTCGGTGTGGCCTTCGGCATCCGCAACGGGGGTTTCCTCCCGTAGCGCCCCGAACCTGACGAGGGCCACACCGGCGAGGGCCGGGCCGGATCACGCGGCGCGCGGGCGGGGAACGGCTAACCCGCCAGGCGCAGGTCCACGCCCAGCAGGACGAGGAACCACAGGAAGACCGCGAGCAGGGCCTCGGCGATGTCCTTCAGGAGCGCGGGGGTGATGTAGTCGTACACCCAGGCGACGTAGATGCCGATCAGGATGTAGATGAGGCCGATGAGACTGATCCCTCTGCGATAGCGAGCAGCCACTTGGAACTCCTTGGGGTTGGCCCGTGGGGGCGGGCGGTGGGGCGCGACCTGCGACTGCCCGAGCCCTCGGCGTTGAAACGGCTACTCTCGGATACATGCCGCTTATCGGAGCTCATGTCGATCAGGACGACCCGCTGGCGCATGCCAGGGCGCGCGGCGCCGAGGTCGTGCAGTTCTTCCTCGGTGACCCGAAGGGGTGGAAGGCCCCGGTCATCGGCGAGAAGACGCGGGAGATCAAGGACTCGGACGTGGAGGTCTACGTCCACGCCCCCTACGTGATCAACGTGGCGACCGTCAACAACCGGGTGCGCATCCCCAGCCGCAAGCTGCTGAGCGCGCACCTCGCGGCGGCGGCCGAACTGGGCGCCCGGGGGCTGATCGTCCACGGCGGGCACGTCGGCGCCGGAGACGATCCGCAGAAGGGCTTCGACAACTGGCGCAAGGTGTTCGAGCGCCTGGAGGAGCACGAGGTCCCGGTGCTCATCGAGAACACCGCGGGCGGCGGCAACGCGATGGCGCGCAAGCTCGACCGCATCGCCCGGCTGTGGGAGGCGCTCGACGGCTTCGACGTGGGCTTCTGCCTCGACACCTGCCACGCCCACGCGGGCGGCGAGGACCTGGCGGACGTGGTCGAGCGGGTCATGGCGATCACCGGCAGGATCGACCTCATCCACTGCAACGACTCGCGCGACGCCTTCGACTCCGGCGCCGACAGGCACGCGAGTCTCGGCGCGGGTCAGATCGACCCCGAGCTCATCCTGGGGGTGTGCCGGAGCGCGAACGCCCCGATCGTGGTGGAGACCCCCTTCGACGGCCAGGCCGAGGACATCGCCTTCCTCAGGACGAAGCTCTAGGAGCTCCAGGGGCTCCAGGGGAAGGCTCCGGGGAGGCTCTGGCGAGACTCCGGGACGAGAATTGATCCACAGCCTGTGGATAACTTCATGGGATTACTTTTCCCGGAGAGTGGGTAAGGGGCGTTCCCCGCGGCTCAGCCCACCCAGGCCCCGTCGGCGAAGATCAACACGTTGAGCGCCATCAACGGGCCCACCACCAGGGCGTAGACGATGATGATCCATCGTCGCCACGGCGCCGGTCCGCCGCTCGCCCTGGCGATGAGGATGAAGAGGGGCCACCACAGCAGCGCCGAGCGCGGGACCGACAGATAGTAGGCGGAACACAGCAGGGCGCCCACCTGGAGCCCCACGTAGACGAGCTCGCTCCATCTCCGCAGGTAGAGCAGGACCAGCACGAGCACCACCCCGACGATCGCCCCCGCGATCTCCAGCCGGAACGCCCAGGCGGTTCGCCCGTCGCCCGCGGTCGCGCCCAAGGTCGTGATCAGCGACTCCCAGGGCCACACCATGTGGCGCCCCCAGCCGGCCTCCTGCGCGGTCTTCCAGGCAAGCCAGTCGCCCGTACGGGAGTACTGGTAGGCGGAGTAGAGCGCCAGCGGCACGAACGGGAGGAGCAGCCACGCCGCCTGCCGTAGGGGCCGCCTGCGGACGAGGAATTCCACGATCAGCGCGACGGCGAGGAACAGGCCGGTGATGCGCACGCAGGAGGCGCCCGCCGCCAGGGCCGCGGCGAGCGGCCAGCGGCCCTGACGCGCCGCGAGCCAGGCGGGGACGGCGAAGGCGAGGAAGAGCGACTCGCTGTAGCCCGCGAACAGGAACACCGCCATCGGCCAGAGCAGCAGCGCCAGCACCGCGCGCCCGCCGGTCCCCTCCGGCCCCTCGAACTCGGCCAGCCTGGCGAGCGCCGCCATCGCGACGGCACCGGCCACCAGGGAGATCAGCAGACCGGCGAGCGTCCAGTCGTCGATCACGAGATGCACCGCGCGGAGCATCAGCGGCATCCCGGGGAAGAAGGCGGGCAGTCCCCTGTCGGGCTCGCTGCCCGGGACGCCGTCGTAGCCGTGCTCGGCGATGGTGATGAGGAGGTTCGCGTCCCAGTTGCGCCAGCGCTCCAGGAACGGCTTCGGTACGGCGTCCCCCTCCATCAGCGCCTGGGCGCCGACGACGACCAGGACGACGATTCCCAGCCGGGAGGCCAGCCAGAGCAGCAGCCCCTCCGTCGCGGTGTCACGCGGAGGGGTGTCGCTCGGAGTGGTGTCCTCCGGGGAGGGGGCGTGTGGAGGGGTGTCGCTCGGAGGGGTGTCGGGTAAGGGAGCGGCAGGAGTGGTCACAAGGTCGGATTGTCCCGGATCATCGCGGCGGACCGCCAGACTCGAACGCGCGCCGAACAGCCTCACTCCGCCTCCCGCCACCTCGCCGGACCCGCCGGGTGCCCGGCGGACCCGCCGGACCCGCCGGGCGCGGACGCTCGGCGGGTCCGGCAGGTTCGGCGCTAGGAGAGCGCGAGCCGGAAGCGGTCGGGTGCCCCGTCGAAGACGCCGCCCGCCTGGTCGTCGGTCCCGTCCTCGCGGACCACGTCCTTGTCCGGGACGAAGATGTCCCGTACGACGAACGCCATCATGATCAGAATGGTGATCACGCGACCCCACACGGCGGTGAAGTAGGTGTCTCCCGCGATGCCCAGGGCCTCGTTGCCCGGCTGGATGCCGACGAGGTACAGCCAGATCGCGAAGAAGTACCAGCACTCGGCGAGCTGCCAGAGGGCGATCGGCTTCCAGCCCGGCCTGGCCAGCACCGCGAAGGGGATCAGCCAGAGCACGTACTGCGGCGACCACACCTTGTTGGTCAGCATGAACGCCGCCAGGGTGAGGAAGCACAGCTGCATCAGGCGGGGACGGGTCTTCGCCGTCAGGGTGATCACGGCGATCGCCAGGCAGAACGCGGCGAGCGAGACGATGCCCAGCTTGTCGAGGAGTTCGGAGTCACCCAGGATCGGCCACTGCTTCTGGTTGAAGAAGTACCAGATGGAGCCCCAGTCGGCCGGTCGCTCCTGGCTGAAGACGTAGAACCGCTTCCAGCCGTCGAAGGCGAAGACCATGATCGGCACGTTGACGACGAGCCAGGCGCCCGCGACGCCGCCGATCGTCTTGAGGAACGGCATCCACCTGCCGGTGCGCAGCGTCAGCAGGAACAGCGGGCCGAGGAACATCAGCGGGTAGAACTTGGTGGCGATCGCCAGGCCGAGCAGGATGCCCGCGAGCCACTGTTTCCGCTTCGACCAGGCGAGCAGCGCGCCCAGCGCGAGGGCGTTGGCCGCCAGGTCCCAGTTGATGTACGCGGTGAGGATCAGCGCGGGGGCCAGGGCGTACCAGAGCGCGTCCCAGCGCCTGGCGGGACCAGCCAGCGTGGCCATCAGCAGCACGCCGACGACCAGGCAGATCGCCATGAGGATGACGGTGAGGTCGTAGAACGCCGTCCCCTGGTCGCTCATCGGGGTGACGATCCGGCGGAAGAACTCCATGATCCCGCCGATGCCGACGGGGTACTCGACCGGATAGTCGAAATAGGGGATCTTGCCCTCGTTGAGCTTCTCGTTCCACCACAGGGGATAGATGTCGGTGTAACAGAAGTTCGTGAACTGCAGGGTCCCGTGGTTCCACGCCCCCTCGACGCGGCACGGCCACTTCCAGAACCAGGCCAGGACCGCCCCCAGCCCCGCGAACAGGGCCAGGGGCACGTACGGGATGGCCCGGGTACCGAACTCGGGCAGCGGGCTCCGCGGCGAGAGGAGGTTCTTCATCAGGGACGTCGTCCGCTCGGGGAGGGGGTCGGGACCAGGGCCGCGGCCGGCACGCCGGGGGCGCCGACCGCGCCCGGCGCGCCGTTCTGTTCCAGTTCGTTCGGCGGACCGTTGCCCGGATCGCCGTCGGTGCCGACGTCGCACGAGCCGTCCCAGGGCAGGCACTCGCGGCCGTCGGGCTCGCCCTGCTCGCCGCCGCCGCCGTCGTTGTTGTTGTCGTTCGGCCAGCCGCCGTCGTCGCCGTTCTCGTCGGGGAACGGGTTGGTGTCCTCCATCGTCGGCGTCGGGGTGGGCGTCGGGGTGGGGGTGACCAGGTTGTTCCGCGTGCCGGTGTTGGCCCTCGGCGGGAACTGCAGGACCTCGTCCTTGGCGGTCACGGCCTGCATGTAGTCGTGCCAGATCAGGGTCGGGGTGCCGCCGCCGCCGATGAAGGAGGGCATGGGCTCCTCCTTCCAGAGGAGGTTCTCGTCCTTGATCTTCCTGTTCGGCAGGCCGTACTTGTCGACCTTGAGCTTGCGCGTCCCGGCCCTGTTGTAGGGCACGTCCTTGGACATGCCGACCGCGGTGACGATCTGCGGGGTGAAGCCGACGAACCAGGCGTCCTTGTAGCCGTTGTTCGTGCCGGTCTTGCCGGCCACCGGCCGGGTACCGAGGTTGGCGGCGCCGCCGGTGCCGCCCCTGACGACGGCCTGCAGCGCGACGGTCGTGTCGGCGGCGGACTCGGGGGTGATGACCTGCCGCTCGACGATCTGCTCGGGGAGCACGACTCCGCCGTCGACCGTGGTCACCTTGGTGATGGTGTGCCAGTCGAAGTGCTTGCCCTCGTTGGCGAAGATCCCGTAACCGGCGGCCTGCTCGACCGCGGTGACCGAGGCACTGCCGATGGTGACCTGGTACTTCTGCTCCTCGACCGCGTAGTCGACCGCGTTCTTGCCCGCGTAGGCGGGGTTGTCCTTGGCCTTCTCGCCGACCCCCGCCAACTTGGCGATCCTCGCCACCTCCTGGAGGGTCACCTCCTTGCCCATCTGCACGAAGACGGTGTTGACCGAGCTGGCCATGGCCTTGACCATGTCGATCGGCCCGAACGCGGCGTTCCCTGAGTTGCTGATCGGGGTGGTGCCGGGCATCTTGATCGTCCGCATGCCGTCGACCAGGCTGTCGAGCGACTTGTCGTTCTCCAGCCAGGCCGCGAGCACGTAGGGCTTGAACGCCGACGCCGCCTGCTTGGTGGAGTCGAAGGCACGGTTGTTGAAGTCGTTGACGAAGTCGTCGCCGCTGTAGAAGGCGAGCACCCGGCCGTTCTTCGGGTCCACCGAGGCCAGCCTGGCGTGGATGGTCGGCTCCAGGCTCGCTGTGCGGGCCTTCACCGCCTTCTGCGCCTCCTTCATCATCTTCTCGTCGAAGGTGGTGTAGACCTTGTAGCCCTCGGTGTCCAGGTCCTCCTGCTCGATGCCCCGCCCCTTGAGCTCCCGCAGGACGATGTTGAGCATGTAGCCCTTGAGGCCCTTGTAGGTGTTCGCGGCCTTGGCCTTCTTGAACTTCAGGTCCTCGAAGGAGCTTCCCGCGTACTTGCCGTACGCGGCGGGATCGAGCTCTCCCATGTTCTTGATCGCGGCACCGAACCGCCACTTGATCGCGGAGTAGTCGCCCTTCTTCTCCTGGGCGTCGAAGGCGCTCGGGTTCTGGACCCGGGCGGCCAGGTAGGCGCCCTCCGGCACGGTCAGCTGGCCGACGTTCTTGCCGAAGAACGTCTTCGCGGCCGCCTGGATGCCGTACGCGCCGTGACCGAAGTAGACGAGGTTGAAGTACTCCTGAAGGATCTCGTCCTTGGTCTTCTCCTTGCTCAGCTTGACCGAGACGAAGATCTCCTTGATCTTGCGCTGGATCGAGACCTCCTGGCTGAGGCCCTCGTAGTAGCCGCGCGCCATCTGCTGGGTGATGGTCGAGGCGCCCTGGAGCTGGGTGCCGCTCACGGTGCTCCACAGCGATCGGGCCATGCCCGCGATGTCGATGCCGCTGTCGGTGCGGAAGGTCTGGTTCTCCAGGGCGATCACCGCGTCCTGGACGTGCTTGGGGATCTGCTCGAGCTTCACCGGGACGCGCTGGACGCCGAGCCGCGCGATCGGGGTCTTCTTGTCGCGGTAGTAGATCACGCTGCCCCGGTCGTCCGCGCTGGCCTGCGTGGAGTTGGGGATGGGCGTGTTGGCGTAGGCGACCGCGATCATGCCGAAGACGCCCGCGCTGAGCACCACGAAGCTGGCCATGACGATCTTCCAGTTGGGCAGGAAGCGCGTCCACCTCTTGGCCTGGGGCTCGTCGTCGTCATCGGGACCGCCGCCCCCGGGGCCTTCGGGTCCCTCGGGGCCGCCGGGTCCGCCCGCGGCGGGACCGCTCGCGCCGCGCCCGCGGCGCCTGCGCCCGCCCTCGCCCGGCCTCGAACCGGCGGAACGCCCGCCGCCCGCCTGGGCGGCGAGCATCGACTGGGTGTCCTCGAAGGCGGCCTCGGCGCGGCGGCCGGTCGGGTCGGTGTCACGGCGGCGCTGGGGCGTCCCACCGGGACCACCGGGACCACCGGGAGCGGCAGGGCCACCGGGGCCGCCGGGGCCGCCGGGGCCGCGCTGCTGCATGCCGCCGGGGGCGCCCGCGTCGCGCCTCGGCGGTCCGCCGGGCTGCTGGGACGCGGCGCCGGGGTAGGGCATCCCGCCGGGCTGGGGCATCATCGCGGTCCGGGGATCGGCTCCGGCTCCCTGCGGCGGCCGGCCCTGCGGTGCCTGGCGGGAAGAATCCCAGCCGGCGGTGGTTTGGGGGTTTTGCGAGGGGGGGACTGCACGGGGAGCGGCTCCTGGGCTTGAGCGACGGCGCCGCCCCTGGCGAGCCGATCCGTCGGCGCCCTCCTGGCGCCCGTCCGGCTCCGGGTCATTGCTGTGGCTGTAACTCACGCGTCCTCGTTCGGTCATCGGGGTCTACGACGGCGTGCAGGCGGGCGAGACTACCTCCTGATCACCGGAGACCTCGCCGCCTTGGCTCACTGGTAGCCGGCCTATTCGGGTGGATCTCCATTCCCGGGGACGAACGAGATCGCCAGGTGGTTCGAGCAACAACCTTGGCAGACCTCTCCCGCGTTGACGCGGAATTCCCGGTATTGAGAAGCGGTCCACGCCGCGCGGGGGCCCTGTCCCACCACCGCCTGCTGTGACCACATACGCGCCAGACTACGGCTTTTTGCGGTTTGCTCCCAACCTCTTGGGAAAGTCGCTGATTGCAGCCTTATGTTGAATGGACGTATCCTGTCGATGTATCGGTTCGATACATCGACGCGAGAGGTGGTGGTTTCCAGTGGCCGGCGGACGTGGCGGCGTGCTGGAGCTGGCCGTGCTCGGGTCGTTGCACGAGACCCCGCTACACGGCTATGAGCTGCGCAAACGGCTCAACGCCCTGCTCGGTATGTTTCGGGCGTTCTCCTACGGCTCCCTCTACCCGTGCCTCCGTCAGTTGCTCACCGACGGGCTGATCGTCGAAGACGGCGACGCCGCCGCGGCCACCACGGCCGCCGACAGCGCCATCGTGCTCCCCGGCCGCCGTTCGAAGATCGTCTACAAGCTGACCGCGGAGGGCAAGGAACGCCTGCAGGAACTCCTCACCCAGGCCGGCCCGTCCGCCTGGGAGGACGAGAGCTTCGGCGTGCATTTCGCCTTCTTCAGGCACACCGAGGCCGAGGTGCGCCTGCGCATCCTCGAAGGTCGCCGCAGCCGGCTCGAGGAACGTCTGGACGCCGTGCGCACGGCACTCGCCCGTACGCGCGAACGGCTGGACAGCTACACCCTCGAGCTCCAGCGTCACGGTCTGGAGTCGGTCGAACGCGAAGTGCGCTGGTTGAATGAGCTGATCGCCACCGAACGGCGAGCATCGCCGCCGGAGGGGGAACGGCGGCCCGCGCGAGATGAGACGTCCAGGGCGCCCGCGCCAGGGACGGGCACGACGGGGCGGCACGCCACCCCGGAAGAGAACTGACCACTGAGAGAACAAAGGGGAGCGAGTGCCATGGGTTCGGTGCGCGTAGCCATTGTCGGTGTAGGCAACTGTGCCACGTCGCTCATTCAGGGCGTGCACTACTACCGGGACGCCGACCCCGGTGCCCGGGTGCCGGGCCTGATGCACGTCAAGTTCGGCGACTACCACGTCGGCGACGTGGAGTTCGTCGCGGCGTTCGACGTGGACGCCAAGAAGGTCGGGCGTGACCTGTCCGAGGCGATCGTGGCCTCGGAGAACAACACGATCAAGATCTGCGACGTGCCGCCGCTCGGCGTGACGGTGCAGCGCGGCCCCACCTACGACGGCCTCGGCGAGTACTACCGGGAGATGGTGGAGGAGTCCGACGAGGCCCCGGTCGACGTCGTCCAGGTTCTCAAGGACAGCGAGGTCGACGTCCTCGTCTCCTACCTGCCGGTGGGCTCGGAGGAGGCCGACCGCTTCTACGCCCAGTGCGCCCTCGACGCGAAGGTCGCCTTCGTCAACGCGCTGCCGGTGTTCATCGCCTCCGATCCCACGTGGGCCCAGAAGTTCGTCGACGCCGGCGTCCCGATCGTCGGTGACGACATCAAGTCGCAGGTCGGGGCGACCATCACGCACCGCGTGATGGCCAAGCTGTTCGAGGACCGCGGTGTCGAGCTGCTCCGCACGTACCAGCTGAACTTCGGCGGCAACATGGACTTCATGAACATGCTGGAGCGCAAGCGCCTGCAGTCCAAGAAGATCTCCAAGACCCAGTCGGTCACCTCGCAGATCCCGCACGAGATGCAGAAGGCCGACGTGCACATCGGCCCGTCGGACCACGTGCCGTGGCTCGACGACCGCAAGTGGGCGTACGTGCGCCTGGAGGGCAGGTCCTTCGGCGACACTCCCCTCAACCTGGAGTACAAGCTGGAGGTCTGGGACTCCCCCAACTCCGCCGGCATCATCATCGACGCGGTGCGGGCCGCCAAGATCGCCCTTGACCGGGGCATCTCCGGGCCGATCCTGTCGGCCTCCTCGTACTTCATGAAGTCACCGCCGGAGCAGTACTCCGACGACGAGGCGCGCGACTACGTGGAGAAGTTCATCCGCGGCGAGGTCGAGCGCTGACCTGCCGGCGTCGCACGACGACCGAACGGTAGACGGCGAGAGCCCCCGGCCCACATGGGCCGGGGGCTCTCGCCGTAGGACGGTCGCCGGTATGAGGGCCCCTCACGCCGCCAGGGCGGGCGGGCCGGCGGCGGACGGGGTGACGGTCAGCGGGCGGCGGGCGGGAGGTCGGCGGGGTCGGCGGCCCGCCAGGTGAGCGGGTCGGCGCCGAGCTCGACCAGCTGGGGGACCTGCTCGCGGCACCAGGGGGAGATCGGCAGACGGTCGCCGATCACCCCGTCGGTGAACTCCTTCCACGGCATCCAGCGGACGTCGTCGACCTCGTCGGGGTTGGGCGCCGCCTCCGAGGTCACGAGCACCCGGTAGACCGGGCACAGCTCGCGCTCGACGGTGCCGTTGTCCATGACCGCGCGGTAGGAGAAGCGGGGCAGGAGGAGATCGACCTGGCCGGCCGCGAGGCCCAGCTCGTGGGAGAGCCTGCGGGTCACCGCCTCGGGAAGCGGCTCGCCGGGCAGGGGGTGGCCACAGCAGCTGTTGGTCCACACCCCCGGCCAGGTGATCTTGTGCAGTGCGCGGCGGGACAGGAGGACCCGGCCCTGCTCGTCGAACACGTAACTGGAGAAGGCCAGGTGGAGGGGAGTGTCGAGACCGTGCACCGTGGCCTTGGCCGCCGTGCCGATCGCGTTTCCCTCGGTGTCGACGAGCACAACGTGTTCATCAGGTGTCACTCGACCGAGGGTACGTGATCATGTCGGTTTACCGCGCCCCCTAAGTGAAACGTAGGCAAAGGTACTAAATGTCCATTTGGCTAATCAGGGATGTACCCGATGCCCGCGCAGGGCGGTCGCACATAGGCTGAGCGCGTGTCCTTCGTATCCGATCTACGCGTGGTCCTGGAAGGTCGGGACTTCCGGAGGCTGTACGCGACCCGCCTGGTCTCGCAGTTCTCCGACGGGATCTTCCAGTTCGCCGTGGCCGGGTTCGCGTTCTTCAGCCCTGAGAAGAGCACGAGCGCGGTGGAGATCGCCGCCGGGCTGGCCGTGCTGCTGCTGCCGTACTCGATCCTGGGCCCCTTCGTCGGGGTGTTCATCGACCGCTGGTCGCGGCGGCAGATCCTGGTGATCGCGCCGCTGGTCCGCGGGGCGCTGCTGCTCGCCGCGGCGGCGCTCGTCGCCGCGGACGCCCCCGACGGGATCTTCTACGCCGCCGCGCTCGGCGTGCTCGGGGTGAACCGCTTCTTCCTGTCCGCGCTGGGGGCCTCGCTCCCGCACGTCGTGCCCGCCGACCGGCTGATGGTGGCCAACGCCGTCACCCCGACCTCCGGCACCGTTCTCACCTTCGTGGGCATCGGCGCCGGCTACCTGCTCCGGGCGGTCTTCGGCTCCGGTCACCCGGGTACGGCGGTGCTGCTGGTCGTCTCCGGTCTCGTCTTCGGGCTCAGCGCGCTCATCTCCATGACCATGGGCAGGCGGCTGCTCGGTCCCGCCTACGACCCCGACCGGCCGCAGGCTCGCGAGGCCGTGCGCCACGTGCTGACCGGCCTGGCCGACGGCGCGCGACACCTCGCCCGGCACCGGGCCGCCGCCGCGGCGATGGGCGCGATGGCGACCCACCGGTTCATGTACGGCATGTGCACGGCGATGCTCGTGCTGCTGTCGCGCTACTACTTCGCCGAGAACGCCGAGGACGCGCTGAACGCGGTCTCCATCGTGGTCGCCACCTCGGGGGTCGGCTACTTCCTGGCCATCCTGGTCACGCCGTGGGCCACCGAGCGCTTCGGCATCGAGCGGTGGGTCCCGGCCATGCTGGTCACCGCCGGGGTGCTGACGCTGGCGCTCTGCGCGCCGTTCCAGCAGTGGGGGTTCGCGGCCGCGGGCTTCGTCCTCGGCATCGCCGGGCAGAGCATCAAGATCTGCGCCGACACCGCCGTCCAGCGGGACCTGCAGGACGCCTACCTCGGCCGGGCCTTCTCCATCTACGACATGCTCTTCAACGGCAGCTACGTGCTGGCCGCGGCCCTGGCGGCGGCGCTGCTCCCGCCGGACGGCAGGTCGCTGCTCGTGCTGGTGGTCATCGCCGCCGGATACGTCGGGGGCGCGGTGATCTACCGGATCGTCACGCCGGCCCGGGTGGTCGAGCCGCTGCCGTCGTCGCCGTCGTCACAGTGACCGGGCCACCGTCGTCGCCGTCGCGCCCCTCACGGTGACCGAGTCGCCGTCACCGTGACAACGATCCTCACAGTGACCGGGCCGCCGCCGTCATCGCCGTGGTGACCCTCTCCAGGTCGCCGTCGCCGATCGAGTAGGGCGGCATCGCGTAGATCAGCCGTCCGAACGGGCGGAGCCAGACACCGTGCCGCATGACGAGGGCCTGGACGGCGGGGACGTCGACGGGCTCGCGGGCCTCGATCACCCCGATCGCGCCGAGGACCCGCACGTCCCTCACCCCGGGTGCCTCCGCGGCCCCGGCCAGGCCCGCGAGGAGACCGGCCTCGATCCGGCCGACCTCCTCGCGCCACGGGCGCTCCCGCAGGAGCTCCAGGGAGGCGCTCGCGACGGCCGCGGCCAGCGGGTTGCCCATGAAGGTCGGCCCGTGCATCAGCACACCGACGCCCCTGGCCACCCGCTCGGTGCACAGCGTCGCGGCCAGCGACATGTAACCACCGGTCAGGGCCTTGCCCAGGCACATGATGTCGGGCCTGATCCCGGCGTGGTCGCAGCCGAACAGCTCCCCGGTCCTGCCGAAGCCGGTGGCGATCTCGTCGGCGATCAGCAGGACGCCGTGCTCGTCGGCCAGCTCGCGGAGCAGCCGCAGGTAGGCCGGGTGGTAGAAGTGCATGCCGCCCGCCCCCTGGACGACCGGCTCCACGATGATCGCGGCCAGCTCGCCGGCGTGCCGGGCGACCAGGTCCGTCAGCCGGGCCGCGTAACCCTCGTCGTACTCGCGCGGCGGCCGGTCGGCGAACACGTGCTCGGGCAGCACGCCGGAGAACAGGTGGTGCATGCCGTTGACCGGGTCGCAGACCGACATCGCCCCGAAGGTGTCGCCGTGGTAGCCGCCCCTCACGGTGAGCAGCCGTCCCCTGCCGGTGAACTGGAAGGCCATCTTGATCGCGACCTCGACGGCGACCGACCCCGAGTCGGCGAGGAACACCTTCGGCAGCCCGGTCATCGAGGCGAGGGTGGCGGCCAGCCGCACGGCGGGCTCGTGGGTGAGCCCGCCGAACATGACGTGCGCCATGTCCTCCAGCTGGTCCTTCAGCGCCCGGTTGAGCCGGGGGTGGTTGTAGCCGTGGATCGCCGCCCACCAGGACGACATGCCGTCGACCAGCTCGCGCCCGTCGGCGAGCGTCAGCCGCACCCCGTCCGCGCGGGAGACGACGTGCGGCGCCACCGGCTGGGGGGTGGCCGCGTAGGGGTGCCACACGTGCTCACGGTCGAGCAGGGCGATCTCCGCGCCCCCGGCCCTCTCCGTGGTCCTGCTCGTCTCCGTGATCCCGGTCGCCTCCACGCCCCCGGCCCTCTCCGCGGTCCCGGCCCTCTCCGCGGTGCCGCCAAGGCCGCCAAGACCTCCGAGACCGCCGAGATCGTCGCGGCCCGGCCTGGAGCCGAGGCCGTCAAGGTCTCCGGGGTCTCCGAGGTCAGGAGCGCCGTTCAGAGTCCACCTCACCGGCGACCTCGCCCACCTCACCACCGATGCCACCGATGCCACCGATGCCACCGACACCGCTCACACCGCTCACAACGCCGATGCGACCGGTCACCGCGGCCACCCCGTCCACCCCGTTCGCCCGTGCCCACTCGCGGAGGGCGTCCGAGGCGGCCTCCTTGCCGAGGACACCCTGGTCGAGGCGCATCTCCAGCAGGAACTTGTAGGCGCGGCCCACGAGGGGACCCGGCGGGACGCCGAGGAGCTCCTGGATCTCGTTGCCGTCGAGCTCGGGGCGGATCTTGCCGAGCTCCTCCTCCTCGGCCAGCCGGGCGATGCGCTCCTCCAGCTGGTCGTAGGTCTGCGACAGGGCCTGGGCCTTGCGCCGGTTGCGGGTGGTGCAGTCGGCGCGGGTCAGCTTGTGCAGGCGCTCCAGCAGGTGCCCGGCGTCACGGACGTAGCGGCGTACGGCCGAGTCGGTCCACTCGCCCGTTCCGTACCCGTGGAAACGCAGGTGCAGCTCCACCAGGCGGGAGACGTCGGCCACCACGTCCTTGGGGAACTTCAGCTCAGCCATGCGCTTCCTGGCGAGCTGGGCGCCGACCACCTCGTGGTGGTGGAAGGAGACCCGGCCGCCGGGCTCGTGGCGGCGGGTCTTCGGCTTGCCCACGTCGTGCAGGAGCGCGGCCCAGCGCAGGATCCGGTCGGGACCGCTCTCCTCCAGGTCGATCGCCTGCTCCAGCACGATCAGCGAGTGCTCGTAGACGTCCTTGTGCCGGTGGTGCTCGTCGATCTCCAGACGGAGCTTGGGCACCTCGGGCAGCACGTGGTCGGCGAGCCCGGACTCGACGAGGAGCCGCAGGCCCTCGCGGGGGTGGTCGCCACCGATGAGCTTGTCCAGCTCTTCGCGGATGCGCTCGGCGGAGACGATGTCGATCCTGTCGGCCATCGCGCCCATCGCGGCGAGCGCCGCGGGGTCGACGGCGAAGCCGAGCTGGCTGGCGAACCTGGCCGCGCGGAGCATCCGCAGCGGGTCGTCGCCGAAGGAGCGCTCGGGGGGGCCCGGGGTGCGCAGCACCTTGGCGTGCAGGTCGTCGAGGCCGCCGTGCGGGTCGACGAACTCGCGGGACGGCAGGCGCAGCGCCATCGCGTTGACCGCGAAGTCGCGCCGGGCCAGGTCGCCCTCCAGCGTGTCGCCGTAGGCCACGTCGGGCTTGCGCGACTTGGGATCGTACGACTCACTGCGGTAGGTGGTGATCTCCAGCAGCCACCCGCCCTTGCGGACGCCGACGGTGCCGAAGTCGATGCCGATCGTCCAGATGGAGTCGGCCCAGTCGCGGACGAGCTCCAGGACCGTCTCGGGCCTCGCGTCCGTGGTCAGGTCGAGATCGTTGCCGATCCGGCCCAGGAAGACGTCGCGTACGGAGCCGCCGACGAGGGCGATCTGGTACCCCCTGGCGGCGAAGAGCTCGCCGAGCTCGTCCGCCACGGGTGCGATCTTCCGGAACAGCTCGCTCATGCCGTGGCGCTGGCTCTGGGTCAGATTTGAAAGGGACAAGCCGGGTAGGTCCTTCGGTTACGGAACATGTTCCCCTGCGGGGATACACCTGAAGCGATCACCAGGTTACGGTCGGTCAGGGAACCTCGGGGACTGTGCGTCGAGGCAAGGAGCACACACATGAAGGATGCGCTCGCGATCCACCGCTGGCTCCTCGCACACCAGGTCCATCATGAGATCGTACGCCTTCCGCGCGCGATGACGTGCTCGGACGAACTCCCCGAGGTGCTGTCGGCGAGTCCCGAGATCTGCCTGGGAGTCACCGTCCTGGAGGTCACGACGCGAATCGGCCGCGAGCCCGTGGCGGTCGTCACCTCCGTCGACTCCCCGCCGCGCCCCGGCGTGATCGGCGGCATCCTGGAGGCCCGGCGGGTCCGGCCGGCCTCGGCCTTCACCGTCAACTCCGCCACCGACTACGCCTCGGGCCTGGTCTGCCCGCTGCTCCTGCCCCCCACCCTCACCGTGCTGGTGGACGAGCGACTCACCCGCACCGCCACACCCGTTTACGTGCCCACCGGAGAGCGTCGTACGGCGCTCCTGATCCGTACCGACCATCTGCTCACACTGGTGTCGGGAAAGATCGTCGACCTGACCCGGCATCGCTCCCACAGGGAACCGGCGACCTTTCCTCTCGCCGGTTAGGCCATAGCATTACCGGCGTGCGCCGTACTCGACCCCTGGCCGGCACGTGATCCACAAGGCCGCGATCCTCGCCCTGCTCGCCACCACGCTGCTCGTTCCCGCGGCCGTGGTCGTTCCGGGTACGGCGAACGCCCGGACGACCTCGGTGAGCCGGGCGGGCCTCCAGGTCGTGCTGGAGGCGATCGGCCCCGACGCCCCCCGTGACCCGACCACCGAGATCAAGCTGTCCGGCTCCCTGGTCAACTCGGGCGCCGAGCCCCTGAACGGGCTGCGCGTCCAGATGCGTTACTCGCCCCAGCCGTTCGCCAGGCGCGCCGACATGGAGGCCTACCAGGCGGGGCAGACCCTCCCGAGCTCGTGGTGCTGCCAGAGTTTCGTCCAGGCGCCGATCGCGCCCGCGGGCAAGCTGCCGTGGGAGTTCTCCTTCACGCCGCAGGAGCTGAAGTTCTCCGGCTTCGGCGTCTACCCGGTCATGGTCGAGGTGCTCGACTCCTTCGGGCAGCAGGCCGGCAGCCTGCGCACCACGGTCACCTACATGCCCAGGGAGACCAGGGTCGCCCGCACCCGGCTCGCCACGGTGCTGCCCATCGTCGACCAGCCGCGCCGGGCCGGCGACTCCGTCTTCCTTGACGAGGGCCTGCCCGCGGCCATGGCCCCCGGCAAGCGCCTGGGCAACCTGCTCAAGATCGCTCAGGACACGTCGTCGGCCAAGGGCCTCACCTGGATCGTCGACCCCGCCCTGCTCGACGACGCGCGGGCCATGGGCGGCCCGCACACGGTCAGGGTCAAGGACCGCTCCCAGGAGCGCCCCGCGACCCCCGAGGCCGCCCAGTGGCTGAGCGACCTCCGCGAGGCCGTCGCCGACCACCCGGTGGTGGCCACCCCGTACGGCGACCCCGACGTGGCGGCGCTCGCCCACAACGGTTTCGACGACGCCACACGGACCGGGATCTCCGCGGCCGCGATCGTCGCCAAGCAGACCCTCGGCCGTGACGTGATCACCAACGTGAACTGGCCGGTGGGCGGCCTGATCGACTACGACGGGCTGGACCTGCTGGCCACCGGCGGCGTCGGCACCGTGCTGCTGAACGTGCTGAACCTGCCACCGGCGATGCCTCCGGTCACCACCCCCGACGCCTCGGCGACCCTGGACAGCGTGAACGGCCCGATCACCGCCCTGGTCGCCGACGCGGCGCTGAGCGAGACGGTCGGCGCCGACACCTCCGCCCCCGGCTCGGCGCTGACGAACCGCCAGCGGTTCATCGCGGAGACGGCGATGATCAGCTCGGAGCCCGGCATCTCGGCCAGGACGGTGATCGCCGTCCCGCACCGCCGCTGGGACCCCGACCCCGACTACGTGACCGATCTGATCGAGACGGCCGCCACCCTGCCCTGGCTGGCACCCGTCACGCTCGACACGGTCAAGCGCGGCAAGGGCACCCCGGTCCAGCGGTCCGGCCTGACCTACACCGACCAGGACCGCAAGCTGGAGCTCTCCAAGCAGTACCTGACGGGCGTCAAGAAGGTCGGCGCCCGCGCCGACCTGACCGCCGCGATCACCACCGCCCAGGACCTCGACGCCTTCGACCTGGCGCTGCTGCGCCTGACCTCCTCCGCCTGGCGCGGCAAGACCGGCAACGCCGCGCCGTACGTCCAGCAGCTCGCCGAGGCGATCGACGGCCGGATCGCCATGGTGAACATCACCGGCAGCGAGCAGTCGCGGCTGCGCACCCTGGCCGGCAGCAACGGCGACGTGCCGATCAGCGTGCGCAACGGGCTGAGCGGCGAGAACAGCAGGATCGCGGTCCGGCTCAGGGTGACCTCCGACCAGCCCGACCTGCTCAAGATCGAACCGTACGAGGACAAACTGGAGATCTTCGGCGGCCAGAACCAGACCATCCGGATCCCGATGACCTCGAAGGAGAGCGGCCAGTCGACCGTGACGGTCCAGCTCACCACCGAGGACGGCCGCAAGTACGGCAAGCCGATCGAGCTGACCGTGCGGACGACCGGCTACACCGGGGTCGCCCTGGTGATCGTGGGGGCGGCTCTCGTGGTGATGCTGGCGGCCGTCGTCCTGCGCGTCCTGCGCCGGCGGGGCCGTCGTCGCCCCTCGGCGACCCCGCCGCCGGAGCGCGAGCGCGAACCCGCCGGCACCGAGTCGTGAGCGCCCGGCGCTCCGAGCACCCCGAGCACCTAGCGAAGGAAAGCGCATGAGCAGGGTCCTGCGCGCGAGCGCGATCATGGCGGCGGGGACGATGGTCTCCCGCGTCACCGGCTTCGTCCGGACGGCGGTGCTCGCCGCGGCCATCGGCACCTTCGCGCTGGGCGACGCCTACAACGTGGCCTACACGATCCCGCTCATCCTGTTCGACCTGCTCATCGGCGGGATCCTGAGCAGCGTCGTGGTCCCGATGATCATCAGGCGGCAGAAGTCCGACCCTGACGGCGGCCGGGCCTACGAGCAGCGCCTGATGACCCTCGGGGTCGTCACGCTGACGCTGATGGCGCTGGTCGCGGTGGCGCTGGCCAGGCCGCTGATCGGCCTCTACAGCGCCGACTGGAACGCGGAGAAGACCGAGGTCGCGGTCACCCTGGCGCGGTACATCCTGCCGCAGATCGCCTTCTTCGGGATCGGCGCGATCGCGGGCGCGATCCTCAACACCCGCGACAGGTTCGCCGCGCCCATGTGGGCGCCGGTGCTGAACAACATCGTGATGATCGGCGTCGCGGTCGTCTACTACCTGAAGCTGGGCGGCTCGGGCACCGACATCGGTACCGTGACGGACGGCGACCTGCTGCTGCTCGGCCTCGGCACCACCGCGGGCATCGTGGCCCAGTGCCTGGTGCTGGTCGTCTCGCTGCACCGGGTCGGCTTCCGCTTCCGGCCCCGGTTCGACCTGCGCAACGCCGGTCTCGGCGAGATGGGCCGGACCGCGTCCTGGACCTTCGCCTACGTCGGGATCAGCCAGCTGGGCTTCCTGATCACCACCAAGCTCGCCTCGGGCGCCGGTGAGCGCGCCCCCGGTGCCGGCAACTCGGCCTACGCCTACGCCTACCAGTTCTTCCAGCTCCCGTACGGGATCATCGCGGTCTCGGTGATCACCGCGATGCTGCCCAGGATGAGCCGGGGGGTGGCCGACGGGCAGCTCGACACGGTCCGCGAGGAGTTCGCCTCTGGGGTGCGGCTGGTGTCGGTGCTGCTGGTGCCCGCCGGGCTGCTGCTGATGGTGCTGGGCCCCGCGGTGACCGTGCTGATCTTCTCGTGGGGCAACATGACCGTCGACTCGGCGGTCTACATCGGCAACGTGCTGCAGGTCTTCGGGCTGGCGCTGGTGCCGTTCTCGATCTTCCAGCTGCTGCTGCGGGTCTTCTACTCCTTCGGCGACACCCGCACCCCGGTGTTCCTCGCCCTCGGCAACGTGGCGGTGAACGCCACGCTCAGCCTCGGGGCCTACTACGCCCTGCCCCCCCGGTACATCGTGATGGGCCTGGCCTTCGCGTTCACCGTCGCCTACGTGGTCGGCGCCGCGGTCGCCTGGATCCTCGCGGCGCGCCGGGTGGGGGGCCTGGCGGGGCGCAGGGTGGCCGCCGGGCTGTCCCGGATGTACCTGGCCGCGCTCCCCTCGGCGGCGCTCGCGCTCGGCGTCCTGTGGCTCACGCAGGAGCTCACGGGGCTGGACGCGCTGAGCGCGGCCATCATGCTGGCGGCGGGCGGCGGACTCGGTATGGTTCTTTACTTGGCGATCGCCCACCGGATGCGCATCCCCGAGGTGAGTTCGATCGTTGGAATGGTGGCAGGACGGGTAGGCCGGTAACCCAAAGACTTGTCTCAAACGTCTGACAAGACGAACACGGGCGGAACCGGCGCGGGACTACCATGGTGCGACGCGTGTGGTGACATGCGGCTAATGGAAGCAGGAGGGCGTGGGCGGATCCACCCAGCATCGTGTGATGTGTCGTGATGTGCTGACCGGGCATGGTGCTGTCGTGTTCTCAGGTACGGGGTCCTCGTGAGTTCCCCCGCCGTCGAGCCCGGCACCAAGCTGGCCGAGCGTTTCCGGCTCGAGGACCGCGTCCACGAGTCGGGCGGGGCCACGCTGTGGAAGGCCATCGACGAGGTGCTCGCCAGGCCCGTCGCCGTCCACACCTTCGATCCCGACTTCCCCCGCCTGAACGAGGTCGTCACGGCGGCCAGGGTGGCGAGCCGGCTGACCGACCCCCGTCTCACCCAGGTCTTCGACGCGACCGAGGACGACGGCCACTCCTACGTCGTCAGCGAGTGGGTGAGCGGCGAGTCCTTCGGCGACATGATCGCGGGCGGGCCGCTCGACCCCGAGCGGGCCGCCGCGATGGTCGCCGAGGCCGCGGAGGCGCTGGCCCACGCGCACGAGGCGAACCTCGCCCACCTCTGCCTCACCCCCGACCACCTGGTGTGGACGGCCGGCAGCACGGTCAAGCTGCTCGGCCTGGGAGTCGACGCGGTCCTGGACGACGTGACGAGCGACGACCCCGCCCGCGAGGACGCCGAGGGCCTCGCCCGCCTGCTGTACGCCGGGCTGACCGGCCACTGGCCGGGTGACGAGCAGAACGGCGCCGGTCTGCCCGTCGCGCCCATGGGTGACGGGCACTTCTGCACGCCGCGCCAGGTCACCGCGGGTGTCCCCGGTTACCTGGACGCCATCGTCTGCCGGGCGCTGCTGCCGGAGACCAGGCGCGGGCTCGAACCGCTCACCACGCCCGCCGAGGTCGCCGAGGCCCTCGCCTCGGTGTCGCGGCCCAGTCCCCTGCCGATGCCGACGCCGATGCCCATGACGGCGCTGCCTGTGGCGGCCTCCCGATCCGAGGGCGTCGACACGGCGGCGCCCCAGCGCCACACGCCCGCACCCCAGCACCACCAGAACCAGCACCACCAGAATCAGCACCGCCCGATGCCCCGCCAGGGCGGCATGGTCAACAAGGTCGCCATGACCGTCGTCGTGCTGCTGGTGATGGTGGCCGTCGGCCTGGGCGCCTGGACCCTCGGCCGCAGCATCGGCAACGCCGGCACCCCGGTGCCCGGCGAGGAGAGCACCACGCCCACGCCGACCGCGGCCGTCGGCACCCGGGAGGTGAAGCCCTCCTCGGTCACCGGCTTCGACCCGCTGGGCGACAACGAGGAGCGCGGCGAGCTCGCCATCAACGCGACCGACGGCAAGGAGTCCACCGACTGGCACTCCGAGTCGTACGACTCCGCCGACTTCGGCCGGCTCAAGACGGGGGTGGGCCTCCTGCTGGACATGGGCGAGAGCGTCCCGGTCAAGCAGGTGACGGTCAACTTCGGCGGCACCTCGGGAGGCACCGTGGAGCTCAGGGTCGGCGACTCCCCGCAGCTCGACGACCTGTCCGTGCTGCAGAAGGTCAACGGAGTCTCCGGCAAGAAGACGTTCACCGCGGAAGCCCCGAAGAAGGGCCGCTACGTGCTCGTCTGGTTCACCAAGATGCCCACCTACCAGGGGAAGTACCGCGGACAGGTGCTGGACATGAAGGTCCTCGCGACCAAGTGAAACCGCTCCGATTTGATCTGTTTTACATGGCTTCTTGCAGATCATCCGAGAATTCGTGGCACCATCTATCCCGTAGAGGTGTTCTCCCCGGATCGGTATAGCAGGACTCTCCTTGTGAATTCCCCACCCGAGACCCCGCCAGCGGCGGACGAGCAGACGGCGAAGGCCCCCGTGTCCGACGCCGACCTGCTCACCCGGCACATCGCCGGGGATCCGCACGCCTTCAGTGAAATAGTCAAGCGACATCGAGACCGCATGTGGGCGGTCGCCCTGCGCACACTGGGCGATCCCGACGAGGCGGCCGACGCCGTTCAGGACGCCTTCGTCTCGGCCTACCGCAAGGCCGGGAGCTTCCGCGGCGAGGCGGCGGTGACCACGTGGCTGCATCGCATCGTGGTCAACGCGTGCCTCGACCGCATGCGCAGGAAATCGGTGCGCCCGGTGGCCGACGACGAGCTCGTCGAGGCCGCGGAGCGCGAGACCCCGGTGCTCGACCAGACGGCCGAGCGCGAGGTGTCCATGGAGGTCTCGGCGGCCCTGAAGCTGCTGCCCTCCGACCAGCGCGCCGCGCTGGTCCTCGTGGACATGATGGGCTACTCGGTCGAGGACGCGGCCCAGGTGCTGGAGGTGCCGAGCGGCACGGTGAAGAGCCGATGCGCGCGCGGAAGGGCGAAACTCGCCCCGATTCTTTCCCATTTACGGAACCGATCAGACCTGTCTCGCGTCTCATCCGCGAAGGGAGCAGAACTTCGTGACGGGTGATACGCACTACGACCTGGAGATCTTGGCCGAACTGGCCGAGGGGCTCCTCGACGCCGCCACGGCCATGCGGGTACGCGAGCATCTCGCGATCTGCGATCCCTGTGGTGAGAGCCTCGCCGACCTCGCGGCAGTTCGCGAGGTACTGGCGGCGACCCCTACACCGGCGATGCCGATGGGAGTCGCGCTGAGGATCGACCGCGCGCTGGCCGCCGAGGCAGATAGCTTCCGTGGAGGTGGAGTGGGCCTGGTGGAAGCACCGGCCTGGGACGACATAATGCGCGACGCGCCGTGGGAGACGTCCTCTCCCGCAGAACCGGCGCCATGGGAGACGGCCCCCCGGAGGGCCCCGCTCCCGGAGAAGGAGCCAGAGCTTGAGCCGGTGCGGCTGGGGGTCGTCGGCGACGACGGCACCGTGGTCCCGGTGGTCCCGGCCAGGCGTCGTGGCACGAACCGGCGGCGCCGGTGGGCGATGCCCGCCGCGGCGGCGGGCGTGGCCGCGGCGGTGATCGGCGCGACCGCGCTGGCGACCGGGACGCTGACGGCGTCCGGCCCGGACCACGTGCCGGCGATCGCCCAGCCCGCGCCGGCGGACACGATCCAGTACTCGCTGACCGACAGCAACTGGAACTACACCGACGCGGAGCTGCGCGGCTCGCTGCTCGACTACATCAGCCCCGGAACCATCGTCGGGACGACCGAGAACTCGGGGATCGACAAGTGTGTCCGGCAGGTGTCGGCGCAGGTCGGCCTCTCGCCCTTCGCCGTGGACCAGGGGTTCTACAACGGGCAGGAGGCCAACATCCTGCTCTTCTGGCAGGACCAGGCCAAGAACACGGTGCGCGTCCACGTCGTGGGCCCGCAGTGTGAGAACGTGCGCAAGCCCGGCCTCGCACACTGGGAGTGAACGGAGCGGATCGGCCCCGGGTGACCTCGACAGGCCACCCGGGGCCGATCCGTGGTGAGACCCAGGTGATCGCTGACAGGATCCCAGGATCACGGTGAGACCTCCTGGACGACCCGCTGACGGAGGTCCCGAGGAACCGCGGTGAGACGCCCGGGACGACCGGTGACAGGAGCCCCGGGAAACCACGGTGAGACGGGTGACAGGAGTCCTGGGGAACCACGGTGAGACGTCCGGGATGATCGCCGGGAATGGCCGGTGGCAGGAATCCCAGGGTGATCCGCGACGGGTAATCCGTTCCCAAAACCCCCGCCCCCGCCGTGGGTGCCCGGCATGGATTCGTCCGTGCGGGGCTTTCCGGTTCCACCGGGGGATCCGTCACCGCGCCGGGCGGGAATCACCGGCCCCTAGGATCTGTTGACGCCGGTGGCATCGACAGAGGGAGAGGCGCGAGCACTGATGGACGTCCGAAATGTGATCATCATCGGGTCGGGTCCGGCGGGTTACACGGCGGCCGTGTACTCCGCGCGTGCAGAGCTGAATCCGCTGGTCTTCGAGGGGTCGGTCACCGCCGGTGGCGCCCTGATGAACACCACCGAGGTGGAGAACTTCCCCGGCTTCCCCGGCGGCATCATGGGCCCCGACCTGATGGACGGGATGCGCAAGCAGGCCGAGCGGTTCGGTGCCGAACTGATCGCCGACGACGTGGTCGAGGTCGACCTGGCCGCCACCCCGAAGGTCGTCAAGACCGCCACCGACACCTACTACGCCACCTCCGTCATCCTGTCGATGGGCTCGGGCTACCGCGAGCTGGGCGTGCCCAACGAGAAGCGCCTGTCGGGCCACGGGGTCTCGTGGTGTGCCACCTGTGACGGGTTCTTCTTCCGCGGCCAGGACATCGTGGTCGTCGGCGGCGGGGACACCGCGATGGAGGAGGCGATCTTCCTGACCCGGTTCGCCGCCTCGGTGACCGTGGTGCACCGTCGCGGCGAGCTGCGCGCCAGCAAGATCATGCAGGATCGGGCGTTCGCGAACGAGAAGATCCACTTCCTGTGGGACAGCGAGGTCGTCGACGTGCTGGGCGAGACCAAGGTGAGCGGGGTGCGGGTGCGCAACCTCAAGACCGGCGCCGAGGCGGAGCTGGCGGCCACCGGCCTGTTCATCGCGATCGGGCACGACCCGCGCACCGAGCTGGTCAAGGGCCAGATCGAGCTGGACGACGAGGGCTACATCAAGGTCGACGCGCCCTCGACACGCACGAACCTGGACGGTGTCTTCGCGGCGGGCGACGTCGTCGACCACACCTACCGTCAGGCGATCACCGCCGCCGGCACCGGTTGCGCCGCCTCGCTCGACTCCGAGCGCTGGCTGGCCGAGCACCACGGCGCGTGACGACCGCGCGTGACGACGGAGTGCGACGGGGGCGCGTGACGCGCCCCCGCGAGGCGGGCTCGCACGCGTCGCACCCCGCGGGACGCCACCGCGCACACCGGCCACCCATCGGCAACGTCATCAGGAACAGCCCTCGGACAAGAGGGCAAGAGGGAGAGCAGGAACCTTGGGCACCATCAAGCACGTGACCGACGCCAGCTTCGAGGCCGACGTCCTCAAGAGCGACAAGCCCGTGATCGTCGACTTCTGGGCCGAGTGGTGCGGCCCGTGCCGCCAGGTCGCGCCGATCCTGGAGGAGATCGCCGGCGAGCAGGCCGAGAAGCTCACCATCGTCAAGCTGAACGTCGACGAAAATCCGACAACGGCGACAAACTACGGCGTACTCCAGATTCCCACTCTGAACGTCTATAAGAACGGAGAGGTTGTGAAGCAGATCATCGGCGCCAAGCCGAAGGCCATGCTGCTTCGCGAGCTCGAGGGCATCATCTAGGCCCCCTGCGGTCGGCCGCTCCCCACAGTGTCCGCCCGTATCACCCGCTTCCGAGCGGCACACCCACCCACTGAAAGCCCCCCGTCTCACCGCGGGGGGCTTTCACATGTGCCCGGCGAGGGGTGCGTCCCGGGCGGGCTCGCGAGAGTCCCGGAAGGGGGTTCGCGCGCCCGGGAGGGCGCGTTCGGCTCCAGAGCGCGCCGTACGGGCCCCAGAGGGTCTCAGACGGGCCGCAGCGCCCTCTCCGGACTCATCGACCCAAGCAGCCTCTCCAGTGCCACCTCGACGTCCTCACGCCACGAGACGGCGTTCTTCAGCTCCAGGCGGAGGCGGGGGAAGCGCAGATGCGGGCGTACCGTCTTGAAACCCACCGAGAGCAGGTAGTCGGCGGGCATCAGGCACGCGCCCGGCTGCTCCCACTTCAGGTCGCCGAACGCCTCGATCGCCCGCACCCCGCGCCGGGTCAGGTCCTTGGCCACGCCCTGGACCAGCATCCGGCCCAGGCCGCCCCCGGAGAACTCCGGGATGATGTGCGCGGTCATCAGCAGCACCGCGTCCGCGCTCACCGGGGAGGTCGGGAAGGCCACCGAGCGCGGCACGTAGTGGGGCGGCGCGTAGAGCACGAAGCCCGCCGCCACCCCGTCGACGTAGACGATCTTTCCGCAGCTGCCCCACTCCAGGAGGGTGGAGGAGATCCATGCCTCCTTCTCCAGCCCCGGATCACCGGCCTTCACGGCCCGGTCCGCGTTGACGGGATCGAGCTCCCAGAAGACGCACCGGCGGCAGCGGCGCGGCAGGTCGTCGAGATTGTCGAGGGTGACGTTTGCCAGCCGACGCGACACCTGTTGGCCCCAATCCTGGCGAGACGAGTGCAAGCCATGGCGAAAAACGCGCGAAAACGGCGTCTCCAGCTGGCATCGTAGCCCAGTAAGGGTCTTGGTTTCAGGAGGTCCCGTCCCCACACGCAGGCGACTGCAACCCCTGACGTAACCTGGTTTCTCTAGTATGAGCGCTTGCGCTCCACACAACCTAGGAGGTGGACCGTGCCCCAGGATCACGATCACGGTCAAGCCATCGCCCTCACCCAGGGTTCGCGCATCGACACCTACGTCGACCGTTACGCGGCACGGGCAACCGGGATGGTCGCCTCCGAGGTGCGAGCTCTCTTCTCCGTCGCGTCGAGGCCCGAGGTGGTCTCGCTCGCCGGCGGAATGCCGTACGTCACCGCCCTCCCCCTGGACGTGGTGGGGGAGCTGGTCGCCGACCTGATCGCCAAGCGCGGCCCGGTCGCGCTCCAGTACGGCTCGGGGCAGGGCGACCCGCACCTGCGCGAGCAGATCTGCGACGTCATGCGGATGGAGGGCATCGAGGCCAACCCCGACGACGTCGTCGTGACCGTCGGGTCCCAGCAGGCCCTCGACCTGATCACCCGGATCTTCATCGACCCGGGCGACGTCGTGCTCGCCGAGGGGCCCTCCTACGTCGGGGCCCTGGGCACGTTCTCCGCCTACCAGGCCAGGGTCATCCATGTCGCGATGGACAGCGAGGGGATCGTCCCCGAGTCGCTCGCCCAGACCATCTACGCCCTGAAGAGCGCGGGCAACCGGATCAAGTTCCTCTACACGATCCCCACCTTCCAGAACCCCGCCGGGGTGACGCTCAGCGTCGCGCGCAGGCAGCAGGTCCTGGAGATCTGCCAGCGGGCCGACGTGCTGATCGTCGAGGACAACCCGTACGGCATGCTCGGCTTCGACGGCGACCCCATGCGGACGCTGCGCGCCGACAACGCCGACGGCATCGTCTATCTCGGCTCGTTCTCCAAGACCCTCGCCCCCGGTTTCCGGGTCGGCTGGGCCCTCGCCCCGCACGCCATCCGCGAGAAGCTGGTGCTGGCGATGGAGTCCGCGGTGCTGTCGCACTCCTCCTTCACGCAGCTGGCCGTCGGCCAGTATCTCGCCACCCAGCCCTGGCGCGAGCAGATCAAGTCGTTCAGGGAGCTCTACCGCGAGCGCCGCGACACCATGCTCGCCTCGCTGGAGGCCCTGATGCCCGACGGCGTCACCTGGACCCGCCCCGGTGGCGGGTTCTTCGTCTGGGCCACCCTCCCCGAGGGGCTCGACTCCAAGGCGCTCCTGCCCCGCGCGGTCGCCGAGCGGGTGGCCTTCGTGCCGGGTACCGGTTTCTTCGCCGACGGCGGCGGCGCGCGGCACATGCGGCTCTCCTACTGCTACCCCGAGCCCGAGCGGATCCGCGAGGGCGTCCGCCGCCTGGCCGGGGTGATCGGGCAGGAGCTCCGCGTCCGCGACACCTTCGGAGCCGGCTCGCCCGCCGAGCGCGCCGGGATCGACACCCCGGGTCCCGACCTCGCGTAACCTCGCCCTCCGGAGGTGTCCCGTGCCACGGGGCACCTCCGGCACGAGCTCCTCCCCGCCGGTACCGTACGGTGACTTCCTGCGCCGGTGCGCGGTGATCGATCCGGTTCGCCGGGACAGCCGTACCGCGCGTGACGAGAGCGACAGGACAGGCTCGGAGCGGGCCTTGACGAGAGGTGTGTCGGATGAGTGACCTGGGCCATGTGCTCGTCCTGGCGGGCGGGCTCTCCTACGAGCGGGAAGTCTCGCTGCGTTCCGGCCGCCGGGTGAGCGAGGTGCTGCGCGGAGCGGGCATCTCCGTGGAGACCCGCGACACCGACGCGTCCCTGGTTCCCTCCGTGCTCGCGGACCCGCCGGACGCGGTCTTCGTCACCCTGCACGGCGGAGCGGGCGAGGACGGCGCCATCCGCTCGGTCCTGGAACTCCTCTCCGTCCCGTACGTCGGCGCCGGCCCCGACGCCTGCCGGGTCGCCTACGACAAGCCCACCGCCAAGACCGTCGTCCGCTCCGTCGGGCTGCGCACCCCCGAGTCGGTGACGCTGCCCAAGGAGACCTTCCACGACCTCGGCGCCTCCGCGGTGCTGGCCCGCATCGTGGAGCGCCTCGGCCTCCCCCTGTTCGTCAAGCCGTCCCGCGGCGGCTCGGCGCTCGGCGCGTCGATCGTCCGCACCGCCGAGGACTTCCCCGCCGCGATGGTCGGCTGCTTCGCCTACGGCGACACCGCGCTGATCGAGCGCTGCATCGAGGGGGTCGAGGTCGCCGTCTCCGTGGTCGACCTCGGGAACGGGCCGGTGGCACTGCCCCCCGTGGAGATCGTCGCCAACGAGGGCGTGTACGACTACGCGGCCCGCTACACCGCGGGGCACACCGAGTTCTTCGCCCCGGCACGCCTGTCGCCCGAGGCGTCGGCGGCCTGCGCCGAGATGGCCGTGACCGCGCACACCGCCCTCGGCCTCCGGGACATCTCCCGCACCGACCTGATCGTCGACGCGGACGGCCTGCCCTACTTCCTCGAAGTGAACGTCGCCCCGGGCATGACCGAGACGTCCCTTCTCCCCATGGCCGCCGAGGCCGCCGGGGAGGACCTCGGCACCCTCTGCCGCGTTCTCCTGGAACAGGCCGCCAAGCGCGGCGCCTGACCCTTCGCGCCCGGTTCCCCCGCGTGGACCACCCCGCGGGGGAACCGGGCGGCAGGCAGCCGGGGCGGATCCGTGAGCGAAGCGGGTCCGTGAGCGAAGCGGGTCCGTGAGCGAAGCGGGTCCGTGAGCGAAGCGGGTCCGTGAGCGAAGCGGATCCGTGAGCGGGGCGGATCCGCGAGCGGGGCGGGTCGGCGGGCGGGACGAACCGGGTCGGCGGGCGAGTCAGGGCGAGTCGGCAGGCGTGCCGGGCTTCCCCCTACGCTGGCCGTGTGCTGACCTCCACCCCATTTCCCAAGAGCTTCGCCAGCGACAACCACGCGGGCGTGCACCCTGCGGTTCTCACCGCCATCCTCGAAGCGAACACCGGAGACGCCCCCGCCTACGGCGGGGATGCCTGGACCACCGCGATGGAGGACGCCTTCCGCGCCGAGTTCGGCGCCCACGCGACCGTCTACCCGATGTTCAACGGCACCGGCGCCAACGTGGTGGGCCTCGGTCTCGTGCTCCGGGCGTACGACGCGGTGCTCTGCCCGGCCACCGCCCACATCCACACCAACGAGTGCGGTGCCGCGGAACG
Organism: Streptosporangium vulgare; assembly: GCF_042428775.1. Lineage (NCBI taxonomy): Bacteria > Bacillati > Actinomycetota > Actinomycetes > Streptosporangiales > Streptosporangiaceae > Streptosporangium > Streptosporangium vulgare. The sequence goes on along the minus strand of NZ_JBHMBS010000006.1, from coordinate 243,492 downwards.
CGTGCTGGGCGCCAAGCTGATCACCCTTCCCACGGACGACGGCAAGATCTCCGTGGACGACGTCCGCGGCCAGTTGTCCGTGCTGGGGAACGAGCATCACTCCCAGCCCAGGGTCGTCTCCATCTCCCAGGTGACCGAGTGCGGCACCTGCTACACCGCCGACGAGCTCGCCGAGCTCGCGGATTTCGCGCACGCGCACGGCCTCTTCCTGCACATGGACGGCGCCCGCCTGGCCAACGCGGCGGCCGAGCTCGGCTGCTCGCTCCGCTCCCTCACCACGGACGTGGGTGTGGACCTGCTCAGCTTCGGGGGCACCAAGAACGGCGCCATGGGCGCCGAGGCGCTCGTGATCCTCCGCCCGGAGCTGGACTCCCCGGCACTGTTCCTGCGCAAGCAGGGGATGCAGCTCGCTTCCAAGATGCGCTTCGTCTCCGCCCAGCTGACCGCCCTCCTCACCGACGACCTCTGGCGCGAGAACGCGGCCCACGCCAACGCCATGGCCCACCGCCTGGCCGACGGCATCGCCGACCTCCCGGGCGTCTCCCTGCGTTATCCCGTGCAGTCCAACGCCGTCTTCCCGGCCCTCCCCGAGAAGGCCATCGCGGAGCTGCAGCAGCGCTATCTCTTCCACGTCTGGGACGCGGCCGAGAACGTGGTCCGCTGGGTGACCGCCTTCGACACCACCCCCGAGCACGTCGACGCCTTCGTCGCCGACATCCGTCTCGTCGTCCAGGAGATCGTCGGCTCCTGAACGACCTCTGTTTCACGTGAAACAGCCCTGCCATCCAGAGTCGGTGACTGTTTCACGTGAAACAGCGACCGCCGTCCCCGGGCCCGCCCTCCTTCTCCCGCATGTTTCCTGTCCCGTACGTCAATCCCGGCGTCGTTCCATGCCCGAAGAACCACCTTCCCTCCTGCTGCCCCTCTTCCCTCCCGCCGAGAACCACCCCCTCGTGGAGTCCGGTTACACACGCCTCCCATCCCTGTTTCACGTGAAACAACGCCGCCTCCGCGATGGCGCCGGCGAGACCGTCGGGCGAGACACCCCCGAAAGGCGGTCGCTCCGGCGCCACGGGGAAAGCCTCTGCCGGATGCGACACTCCACTCGCGTTGCCCCGTCGAACCGGGGCGTACGGCCCTGAAGTCGCTCATGTGTGCGCGCGAGACGCGCCAGAAGGACAGGGGGTCCGCCGATCATCGCAACGCCGTACGGCGAGCACAGGGCGGTGGGCGGCGGAGAAGGAGGTGCCGGGCGCGGATCTGACGCCAGGACGCCAGGACGCCAGGACGCCAGGACGCCAGGACGCCAGGACGACGGGGCGCCGGGACGACGGGACGACGGGCAGAAGCGTGAATGACAGGGAGAGCGGCGCGCGGGAAAGGATCGTGAACGGGCGGGGAAGCGGCCGCAGGAAGGCGAGGCGACGGGCGCGGGTCGCGGGCGAAGCGCGGGATGACCGAAGCGGAGGGAGCCGGAAGAGCGACCGAGGCGGGAAGCGGCGGGAGGCACGCGAGTCGGGGAGAACGCGAACGGCCTCCCTGTTTCACGTGAAACAGGGAGGCCGTTCGTCGGCGGGGAACCGTCCGGGAAGGTCGGCCGCCGGGGGTCGTCCCGGAAGGCAGCCATCCCGGAAGGGGCCTCGGGGAGGATTCACCGGCCCGGCGAGTGCGCCACGGGATCGCTCTCCCGGGCCTCCGGGGCCGGTGTGATCATCCTTCCATCGCCTGCAGCGAGCCCGGGGCCATCGTGCCGATGATGCGCTCCAGATCGTCGATGGTCGCGAACTCCACCACGATGCGTCCCTTGCGACGGCCGAAGTCGACCTTCACCCGGGTCTCGAAGCGGTCGGAGAGACGGTCGGCCAGATGCCGCAGGGCGGGCTCCTCGTCGGGCTTCGCACGGGGAGCGCGCGGAGTCGGTGCCGGGGCCGCCTTGGCGTCGCCCACGGCGACGATCTCCTCGACCGCGCGGACCGAGAGCAGCTCGGCCGTGATACGGCTGGCGAGATGCTCCTGGGCGGCGGGATCGTCCAGGCGGAGCAGGGCCCTGGCGTGGCCCGCGCTGATCGTCCCGGCCGCGACCTTGCTCTGCACCGAAGGCGGCAGCTTCAGCAGGCGCACCGTGTTGGTCACGTGCGAGCGGGACCGGCCGATCCGGGTGGCGAGCTGCTCGTGGGTCGCGCCGAAGTCGCTGAGCAGCTGCTGGTAGGCCGCCGCCTCCTCCAGGGCGTTGAGCTGCTCGCGCTGGAGGTTCTCGATGAGCGCGTCGAGCAGGAGCTTGTCCTCGTGCGTCTCCCGGACGATCGCGGGGATCTCGGAGAGCCCGGCGAGTTTGGAAGCGCGCAGGCGGCGCTCACCCATGATCAGCTCGTAGCGCCCGTCACCCGTGGCGCGCACCACGATCGGCTGGAGCAGGCCGACCTCACCGATCGAGACGGCCAGCTCCTTCAGAGCCTCGTCGTCGAAGATGTCGCGAGGCTGACGCGGGTTGGGCGCGATGTCGTCGACGGGGATCTCGAGGAAGTAGGCGCCCGCGACCGGCTGGGGGCCGGGCTGTTCCGGCACCACCACCGGCTCGGGGGCGACCATGGTCACGGTCATCGACACGGGCGGCTCCGCGACGACGGCCGGACCCGTCGGGATGAGCGCCCCCAGCCCCCTGCCCAGCCCTCTCGGCTGCTTACTCACTGCCCCTCCCGAGACTCAAGGTGTCGCCCTCACTGACATGCCCGTGGCCGCCGCCCCGGGGTTCCCCGTGCTCATACGGCCGCGCCGCGGTAGGCGATCTCGCGGGCGGCGTCCATGTAGGCCATCGCGCCGCTGGAGCCCGGGTCGTACGTCATCACCGACTGACCGTAACTCGGCGCCTCGGAGACACGCACGCTCCGGGGGATCAGCGTGCTCAGCACCGTCGCGCCGAAGTGGGAGCGGACCTCGTCGGCGACCTGCGAGGCGAGGCGGGTCCGCCCGTCGTACATCGTCATGAGGATGGTGGAGAGGTCGAGCGTGGGGTTCAGGTGGGCGCGGACCAGGTCCACGTTCCTCAGCAGCTGGCCGAGACCTTCCAGCGCGTAGTACTCGCACTGGATGGGGATCAGCAGCTCGTTCGCGGCCATCAGCGCGTTGACCGTGAGCAGGCCGAGCGAGGGAGGGCAGTCGATGAGGATGTAGTCGAACTCGACGGCGTCGTAAGCGGCCAGCGCGCGCTGCAGGCGGGCCTCACGCGCGACCATGGAGACCAGTTCGATCTCGGCACCGGCCAGGTCGATCGTGGCGGGAGCGCAGTAGAGGCCCGGCATGTCCGGGACCTCCTTCACGACCTCCGCGAGCGGCAGGTCCTCCACGAGCACCTTGTACATGTCCGGCACGTCACCGCGGTGCTCGACGGCGAGGGCCGTCGAGGCGTTTCCCTGGGGGTCGAGGTCGACCACGAGCACCCGCTGGCCGTGCATGGACAGCGCCGCCGCCAGGTTGACCGACGTGGTGGTCTTGCCGACGCCGCCCTTCTGGTTGGCGACGGTGAAGATCCGGGTCTTGGAAGGGCGGGGCCAGTCCCCGTCCCGGACCCCGGTGGAACCTCCGGGAGCGGCGGCGGTCTTCTGGGCCGATGTTTCACGTGAAACCACTGAGCTGAGTGCCTCTCGTACCAGCGGCGAGTCGCCGGGATTAAGGGGGGTCTGGGTCACGGTCGTCTTCCTTTCAACCGGCCTGACTACGGCACCGGGTGCTGGTGCCGGCCAGCCCAGACCGGAAAGGCGTCCATGGGGCAGAACGGCGGGAACCTCGGGCCAGCCGAGACCGCTCCTCGCGCTGGCGATCGCACTCGAACGGTCGTTCACTGGCCTCGTACTCGCTTTGCTCGGTTTATCCGGTGCCTCGCGACTACCTGCCTCGCGAGGCACGATCCTTCCGGCGAGAGGCCTTCCGCGCTCCTTCGGGAGCTCGACCGGCGACCACCCGGATGAGAGTTGCGGGCGGCTCGACCTTACCGTGCCCGACCGATGTAAGCTCCGCGGTTTGTACCCCACTCGCCCGTAATTGCGGCTCGGCGTCCGCCAGTTCCTCCGCGGCGCGCTCGCCCTTCATCGCCAGCAACTCGCCTCCCTCGCGCAGCAGGGGCAGTGACCATTTCAGCAGCCGGTCGAGCGGCGCCACCGCGCGGGCGGAGGCGACGTCGAACTCCCGCCTGCCCGCGAACTCCTCGGCCCGGCCGCGCAGCACCTCGACGTTGTCGAGTTTCAGCGACTCCACGCACTCCTCCAGGAAGACCGTCCGGCGAAGGAGCGGCTCCAGGAGGGTGACGGTGATGTCGGGCCGTACGATCGCCAGGACGAGGCCCGGCAGGCCGGCTCCGGAACCGATGTCGACCAGGCGCACGTCGGCGGGCACGGCCTCGGCGATCACCGCGCAGTTGAGCAGGTGGCGGTCCCAGATGCGCGGCACCTCCCGCGGGCCGAGCAGCCCGCGCACCACGCCGGGGCCGGCCAGCAGCTCCGCGAAAGCCTCCGCTCTGGCCCAGGCGTCGCCGGTGAACACCTCGCGCGCGACCTCGGGCGGTTCGGGGATCTGGTCACTCACTCGATGCTCACTCTTCCCTCGGAGATATCGGGGTCAGGCCGATCTCAAGGCTAACGGCCCGCCTCCGCGCCGTCGTACAGCGCGGGGTGGCGACACCGCCGTAGGGCGCCGGGACACGGCGCCGCACGACGCGCGCTCCGACATCAGGCGACGCGCACTCCGATATCGGGCGATTCCCGGACGAGAGCCGTGATCTCCCCGAGCACCCCGAAGCGGTGATCCGGGGCACCGGCCGGCAAAGGCCCCCGGGACGCGGGGTCCCAGACGGTGTCCGTACGGCACGGGCACGAAAGCGGATCACGGAGCCGGGCCACGGAGCCGGGCCACGGAGCCGGACCACGGAGCCGGACCACGGAGCCGGACCACGGAGCCGGGCCACGGAGCCGGGCCACGGAAACACCCATGAGAAAAGGCCGCCGTCCCCGGGGAGCCGGGGACGGCGGCCTCTGTCGGCTCGCGCCGTCGCTGGGAGGTGCTAGACGGGAAGGACCACCACGAAACGGCGGGGCTCCTCGCCCTCGGACTCGCTCCGCAGGCCCGCCGCGGCGACGGCGTCATGCACGATCTTCCGCTCGAACGGGGTCATCGGCTGCAGCGACTTGGGCTCGCCGTTCCGCTTGACGTCCGCCGCGATCTTGGTACCGAGCTCGCTCAGCTCGCTCCGGCGGCGGTCGCGGTAGCCGCCGATGTCGAGCATCAGGCGCGACCGTTCGCCCGTCTGACGGTGGACCGCCAGACGGGTCAGCTCCTGGATCGCCTCCAGCACCTCGCCGTTGGGGCCGACCAGGTCGCCGCCCTTGATATCGACGACCGACACCACGGCGCGATCGCCTTCGACATCCATGTCGATGTCACCGTCGATGTCGGCGATGTCGAGCAGACCCTCGACATAGTCCGCCGCGATCTCGCCTTCCTGCTCCAGGGCGGCGAGATCGGGAGCCGTCTTCGCGGGCTCCTTCTCGGCCTCGGCCTCGGTCACGTCCGGCCACTCCTTCGTGCTGTCGGGATGAGACGTCAGGACTTCTTGCTACCGGTCCGCTTGCTGCGGGGCTGGCGGGTGGGCTGCTGTCGGATCACCTTGGCCTCCGGCACGGGCGGCGCCTCGGGCTCGGGGGCGGTCTTCTTGACCTTGCTCAGCAGGCTCGGCTTGGGCTCGGGAGTCGTGACGTTGCCCTTGGCGTCGACCACCGGGGAGGGGTTACGGCTGTAGAACCAGTGCTGCTGGCCGAGGGTCCAGAGGTTCGTGGTGACCCAGTAGAGGATCAGGCCGAGGGGGAAGTTCAGTGAGAAGACGGCGAACAGCGGCGAGACGTACATCAGGATCTTCTGCTGCTGCGCCATCGGGTTGTCCGGCATCTGGGCCATCGAGCGGGTCACGCTCTGCCGGACGGTGAGGAAGGTCGTCAGCGAGCTGACCGCCACGAAGATGGCGAGCACGACCTTGGTGACGATCGGGTCGGCACCGAGCTTGATGATGTCGGCCGAGTCGGTGAAGAAGGTCGCCGGGATCGGCGCGCCGAAGATGTGGGCCGCTCGGGCGCTGTCCATCATCTGCTGGGTCATGCCGAACTTGGGCACCGGGCTGTTCGCCATGGCCTGCAGCACGGTGAACATCGAGATGAAGATCGGGAACTGCGCCAGGATCGGGAGGCAGCCACCCAGCGGGTTGGCCCCCTGCCCCTGGTACAGCGCCATGACCTCCTGGTTCATCCGCTGCTTGTCGTTCTTGTAGCGCTTTCTGATCTCCTGGACCTTGGGCGCCAGCTCCTGCATCTTCTTCGACGAGCGCATCTGCTTGAGGAAGAGCGGAAAGATCAGCAGCCGCATCAGCACGGTGAGCGTGATGATGGTCAGCGCCCAGTTGAGCCCGCTGTCCTTCGGGATGAAGGTGCTGTAGCCCTGGTGAATCCAGGTGATTACATGGGCGACGGCTGTGTATAGCCAGTTCAGCCAGGACAGCTCCACCGAGCTAGCTCCCTTGCGTTTCGTCGGACCGGCCCGGGCGCGGGGGCACCGGGTCAAAGCCTCCGGGATGGAATGGGTGGCAACGCCCGATTCTCCGGATCGTCAACCATGTGCCGCGCAGCGCGCCGTGAACGGCCACGGCTTCGAGGCCGTAGGCACTGCACGAGGGGTGGAAGCGGCAACGGGGACCCAGCAGAGGGCCCACGAAGGACCGGTAGAACCGGATCGGAGCCATCAGGATCCTGGCAGCCGGAGAAATTCCAGCGGTCTGCTGCGCCGTCATCATCGCCCATCCATGTGAGCCCCGGGGGGCTCCAGCCGCCTGAGTAAACGATCCAGCGCGACGTCGAGTTCGGCGGCGATGCGCTCGCTTCGCGCGGACGCGGCCGGTGGATTGGCGCGTACCACCAGCAGGCTACCTCTCGGAAGCCGGTCGAGACGGTCTCGCATGAGGTGTCTCAACTGACGTTTAACCCGATTTCTGATGACCGCGCCTCCCACGGCACGGCTCACCACGAATCCGACCAGGGGGGGAGTGTCCGTGTCAGAACGCATGCCAAGGTGCGCGACCAGGGTGGGACGGCCTACTCGGCTTCCCCTTCTGATCGCGCCTGCGAACTCGTCGCCCCGGCGCATGCGGGACCCGGACGGCAGCACGAGAGATCTTGGCGACCCTGGGCAGGTACGCCCGTCGCCCGCCGGCATCGCTGCCGGCGGGCGACGGGCGCTACTGCCTAGGCCCGGCGAACCGGGCGCAACGGATGCGTCAGGCGGAGATCTCGGCGCGGCCCTTGCGACGGCGAGCGGCAAGGATGGCGCGGCCGGCGCGGGTGCGCATGCGGAGCCGGAAGCCGTGGGTCTTCGCACGACGGCGGTTGTTCGGCTGGAAAGTACGCTTGCTCACGAGTGGGCTCCAGGCTCAAGACGCATCCCCAGCACATGGGGACGCTCGACAGTGGCTGGCTTACCGGATGCGGGGCATGCGAAATAGCCGCCGCGTGGCAAGCCGACCGTCGTACGTTACGGGTCAGACGTGTCCCAGGTCAAACCGGAGAGGGTTCCCCAAGCACGCCCTCACAGGTTATCCACGTTTCCACAGGCACGTTATCCACCGGCGCCTCGCCGTCCACAGGATGTGCGCTCCGTCCCCCCCGTACGCCACTAGGCTGTGGACAACGTCTTGTACACAGCTGTGGACAGGGCTACTGTCGGCCCTTCCAGACCCTCTCTCCGCTGCGAGGACGTGTCGGACCGCAGGTAACGGGCTGTGCACAGCCTGTGGATTCGATGTGGATTTCGTATGGCGCCCACGAAGGGGCCACGGGACTCCCGGCATGTGGACAACGACGAGATCCGGTGCGCCCGGCGGCCACCATTGTGGATAAACAGATCGCGGTAGGCCAGCGGGGGCCGCGTCGGGAGGAGGGGAGCCGGACCATGGACGGAACGGACCTCAGCGCGGTCTGGGCGAGGGCCCTTGAGAACTCCCTGAACGAGAACGTCCCGTCCCAGCAGCGGGTCTGGCTCAACATGACCCGGCCCTTCGGCCTGATGAACGACACCGTGGTGCTCGCCGCACCCACGGATTTCGCCAGGGATGTCCTGGAGAACAAGCTTCGTCCGCTCATCAGTCAGGCGCTCTCCCAGGAGTTCGGCCGCCCGATGCGGGTGGCGGTCATGGTCGACCCCAGCGCGGCGGGCCCCGAGTCCGGGCTCACCTCCCGCCAGGACGCTTATCCCCAGGCCCAGCCGCCGGGTTATGCACAGGCAGGCGGGGACCGGCAGGGTTATGCACAGCCCGCTCCGCCCCAGCACCACGGGGGTTCCGGGCTCCAGCACCCCTATCCGGGGGGCGGCCAGCCCGCGCAGCCGTCCACCGACTATCCACAGGCTCAGCCGTTCTCCTACCCGTACCAGCAGGGCGAGGAGTCTCCCCAGCCCTATCTCCCCGCGGAGCCCTCGCAGGCGCCCGCGCAGGGGGAGCAGAGCCCCGGATACGGCCGCGGCTACACCCCGCAGCCGTCACCGCCGCGGCCCGAGCCCGACTCCTTCGCCCGCGGCACGCCCCCCGTGCCCGCCGCGGGCGGCGCCGGTGGCGTGCAGAACAGGTGGGACGGCCGCGGGAGCCGGACACAGGGGGAGCCGGCCCGGCTGAACCCGAAGTACACCTTCGACACCTTCGTGATCGGCTCCAGCAACCGGTTCGCCCACGCGGCGGCGGTCGCGGTGGCCGAGGCGCCGGCCAAGGCGTACAACCCCCTGTTCATCTACGGTGACTCGGGCCTGGGCAAGACCCACCTGCTGCACGCGATCGGCCACTACGCGCAGAGCCTCTACGACGGCGCGCGGGTGAGATACGTGAGCTCGGAGGAGTTCACCAACGACTTCATCAACTCCATCCGCGACCACAAGGCCGACAACTTCCGGGGCCGGTACCGGGCCGTGGACATCCTGCTGGTGGACGACATCCAGTTTTTGGAGGGCAAGGAGCAGACGCAGGAGGAGTTCTTCCACACCTTCAACACGCTGCACAACTCCAACAAGCAGATCGTCATCTCCAGCGACCGGGCGCCGAAACAGCTGGTCACGCTGGAGGACCGGCTGCGCAACCGGTTCGAGTGGGGTCTGATCACCGACGTCCAGCCGCCCGAGCTGGAGACCCGGATCGCGATCCTGCGCAAGAAGGCGATCCAGGAGGGCCTGGCCGCGCCGCCCGAGGTGCTCGAATACATCGCGAGCCGCATCTCGACCAACATCCGCGAGCTGGAGGGCGCCCTGATCAGGGTGACCGCGTTCGCGAGCCTGAACCGGCAGTCGGTGGACCTGCAGCTCACCGAGGTCGTGCTCAAGGACCTGATCACCGAGGACGCCGGTTCCGAGATCACGGTCGCCACGATCATGGCGTCCACCGCCGCGTACTTCGGCCTGTCGATCGACGACCTGTGCGGAGGGTCGCGCTCGCGGGTGCTGGTGACCGCCCGGCAGATCGCCATGTATCTGTGCAGGGAGCTGACCGACATGTCGCTGCCGAAGATCGGCCAGCAGTTCGGCGGCCGCGACCACACCACGGTGATGCACGCCGACCGGAAGATCCGCTCCCTGATGGCCGAGCGACGCTCGATCTACAACCAGGTCAACGAGCTGACGACCCGGATCAAGCAGCAGTCCCGCAACGGATGATGAGGTTTTTCACCCCGTGATGCACAGGCTGTGGAAAACCTTGTGGATCAACGGCTCGCGAGGGCCCGGGAGGCTCCGGGGCGCCGAACCATGATCATCCGGAAACCCGCTGGTCCGAACAGCATTCGGAGCATGTGGACAACTCTGGGGAGAACTTGGGGACAACCTGGGGACAACTCGTGGATAACCTGGGGACGCCCTGTGGGGAGAGTTTTCCACAAGGACAAAACGACCTCCTACCCCGTGGATAACCTGGGGAAACCTCGTGGAAAACTTGGGGACAGAGGGCACCGAATCTGGGGACGGCCTGTGTGTACTCCGAGGTTCTCCCCAGCCCCAAGAGTTGTCCACAGTCTCCGCCCACAGCCCCAGTGGATGAAAAAACAGCACTTGACCTGCGGAAACAAGGGCTTTCCACAGTATCCACAGCCCCTAATACGAAGGCCACTTGTATCTCTAACTAGGAAACCCAAGAGCCATAAGAGGGTTCCGAGGGAGCACAGGTGCGCGACAGTGAACACTTGAACCCCAGGCACCGAGCGGATGGCGCTCGACACACAGGAGGCAGATCCACGTGATGTTCCGGGTCGACCGAGACGTGCTCGCTGAGGCGGTCGCATGGACGGCGCGCAGCCTGCCGGCGCGTCCCTCCGTGCCGGTGCTGGCCGGCATGCGTCTTGAGGTCACGGAGAACGGGCAGCTCAAGCTCTCGGGCTTCGACTACGAGGTCTCCGCCGAGGTGACCCTCGAACTGCAGACGGGCGAGGCGGGCGTGGTGCTCGTCTCCGGCAGGCTCCTCGCCGAGATCACCAGGGCGCTCCCCGCGCAGCCTGTGGATTTCGTCGTGGAGGGCGCCAAGGCGGTCGTCACCTGCGGCAGCGCCCGGTTCACCCTTCTCACCATGCCTGTGGAGGACTACCCCTCCCTGCCGACCATGCCCCCGGCCGCCGGACGGGTGGGCAGCGACGTGTTCGCCTCGGCCGTCGGCCAGGTGGCCGTGGCCGCGGGCAAGGACGACACCCTGCCGATGCTCACCGGCGTGCGCGTGGAGATCGAGGGCGACACGGTCACGCTCGCGGCGACCGACCGCTACCGCCTCGCCGTGCGGGAGCTGAAGTGGCAGCCGGGCCAGCCCGACTTCTCGGCGATCGCGATGATCCCGGGCCGGACCCTCGCCGACACGGCCAAGGCCCTGGGCGGCACCGGCGCCGAGGTCGAGATCGCGATGAGCTCCGCGGGCGGCACCGGCGAGGGCATGATCGGCTTCTCCAGCGCGGGACGCCGCACCACCACCCGGCTGCTCGACCCCGAGTTCCCCAAGTACCGCTCGCTGCTGCCGACGGAGTTCTCCGCCCGCGCCGAGCTGCCGACGGCCGCCTTCGTCGAGGCCGTCAAGCGCGTCGCCCTGGTCGCCGAGCGCAACACGCCGGTACGGCTGGCCTTCCGCGGCGACGAGGTCGTCCTGGAGGCGGGCAGCGGCGACGAGGCCCAGGCGGTCGAGGTGCTCCCCGTCGAGTTCGAGGGCGACGACATCAACATCGCCTTCAACCACCAGTTCCTGCTGGAGGGGCTCGGCGCGATCGACTCCGACGTGGCCCGCCTGCAGATGACCACGTCCACCAAGCCCGCCATCCTCACCGGAGGCAAGCCCTCGGACGACGGCGGCGTCCCCGACTACCGCTACCTGATCATGCCCATCCGCCTGTCCAGCTGATGGCGGCCCCGCGACGGCCCGGCGCGGCGGATCCCCCGGCGAGTTCCCCGGGGGATCCCGCTTTCCCGGGGGATCCCGCGCCGGCCCCGGAAAGCGATCTCGCGGCAGGTGCGGTGACCGATGCCGGCGGCGAACTCGTGGCCGGTCCTCTCGCGGCGGGCGCGGAGGCCGTCCCCGACCGCGGCCCCGCGGCGGGAACGGCCGTCCACAGGGCCGCCCAGACACGCGGCGGGACGCACGGCGAGACCGCGCGGGGGGCGACGTGGCTCAAGGCGTGCCTGAACGGCGCCAGGAGGCCCGGCGACCACCCGGCCGTCCCCCTGACCCCCCTGGAGCTCGCTGAGGCGGCCCGTGGGGCGCGTGGGGCGGGTGCGGACGCCGTTCACATGCATCCGCGCGACGAGGCGGGCAGCGAGTCGCTCAGCGCCGCCCACATCGGGGCGGCCGTACGCGCCGTGCGCGAGGCGTGCCCCGGGCTTCCCGTCGGGGTGAGCACAGGGCTGTGGATAACCGGCTGGGACGTGGACGCGCGGCGCGACGCCGTCCGCGGCTGGGCCGCGCTCTCCCCCGGCGAGCTGCCCGACTTCGCCTCGGCGAACCTCTCCGAGCCCGGCTTCGAGGCCCTGTGGCATGATCTGCGACGGCTCGGGGTGCAGGTGGAGGCCGGGGTCTGGTCGGTGGAGGACGCCGAGGCGCTCGCCGCGACCGGCCTCGAATGCGCGCGGGTGCTCGTCGAGATCATCGGCGGTCCCGCCGGCACCGCCCTCTCCCGGGCGCGGGCCGTCCTGGGCCGTCTCGCCGAGCTCGGCGTCCCCGGCACGAGGCTGCTCCACGGTGAGGGGGACCCGACCTGGATTCTCCTGGACGAGGCGGGGCAGTCTGGACTCGCCACGCGCATCGGCCTGGAGGACGTCCTCCACAGCCCTGTGGGTGATCCCGTCAGCGGGAACGCCGAGCTGGTAAGGCTCGCGCGGGCACGCCTGGCGTAGGTGAATGATGAAACCCTGAAGGGGGTGCTCGTATGCAGATCGGCATGGTCGGGCTGGGCAAGATGGGCGGCAACATGGCCGAGCGTCTGCGCCGCGGAGGCCACGACGTCGTCGGTTACGACCGCGATCCGGCGGTCAGTGACGTCTCCGGCCTGGAGGAGCTGGTGGAGCGGCTCCAGGCGCCGCGCACCGTGTGGGTGATGGTGCCCTCGGGCGACCCGACCCGGGCGACGGTCAAGGCGCTCGGCGACCTGCTGTCACCCGGCGACATCCTCGTCGACGGCGGCAACTCGCACTACGTCGACGACCAGAAGCACGGCGCCGAGCTCGCCGCCAAGGGCATCGGCTTCGTCGACTGCGGCGTGAGCGGCGGCGTCTGGGGGCTGCAGAACGGCTACGCCCTCATGGTCGGCGGCGAGAAGGCCGACGTCGAGCGGGTGATGCCGGTCTTCGAGACCCTCAAGCCCGAGGGTGAGGACGGTTTCGTCCACGCCGGCACGGTCGGCGCCGGCCACTTCGCCAAGATGGTCCACAACGGCATCGAGTACGGCATGATGCAGGCCTTCGCCGAGGGCTGGGAGCTGCTCGAGGCCTCCGACATCGTGACCGACGTGGCCGGCTCCTTCAAGAGCTGGCGGCAGGGCACGGTCATCCGCTCCTGGCTGCTCGACCTGATGGTCCGCGCGCTCGACGAGGACCCGTCCCTCTCCGAGCTGGAGGGCTACGCCCAGGACTCGGGCGAGGGCCGCTGGGCGGTGCAGGCCGCCGTCGAGCACGCGGTCCCGCTGCCGGTCATCACCGCCGCCCTGTACGCCAGGTTCGCCTCCCGCCAGGACGACTCACCGGCGATGAAGGTCGTCGCGGCCCTGCGCAACCAGTTCGGCGGCCACGCGGTCACCTCCAAGGCGGGCGCGGCCGAGAAGGGCGCCGACTCCCCCGGCGCCGACGTCACGCCCCCGGTCGAGACGGCCGGATAGCCCGCCGTCCCCCTGCGGCTCGCGTCATACCTTTTCCACAGGGCGCGAGCCGTACGGACGCGGGAGGCCCCGGTGGCGGACGGGGCCGACTAATCTTCCTGGGGTGCATGTCGCCCATCTCTCCCTGACCGACTTCCGGTCCTACGAAACCGTCGACCTCGGCATGGAGCCGGGGGTCACGGCCTTCGTCGGGCCCAACGGCATGGGGAAGACCAACCTGGTCGAGGCGCTGGGTTACGTGGCGACGCAGGCCAGCCACCGGGTCGCCAACGACGGGCCGCTGGTCAGGCAGGGCGCGGCGCGGGCGATCGTCCGCTCGTCGGTGGTGCGCGACGACCGGCGCGCGCTGATCGAGCTGGAGATCAACCCGGGCAGGGCCAACCGGGCCAGGCTGAACCGCTCGCCCGTCTCCCGTCCCCGCGACGTCGTCGGGCTGCTGCGCACGGTCCTGTTCGCCCCCGAGGACCTCGCGATGGTCAAGGGCGACCCCTCCGAGCGGCGCCGGTTCCTCGACGACCTCCTGGTCGCCAGGACGCCCAGGTTCGCGGGGGTGCGCGCCGACTACGACCGGGTGCTCAAGCAGCGCGGGGCCCTGCTGCGCACCGCCGCGCAGGCCCGGCGGGGCCGGGGCAGGAGCACCCGGCGGGCCGAGAGCGAGGCGGCGTTCGCCGAGGCGGGGGCGGGAGACCCGCTGAGCACCCTGGAGGTCTGGGACGCCCACCTGGCCACGCACGGCGCCGAGCTGCTCGCGGCCAGGCTGGAGCTGGTCGAGACGCTGCGCCCGCTGGTCGCCGCCTCGTACGCCTCCCTCGCGCCCGACTCCGCCCCCGCCGGGCTGGAGTATCGCGGCACCCTGCCCCCGGACGCCGGGACCGACCGCGCGGAGCTGGCGGAGCGGCTGCGGGCCTGTCTGCTGGAGGTCCGCGCCTCCGAGCTCGAACGGGGTGTGACCCTCGTCGGGCCGCACCGCGACGACCTGTTCCTCGGCCTGGGCGAGCTTCCCGCGCGCGGCTACGCCAGCCACGGCGAGTCGTGGTCGTTCGCGCTGGCGCTCAGGCTGGCCGCCTACGACCTGCTCAGGGCCGACGGCGGCGACCCGGTCCTGATCCTGGACGACGTCTTCGCCGAGCTGGACAACAGGCGCAGACGCCGCCTGGCCGAGATGGTCGCCCCGGCCGAGCAGGTGCTGATCACCGCCGCGGTCCCCGACGACGTGCCGGAGGAGCTGGCGGGGAGCCGCTTCGACGTGACCGAGGGGGGCGTGGCCCGTGTCCGATGACGGCGGAGAGGGCACCGCAGGCCCGGTGCCCGTGCCGCGGGCCCCGGAACCGAGGCGGCGCGGCGCCGCGCGAGGCGGCCGGGAGCGGAGCGGGCCCGACCCCCGTTCACCGGACCCGGACGGCGTGAGCGGCACGGGCGGCACAGGCGGCACGGCATCCGCGCCGGGCGGTGCGGGTGGCGCGGGCGACATGCGCGGTACGGAGGTGGACGGAGCGGCCGCCGGTTCCGCGAGGAGCGCGGCCGCCAAGGGGGCCGCGCTGGCCAGGGAGAAGCTGGCCCAGGCCAAGTCGGACGCCGCCAGGCGGGGGCAGCTCCCCCGCCGCGAGCCGCGGCGCAGGGCGTCGGGGGCGCGCAGGGACTCCGGTGATCCCCAGCTCTTCGGCAGGGCCATCGCCGACCTGCTGTCCGACCGCGGCTGGGAGCAGCCCGCCGCGATCGGCGGGGTTTTCGGTCGCTGGCACGAGATCGTCGGCGCCGACATGGCGGCCCACACCAAGCCGGAGACCTTCGCCGAGGGCGAGGTCGTGGTGGTCGCCGACTCCACCGCCTGGGCCACCCAGGTGCGCCTGCTGGCGAGGACGCTCGTCAGGAGGTTGAACGAGGAGCTTGGGGACGGAACGGTGCAAAAGGTAAAAGTTCGCGGACCGCAGAACGGCCCCCGCTCCAGTGGGGGCCTGCGCGTCACCGGAAGCCGCGGTCCGGGCGACACCTACGGCTGATCCGAGGCTCGAAAACGGATCAGTGGCCCTTCTGGCGCGGCGAACCCCGTCCCCGTAGGGGGATGTCCAAGACGATGATCGTCGCGCGACAGGCCATTCCAGAGGCCGTCAATGCCACATGATGTGCTCTGAGCCGCTAGAATGAAATCGAATTCCGGACACGTCCGTTTGCGTGTCACCCCCGGCGCGCATGCCGGTTCCCCTGGGTGAACGCATCGGGGCATTCACGACGGTGACGGGCACGGCGGGGCTACATCTTGTCTCCCTGCCGCGTGTCCGCGGCAGGAGGATTTCGCACTTGTCCTACGACGCTAGCTCAATCACCGTTCTCGAAGGGCTCGAGGCGGTCCGTAAGCGCCCCGGCATGTACATCGGCTCCACCGGCGAGCGCGGTCTGCACCACCTCGTCTACGAGGTCGTGGACAACTCCGTCGACGAGGCCCTGGCGGGACACGCGGACCGGATCGAGGTCACCCTGCTCGCCGACAACGGCGTACGGGTCGTCGACAACGGCCGAGGCATCCCCGTCGGCATCGTCCCAGGTGAGAACCGTCCCGCGGTCGAGGTCGTGCTGACCGTGCTGCACGCGGGAGGCAAGTTCGACGACAAGTCGTACGCGGTCTCCGGCGGCCTGCACGGCGTGGGCGTCTCCGTCGTCAACGCGCTGTCCAGCAAGCTCGACGTGGAGATCCGCACCGAGGGCCACCACTGGCGCCAGAGTTACGTCGAGAGCAGGCCCACCGCCCCGCTGGCCAAGGGCGAGAAGACCGACGAGACCGGCACCTCGATCACCTTCTGGGCCGACGAGACCATCTTCGAGACCACGACCTGGCACTTCGAGACCCTCGCGCGCCGCTTCCAGGAGATGGCCTTCCTCAACAAGGGCCTGACGATCTCGATCAGGGACGAGCGCCCCGACTTCGCCGAGGGCGAGGAGGGCGAGCCCAGGGAGGCCACGTACCACTACGAGGGCGGCCTGTCCGACTTCGTCAAGCACCTCAACTCCAAGAAGGAGCCGGCCCACCTCTCGGTGATCGACTTCGAGGAGCAGGGCGAGGGCATCGCCGTCGAGATCGCGATGCAGTGGAACAACTCCTACAGCGAGTCCGTCTACACCTTCGCCAACACGATCAACACGGCCGAGGGCGGCACCCACGAGGAGGGCTTCCGCGCGGCGTTGACGTCCATCGTCAACCGTTACGCGCGCGAGCAGAAGTTCCTCAAGGAGGGCAAGGACGACAACCTCGCCGGTGAGGACATCCGTGAGGGCCTCACCGCGATCATCTCGGTGAAGCTGACCGACCCGCAGTTCGAGGGCCAGACCAAGACCAAGCTGGGCAACACCGAGGCCAAGTCGTTCGTCCAGAAGGCCTGCAACGACCACCTGCGCGACTGGTTCGAGCGCAACCCCGGCGAGGCCAAGGACATCATCACGAAGTCCCTGCAGGCCTCCCGCGCCCGCCTCGCCGCCCGCCAGGCCCGCGACCTGACCCGGCGCAAGTCGCTGCTGGAGTCGGGCTCGGGGCTGCCGGGCAAGCTGGCCGACTGCCAGTGGAGCGACCCGGAGAAGTGCGAGCTGTACATCGTCGAGGGCGACTCGGCGGGCGGCTCCGCCAAGGGCGGCCGCGACTCCAAGTTCCAGGCGATCCTCCCGATCCGCGGCAAGATCCTCAACGTCGAGAAGGCCCGGATCGACAAGGTCCTGCAGAACAACGAGGTCCAGGCGCTGATCACCGCCATGGGCACGGGCGTGCACGACGAGTTCGACATCGCCAAGCTCCGCTACCACAAGCTCATCCTGATGGCGGACGCCGACGTCGACGGCCAGCACATCACCACGCTGCTGCTGACCCTGCTGTTCCGCTTCATGCGGCCGCTGATCGAGGCGGGGCACGTCTACCTCTCCCAGCCGCCCCTCTACAAGATCAAGTGGGACCGGAAGGGCGAGGACGCCTCCTACGCCTACTCCGACCGCGAGCGTGACGTGGTCATCCAGGCGGGCATCGACGCGGGCAAGCCCGACCCCCGGCCGCGCGACAACGTGCAGCGCTTCAAGGGTCTGGGCGAGATGAACGCCGCCCAGCTCTGGGAGACGACCATGAACCCCGACACCCGCCTTCTCCTCCAGGTCACCCTCGACGACGCGGCCCAGGCCGACGAGCTGTTCAGCGTGCTCATGGGTGAGGACGTCGAAGCCCGCCGCTCCTTCATCATCAGGAACGCCCGGGACGTCCGTTTCCTCGACGTGTAGCGGTAGCCGTACCAGAAAAGGATCTTGACCTGTGACGGAAGTCAACACTCCGCCCGGCCCTCCGACCGACCGCGTCGAGCCGGTCGACATCCAGTCCGAGATGCAGCGCAGCTACATGGACTACGCGATGTCGGTCATCGTCTCGCGTGCGCTGCCGGACGTCCGTGACGGCCTCAAGCCGGTGCACCGCCGTGTGCTGTACGCCATGTACGACGGCGGCTACCGGCCCGACCGCGGCTACTTCAAGTGCTCCCGCGTCGTCGGTGACGTCATGGGCTCCTACCACCCGCACGGTGACGCGTCGATCTACGCCACCGTGGTGCGGATGGCCCAGCCCTGGTCGCTGCGCTACACCCTGGTCGACGGACAGGGCAACTTCGGCTCGCCGGGCAACGACCCGCCGGCCGCGATGCGCTACACCGAGTGCAAGCTCGCGCCCATCGCGATGGAGATGCTGCGCGACATCGACAAGGACACCGTCGATCTCGTCCCCAACTACGACGGGCGCTCCCAGGAGCCCCTCGTCCTGCCCTCGCGCTTCCCCAACCTGCTGGTCAACGGGGCGGCGGGCATCGCGGTCGGCATGGCCACCAACATCCCGCCGCACAACCTGCGGGAGGTGGCGGGCGGCATCGTCTGGTGCCTGCAGAACCCCGAGGCCGACGACGAGGAGCTCCTCGAGGCGCTCATCGCCCGGGTCAAGGGGCCCGACTTCCCCACCGGCGCGCTGATCGTCGGCCGCCGCGGCATCGACGACGCGTACCGCACCGGGCGCGGCTCGATCACCATGCGGGCGATCGTCGAGGTCGAGGAGGACGCCAAGGGCCGCCAGTGCCTGGTCGTCACCGAACTCCCCTACCAGGTCAACCCGGACAACCTCGCGCTGACCATCGCCGAGGCGGTCAAGGACGGCCGGATCAGCGGCATCGCCGACGTCCGCGACGAGAGCTCCTCGCGCGTCGGCCAGCGACTGGTGATCGTGCTCAAGCGCGACGCGGTCGCCAAGGTCGTGCTGAACAACCTCTTCAAGCACACCCAGCTGCAGACCACCTTCGGCGCCAACATGCTCGCCCTGGTCGACGGCGTGCCGCGGACGCTCAGACTCGACCAGTTCGTCCGCCACTACGTGGCGCACCAGATCGAGGTCGTGGTCCGCAGGACCCGATACCTGCTGCGCAAGGCCGAGGAGCGGGCGCACATCCTGCGCGCGCTGCTCAAGGCCCTGGAGCGGATGGACGAGGTCATCGCCCTGATCCGGCAGTCGCCCTCGGCGTCCGCGGCGCAGGGCGGCCTGATGACGCTGCTGGAGATCGACGAGATCCAGGCGCAGGCCATCCTCGACATGCAGCTGCGCAAGCTGGCCGCCCTGGAGCGCCAGCAGATCACCGACGAGCACGACTCGCTGATGGCGCAGATCACCGAGTACCAGGCGATCCTCGCCTCGCCCGAGCGCCAGCGCACGATCGTCCAGGACGAGCTCACGGAGCTCACCGGCCGGTACGGCGACGAGCGCAAGACCGAGATCATCGCCTACGAGGGCGACATGTCGATCGAGGACCTCCTCGCCGAGGAGGACATGGTCGTCACGATCACCCGCGGCGGCTACGCCAAGCGCACCAACACCGACCTCTACCGGGCGCAGAAGCGCGGCGGCAAGGGCGTGCGGGGCGCGCAGCTGCGCCAGGACGACATCGTCGACCACTTCTTCGTCACCACGACGCACCACTGGCTGCTGTTCTTCACGAACAAGGGCCGCGTCTACCGCGTCAAGGCGTACGAGCTGCCCGACTCCGGCCGCGACGCGCGCGGGCAGCACCTCGCGAACCTGCTGGCCATGCAGCCGGACGAGGTCGTGATGGAGGTCCTCGACCTGCGTGACTACGAGGTCGCCCCCTACCTCGTGCTCGCCACCCGCAGCGGCCTGGTGAAGAAGACGCGCCTTTCCGAGTACGACTCGCCGCGCACGGGTGGCCTCATCGCGATCAATCTGCGCGAGGATGACGAGGTGATCGCCGCCAGGCTGGTGTCGGAGGACGACGACCTCCTCCTCGTCTCGCGTGGCGCCCAGTCCATCCGCTTCACGGCCTCCGACGAGGCCATGCGCCCGATGGGCAGGGCGACCAGCGGTGTGATCGGCATGCGCTTCCTCGACGGCGACGAGCTCCTGGCGATGAACCGGATCGCCGACGGCGACAACGTGCTCATCGCGACCGAGGGCGGATACGCCAAGCGCACTCCCGTCGATCAGTACCCTCTTCAGGGAAGGGGCGGAAAGGGAGTCCTGACCGCCAAGATCGTCAGCGCTCGTGGCAAGCTGGTTGGCGCGGTCATGGTCAGACCCGAGGACGAGGTTTTCGCGATCACGTCCGCCGGAGGGGTTATCCGGACGAGTGCCGGGGAGATCAAGCAGTCTGGCCGCCAGACGATGGGGGTTCGGCTGATGAATCTGGCGGAAGGGGACAGCGTCGTGGCGCTGGCCCGTAACGCTGAGGCGCTGGAGACCGGGGAGAGCCTGGCGACCGGGGAGAGCGCCGAAGCGCAGGTGGACACCGGGGAGAACGGGGAAGGTGAGAATCCGTGAGTGCTCAGGGCAAACCGGGATCGCGCCCCGCCTCCTCGTCGACACGCGATCAGGCGACGGAGAAGATGGACAAGACCGCTGGAACGAAAGACGTCGAGGCGGCCTCGTCACCGGTTAACGGTAGCGCGCCCGCGCCGGAGACCGATGAATCGGTATCCGACGATCGCAAGGGCAGGAAAAAAGTGACGACGACAGAGGACGGCAAGCAGGCCGAGACCACGGTGCGGATCCGTCCAAGCGGATCTCCACCGCCCTCCGCGCCACCGTTGCAGTCGTCCGCGCAGCCTTCCCCTTCGCCGGGAGGACAGCAGGGCCGTTCCCCGGCCACACCGTCTTCGCCCGGGGGGCAGCAGGGCCGTTCCCCGGCCACACCGTCTTCGCCCGGGGGGCAGCAGGGCCGTTCCCCGGTCGCCCCGCCCGCGTCCCCGCCCGGGGGGCAGCAGGGCCGTGGCCCGGCCGGGCCGCAGAACGACCGGGCCCCGTGGTCGCCCGGCAGCCTGTCGTCGCCCCAGGCCCCGTCGGACGCGGCCGACAGGAAGGCCAAGGACGTCGGCGGCGGCTCCAGGTCGCCCCGCAAGGCGCACCTGGTGCTGCGCAGGGTCGAGCCGTGGTCGGCGATGAAGTTCAGCTTCGTCGTGTCGCTGGTCTGCTTCGTGGTGCTGTTCATCGCCGTCGCGGTCCTCTACATGGTGCTGTCCGGCCTCGGGGTTTTCGAGAACATCATCCAGACGGTCACCCAGCTGACGACGGCCGACGGCAAGGCCACCAGCGGTGTCGACATCGCCTCCTGGTTCGAGCCGGTCCGCATCCTGGGCTACACCGCCCTGATCGGCGCGGTGAACGTCATGCTGATCACCGCCCTCGCCACTCTCGGCGCGGTGATCTACAACATCGCCTCCGACCTGGTCGGCGGCGTGGAGGTCACCTTCAGCGAGGCCGAGTAGCCGGCCCGCCGCGTGTCCTCGCCCTCTTTCGAGGGCGGGGACATGGCGCGAGCAGGTACCGAAACAGGGTAAGCTTTTCCCTGTTCGAGCGAACGGGTTCGCCTCCACCAAACGGATGCGAGACCGTTCGTCTGTGTGATGAGGGGCTATAGCTCAGACGGTTAGAGCGCTTCCCTGATAAGGAAGAGGTCCCAGGTTCAAGTCCTGGTAGCCCCACCTCGACAAACGCCCCGAAGCGATCATGCTCCGGGGCGTTTTGCTGCAACGGGTACTGCAACGGCCTCATTCGAACAGTCCGTTGACCTTCTTGAGGGCGTCCTGGCGGCTCTCGCCGTCTCCGTGGGTGTAGATCTCCATCGTGACCGAGATTCGGCTGTGCCCGAGGATCTCCATCGCGTCACGTGGCGCGACCCCCAGCTTCTTGAGTAGCGACGCGGCGGTGTGCCGCAGGTCGTGAACCCGGATCGGCCGCAGCTTGTTCGCCGCCACGATCCGGGCGAAGGACCGGGCGAGGTTACGCGGCTCGATCGGCCGCCCCGACTTGGTCGTGAACACGAGCCCGGTGTCCACCCATTCCTCGCCCGCTTCCTCCTTGCGGATCTTCTGCCCGCCCCGCTGGATCTCCAAGGCTTCACGGACGACACCGAGGAGAGGCAGTGAGCGGTTTCCTGCCCTGGTCTTCACCGGCCCATGGTGCATCCTTACCGACACGGACGAGTTGGCGGCGGATGTTGACGTGTCCCTCGTCGAAGTCCACATCTACCCAGCGGAGCCCCAGGGCTTCACCCCGGCGCAGGCCGTACAGCAGCAGGAGCACGAAGGCCGGATACAGCGGGTCGAAGCGCGCGACCCTAAGGAAGGCCCTTGCCTCATCGGCCGTCCAGGGCTGATTACGCTGGGAGTCGATCATCGGAAGAGTCGCCAGCCGTGCGACATTGCGGGAGATGATCTCTTCCCGCATCGCCCGAGTCAGGGCCGCACTGAGAACGTTCCGCATCACGTGCACGGTCCCGATCGAATGCTCTTCCCCATTGATCTTGCCGTTGAGGAACGTCTGAACTTCTGCGACGGTCAGCCTGTCAAGGCGGCGGCGCGGCGCGCCGCCGCACGGCCCAGCGCCGCGGACCCCGGCCGCGCATGCGGCCTGGGGGCCGGTCACGGCCGGGGCCGCACTCGGGCCGCCCACCGCACCGCACCCACGCCGTACCCAATCGTTGCCCGTCGCACGTGGGCCGCACCGCCGCCCAGATGCCGCCCCACGATCTGTCTGGTCTCCGATCAGGGAACGATCGGTGGCCCACAGCGCCTCCTTCCTCCGAACGGAAACCGCAGCCGGTGCACGACCAGGCAGGACGAGAATGCATGAATGCATACAGCCCCGTGGATGGTCCTCATCGGTCCGGCCGCAGCAGGAAAGAGCACACTCGGTGACGGACTGGCCTCAGCGGCAGAAAAAAACTTCGTCGACGTTGACGCACTCGGCGAGACCTATTACGCCGAAGTGGGATGGAGCATGGACAAGCTGCGTGACCGCATCCAGGCCGTGGGCCGAGTCACAGCCGAGCAGGAGTGGGAACCTGCGCGCGCTCATGCCGTGGAACGCATTGTTGCTGACCACCCGGGCACGATCATCTCCCTGGGGGCCGGCCACAGCCACTACACGCAATCCGAGCTGTTCCAGCGTGTCCAGACTGCGCTTTGCCCTGTCAACCATGTGGTGCTTGTGCTGCCCTCCCCTGACCTCGAACGATCCGTCCAGGTCCTGCGGCAGCGCAGCCTCGCCACGAAGGGAACCAACTGGATCAGCAGGGACGGGTACGACTTCCTCCATCAGTGGGTGCACAACACGGGGAATCACGCTCTCGCGACGACAGTCCTCTACACCGAGGGAGAAGAACCCGAGCAGAGCATCCGTCGCCTCATGACCATGTGCGACTGATCTCAGATAGTCGGATGGAACCAAACGTCTGCCGCACTCATACCACTCTCACGATCGCCTGATGACGGCTGATCTCCATACGGGGCTGGGGGCGATCGACGGGCCGGGACTTCGTTCCTCAGCCCCGGCCCACCGAGCACCGTGCAGAGGCTTTGGGGCGTTCTAGGCGTGCCACTCGCGTGCCAGCAAGGCCGGGGAACGGGGGGAATCACGGAGACTCACGGACAGGGCAACACCATCTCTGACCTGGGACGCAGCAGCTCACAGGATCGCGTACTGAGATCTTCCAAACTGGTGGTCGCATTCCGGCCGCTCAGACGCCGCACTGCCGAAGATCAACATTCTGGCGGATCTCCGCCGACCGCGTGGAGGGCATCGATGTACCCGCCGCCGACGTCGAACCGGGTGATGTCCGTTGTCTTGTTCGTGGAGTAGGTAAGTGCCCAGTCCGCCGCTGGCCCGATCTCCTGGAGACGTAATCGCTTCTTCCGGGTGATCCTCTGAGCGCGACCGATGTAGCAGACATATGGGTCGACCTTCTCAAGGTAGACGGCTATGAGAGGAAACGCCTCGGTCAGCGTCTCGATCAGACCCGCGGTGGAATCAAGGTCGATCCCAGCCGGAGACTGGACGCACTCCCCGCGCAAGGCGAGGGCACGATGGGTCATGGCTGCGCCCTTCCAGCCCGAACGCGTCGCGCACTTGATGTCACGGAGACGTATGACCGAGTGGCCGTCGAGACGAAGTTCGTTGGAGATGGTGTGCAGCAGTACCCACTTGCGGCCGATGCCGACCACGTAGGCATCGAGCCGATCTGCGCAGTCGATCTCGCGGTCGACCCTCACGGGTTTGCCGGAACGTCGTGCTCTCTTCAGGTCCTGGAGGATCGCCCCTTTAGCCATGATCCGGATCGTCCCACTTCGTGCATCTGGTGCTCATCTGGTTTTCGGGTCGTTCTGGGTCGTCACGGGGTCATGGAACTCGGTACTGCAACAGAGGCACACAGCGGCTCACGTCCACACCCGTCCAGCACTGGTCAGGACCGCGTTCCGAGTCCTCGAGCATGGCCAGGATGGTCCTGATAAGGAAGAGGTCCCAGGTTCAAGTCCTGGTAGCCCCACATAGTTTCACCAGCTCAGAGGCCAGATCCGAAGATCACGGATCTGGCCTTTTGATCGTTTGACCGTCATTTGACCGTTGGGCAGGACCTCGCCAGAGGGCACGGCCGTGTTCAAGTGAGTTTTCCTGGACACCTTGATTGTTTTCTCCTGAAGCTGAGTGGAGACCTCTCGGTTCAAGAGCCACGTGCTGCGATTCCGGCCAGAATGACCATATGGATCTACGGTCTGTCCCGTAGATCTTGACCGCCTGAGGATCACGCTCCGATGAAGCTCACTGTTTCCGTCATTTCCGCGCGCTCGGTACGCAGCCGTGGCACGTCTTCCTTCTCGAACCCCACCGAGACACCGCAGAACAGTGCGAGCCTGTCATCGGCTCCGACTATGCGGCTGACGGTCTTGCGATACATCGTCCACATCACCTGGGGACAGCTGTGCAGCCCTTCCGCCCTCAGCAACAGCATGACCGTCTGTAGGTACATCCCCGCGTCCCCCCACTGCCCGGGCCCCATCGTCCGGTCGAGGTAGCAGAACAGTACGACCGGCGCCCCGAACGCCTCCGAGTTCAAGGCGGCGATCTTCATGGGCCTGTCGGGGTCGTCGCACTCGATTCCCAGCGCTTTGTACCGCTGGGAAGCAGCAGCGGAAAAGCGGTCCAGATATGGCGAGGTCAGTTCTGCCGGGTACATCGGATACTCCCGCTCATCGCCCGGGTCTCCTGCCAGTGCCCTGGCCGTCGCGTGTTTCTTCAGTTCAGCCAAGGGCTCACCGGTCACAACGTACAGATGCCACGGTTGGAGGTTCCCACTCGATGGAGCCCGCGTCGCTGCGGTCAGCACTCGTTCGAGTACTTCTTTGGGCACGGGCTCATCGCTGAACGCCCGCACGGCCCGGCGACTGTCCACGGCTTCATACACATCCACGTCTTCTCGTCCTCTCACTCATCGACAACCACCCCTCTACCGTCTAGGAAGTGTCGTCGTTGAACCGGGTCGTTGAGTGCGCACGCCCTCCAGCACCCGCCGGAAGTACGGGCTGTCGCCATGTCGGCCGGGGCTGATGATCCGGGCGATCGGACGGCAACGCCGGTCGGCGGCCAGGTGCACCTTCGTGCTCAACCCGTCACGCGAACGGCCCAGCGCTTCCCGTCCCTTGGCCGGTTTGTGATCTACGCCGTCCCCTTTGACGGGAAATCGGTCGGCGGCCGATGGCGGGCTCCGGCGGCATGCTGATGGGCGCGCACCACGGTGGAATCCACGCTCACCGTCCAGTCCTCGCCTTCGGCCTCGTCACATCCGGCCCGCAACCCGTCCAGGATCTTCTCCCAGGTGCCGTCCATCGACCAACGACGGTGCCGGTTATAAAACGGTCTTCCAGTTCCCGTAACACGGCGGCAGATCACGCCAGGTGATGTTGGTCCGGACCCGGAAGAAGACCCCGTTGATGACCGTCCGATGATCGGCCCACCGACCGCCCTGCCTCGGGTTGGCCAGCAGCAAGGGCGCCAGCCGTTCCCACTCGGCATCAGTCAGATCATGACGATTCAGGCGATCTTCCGCTGGACTGATCTACACCAAACCGCCACTAAAGGTCCACGGGACACGCCCTGGCTTGCAAGCCGTCCTCGATCTCTTTGCGCCGTTGGGCATCGAGGGGGAAGGCTTAGAGCGGTTCGGCCTGGTAGCGCTGAACCTTCCTCCCGAAGCCGACCTCGCCGGCGCCAAACAACTCCTGGCGAAGGGACAAGTGGGCTGGTGGGAGTACGAGGAGGGGTGTATCACCGAGGACTGGATCGCCCTCGATCCCCGATAAGAGGTCACCGACCCTTATGCGCCGGGCGAGGTCGCCCGGCGCATAAGGTGGCTCGTCAATGACGGTGGGTCATGTCACGGTGAACATGAGTACGCCTGTCAGGGCTGTGTAGCCGTCGTTGTGGAGGTACCAGGCCGCGTAGGTTCCCGGGCCGGGCAGCTTGGTGGTGGGAATGGCGATGGTGCCGTCGGCTTCGGGGGCGTATTTCCAGTCGAGGGCCTCCACCTGCGAGGGCTTCTTGTCGACCGGATACAGGCCGATCCAGTTCTTGGTGCTGACGGTGCCGGGCGGGGTGGAGTACTGGACGGTGAGGTTCGTCCCCTGGGGGATGGACTTCGTGGTGCTGGTGAGGGTGCTCAGGGGCGTCGGTGCGGCGGGTGTGAGGGCGGGGGTGTCGGGGGGGAGGTTGTAGTAGGCCGCCAGGCGGCCCACGATGGTCTCGGCGTAGGGGACGAGGCTGGCGAAGTGTGTGGCCAGGGCGGTTTTGGCTGCCCTGCTCAGCGCGTTGAAGTCGCCGGTGGCGCCGGTCAGGTAGGGCTGGAGGCGGTGGATGAGCTCGTAGTCGCTGGTGATGCCGAGGGCGCCCATGGCTTGGGCCAGGGACGGGGTGGTGGTGGCGGTGTCCAGGACACGGCTGACGAAGGTGACGCGGTGCATGATTCGCCAGCAGGGGGGTTTGCGGTCGGATTGCTGGGCGCGCTTGAGTGCCAGCGCGTTGGGGTCCTTGCCGCGGTCCAGCCATTCGGGGTCGATGACCTTGCCGTAGAAGTCCTCGAAGTTGTCGGTGGTGGTGTCGAGGTAGAGGGTCATGAAGCGATAGGCGTCGACACGGCCGGGCACCAGGATCGGTTTGCCGTCGGCGTCAAACAGGGGAGTGTCGCCGTTGTGTTTTTGCAACTGGTTGCCGGGGGCGCAGGTGACGTCCAGGCTGAAGGTGCGGGTGGCGTCCTTGGACTTGCTGCGGGTGACGCTGTAGCCGGTGGTCGTGGTGGACTCGAAGCCGAACTTGGCGCCGACGTTGCCGATCGCGAAGCCCCCGACCTCGCTCCAGCCGATGGCGGCGGTGAAGGTGAAGGATCCGGTCGTGGTCTCGGTGACCTGGTCGGTGGTGCCGGTGGTCTCGGCGAAGAACCCGCCGGCGGCTGTCCACACGTAGGTGTTGACGATGTTGCGGCGTGAGGCGGCCCGGGTGGCCGCGCGTCCGGCCTCGGGGTTGCCGCCCTGGGTGACCTCTGCGCCGGTGCCGCCCATCATGCCGTTCAGCACCTTGGCCGCCTGGCCGTGGGTGGGGTCGGGGGCGTGGGTCTCGGTGGACACCGATTCGTAGAAGCCCTGGAGCTGCTGCTGTTCCCGCTGGATCCGCTTCTTGATCCGGTAGGCCTCCACCGGCCGGTAGTAGCTGAACTCGCCGCGTTCACCCTGGCCCGCCTTGGGGAAGTGCGGGTCGGGGAAGGAGCGCAGTCCTTGGGCCGTCTCGTGCTTGGCGTAGCCGACGACGCCGTCCAGGGTGCCCTGCTTGGTGTAGCGGGGGTTGATCGGGAAGGGGATCAGGTTCCAGTCGCGGGGGATGTCGGGGCTGGGCAGCATCCGGTAGGCGACCAGGGCGCCGCTGTGGACCAGACGCAGCGCGTACAGGTCGGCGGTCTCGGACTGCACCACGGCGAACCCTGTGTTGGCCGGCACCCAGCGTCGCCCGGCGGTGGGGTTGAGCTGCTTGGCCGGGTCGGGGTCCTCCCAGCCGCCGGTGACCTCTACCTTGCTGGTACGGGTGGTGTTGGTGCCTTGGGAGACCTTGGTCTCGTTGCTCCAGGTGTTGGCGTACTTGAGTTCGACGTTGAGCCCGAGATCCAAGGTGGCTTCGGCCAGGGGTTGTGCCGTACCGGCGCCCAGGGGTGCGGCGACGGTCCAGATGCTCTGGGCGGTCGCTATCTCGAATTTCACCTTCGCGGACGTGTCGATGCTGTTGTTCTTGTTCGACGACAGGGCGTTGACGACGTTGTCGGCCTGGACGAAGGCGACCGACGAGGCGCCCTTGTAGTTGTCGGCGGTGCCTGCGATGAGGTTCTCCGACGGGATCGGCGGAGCGCCTTCGATGTAGCCGATCAGCTGCGGGTCGAACTGGGCCTGGCCCACCCAGGTGGTGGTCAGCTCACCGACCTTGTACCCGGTGTTGAGTGCCCACGATTTGTCGGCCTGCAGGTAGGTGTAGGCCCGTTTCAGCACCCCGATGAGCGAGTCGTCGGTGAGGCGCTGGATGTCGCCGTACTCGGTGGCGGCCGGGGTGTGCGCGATCGAGGTGTGGAAGGCGGTGCGGATGCCGGTCA
Organism: Streptosporangium vulgare; assembly: GCF_042428775.1. Classification (NCBI taxonomy): domain Bacteria; kingdom Bacillati; phylum Actinomycetota; class Actinomycetes; order Streptosporangiales; family Streptosporangiaceae; genus Streptosporangium; species Streptosporangium vulgare. The sequence goes on along the minus strand of NZ_JBHMBS010000006.1, from coordinate 215,120 downwards.
GCGCGGAGCGGATCTGGGCGGTGTCGGTGGAGATCGGGGCGGTGGACAGCACGATCTTGGGGGGCGGGCTCGACTGGTTCAGGTGGTGACCGCTCAGGCCGGCGTCCTTCACCGCCGCCCCGGCCACGGTGTCATCGGCGTCGAAGGGATAGTAGGCCAGCAGGTCTTGGCGGTCGCCGCGGATGCGGCCGAACATGTTGTCCAGGATCTGCTCCTGGGTGCGGGCGGTGCGCCACGCCCTGATCTCGTCCAGGTCGCCGGTGAACCCGTCGGCCACCACCGAGCGCGCGGAGGTGGGCCGCACCACGCTCGACGTCGTCGAGGTCGTCTTCTCCGAGGGGACGGGGCTGCCGTTGCGGTAGAAGGTGCACCGGTTTCCGTCGGGGTCGGGGGTGCGGACGCGGGTTACCGCGTGCAGCGTGGCCGGGTAGGAGCCGCACAAGTCCTTGGTCTGGGAGCCCTTGCTCTCGGGGAAGGTCCACCACGCGGTCAGGCCGGAGGCCTTGGTGGTGATCGGCACGCCGATCTGGTCGCCGTCCCTGACGACGGTCCAGATCCGCACCTCCGACAGCGCGCCCTTCAGACCGGACGCCGCCTTGCCCACCATCATCCGGCCCAGCTCGACCGGCGCGTCGTTGCCCACGGGCTTGGCACCGCTGTACCACTGCGAATCGCCGACCTTCTTGCCGTTGACGAAGAAGCAGATCTCCACTCTCTTCTCAAGGCCGGTGGGGTTCTTGCGGGTGACGGCGACCTTGTAGAAGGTGCTCGCAGACAGGACCGTGTCCGACTTGTAGACCTTCGCCGCGTCCGCGCCGGAGCCGGGCTCGAAGGTGAAGGCGAGGCGACCGTCGGTGTCCACATACAGGCAGTAGGGGACGGCGGTGTGGTTGCCGGCGCCGAGCGCGCCCTTGCCGACCAGCCCTTGCTTGGCGCCGATGGAGTCGAGCCTCACGGACGCCTCGATGGTCAGGTCGTCCACGATGTCCAGGCCGCCCGCGCCGCCGGCGTTCAGGTGGCCGGTGCCGTCCATCTGGATCGCCCAGCTTTGCTCGAACGACACCGCCAGATGCGCCCATTCGGCCAGGGGAAACACCTCGGAGCTGCGGAAGACCTGCTTGTTGATGTTCACGTTGATGGCGTATCCGCGCTCCCCGTTGGTCCGGGTGCCGTCCTGCACGCCCAGCGAGTACCACGTGTCGACGAGATCGGTATGAAGGATGGTGTCCATGCCGTCGACGAACGTCGGCTTGGCCCAGGCTTCGAGGGTCAGGTTCCCGGACGCGGCCAGGGCGGAGATGTTCGCCGTGCTCGTCAGTTCCAAACGGTGTTTTTGGGCGGCGTCGAAGGAGAACGCCCGTCCCGGTGCGTCACCGTGCCAGCGCGGCCCCAGCGGTTCGCTGAGATTCGACGCGGCCCCCGCGGGCACCGGCGCGGAGAGGGTCCCGGCGTAGGCGCTGACGAGCAGTGAGCCGTGGGCCGGAGACATGCCGGCCACGTTGCAGGAGGCCAGCGTGTAGTCGTAGGCCGCGATGCGGACCTTGGCACCCGTACCGGCGGTGAGGTTGCCGGTGGTGAGGGTGATCTGCGCCGACCCCGACTGCCCGCCCGCGACGGTGCGGCTGTCCCCGCCCACCGTGATGACCAAGCCCGCTCTCAGCGTGGTCGTCAGCGGCTCGGTCAGTGTCACGGTCTTGTCCTGGACCGACAGGACCGTCCCCAGGTCCGATCCTCGTGCCGAACCGTTCAGCACCGCGGCCAGCAGGTCGGCCTGGTCGGGTACCGAGGTGAACGTCTCGACCGTCGTACCCCGGCTCACCTCCACCTTGCACATGCCGGTCCCGGTCGCGGTCACCTTCACGTCGAAGTCGGCCAGTTTCATCGCGACGTCGCGGCCGGACAGGCGCAACGTGCCGCCCGTCACGGCGATCTCCTTGACGGCGGGGGAAATGGTGGTCGCGTAGTAGACGGCGAAGAACTGGCCCTCCCCGCCACGGAAGTACAGCGCCACCTCACCGGTGGAGCTGTCCAGCAGCGCGGGGGCGTGGGTCGTCCAGGCGAAGGACAACAGGGCACCCAGCACGGTGAGGCCCGAGCGGTCGATGCATACCTTGGGCATCGCCAAGGTCGCCTCGGCCGCACCGAGCAGCGCCCCGGTCAGCGTGGCCTGCGCGTTGAGAGCCGTCTCCAAGGCCGCCTTGTCCGCACCGATTCGCTTCTGAGCCTCCAATTGGCGGTCGGCTTCCGGACTCAGGACGGCCATCTCGGCGAAGAGTCTTCTCTCCCTCTCCCGGTGGCCGCCCCAGTCGCGGGCCGGACCGACGATGGTCCGGTTGAGTGTGTACAGGCTGATGGCGCCTCCGTCGTACAGCTCGTGATTGATCTGGGCCAACCGCGCCCTGGTGCTCACGAGCCGCTCCGCGAGCGCCTGGTCGTTGTAAAGCTGACCACGAGCCGCGGTGACGGCCTCCTGGGCGGCCCGCAGCTTGTCGTTGTCCTTGGTGGGGTCGGGCGTGCCGATCCAGGCCAGATCGATCACTCCCGGCGCCGTGGCCAGCTTCCCCTCCCGCGACAGTGCGAAGTCCAGGGTCGCGACGTAGGAGCGGCCGGCCGGCTCACCCGCCGGCGATGGCCCCGAGGTCGCGAAGGCCAGCAGTACCCGCGCCTGCCCCTTCTCCGGCGACGGCGTGCGACCGTATCCCGTCACCGACGGTTGCTGCTGGTAGTACAGGGTCGCGGTCAGACCGCAGGCCACCTTACGCCCGGTGATCGAGAACGACTGGCGGCTCACCCCCGGGCCGTCGAACAACGGTGCGTCCGAATCCGTCCACACCGGACCGGCCTCAAACGTGCCCTCGAACTTGTTCGCACCGCGGTCGTGCACCTTGGTGCCCGAGCCTTCGTCGAAGGGAAAGTAGGCATACAGCCCGGTCTCCGTGCCGGCCGGCCGTTGTCCCCGCGCCGAGAAATCACCGCGGGGAAGCGTCCAGATCCGCACCTCGTCGATATGCCCGTTGAAGGGATCGGCCTGCGCCGGACCCGAAACGACCCGTTTGCCGACCAGGAGCTGGGCGGTGACCTCGACTTTCGCGGTCGTGGCGAGGGTTCCCACCGGCACGCCGTCCAGGAACAGCTGCATCTGCGATCCGTCGAAGACCGCCGCCACATGCGAGTAGAGGCCCATCGGCACCGCCGAGGTGGAGGTGAGGCTCTGCGAGCCGTGGCCGAACAGCAGCTTGCCGTCGGCTTTCAGGCTCAGATGGACCGGCGTGGCCAAGCCGGTCGTGTCGGTACGGCCCACGATGAGGCCGGTGGTGGTGGCGATGGCGGGCTTGATCCAGGCCTCCATCGTGTACGGCCCCGCGGGCACCGCCGTGGCGACCTTCCCCAAGATCACCGGGGCGCCGGCCGTATTGTCGAACCGCAGCGCGGTTCCCCCCCGATTCTGCGGCGGGCGTACCGGCACCAGCAGTTTCCCGGTATGGGAGTCGATGCCCGGCGCCCGCTCCAGCACTGAGCCGGCGAATTTGGGGTCGGGACTGGTGTAGAGCTGAGTGCCGGCGACGTTGAACAACCCCTCGGGACTCTGCTCCAGGTTGTAGCTGTGCAGGAGACCGGCGTCGTCGGCGGTGAAGATCTGCCAGCGCGAAAACCCCGAAATCGCGGTCGGCAGCGACAACACCGAAAAGATCCCGCCGGTGAGCTTGCCCGCGAACGACAACTTCATGGTCGGCTCGAAGAACAGCCGCCCTTCCATGTCGCGCGTGCCCAGCGTGTCTCCGCCCGAAGCGGGGGCGACCCTGCTGCGGCTGCGCTGGTAGCGCACCTCCACGACCGGCTTGAGTTCGGCGCCGACCAGCACGAACCGGTCGCACAACAACACCGAGTCGGCCACGGCGACCTTGGCCCCGCCGACCAGGGTGTAGTCCTTGCGCGCCGAATCCCCCGACCACAGGCCCCCGGTCGTCTCATACACCGACCCCGAATCACCGGCCGCGACCGACTGCCGAAACACCAGGATGTGCCGCCCGTCCGAGAGCACCTGGATCGGGAAGGCAGAGGTCAGCCGAGCCGTCGTCGACAGGAACGGATCATCCTCTCCCGGCAGCAACTTCTCCGAGAACGACGCCTCCACCGAGCCGCGTTTCTTCACCGTCGGCATGACCGCCACCAACGGCGCCTCCGTGCTCACGTCGACGATTTCGGTGGGGAAGGACAGCAGTCCCGGATCGTTGTTCCAATAGGCCGCGTCCAGCGCTCCCCGCGCCCGGTCGGCCTGATCCAGGCTCAGCACGCTGTAGTAGATGCGTCGGTCGGCCCCCACCGCGAAGGCGACGACCATGCCGTCGTGGCGGACCATCGTCGTGGAGGTGTACTCGCGGTCCTTGTAGACCTTCACCAGGTTTTTGTCGTGCACGAAGCAAACTCCTGACCATTGCCGCCTGAGAAACACGTGAAGACATCCGCGCACCGCAAAACAAAACGTGATGCGGCCGGATTGAATGCATGCGCGAAAACACGCACGCGAAAGAATTAGATTTGCGCACCCGTCAAGGGTGCGTGCAACAACGGCTCAAATATCACACGTCGGCGCCGTGAGCCGACGTGTGCGACCCATGCCCGGCGGCGCTATAGAGCTTCTGCCCGATCACCTGGGCAGACAGGCGCCACCCCCCAGTTCCACTCCCTCTCTGCGTAGGACCGAGGTGCGTCTTAGGTGACAGCGATGCACATCCCGCCGATACCGCCCGCCCAACACGAACCATCACTAAGACATCACATGGCGCGGCAAATAACAACCAACAGTTTCGGTATGTTGCGCCGTTTTTCAGCTCGGCTGCGATTTCCGTATCATTGACTCGTGATCCTTGCAGTTTTCAACCGTCGCCAGAGATACGGCTCAGCCTTTTTTCTGTAAGGGAAACGGCCGATACATTGGCACATGCAGACTTATGTGAGCTTGCCGATGAGGGGATGGTCTACCACCACGACGGAGAGCATGTGGGCAGGGTGGGCGAGGAGGCGTTCCAGGATTACGCGCCGGACCTGGACCCGGATGACGCCGGATTCCGAGAGCTGGTGGAGTATTACCTCATCCTGGCGGGGCGGATCACGGGCCGGTTCCTTGACCGGGACTGGTTCGCGACGTCACGCGTCCTCCACCGCGTCCCCCGCGACGCTTGGCCGCGCTGAGCGAGCCTGCCTTCGCGCATCGCTGAAGAAGCTCCGCCGCTCGCCTCGCGCGCTGGGCGACAGCAGGCGGTGACGGCGGCCTCGGCGCCGACCAGGTTGGCCGGTGGTCCGGAACACGAATTTGACCGTTGGGCAGGATCTCACCGGTGGGCGGGTGGTCGAGGCCGGTTCTCGTTTTCGCGGCAGCGTGTGTCAGGTGCCGAGGCCCGCGTCGATGGCGTCGAGGAGTTTGGCCAGGTCCGCCAGTTGCCCGCTGTCCAGTGTCCCGAATATCTCGTGCAGGACGCGTTCGCCCGCCGCCGTACCGGCGGCCAGTGCTCTGGTGCCCTCGGGGGTGAGGCTGACGAGTTTGGAACGCCCGTCCTCGGGATCCGCTGCCCGTTCGATCAGTCCCTCGCGCTCCAGGGCCTCGACGGACTGGGTGACCGAGCGGGGGGCGTGACCGAGTTCTCGCGCCAGTGACGACTGGCGCATGGCACCGCGTCCGTCGAGCGCCCGCAGGACCTTCGTACGGGCCAGTGACAGTCCTCCCGCTGTCATGCCGTCGTCGACGACTTTGCGCAGGCGGTGGCCGAGCGACAGGTACCGCAGGCCGATCTCCGCGGGCGTCGCCGTCCGGTCCTTCATGGTCGTCTTCTCTCGTCGTCGCCCGATTGGTGAGGTACCTCATTGGAATGCTACCTTAATGAGGTACCTCACCATTGTCGTGAAGAGGAGAAGCAATGGACACCCGGCCCGTCATCGTGATGACCGGTGCGACGAACGGTCTGGGCCGCCTGGCCGCTCTCGACCTGGCCCGTACCGGCGTCCGCCTCGGCATCGTCGCCCGCAGCAGGAGCAAAGCGGACGCGCTGCGCCGGGAGGTCGAACAGGTCGCCCCCCGGACCTCGGTCGATGTCTTCCTCGCCGACCTGTCCCTGCTCGCCGATGTCCGGCGGTCCGCGGAGCGGATCGACGCGCACTACCCGCGCATCGACGTACTGGTCAACAACGCGGGCCTGCACGCCTTCTCCCAGCGGGTCACCTCCGAGGGATTCGCCGAGATGACCGCGGTGAACTACCTCGCCCCCTGGGCGCTCACCAACGCTCTGCGCGACAAGCTCACCGCCTCGGCCCCCTCCCGGATCGTCACGGTCGCCTCCCGGGCCTCACGCCGGGTCCGGACCATCGACCCGTTCAAGGACCTGACCGACACGGCGGGCTTCACCCGCCGCGAGTCGAGCCGGCTGTACGGCCGGACCAAGCTGATGGACATCATGTTCACCCAGGAACTCGGTCGACGGCTTGGGGGAACGGGCGTCGCGGTCACCTGCCTGTGCCCGGGCTTCAACACCACCGGGCTCGGGCGTGAACTCCCCCTCGCCCATACCCTGGAGAAGGTCCTCACCCGGCTGAACATCGGCGACCCCCGGCACGGCGCCGACATCATCGTGAGGCTCGCGACCGACCCCGCCTTCGCGGGCATCACGGGAGGCTACTTCGCCGCCAGGACCGCGAGGCCGTTGGAGTGCCCCGAGATCGGCCGCGACGAGGCGGTTCAGCGCGCGCTGTGGGACGCCACCGCCGACCTCCTCCACGACACCCGCCGACCCCGCTGAATGGTGTCGCCAGGCCGGGGAGGAATCCATGGAGCGGGCGGTCATCAGGCTCACCGCGCCGGGCGCGACGGCCTCGTCCCTGGGCCTGCCCGCGTCCCAGGCGCCATGTCGGTGGCGAGCGCGGGCAGGCGAGGTTCGACGGGGAGCCGTGACCCCGTGGTACGACGGGCCTGGCCTGACGCGACGTGACAGGCCTGACCGGTCTGATCTGTTTGACCGATCTGATCTGTTTGACCGGCCTGGTCTGTTTGACCGGCCGTCGCGTCGGACCGTCGTCACAGGTCGGTGGCTATGATCCTCTCGATGTTCCGTTCGGCGAGCGCCGTGATGGTGACGAACGGGTTGACGCTGGTGTTGCCGGGGATCAGCGAGCCGTCGATGACGTACAGGCCGGGGTAGGCGGTGAGGCGGCCGTAGTTGTCGGTGGCACTGTTCAGGACCGCGCCGCCGAGCGGGTGGTACGTGAGGTGGTCGCCCCAGATCTTGTATACGCCGAAGAGGTCGGTCCGGTATATCGTCCCCTCCTTGGCGTTGATCTTGTCGAAGATCGTCTTGGCCATGTCGATGGACGGCTGCTTCCAGGAGGTCTGCCAGTTCAGGTCGACCCTGCCCGTCGCGGCGTTCCAGGAGAACTGGGCGCGGTTGGGGTTCTTCGTGATCGACAGGTAGAACGAGGCGAAGGTCTCGATGCCGACGGGCAGCGGCGCGACCTCGGCGAACGCGCCACCGCTGGCCCAGTTGTCGATACCGGAACAGGGGATGGTCGACTGGAGGCTGCCGGTCGGGTCCCACAGGTGGTTGGCGCGGCCGCACATGACGTTGCCGTTGTCACCCCAGTTCCTGCCGATCTCGCCGTTCAGGTTGGGCAGCGCGCCGGTGGCCTTCAGCTTGACCAGCAGCTTGCTGGTGCCGACGCTGCCGGCGGCGAAGAACACCCTGTCCGCGGTCACGGTCTTGGTGGCCGTGATGTCCCCGCTCGTGTTGAGCTGCTCGATGACGACCGTGTAGCGGCCACCGGCCGCCGGGGCGACCGAGGTGACCCTGTGCAGCGGTGAGACGGTGACGTTGCCGGTGGCCCTGGCCAGGGCGATGTAGGTCTTCTGCAGCGACTTCTTGCCGTGGTTGTTGCCGTAGAGGATCTCACCGGCCAGCGCCGACCTGGTGGCGGTTCCGGCCGCCTCCTGCTTCATGTGGTTCCAGTCGTACACGTTGGGCACGAAGACGAACGGGAGACCGGAGCGCTGGGCGTGCTTCCTGCCGACCCGGCCGTACTGGTAGCAGGCGGTGGTGTCGAACCAGGCCTGGTCGATGGAGGTGACCCCGAGCCCGGCGTTGGCGCGCGGGTAGTAGGTGTCGTACATCTCGTCGGCGTTCACCGACGGGAGGACGGCGCCGAAGTTCTCGCGCCTGGGGGTGACGGCCATGCCGCCGTTGACCAGCGATCCGCCCCCGACACCGCGTCCCTGGTAGACCGTGATGCCGCCGAACTCCTCGGCGTCCAGGATCCCCGTGTAGCGGGTGATGTCCCTGTCGATCGGGAGGCCGAGGAAGTAGTTGAGGGGGGCCTTGGTCCTGGTACGCAGCCAGTACGAACGGTGGTCCGGCGAGGTCGTGGCGCAGAAGATCTTGCCGTCGGAGCCGGGGGTGTCCCAGGCCATGCCCATCTCGATCATGTGGACGTCGACGCCGGCCTGGGCGAGACGCAGGGCGGCGACGGAACCGCCGTATCCGGTGCCGATCACCAGGGCCGGGACGTGAGCGCCGTCGGCGATCGGAGCGGCTGCGGTGACAGTCTGCGCCTGGGCCGCCGTTGTGTGACCCGTGAGGGCGGTGATTCCCAGAATGGAACCAGTTCCAGTTAAGAATCCGCGACGTGACACGCCTGTTTGACCGGATTCAGCTGAGCCTTTATCGCTCATGTGATTTTCCTCACACTTGAGGGGTGGAACCAGTTCTATATGTTTCTGATGCGTTAATCCACCACGTGTCCGCGATTGATCTGTGTCCTGCGGGCTACCGGAAACTCCGGGCACGGTGCGGCTGGAAGGTCACCTTCGGTCGAGCCGGGATCCGCGCCCAGCCGGGCCGGTGCCTCGATCGGCTCCGGACTTCGGTTGAGGGACACGCGGCCCCTCGAAGGGACATGCGGGCCCCTTGAAGGGACACGCCCCTTGAAGGGACGCGCGGCGAGTGCCGCCCGGCGGCCCCTCGGCCGAGAGCCCGCCGGACTCCTCGGGACGGTCTGCCGTCGCGAGTCCCCACGGCATTCGGGCGTCATGACGGCAGCCGCCCCCGACAACCGCCCCCCGGCAGGCGTTCGCGGGGCGTCTGCCGGGGCGGCTGCCGTCCCTCGATGTTTCGCGGGGCGGACGGGTGCGTCGGCCGTCTCTCGATGTTCGAGGAGCGTACGGATGCGGCGACCGTCCCCCGGGGTTCGAGGGGTGTAACGGACGCGGCGGCCGTCCGCCCCGGTGTGCGGGACGTCAGCTCTCGCAGGACTCCCTGACCTCGGCGCTGCAGACGTCCCTGCCCGCGCCGCCGATGACGGAGTCGGAACCCGCGTTGCCTTCGAGGACGTCGTCGCCGTCGTTCCCGATGATGGTGTCGCCGCCGGTCTGGCCGGAGACGACGTCACGGCCCGAACCGCCGGAGAAGCCGTCCTTGCCGGCGCCCAGGAAGGCGCGCATGGTCAGAGGGGTGTTGTTTCGCAGGGTGTCGGCGCCGCCCTGGAGGCTGGCCTGGATGCTGGTGATCCCGGTGGCGGGGCAGCGCACCGTGTTGTCGTCGACGTTCTGACAGGTCCCTCCGGTGGAGAGCGTGTCGTTGGAGTTCTTGACGAGGAGCGAGCCCTCGACGTCGACGTCGATGCTGATGTTGTCGGACAGGTTTCCCGCGTTGACGGACAGCAGGCTTCCGGTCACGACCACGTTGGTACCGGCCAGCGCGGGCCCGGCGAAGGCGAGCGGCGGGGTGGCCATCAAGATCCCCACTGCCAGCATCCGCAGCCCGGCTCTGCGGATCACGCCCGGCCTCGACGGTTCGTACTTCGTGACGTTCCTCCGTGTACGCATGAATCCCCCGTGTGTTCGGTCGCCGGCCGCTTCTGGTGGTGACCGGCGGACGGGCTCCTGTGCCCGGGACGATTACATCCCGTGACCGTCCGCGATCTCGTGTCGCTGCGCGCGCGGTGGGAGAACTGTTTTACGGAGAGTTCTGAAAGCTAGACCGTTTTCGTGGCCGGGCACCCCGGTGCCCGGCCGATGTGCCCGTGACAGACGCGGCACCGGGGGCGAAGCCCGTTCTTCCGGGTTGAGCCCGGCTTTCCGGTGCCATTTCCGGGCCGGGGTCAGCTCCGGGCCGGGGTCAGTTCCAGGTCTGTGTCAGTTCCGGGCCGGGGTCGTTTCCAGGCCCGTGTCAGCTCTGGGCGGGTGTCAGTTCCGCCATCCGCGACCAGCCCTCACCAGGCACCTCGACGTTGATGATCTCCGGCGTGCTCGCGATCACCTCGGGCATCCAGGCCATCGCGGTCTTGAAGTGGTCCGAACCCACGTGCGCCGCACCCGCGGCGGACGAGGCGAACGCCTCCAGCAGGACGAACTGGCCGGGCGTCTCGACGCTCCTGGACCACTCGAAGAAGACGTTGCCCGGCTCGTCGCGGGTGGCCCGGGTGAAGTCGTCGACGAGCGAGAGCCACTCCTCGGCCCGCTCGGGACGGATGGTGAACTTGACGGCGATGAAGATCATGGGTTGGCCTCTTCAGCTCTGTTCCGGCTCTGGCGAGACGCCGGCTCCGCCGGAATCGCGGTCGTGCCGGAATCGCGGTTCTGTGGAAATCATGGCTTCGTCGTGGTTCCGTCGTGACTCTGCCGAGAATCAAGACGGATGCCCGCTCGCGGGTGTCGCGCGGGACGCCACCCGGTGCCATGGCCAAGATAAGTGGCGGACGCTCCACCCGGGCGCCGCCACCCGAGAAGCCGTCACCCGAGAAGGAGCGGATCATGCAGGCTCCGCCGTCCCCTCACCTCACCCGCCCGGTCATGTACCACCGCTGGTCGGAGATGACCTTCATGCACTGGCGGTACCCACCGGCCGCGATCCAGCGGCTGCTGCCACCCGGTCTCACGGCCGACACCTTCGACGGCACGGCCTGGGTCGGCCTCACCACCTTCCTGATGGAGGACGTGCGAGCGCCGGGCGTGCCCGCGCTGCCGTGGCTGTCGCGCTTTCCCGAGACGAACGTGCGCACGTACGTACGCGACGAGCGGGGACGGGACGGTGTGTGGTTCCTGTCGCTGGACGCCGGGCGCCTGCTCGCGGTACTCGGCGCGCGGGCCGGATACCGGTTGCCCTACTTCTGGTCCCGGATGGCCGTCCGCGCCGTCGGCGAGCGGCGCGGCTACCGCTGCCGCCGACGCCTGCCGGGGCCCGTGGGCGCGCGGTGCGACGCGGTCGTGGAGTTCGGCCCGCCGTTCGAGGAGTCGGAGCGCGACGAGCTGGCGCACTTCCTGACCGCCCGCTACCGGCTGTTCACCACGGTCGCGGGCAGGACGGCGACCGCCCAGATCGAGCACCCCGACTGGCCGCTGCGCCACGCCCGGCTGATCCATCTGGAGCAGGACCTGCTCCAGGCGGGAGGGCTCGACGCCCCGGATCGCGCTCCCGTGCTGCACGCCTCATCCGGGGTGCCGGTACGGATCGGGATGTGGGCCCGGTGACGTACGAGTCCTTTCCCCCGATCTGGATCCGTACGGTCACTCCTGCCTGACGAGGAGGTGGCGCGGCCCGCGCAGGACCGCGCTCTGCCGGTACGGGGGCGGGTCGGCGACGAGCCGGGGGCTCTCCAGGTTGTGGAAGAGCTCGTTCAGCGCGATCTGGGCCTCCAGCCGGGCCAGGGGGGCGCCGAAGCACAGGTGGACGCCGGCGCCGAAGCCGAGGTGCTGGTTCTCCCGCCGGTCGGGGTCGAACCGGTCGGGGTCGCGGAAGTAGGCGGGGTCGCGGTTGCCGGAGGCGAGCACGAGCGTGATCCGCGACCCCTTCGGGATGACGGTGTCCGCGACGGTGAGGTCGCTGTAGGCGGCCCGCCAGGGGATGAGATGCACCGGCGGCTCGTAGCGCAGCAGCTCCTCGACCGTCCGGATGATCATTTCCGGTTCGCGGCGCAGACGCTCCAGTACATCGGGGTGGCGCAGCAGCGTGAGCACGCCGTTGGTGATCAGGTTGACGGTCGTCTCGTGGCCCGCGATGAGCAGCAGGTTGGCGGTGCTGACGATCTCCTCGTCCGTCATGCGCCCGTCGGGTCCGTCGTCGTTGGCCAGCCGGGACAGCAGGTCGTCGCCCGCGGGCCGACCGCGGCGGCTCTCCAGGAGCCCGGCGAGGTACTCCCTGAGGCTCTCGCGGGCCTGTACGCCCTCCCGCACGCGCTCCTCGGAGCCCGTCGCGGGGTCGACGTCGAGCATGGCGACGATCGCCTCGACCCACCCGTGGAACCGCGGCTCGTCCTCGCGGGGTACGCCGAGCAGGTGGCAGATCACGGTGACGGGGAAGGGGTAGGCGAAGTCGTCGACGATGTCGATCTCGTCCTTGCTCACCAGGTTGTCGATCAGGCGGGTGACGATGGCGTTCAGGTCGGGCCGCAGGTCGTTCACCAGCCTGGGCGAGTGCGGGGGGCCGAAGTGCCGCATCGCCATGCGGCGCAGCCGGTCGTGCTGCGGCGGGTCGAGGCCGATGAACGCCGGTGTGTCCCCGCGCATGGCGAGGGTGGGCCCCGGCTGGTCGAGGTTGTGCGCGTCGGAGCTGAGGTGCGGGTTGTGCAGCAGCGCGGTGATCTCCCGGTAGGTGCTGACGACGTAGCCGCCGTCCTCCTGCCGGGCCACCGGGGTCCTGCGCAGTTCGGCGTAGAGCGGGTACGGATCGGCCCGGCTGGAGTGGTCGAGGATCCGCTGGAAGGTACTGGACGCCTGGGTAACTGTCATGGCCGCTTCTCCTAGGATGTGCCGCTTCCGGCCGCCCGGAGTCCCACCGTCCCCGGCCGGAACCGAGGGAGCCCGTCGAGCCTGGTCAAACCGATGGAGCCCGATTGAGCCCGATCGATCCTGCTCAAAGCGGGCGAGCCCGATAGAGCCCGATCGGGCCTGGTCAAACCCGAGCGAGCCCGATCAAGACCGATAGGGCCCGATCCGGCCTGGTCGAGCCGATCGAGCCCGGTCGAGCCGGATTGAGCCCGGTCGAGCCTGGTCGAATCCGCCGAGTCCGGCTGAACCCGGTCAACCGCCCGGCCGGGCGAACGCCACGCGCCGCTCGTTCGGCTCGTAGCCGGTGACCATCACCGTGGCTCCGTGGGTGATGATCACCGGGTCGGGGAAGTGGGCGGGCACCGGCTTCATGTCGGCGGGCTGGTCGGGGGTGGGACCGGAGGGCGGGAAGGGCGCCGCCGTCTCGATCAGATGCCGGTAGTGGTCGAGCCACTTGGCGTTGTCGAAGCTGACCGCCGCGGTGACCCGGCCGCGGTAGCCGTACGTCGCGACGAACCGGTGTTCCTCCACCGATCCCTGCGTCACGACGACCTCGTCTGACAGGACGGGGACACCGACGGACTTGATGTTGACGCCGAACTGCGTCGACCAGAACGTCGGCATGGACAGGTGCGGCCAGCGGTCGGTCGGCGAGCTGACCATGTTGTGGGCCGCGACCTGGGCCTGTTCCACCGCGTTGGCCCAGTGCTCCAGCGACAGGAAGCGGTACTCGTAGACCGGGTGCGGGCAGCGTGCCACGTCCCCGGCGACGAAGACGTCGTCGGTGACCAGGCCGTTGACGTCGAACGCCCGGCAGCCCGAGTCGCAGGCCACGCCCCAGACACCGGCGGCGAGCCCCGAATTCCGCAGCCACTCGGTGTTGCGCACGCCGCCGAGCGCGACCACCACCACGTCGGCGTCGACCGTGCCGCCGTCGGAGAAGTGGGCGCGGCACACCCGTCCCCGCTCGTCCCCCTCCAGCCGCGTGACCTTGACGCCGCAGCGCAGGTCGACGCCGTGGGCGCGCTGGAGGTTCGCGGCGATCGAGCCGATCATGCTTCCGAGGGCTCCCACCAGCGGGGCCTCGGCGACCTCGGCGACGGTCACCGGTATGTCGCGCTCACGGCACACGGAGGCGATCTCGGAACCGGCGAAACCGGCCCCGATGACGAGCACCCGGTCGGGCCCGGCGGCCAGCCGCTCCCACAGGCGGCCGGAGTCGTCGCACGTGCGTACCACGAACACGCCGTCCAGGGCGGCCTCGGACTCGTCGGCCCAGAGCCTGGCGCGCACACCGGTGGCGATCAGCAACCTGTCGAAGGGGATCTCCCGCCCGTCCGCGAGCTCCACCCGCTTGCCCGCGAGGTCCAGCGCGGAGGCGGGCACGCCGAGCACCCATTCCGCGCCGATCTCCCGACGCCGGGGCAGTGCGGTGCAGTCCGCGGGCACCCAGCCGGTCAGGACCTGCTTGGACAGCGGGGGCCGGTCATAGGGTTCACGCGCCTCGTCCCCGACGAGGGTGAGCGAGCCGGTGAAGCCCTCGTCGCGGAGCGCCTCCGCGGCCCGCAGCCCCGCGAGGGAGGCGCCGACGATGACGATGCGGCCGTCGTGCCTGAACGTCTCCGCGCTCCGTTCGCTGGTCACGCCGTCGCCGTTCCGGTCGCCGCCGTCGGGGCTGCCCCCGCTACGGTCGTCGGGGGCGGGGTCGGGGCCGCGTCCAGCCAGTCGACGAGGATCGCCTGGACCGGGCAGGCGGCCACCGCGCGCAGGACCTCGTCCCGTTGCGTCTCATCCGGGCTGGAGTGGAACATGAGCGCCTCCTCGCCCCACATCCGGAACGTGTCCGGAGCCAGGAAGGCACACTGCGCATATCCCTGGCATCGCGCCAGGTCGACGACAACCCTCATACGGACCATCCCTTTCGAACCTTCGTACGACTGGGCGAGACGGAGAGAACCGGGACGGAGGAGTCGAGTCCGAAGGGAGATGGCGGTCTTGGGTTCGTCCCGGTGGACGACTCCGTGGGGTTCGGGCGGTGCCGAAGCTCCCGGAAGGGCCGGGAGGCGCGACGGATACCGAGGGTTGGACGTGGGTTTCCGGGGCGAGACGGCGCTCGCGGCGCCCTCGGCGCCCTCGGCCGGTTCCGGAGAACATCAGACGTCATCCCATGACACCACCTGGTACGGCGCTGACCTGCCTAAATAAGGCTAACCCGGACATATGGCCGGTACATCGCCCTTGCGTCAGAGGACGGTCAAGGATTGCGTACGGAGAGAGAGGATCGGTGACGGAAAGATGACAACGCGCCACCCCGCGCCACGCCGCGTTGAACGCGATGAACGCGTTGAACGCGACGAAGCCGGGTGCCCAGGCGGCGCACCCGACCCCGACCTCGGCCCTGACCTCGACCCCGACCTCGACCTCGACCCCGACCTCGACCCCGACCCCGCGCCTGCCGAGGGCGCACGACGGGTTTGACCAAGGTAGGGGCTCCGGATCACCGCATGACGATCATCGGAGACGGCCGGATCCGTCAGAACTCCCGAGGGCTCCCCGGGACCTCTCAGAACGAGACCCGGAGCTCACCCTGGCCGGGATCGTCCTGCGCGGAGTCGGCGGCGCCTCGTACGGAGTCGGCGTTGCCCCGGACAGGATCGGCGGCGCTTCGCACGGGGGTGGGGGCGGGGGCGTCGGCGGAGGTGTCGAGGTCGTCCCGCGCGGAGCCGGCCGAACCGCTGGCCCCGCTTCGGGCCGCCGGAAGGCCGAGTCGCATGCGCAGGCGGACGCGCGACCCCTCCTCCACCTGATCGATGGTGAACTCGTCGCACAGCTGGTTCATCAGCCACAGGCCGAACCCCCGTACGGTGCCCGTGGGGCGTTCGCTGGGGACGTGCCAGAGGGTCAGGAGGCCCAGGGTGTCGGTGACGTCGACGGTCAGGTAGGTCTCGTCCTGCCAGATGGCCAGCGTGCCCTTGCCTCCGCCGTGCTCCAGGATGTTGATGACCGCCTCGTTCGTGACGAGGAGGAGATCGTCCAGCCGTTCGCCCCGCATGCCGGCTCGAGCGGCATGATATTCGAGACGATCTCGCAGAGCACTGAGATCCTCGTCGATCGGCCAGTGCTGGCCGTGGTCGCCGGTCACGACACCCCCTTGAGGTCGCCTTGTCTGGCAGTCACCGGGGGGCGAGCCGACTTGCTCCAGAATCAGGGCGTTGCTGACGAGTTACACGATGCTAGACACCTGCCCGCTCATTGCCAACTTACGACCGCCCGAGCCAACAGATGTTCGCTCGGTCGCGTCCGGGAAAGCGGCGGCCGACCGGGGCCCGGGTTCGGGATCCGAGGGCCGGGATTCGGGGGCCGGGATTCGGGGGCCGGGATTCGGGGTCCGGGATTCGGGGTCCGGGGTCCTGGGTCCGGGGTCCGCTAGGAAGGCCGGCTCGGCCGCAGCACCTTGAGGGCGTCGGCCACGGTGGGCTGGATGCCGAAGGCCTGGGCGAGGCCGGTGAGGTGGAAGAGCCGTTCGAGGCGAGGGTGCAGATTGACCAGGACGATGCTGCCGCCGCGGTCCTGGACGGTCTGGCGGGTGTTCAGGAAGCTCTGGATCCCCGTGGAGTCACAGAAGGTCAGGTCGGTCAGGTCGATGACGAGATCGTTCCTGCCCTGACCGATGGCCTCCTGCAGGTCGTGGTGGAACCGCTCGGCGTTGCTGTAGTCGAGCTCGCCGGCCAAGGCCAGAAGAAGCATCTCCTTCACGGCGGGGTCGGACACGTCGGTCACGCGGACGGCAGCGCTCACGGATATACCTCTGCAGACAGTCGGTGGGAGGAAGACTCGGCCGGGGGCGGCCGCCGGGCGTGACGCCCTGATCGGAACCGGAGAGCGGTGACCCGATCGCGATCGTCCCGGGACCGGAACCGGGACCGGGAGTCGTGGAGGGGGCCGATCTGGTTGCTCTCAGCGTACGATCCTCCGAATTCCTCTAGAGAACCCTTACGGTACAACTGAGGAGCAATCAGCCGTTATCCCACTGTGGTTACGGTGCCTGGATCCACGCTGAGCACCTCCGTCCAGCCGCACAGCTCGATGATCCGCCGCGTGTGCGGACGGAGACCGTCGACGATCAACCTCCGGCCGCCCACCATCCCGAACGCCGTCTCCGCCAGCACTCTCAGGCCGCCGACGTCGACGAAGTCGACGCCGCGGAGGTCGGCGTACAGATCGCCACCGGTCCGTTCCGCCGCCATGGCGAGCGCGCGTGTCAGAACGCGCCGCGTACAGAGATCGATGTCTCCCTCGCAGTAGACACCGGCCGGTTGGCCGGTGAAGAGGATTCGCAGTGAACCGTGGTCGACGTCACCTGTCATCGCGATCACCTTCTGGGTGCGCATGAAGGTCAGTCACATCTGTCGTGTCGGCACAGATGGGGCGGCTGATCGCCATGGGGCGCCGGTCATGCCGGGCACCTGCTCCCATCATCCGTCAATCGAACGGCTACCGGTACGGTCCCCCGCCTGCGATTTTTGACCACTTAAAGTATTTAATCAGATTCTTTCCGTGTTCGATCTCCGCTGATCGCTCTATTCGCGCCCTTTGGGAGGCCCCCGTGCTCGCAGCACGGCGGGATACCCGCTGCGGGAGCGGGTAGGGCGAGGCTCCGGGAATGAACACCGCGCGGGATCGGCTGACCACATCGGCTGACCACATCGGCTGACCAAGGAGCCCCCGTACGGCCGTACGGCGGCCTGGCGAAGGAGGACCTCCATGCAGGCGGACGTCAAGCTCTCCCTCGGCGGTGATTCCTTCGTGGCGGAGGTGGACGGCAGGCAGGCGGGAAAGCTGGAGCTCATCCGGCGTGACGGGGTCATCGTCTATCCCCACACCAAGGTTCAGCCGGAGTACGAAGGACAGGGGGTGGGGTCCGCGCTCGTCCGTACGGCACTGGACGCGGCCCGCGCGGAGAACGCGAAGGTCGTCCCTCTGTGCTGGTTCGTGCGGGAGTGGATCGACCGTCACCCCGACTACGCCGACCTCGTCGAGGGCACCACCTGACCTCTCCCGGCTCCAAAAGCCTCACCGGCCGCCGTCCGACCCGAGGGTTCTGGAACTCGCCTCTGCGGGGGTTTCCTCGACCTCGCCGGTTCCGGAGGTTCCGCGGCCTTGTCGGGCTCAAAAGCCTTCGCCGGCCGCGCCGGGTCCGAGGCTTCCCTGGCTCGCCGGGTCCGAAGGCTCCATACCAAGCGGGTTTGTGTCATTCGCGCTCCGCGTAATCGGGCCGGAGCCAACGAACGCCCAGGTCGTGTCCATGTGGGCAAGACCATTCGCGGCCGGGCGAGGACCGGAACTTCGCGTTGGGTAAAGCGAGAGCGTCACGAGGGTTATCGTGAGAACCAGGACGGTTTCGCGACAAGACTCACGGCGGATTGTGATCGTCGGAACGCGTACCGTGCGGCAAGATACTGAAAATCACCCGGTTGGTGTTGATCGGCCCTGGTGGCTTGTCGTGCAAACCGGATCATGGCCCGATCCCTTGCTAGGCTGCAGGGAACCGTTCGAACCGGGCGTTGTCTCACCCCGGCAGGTGAGACTTCTCAAGAAGTGGGGTCACACCGTGAAGAAGTTGCTCGTTCTGGCGCTCGTCGCCCTCGGGGGGCTGCTGGTCTGGCGCAAGGTGCAGGCCGACCGCGCCGAGCTTGACCTGTGGACCGAGGCCACCGGCAGCGAGAACTGATAGACGCGGCTACCGATTCGGGTGCTTTCATGGTCCTTGCCCAAGATGGAATAACACCCATCAGGCTTGTCTGCCTGGATCTGGCAGGCACCACGATCGGCGATGTCGCCATGGTCGAGCGGGCGTTCGCCGAGGCGATCGCCACGCAGGGCATCGTGCCCGGGACCGGTGCGTACGCTCGCGCCATGGTGCACGTGCACCGGTCCCGGGGATGCTCCACGATCGATGTCTTCCGGGGCATCTTCCCGGACAACGAGGCCCAGGCCCAGGCGGCCAATCTCACCTTCGAGCGCTCCTACGAGGGCGCCATCGCCCGCGCGGGTCTGACCCCGCTGCCCGGGATCGTCGAGGCACTCGACAAGCTCCGCGGTGCCGATATCAAGATCTGCCTCATCACCGGCTTCAGCCGCGCCACGCTCGGCCGCGTGCTGAGCGCCCTGAGCTGGTCTGACAAGATCGATCTCGCCCTGTGCCCCGAAGACGCCGGGCGTGGCCGCCCCCTACCCAACATGGTCCTCACCGCGGTCATGCGCCTCGGCGTCGAAGACGTTCGCCAGGTCGCGGTCGCCGGTGACTCCGAGAGCGACATGCTCTGCGGCCGCCGCGCGGGCGCCTCGGTGGTCGCCGGCGTCCTGACCGGCGTCCACAGCAAGGAGCGGCTCCTCAACGGCGGAGCCACCCACCTCCTCGACTCCGTCGCGGATCTCCCCGAACTCCTCCTCGGCGTCACGTCGGTCGCACCCCCCGTCATCGCCGCCGTCCACTGAGGCCCGCCCCGTCCTCCCTCGGTATCACGCCGGTCGTCGCCCCCCGTCGCTGCCGCCGTCCGCGGAAGCCCGCCCGCCACGCGGATCCAAGTGGCGTAGGAGCGGTTCCTGTTGCTACCGTGTACGACTGAAGCAGGTCGTGTGTAAGGGTGTCTTCCCAGGTCCCCGGGCCACCGGCTTGAATCTCGGGGCCTTAGCTCAGTTGGCAGAGCGCCTGCTTTGCAAGCAGGATGTCAGGAGTTCGAATCTCCTAGGCTCCACTCCCCTTCGGACAGACAAAAGCCCAGGTCAGGCATGTTGCCGCAACCTGGGCTTTGATCTTCATTCGGCCTTCTTGCGCTCCCGTGCCCGTTGCGTGCCCGATCCCTTCTTAAGTTCCCCACGGGCGAGGTCATCGAGCTTCCGTGCCACCTCCCGCTGTCGCTCGTCGGTCGAGTGCTGATAGACCATCGCGGCCCGCGTACTGGAGTGGCCCATGCGCTCCATCAGCTCCCGGATCGACGCCCCGGCGTTCGCGGCGAGGGTGTTGCCGGTGTGCCGCAGGTCGTGAAAGTGGATCTTCGGAAGGCCCGCGTCCCTGAGTGCCTGAGCCCAGACGCGGCGGTTGAAGTTGGTGTTCCGGAGTGGACCGTCGTCCGGACCCGCGAAGATCAGCCCCTTGTCGCCGTCCTGGGTGAAGTCCTTCACGTGCGCCCGCAGGTCCTCGATGATCAGATCGGGGATCACCACCGTCCGCTTGCCCGCTGCCGACTTGGGTTCGGTGAAGACGAGCCCCTTGCCGGTGAGCTGCATCAACTGACGCTCCACGCGCACGGTCCCGGCGTCCAGGTCAAGCGGCGGGGCGCCGCGCCGCCGTACCCGGCCCTCTGCCGCACGCCGCCCGGGCGTGCGGCCTGGGGGCCGATCCCGGCCGGCGGCGCCCCGGGCCGTAGCCGCACCACGCACCCGCCGTACCCAACCCACGCGCCGACTCCAACGGCGCACCGCCGCTCATAGTCGTTCCGGCCACCAGCCCCAAGCGCTACACGGGGTCTACGGCGCCGTTCAGATCAGCGCCAGCCGTCCCGCTCTCATCCCGCGTAGAAAGCCGATCAGGGTGCCACGGCATCCACTTCCGCTCGACTTCCGCCTCCAGATCGACTCCATGATGTCGTGCCATCAGCAGGACCTGAGACAAAACATCCGCCAGCTCGGCTCGGAAGCCCAATTCCAGCTCATCTGGAGAGCATCCCTTATCTCTGGCCTGTCCAGAGCGCATGAGGAACGCCTGCGTCAGCTCACCGACTTCTTCCTGAAGCTTCAGCAGGAACCAGGTGTCATCCCGGGTTATCCCATGCTTGCGGGCATAGGCGCTCGATACCGCTTCGACCTTGTCTGTGAGCTGCCGCAGATCCATGCCGGAAGTGTAAGAGGCAAGGGCGGAAGCCGGAGGCGTCCCAGCTGGGCAGCCAACGAAAAGGGCCGGTACCACCCTCACGATCGCCTGGCAGTGGCTGATCTTCATACAGGGCTGGGGGCGATCGACGGTCCGGGGTTTCGTTCCTCAACCCCGGCCCACCGAGCGGCAGAGCTGGGGGCCGTGCCCGGCGTGCCCGTTGCGTGCCCGTCAGGAGGGTCAACAAGGGGGACTCACGGGGATTCACGGATAAGGCGAAACCATCTCCTACCTGGGCAGTAGCAGGCCACAGAGACGCGCGCCGCAATCTTCCAAACTGGTGATGTCCTACTGCGATTGGGATTGCTCTCACGTTGGCCGTGTCCGTTTATAGAAATGAAGCCAAAACCTCCAAGCTCAATGCCTGGACTGGCATGCTGTAGGCATGATCGAGAAGCAGTCCGCGCCCCCTCGCCAGCATCAGAAAAAAGCCTCGCGGTTCAGGATGTTCCTCGTGTGCTCCGCCATCGCAAGCTTGGTGCTCATCGGCGGCCTGCTCTTTCTTAATCGTGACGATTCTCAGCGGACAGACATGTCCACCGTGCTCAACCAGATCCGTTCGGGCGAGGTCTTAACCGCCAAGCTCATCGAGGCCGAGCGGAGAATCGAGATCACTACGAGGGACAAGAAGCGCTTTCACTCTTATTGGGGCGAGGTCGGCGATCAAGGCTCAGAGCTTACCGACGAGCTCCAGAAGGCCGAGCTTCCGGACGGCTACACAGTCGAGGTTCCCAAGCGCTGGGGGTGGTTCTCACCGCTGGGGGCCGGCGGGTACCAGGGTTGCACTTCGGGTTGCAATACAGGGGCGTTCAAAGCCGTTCAGGATGGACCGCGCAGGCCCGCTGACCTGCATTGAACTGTCTGGAACAGCGCAAGATCGATCTTTTAATCCGCAGGTTTTCGGGTCGGCATGCATCCCTGGGGCACAGGGAGGTGACGGTCTCCGGTGCTATCCAGCATCCCCGGCGTCGTGCCCGATCGCCTACGGCAAGCCGCACCCATGCGAGGAGGCGCGGCGCAATGCCGGAGACCGCCTCAATGAGAGTACCGCCGTGCCCGTCGCGTGCCCGATGGAGCGGGAAACGAGGGGGAACAGCGGGGAGTCACGGGGAACGCGATCAGGTGGCTGATCTGCGTCTTCGCAGGTCAAGCAAGATCGGTATCCGTCTTTGCAAGCAGGATGTCAGGAGTTCGAATCTCCTAGGCTCCACCAGCAAAAACGCTCAGTCTGTGATCATGAAAACCGGGCTTGAGTGACTATCTGGGTGACTAAGCTTCCCGCCCGCCTCCGAAGAGACCGTCCATCGCCGTCGCGCCTTCCTGTATGACGGGGCGGATCTGGAGATGGTAGACCGTCTCGGTGACCACGGCGTTGGCGTGGCCGACCAGCCGCGAGAGGTGCTCGATGGGGACGCCCGAGTCCGGGAGTAGTGACACGAAGCTGTGGCGCATCTCCCTGGGAGTCCACTCCGCGTCGGCCGACCGTCTTACTCTCCCGCCCCTACAGCCCGTGCTCAAGCCAGTACTTGACCGCATCGGCCACGGTGTAGCCGCCCGACGCGATGTCCGGCCCGTCTTCGTAGTCGCGGATGTAGCGCCACGCGGTCGCCGTACCGATGCCGGACCCGGCCGCGACTTCGGCGAATGTCTCGTCCTTGCGCAGGTGAACCAGGGCGAGCAGGGCCTGCCGACCGGGGTGAGCTTGCGCCGGGGCGAGCCGATCGCCTTGCGGTTACGGCAGATGAGCCCGGCCGGATAGGTGAGGGTCGAACGTGACATGGACCGCGCGGCTCGGCAAAACAGCACACGAACTCCTGACGATGCGTGATCTCGGCAGACACGCGTCTCTCCCCGGATCTTCTTCGTTTCGGGGCCGTGGCGCATCGCTCGGGACGGGCTCGCACCCTATGTGGGGGCGACAGGGTCTCGTTCGGGGCACCCTTGACTCCTTATCGCTTTTCGATAATATCGATGAACGATAATATCGATGAACGATGTGGAGACATGCTATGCCTCTCGACAGATCCACCCCTCTGAAATGGACGGCGGTCACCGTCCGCGTCCTCCTGGTGCTGTTCGCAGGAATGATGATCTACACGGTCGGGGGTACGGCCCTGACCGGCGGAGAGAACGCCTACGGTTCTCGTGGCGCCCAAAGCCTGGTGTGTGTGCCGTCGCCGAACATCGGCGACGTGAAGGGCAACTTCGCCGAGGATCCCCAACGCCTGAAGGCCATGACTACAGGGAGCTCCGTCGACAGCGACCCCTACCCCGTGGAGCAGGGGGTTGAGTTCATCCACCCGCGGCCTCGGATCTGCGAGGACGACTCCAGCCTCGGCACCCAGCTGCTGTATCAGACCTCACGTTTCGCCACCCCGCTGGCGCTGCTCGTCGCGCTCTTCCTGCTCGACCGGCTGATCAGAGGCGCACGACGGGAGAGCGGTTTCGATGAGGTGGTCGTCCACAGGCTGTGGTTCCTCGGTGTGTTCCTCGGTGTGAGTACACTCGCGGCGTCGCTCTACACGACCATCGTTGAGACCGGCCTGGCCGTATCGATGGTGGCCGGCTCCATCAGGAATGTGTGGGAGATGGCCCTGTTCGGCTGGGCCTTCCCGTGGGCCTTCCTGCTTGCCGGGCTCGGGCTCGTGGTGATGTCCAAGGTCGTCCGCGTCGGCGCGCACATGCGCGAGGAACTCGAAGGAACCATCTGATGTCGCCTGCTGAAAACCCCGAGCACACCATTGAGGTGCATCTGGATCGGTTGCTCGAAGAGCGCAGCATGACGCTGGTCGAACTGGCCGACAAGGTGGGGATCACCAACGTGAACCTGTCGATCCTCAAGAACAACCGCGCCAAGGCGATCCGGTTCTCCACACTGAGCAAGATCTGCGAGGTCCTCGACTGCCAGCCCGGCGACCTACTGTCCTTCACACCCCGCTCCTGACGAGATGACACCTGCGTCGTTGCTCCCGTCAGGGGTCAGGAGCAACAGCTCGCGATCGGATAAAGCGTTTCAAAACCAAGAGCTCGATGTGAGCTTCCCCCCGCAGGACGGACACCTCGTCTGAGTCGACCTTGTGTCGGCTGGGAAGGAAGAGACCCGTGCCTGTGCCTCACTCGCCTGAGTTTCGTGAGCGCGCCGTCGCGCTGGCCCGACTCGGTGACAAACCGATCATCACTCTGGCCAAGGAACCGGGAATCAGCCGCTCCTGCCTGCGAAACTGGCCGGCCCAGGCCGACGCCGACCAGGAAGGGCAAACGTCAAGTCGGCTCACGACGGCCGAGAAAGCCGAAATCGCCGAGCTGCGACGTAAGAACAGACAGCTGGAGCTGGAAAACGAGATCCTCAAACGCGCAGCCGCGTATTTCGCGCGTGAGAACGTTCTCCCAAAATAGCGTACTCGCTGGTCCGTGAACTCGCCGACGACGATATCCCTATCGCGGTGGCCTGCCGAGTGCTGAAGGTATCGCGCTCGGGATACCACGATTGGCTCGGCCGGCCGGCATCCGCCAGGGAGCAGGAGAACACCGAACTCACGAAAATCATCCGCGAGATCCATGTCAAGTCCCGCGGTAGCCACGGCTCGCCGCGCGTTCACGCCGAGCTCACCCTGGGCAGCGGGGTGGTCGTCGCCTACCACACCACCGAAATGCTGATGCAGCGTGAGGGCATTCGCGGCCTGCCCGGCAACCCCCGCCGGAGCCGGCCGGTCCAGCAGGTCCCCACCCCAGCCGACATGGTCGACCGGGACTTCCACCGGGACGCACCCAACACGTTATGGGTCACCGACATCACCGAGCACCCCACCCGCGAAGGCAAGGTCTACTGCTGCGTCGTCCTGGACGTCTACTCCCGCCGCGTCGTGGGCTGGTCCATCGACTCCACCCAGACCTCGGCACTGGTGACCAACGCGCTCGGGATGGCCATCCACAACCGGCAACGCCGCCACAGCGCCCTGGGAATGCGCACACCTGTCGAATACGAGATGCTCTACCCAACCCGCCAACCGGCATAAGAGTCCAACAATCCGACTCCACCCAACACGGGAACATCAACCTGGTAGCCGTCTCGGCGCAGAGCGTTGTCAGGGTATGAACGCTGCCGCGGCTGACCTGGCTATGGAGCTGACGGAGGGCGGTATGTCTGTCCGCATCTCCGAGGATGCTCTTGTCGCGGGCGGGGCTCAGGCGGGCTGAGCCGCGTTTCCGTGCGTTGCGCCACGGTCACGTGGTCGACGGCGGGAGATTGCCAGCGCGACGATGGTCGCGATGGCGAACAGCACGAGCGTCACGAGGATGTAGAGGGAAACTCCCGCCGCGGAGTTCACCGGCTCGCCGTTGCTGGTGAGGGAGGTTGCCCGGAGGATGCTTCCTCCGATGATGTTGAGGATCACAGCGCCGACACCAAGCATTACCTGGACCAGAGCGGCCACGATCCCCTGTTTCTCCTCGCTCACCAGCGTTGTCGACAGATTGAAGCCGGAGGTGATCACGGCCCCGGCGGTGAAGCCGAGGAATCCGGCGGAGATGACGGCGGGGAGGAAAGCGGAGGTGGAGAACAGCAGCCCGAGTGTGGCGAATGTGCCAATGACCATTCCGCCGGCGAGTGTGCGGGCTGGGCCGATCCGTCCGGCGAGCCATCCGGCGAGGATCCCGCCTGTCATGGCGCCGAAGGACGGCACGGCGAAGAGCAAGCCGAGCGCACCCGACGCGCCGGCGAGCCCGTACCCCAGCCCTTCGTCCACGGAGGTCTGCGCGATCAGCCCGACCAGCTGAAGGAGTGCCTGGTAGGCGCCGGCGCCGAGCACAACGACCACCAGGGTGGCTACGACGGGACGAGTAAGCATCCGCAGATCGATGACGGGTTCGGGCAGGCGCAGCGCCGTCAGGACCCATGCGCCAAGGAGGACGATCCCGACAGTAAGCAGGGCGATCATGCCGGCGCTCATCCAGCCCAGGTCATGGCCCAGGCTGATGTACGCCAGGACGCCCGCGAGGCCCGCCCCGAGAAGAACGGCGCCGGCGACGTCCACGCGGCTTCTCAACTTGATCGGCGACTCAGGCAAGAAGATGCGGACGGTCAGCGCAGCGAAGAACGCGAGCACGGCGGACACGACGAAGACCGAGCGAAAACCGTACGCACCTACGACGATCTCGAAGAGGAAGGGCGAGACGATGCCAAGGACCGCAGAGCCAGAGGTGACGATGCCGACGGACGTCATACTGACGCGGGGCGGGAAGACCTGGCGGATGAACACGACGGTGATGAACACGGAGCCGACGGCGGCGCCTTGAATCACGCGGCCGACCAGGAAGATCCCGATGTTGGGGGCCAGGAGGCAGACCAGCGCGCCGATGCCGCCCACGAGTAGTGCGAGGACGAGCATTCGGCGTTTGCCGAAGACATCGGCGCTCTTGCCGAGGAGCGGTGCCCACATCGCGCCGGCGAGGATCGCACTGGCGTTGAGCCACGCGCTCTGGTCGGTTCCGAAGAACTCCGACATCTGCGGCAGCACGAGTAACGGTGCGACGATGACCGTGTCAACCACCGTGTTGGCGACGATTAGGATGATGACCCACCAGAGGATCCGACCGCTCCACCCGCTGCCTGGAGTCTCGGTCTCGGAGGGGCTCGTGGGTGTCTGAGGCATGGCCACTTCCCTGAATCTGGACTCGATCGGGGCATCGATCTGAGATTCCGGACATTGTCGGCCTGCCCGGCTGGCGTCCCTAGCGTTTGCAGGAAAATGGCCATGGGCGGCGACTCGACGCGTGAAACTGCCGGGATGGAGCGTCTTGCGAACGTTTCGGTCGACATCGTTGCATGATCGTCCGGTCACTACGATCGGGAGTCGCCGACGAGAAGCGGAGGGAGAGTCATCGATGTGGCCGTACCGGTCGACAGAACACGCAGGTGGGCCGGATCCGCGTCGATGCGACGAGAATGAGTGCAGAACTACAACCGGCACGCCGGCCGGGGGGCCGCACGCGGCTGGTCAGCGAGCGTCTGTGGGTGGCCACGCTCGAGATCCTGGCCGAGAAGGGGGTTGACGGCCTCCAGTACGAGGACCTCGCCGCGCGAGCACAGGTCGCTCGGGCGACGGTGTACCGACGTTGGCCGAATCGAGGGGACCTGTTCCGCGACATACTCGCGCGGTTCGCGGAGGCATTTGTTCCCCTCCACGACTCCGGTGACATCCACGACGATCTGGTCGCGTTCGTCTGTGCCTTCGCAGAGGCCTCCGCCACTCCGGAGGGTCGCGCGGTCCTGCAAATCCTGATGCGGAAGGCCGACGAGAGCGACGGCCTGCGCGAGATAGGCCTGGAACTCCTTGAGCGGCGCACGGATGATCTGCAACTCCGGCTCGATGCGGCAGCGGCCCTTGGTCAGCTGCCGGCCGTCGATGCGCGTTTCGTGAACATGATGCTCGCCGGACCTGTGCAGTGGTTCCTTGTCCGCCGGACTCGACCATTCACCAGAGACGACGCGGACAAGATCGTCGGCATAGTCCTCGCCGGTTTGCGGCAAGGAGATGCCGTATAGGTCGCGAAATCTTCACGGGCGCGCGTTCGAGTGCCGTTCCCTGCGCACCGCGTGGCGGAGACCGACCGACCGCAGTTAAAGAGATACTTTGTCTCATTAACGAGCGAGGTCGGCTCGCTTCGGCGAAAGGAGCCATGATGGCGAATGCGTCCAGCTTCGGATGGGCCGGTCACGTGCCCCCCACGACGCTTGAGGAGTACTCCGAGAGGTACGCGGCGTTCTTCAAGATGCGTCGCGAGAACGGGATCATCGAGCTGCGGCTCCACACCGACGGCGGCCCGTACGTCCACAACTGGGCTGCCCACAACGCGTGGAGCCGCGTGTGGCAGGACGTGGGCAACGACTCCGAGAACCACGTGCTCATCATCACCGGCACGGGCGAGACCTGGTTCCAGGGCGACCCGCGACAGACGTGGCCGAAGCCGCTGGTCGAGGAGGAGCCCGACTACATCTTTCAGCAGACGATCGACGCCTGGAAGCTGATTGAGAACTTCGTCAACAACATCGACATCCCCACGATCGCCGCGGTGAACGGGCCAGGCATTCACACCGAGTTCGCACTCATGTGCGACGTTACCCTGGCCGCCGAGGACGCGGACTTCATGGATCCCCATTTCATGGCCGGCACCGCCCCCGGTGACGGTCTCGCGCTCGCGCTGCAGCATCTCATGGGGAGCAAGCGCGCCGCCTACGCGATCTACGGGGGCAGCTCCATCCCGGCACCCAAGGCGCTTGAGTACGGGCTCGTGAGCGACGTCCTGCCCCGCGAGGAACTGCTGCCCAAGGCGTGGGAGCTCGCGCGCGACATCATGAAGCGGCCGCGATTCGCACGATGGGCGACGCACAACATCGTCAACCGCCCCTGGCGCAAGCTCGTCGCGGAGGACTTCGGCTTTCACTTCTCGCAGCAGTCGCTCGCGACGGTCGGGTCGAAGGCGTTGATCCCCGACCCTGATCTGGTCACGGACGCACGCCGGCGCAAGGTCTGGTGAGACGGTGACCGGAGGTGAGGGTGCGGTCACCGTTACCAACGGTGGCCGCACTTCCTTCCGGATCGACGGAGCGGGGCCCCCGGTTGTCCTCGTCCACGGACTGCAGATCGGGCAGGACCTCTTCGACGCATTCCGCCGTTACCTCATCGACACGTTCACGGTCGTAACGTACGATCAGCGCGATCGGGGTGCCAGTGTCTTCGCCCCGGAGCCGTACACGATCGACGATCTCGCTGACGATCTCGCCGCGTTGATCTCAGCTCTCGGCTTCGACCAGGCCCACGTCCTGGGCACCTCCTACGGGGGAATGATCGCGCAGGCGTTCGCACTGCGGCATCCGGATCGATTGGACCGGCTCATCCTCGGCTCCACGAATCGGTTCCCCTTCGATCCCGCCCGGCTTCCTGACGGCGTCCGTGCCCTTCTCGGGGCGCTTGAAACGGGCGATCACGCGCGAGCCCGAGCTCTTCTGGCTCAGATGGCCCCCGCCGTCGGCCGCGCCGCTGCGAGACCGCGGGATTCGGAAGGGGAGACGCCGGAGTCCGCGAGCGAGCAGCTCGTGCGACGGTTCGCCGCCACGCGCGGGTTCGACACGCGTGGCCTTCTCGGCTCCGTCACGTCGCCGACCCTCGTGGTGCACGGTCGACGGGACGCGACGATACGGGTCGCCGACGTCCTGGCGATGGCGGACGAGATCCCCGGCGCCAGCGTTCTGCAGCTCGCGGACGCGGGTCACGCATGGGAGAACGAACGACCCGAATCGGCCGCCGCGCTGATCGCGGCCTTCCTGACCGGCTCGGATTAGTACAGGGAACGGATCCCCGCCGGGATCCGTTCCCTGTACGAGTTCTCAGCGGACGCGAACACCCGCGAGCCACACCTGACGGATCCGGCCGCGAAGGTCTCGAAGATCGAGCAGGTCGCCGTCCACGACGACGATGTCAGCCAGCCCGCCCGGCTCGATAACGCCGAGATCGTCGTGCCCGAGCAGCTTCGCCGCGCTCGACGTCGCGGCTCGCCACGCCTCGATCGCCGACATGGAGGACGCCTCGGTCATGAGTCCCAGCTCGTCCAGGTTACTGGCGGACGGGCTCCAGTACGGCGGGGTATCCGTTCCCATCGCGATCTTCACGCCGGCGTTGACCGCCAGCGCGAAACTCGCGCGGTGAGCCTCGAGCGCCTCTTGGGCGAGCGCGAGACTTTCGGCCGGTATAGGCACCCCGCTTGCCGCCGCGTCGATGATGGCACGCGTCGCCGAGAGCGTCGGGACCAGCCAGGTCTCGTTCTTCAGCATGAGGGCGACCGCCTCGTCGTCGAGATAGTAGCCGTGCTCGATCGAGCGAACCCCGTGACGCAATGCCGCTTTGATCCCCTCGGTCCCCTGCGCGTGAGCGAAGACGTAGGTTTCGGCTGCCGCGGCCTCCGCCACGATGGCCGCGAGCTCGTCGTCACGGAAGTGTGAATGCCGAGGATTGTCTCCCAGCGACATGACCCCGCCAGTCGTGGCGATTTTGATCACGTCGGCGCCGGCGCGCAGGACCTCCCGGACGCCACGCCGAACGCCGCCGGGGCCGTCCACGCCGTCGACGATCGAGCGTGGTCGGCCGGGATGCTCGAGCATCATCGGCACCGAGCGTTCTCCGCCCGATGGGAGATGCAGATCGCTGTGCCCTCCGGTCTGTGACAGCATCACGATGGCGATCTGCAGCCGCGGCCCCTCGATGAGCTTGCGCTCGATCGCCTGCTTGATGCCGAGGTCCGCCCCCGCAGCGTCTCGCGCGGAGGTGATGCCCTGGTCCAGTAGCAGGGACAGATTGCGACCGGCTTCGAAGTACTGAAGCGAGAAGGCTTGCTGTTCGGTGCGCGCGACGTTGAGATCGCGCGCCATCACGTGGACGTGACAGTCGAACAGGCCCGGAACGATCGACATTCCGGTGCAGTCGACGACCTCGTCGCCATCCAGGTCCACGCCTATCGCGACGACGCGGTCACCGGCCACGGCGACATCGGCGTCGGAGACGGACGTGCCATCGAAGACGACGCCGTTCTTGAACACGGTACGGGAGTGCATGCGGGCTCGCTTCTCCTGGACTGATCCGGCTGGGGCGCATTGGGCGCCGATCAGCATTCGACGACGTTGACGGCGAGGCCGCCGCGGGAGGTTTCCTTGTATTTGTCGCTCATATCCGCGCCGGTCTCCCGCATGGTCGCGATGACCTGGTCGAGGGAGACGTGGTGTTCGCCGTCCCCCCAGAGCGCCATGTTCGCGGCGTTGATGGCTTTGGCCGCGGCGATGGCGTTGCGTTCGATGCACGGGATCTGGACGAGTCCGCCGATAGGGTCGCAGGTGAGGCCGAGATTGTGTTCCATGGCGATCTCGGCGGCGTTCTCGACCTGCTGGGGGGTGCCCCCGAGGATCTCGGCAAGGCCGGCGGCGGCCATCGACGAGGCGGAGCCGACCTCGCCCTGGCAACCGACCTCTGCGCCGGAGATGGACGCGTTCGCCTTGTAGAGGGTGCCGATCGCCGCGGCGGTGAGCAGGAACCGTTGGACGATGTCGTCTTCGCCGGTGGTCGTGGATCGGCTGGCCGGCGTGTAGTGCAAGGCGTAGTACAGCACGGCGGGGATGATGCCCGCGGCACCATTTGTAGGTGCCGTGACGATACGTCCTCCGCTCGCGTTCTCCTCGTTCACGGCGAGGGCGACGAGGTTGACTCGTTGCTGCCAGTATCCGTTGACGTGGTCGGGGTCTTCCGCGGCGAGACGGGCGGCCCATTCCCCGGCGCGGCGACGTACGCCGAGGCCGCCGGGCAGAATGCCGTCGCGGGCGATCGACGAGCGGACACACGACTCCATGACATCCCACAAACCTCGCAGTAAGTGCCGGATGTCGGTTTCCGAGCGCAGGACCCGTTCGTTCGCCATCATTACCTCGGCGATGCTGAACCCGGTCTCCTCGCAAATGGTGAGCAGCTCGGCCGCGGTGCGGAACGGAAAGGGCCGACGCGCCGCCGGAGGTCCGGCATTGTCCTCGTCACCATCACGCACGACGAAGCCGCCACCGATCGAGTAGTACGTATCCGTGGCAAGCTCCGCGCCGGTGGAGTCGAACGCGGTGAAGGACAGCGCGTTGCTGTGCCGGGCGCGGACCGTCAGCGGGCGGAGGATGAAGTCTTCGGCGCGGCAGTGGATGCGATGACGGCCGCCGAGAGCGACAAACCCCGTGTCTTCGATCACGGCGAGCTTTGCGGTGATCTCCGCTGGGGTCACCGCATCGGGCCGGACTCCCTCCAGCCCGAGGAGCACGGCACTGAATGTGCCATGTCCGGCACCGGTCGCGGCGAGGGAACCGAAGATCTCCACGCGCACCTTGTCCACCCGATCGATGATCGTCTCGCCCGTGAGACGATCAACGAACTCGGCAGCGGCTCTCATGGGGCCCACCGTGTGCGAACTCGAAGGGCCGATACCGATCGTGAAAAGGTCGAACACGCCGACAGTTGGCTCCGAGACAGTCATGAATGAGGACCGTACGCACCATGGCGGTCCCGATCCATCCGATGCAGGTTTCTATCGTGGAGGCGCTCCCGCACGCGGGAAAGACATCGGAAGCGGCACGAAATCGCCGGTTGCGTTCCCGTTCGCGTCGAGGTGGCGGCCCTCCTTCTTGAGCGTCCGCAGCACCAACGATCGATCCGCGATCGCCACTTCCGGGATGTTCTCCTCGATCGCCACCTCGAGCCTCTGAACGTCCGCCAGCGTCTTCATCCAGACGGAGAGGACGAGATTGGACGGGCCGACTGTCGAGACGGCGAGGCGGATCTCGCTGATGCCGGCGAGGACTGCCCCCGCCCGAGCGGTCAACCTGGCAGGGACCCGCAGGAAATACCATGCGTGTACGGGCCAGCCGGAGTGCGCCCGCGCGAGGTCGAGACGAACCACCAGGCGGCCGCTACTCGTCAGCGAAGCCATGGTCTCCCGCACGCGCCGCTCACTGACATCGAGAACCCTCGCCATCGAGGCGATGGTCACACGCCCGTTCACACCGAGCAGTTTCAGGAGCTCACACTCAAGTCGGGGGTCGATGCGCGCCGGTTCGGGCGTGTCGGCCGAGACCGTGCGTTTGACCGCGGCGACCTCGGCGGCGCTCAGCGAGCGGAGTCGCCACTGACCCGCGTCGGTGAACGGCGAGGAGAGGAGATGTGTCCGCGTCGCGCGGACGCCCTCAAGCCGACTCATCCGGGTCATGACGTATTCGCCGAGGGCGTCCAGGCTCTCGGCGCCCACGATGACCAGCATGTCGCGGCCGCCTGCTGTGAGGTCGACGGTGAACGCCTCCCGATCGGCCGCCAATGCCCGAGCGATGTCAAGGGTCGAACCAGGGTTGGATTCCACTT
The DNA here is from genome assembly GCF_042428775.1 of Streptosporangium vulgare. Classification (NCBI taxonomy): domain Bacteria; kingdom Bacillati; phylum Actinomycetota; class Actinomycetes; order Streptosporangiales; family Streptosporangiaceae; genus Streptosporangium; species Streptosporangium vulgare. The sequence goes on along the minus strand of NZ_JBHMBS010000006.1, from coordinate 182,452 downwards.
CGAGGATCGCGCAAGGTCCGCGAGCGTCAGCCCCCGGATGCCCGGTGACCCAGGCAAGACCGTCGCCGGACAAGCGTTCCCAGCGGCGGGAAAGCGTCACCGAATCCACCCCCACGATGGGTGCGATCGCCGCCCATCGCGCCCGAGGATGGATCTGAAGCGCGTGGATCAATCTCCTGTCGATCTCATCAAGGCCGCGAACCTGCGGATTAATGTCTCTTTTGTCCATAAACTGTCACTTTAGTGCCATCGGCGTACGACTATCAGCACATAACTGGACTGAAATCGCCTGATCATGATCTCGGCGATACGGTCACCGCGAGGACGTGGAGAACCTCGGCGCGCCCGTCACGCCGGGCCTGATCGACGCCCGCACCCACCTCGTCTACCCGGGCAACCGCGACGCCGAGCGCGATCACCGCGACCGGTGGCGGCATCGGCACCACCGTCACCGTGACGCGCGGCACTGATCCGTGAACCTGCGCGACGGCGTGCGCGAGCGCCTGCGTGAGATGAAGCGTCTGTGTCCGCGCCGACATTGGAGTCATTGATGATGCGATTCGCCTTCCGCTCCCGATCGCCGTTCGGCGTCGTGGGCTTTCTGGTCGTCATGGAGCTGGGGAGCGGCATGCTGCAGGGGTGGTTCTCGCCTCTGCTCGCGGCGATCGGGCAGCAGTTCTCCGTCAGTGCGGGCTCCCTCAACTGGGTCAACGCGATGTACATGCTGGTCACGGTCGCGTGTGTCCCGATCCTGGCGAAGCTCGGGGACATGTTCGGTCACAAGCGGCTCCTCGTCGCCGCGGCGGCACTCGTTGCCGTCGGTTCGCTGGTCGTCGCTTTCGCGCCGACCTTCGAGCTGTTCCTTCTCGGTCGCGCGCTTCAGGCGCCGCTGGCGGCTTTCCTGCCGCTCGAGTTCGCGATCGTCCGCTCCCGCGACCCGAAGTCGGCAAGCAGGAACATCGGCGTCCTGGTCGGTGCCCTCACTCTCGGCGCGGCTGTCGGCTCACTCGCCTCTGGCCTGCTGTACGCCTCGACGCAGAACCTGAACGTAGTCCTGCTGTTCCCCGCGATCTTCATCGCCCTGTGCGTTCCGGTGGTGATCTTCCTCGTGCCCGAGACGACCGTACGCAAGAAAGGCCGCATCGACTGGGCGGGCGCGATCCTGCTCACGGCCGGTCTCCTCGCCACCCTCACGGGAATTTCGAACGGCGGCGCCTGGGGCTGGCTCGAGGCGAGGACCCTCTCTCTGGTGCTCGGCGGCGTCGCCGTGCTCACGCTCTGGGTGTTCGTGGAGCGCCGGGTGGAGAACCCCCTGGTCGATCTGTCAATGCTGGCGAAGAGCGGCATCGGCCTGCCGATCGTCGTATCCGCCCTCTTCGGAGCGCAGACCTACGGCGGGCAGACCGCGAGCTTCCTCTGGCTTCTCAGCGATCCGACCCGGGAGGGATACGGACTCGGTCTGCCCCCGGCCGGTGCCGGCGCCATCATCGTGCTCTACGCGATCGCCGCGTTCGCCGGGACGCTGCTCGGCGAACGCCTTGCGCGGTGGGTCACCCCGCCGAGAGCCGTCGCGCTGGCCGGCGTCGTCGCGGGGGCGAGCTTCGCCCTCATGATCATCTTCTCCGGGTCGACGGCGATGTTCATCGCCTGGATGGCCTTGGGCGGTCTTTCCGCCGGTGTCCTCCTCGCCGTCCTCCCCTCGATCGTGGTGCGCAACGCACCCGCCGATTCCGTGGGCATCGCCTCGGCTTTGTTCAACACCGCGCGCACTGCGGCGGGCGCGGTCGCGGGCGCCGTCTTCGCGCTGGTGATGTCCCTCTTCGTCACCACGCGGAGCGTCGAAGGATCGACCGCGGTGAGTTCGACGCCCCTGTCGTTCTTCGCCGTCTGGGGGATCTGCCTAGCGATCTCCCTGGCGCTCTCCGCCCTCGCCCTGCGGATGCGCGTGGCGAGAGAACCTGACACCGACGAGACATCCACCGTCGAATCCCCCACCGCCGAACCGATCGAGGAAAGATGACCATCGCAAAACGCCCTTCCCATCCGGAATTGTCCAATTCCGTCCGGGAGGCAATCCTCGCCTCCCGGACGGAATGGGAGGAGTCCGCGATCGCACTCAGCCGAGAGATACACCGAGTTCCCGAGATCGCCTTCCAGGAGCGCTACGCGTCGACCCTCGTCGCGCGAGAGCTCGAGGCCGCGGGCTTCGACGTCGCGATCGGCGCGTATGGACTCGACACCGCGGTCGAGGCGACCTATGGGAGCGGCGACGTGACCGTGGCGATCTGCGCCGAGTACGACGCGCTCCCCGGCATCGGTCACGCGTGCGGTCACAACATCATCGGCGCGGCAGCCGTCGGCGCGGCCATCGCACTGACGGCTGTCGCCGATCGAATCGGCCTCCGTATCAAGCTGCTCGGCACCCCCGCGGAGGAGCACGGCGGCGGAAAGGTGATCATGCTGGATGCGGGCGCGTGGGACGACGTCACGTTCTCCCTCATGGTGCACGGTGCTCCCGGCGAGGACGTCCGCTGCCTCGATGTCCGCACGCAGGCCGTGTGCCGATTGCACATCATGTTCCAAGGCCGGCCGGGACATACGGGCGGGCCTACTCCGAGCAGCGACAACGCCTCAAACGCGGCGACAATCGGACTCGTCGCCCTCGGTCTGCTCCGCCAGCATCTCCCCGACGGCGTTCGCGCCAATGCGTTCGTTTCCGAGGGTGGGCAGACGACCAATGTCGTCCCCGCCGCGGCCGCCGTGCGTGTCGAGGTTCGGGCCGACACCCTTGAGGACCTGCAAGAGACACGACGACGAATTCTCACCTGCTTCGAGGGAGGAGCGACGGCGGCGGGATGCACATGGAGCTGGGATGAAGCGGAGCCGACATACGCCGACATGCGGCAGGATCCGATCCTGGCAGCCGCATGGGACCGCAGCCTTGCATCGCTCGGCCGCGAAATACGCGAACGGCCGCGCCCCGCGGCCGGGTCCACCGACATGGGAAACGTGTCGCACGTGGTGCCATCGATTCACCCTCTTATCGCGGTCCTCGGGAGTACGTCCTCGCCGCACACCCCCGAGTTCGCCGCAGACGCGACAGGCCCGGCCGCGGAACGCGCCGCCATCGACGGCGCCCTAGCGATGGCTCTCACCGTCGTCGACGTCGTCACGGGACCTCACCTCGGTCAACTCTCACATGAGGCGTTGCGCGCGGGTCTCGAGCCCACCGGGACGTGAGCCGGGAACGCACCGAGCGTCATCACCGGTACTGCGGACATCGGAGGTCGGTACCACGGACACACCCATGTTGGTACTGAGGGCAGATGTCACACCGTCGACGGATTCCTAGCGTGGGGGGTGATCGTTTCTCAGAATCTGACCAAACGCTACGGCGAGAAGACCGTCGTCGACGACCTGTCGTTCACCGTCCGTCCCGGGGTGGTGACCGGATTCCTCGGGCCGAATGGCGCGGGGAAATCGACGACGATGCGGCTGATGGTGGGCCTCGACCGCCCGACCCGCGGCGGCATCACGGTCGGAGGCTGCCACTACCAGGAACTCCGCGACCCGATGCGGCACCTCGGGGTGATGCTCGATGCGCGATCGGTCCACCCCGGCCGGAGTGCGCGCGACCATCTGCTCGCGGTTGGGGAGACCCGCGGCATCGGCCGGGCTCGCGTGGACGAGGTCCTCGAGATGGTGGGTCTCGGAATCGTCGCTGGCCGTCGTGCTGGCGGCTTCTCGCTCGGGATGAGCCGGCGACTGGGGATCGCGACCGCGCTCCTCGGTGATCCGGCCGTGCTCGTCCTCGACGAGCCCGTGAACGGTCTCGATCCCGACGGTGTGCTCTGGCTGAGACACCTGCTCGTGAAACTCGCAGACGAGGGAAGGACCGTCTTCCTCTCATCCCACCTGATGAGCGAGCTGTCCCTGGTCGCCAAGGATCTTGTCGTCATCGGGCAGGGCAGGCTGCTCGCGTCCGGCTCGATAGACGACGTCATCGACTCGGTTGCACCCCAGGCCACGCGCGTCGTCTCGCCCGACGCCCTCAGCCTTGCCGACGCCCTGCGTGGCGAGAACGTATCGATCCGACAGACCGATCGTGACACGCTCCTCGTCCGCGGGCGTGAGTACCGAATACTCCAGCGGGTCGATCCGGACGAGCCTCACCGTCAACCCTCGTCGCACCGGTGTGATGCTGGCAAAGGCAGCCGTCATCACCGGCATCGTCGCCGCTCTTGCGGCCGTCGCATCAGTTCTGCTCTATCGGAGCCTGTCGGCGCTGATCACGACGTTCTTCAGGCAGCCGATTTGGTCCAGCAGCGGGGCGAAGGCAGTGATCTCGTTGGAGGAGCTGACGTCGATCGTCGCGACCATGAGGGCGTCGTCGGCCAACTGTGCGCCGAGTCGATGTCGGGCGGGTGTGCCGGGGGTGGCGGTGCCGCGCTGGGTCTTGCCGTCGACGGTCATGGGGACCAGTTCGTCGGGATCGTCGTACAACTCGCGCAGTTGGCCGGTCCGGTGCATGGCGTAGGCAGCGTCCACATATGCGGCGTTGACCTGCGCGATCGTTCGGCACACGGCATCGGGGCGCGGGGCGTGGAACAGGCCGGTCCACCGATCCCGCTGGGCGCCGAGCTGGGCCAGGACCTCTTGCGGAGCGCGGGCGATCCAGTGCCGGATCGCGGCGGAGGAGACCGCGCCGGACACGATCGCCGCCTGGACCAGGGCCAACATCAAGGCAAGTGGATAGCGCCGTCCGCGTCGATCACGAGGATCTGGGCCCATGCCTGGCGCAGACCGGCCGTGTCCACGACCTCATCGGCTGGTGTGAGAGATCCGTGCTGGTCAGCGGCGCTGGTGGTGGCGCTGATGGCGGACACGACGGGCGGCATGGCAAAGTGCACGGACAACGAGGCTCAGGTAGATCGGATTGGCGTGAGAACCGCCGTTCTACGGGGCCTTGTTGCATGTCGGGACTTCGCCACGCCGTACGCGATCAACCCGTGACCTGCGAATCCCCTTCTGGTCGTCTCAACATTCGAGAACTCCGTCAGCCCTGATGCCGGGGCCGTGGCCCTGCCGCGGCAGACGCCCTCGCGACTACAAGGTGGCCGTGGTCTTTTCCAGGATGCCGGCAAGTGCGGCGTAGTCGACGTCGTCTCCTTCCTTGATGTCGACGGTCTTGCGTTCACCGGCGCCCATTGCCCGGAGGAATCCCTTGACCTCAGGGACGTCCGTCGCGTTGAACACCATGAACGAGACCTTGGCCTTGGCTACCGCGATGACGGCCGCGTAGTGCCCGTTCTTGAGGTAGTGCGGCTTGCCGTACTGGAGCCGTTCCTCGACACCTGGAATGCTCTCGCCGATCATCGCACGTAGTTTCTCGCACACGTCGATCTGCCACGGCTGCGTCTTGTTGATGTACTGGGTGACGTCGTCGTTCATGCTCTTCACCTTTATTTACTGTTCGTTGGAAAGGATGGGCCTATACCCAGAACGTGTCGTGGCGGAGGTAGAACTCGGCGAGTTCCTCCTCGCTGGGGCGCCCGGACACGGCGAACTCGACCAGCCCTTCGAAGTAGCCCTCGCGGGGCGCGCCGGGCGAGAAGTGCAGCAGCATGCTGGCCGGTTCACCGGACTCGTTCCGGAAGCCGTGGATGCCGCCCTCAGGGACGTGCACGAAGTCGCCAGGGACGGTGTCGATCCACCGGGTGCCGTCGTAGATGCGGATTGTGCCGGCGAGGACGTAGAACGACTCGGAGATCGAGCGGTGGAAGTGCGGGCTCGGGCCGCCCGGCACCGGGCCCATCTCCCACCGGTACATCCCGAACTGCCCGTTCGTCGAGGCCCCGGTGGCGAGGTAGTGCGTCACGGTGCCACCGGAGGACCGCAGCTCGGGCTCGTGGTCCGCGGTGCGGTAGGTGGCGTTGATCTCGCCCGTGTCGCCGAGGTAGCGAGGTTCTGGATAGCTCATGAAGGTCCCGCACTCACTGTCTGGGGGGCGTCATCGGGCACCCAGGCAGCGGCATAGGTGACGTTGGTCATGGTCGCGACCGTACCGAACGGGTCTGACAAATAGTCGCTATCCGGAAGCACTGCCGCATCGAAATACGCCCCGGACCCCCAATTTATCCGACGACTCGGTACGCCTCTTGATGCGCGAGTTCCTCACTGTGGAGTACCGGCTGCCACGTTGGGGCGAACCATCGCGGCCCCACTCATCCGGCGAACGCCGTCGACGGCATGCCCAGGCGCCCAACTGATCGATGGCGTGCACGGGGTCGTCGTCGGAAAGGTCGAGCCCTTCACGGGCCGACGTGATGTACAGAACGTCGAGGCGGGATCCGCCGAACGTGCAGGAGGAAGACTGGTGCACGGGCAGCGGGACCCCGCCGAGCAAGTCTCCGTCCGAAGAGATCCGTGCCAAGCGGTCGCCGCCCCATACCGCGACCCATAGGCCACCCTGCTGCGTCGACGGCGAGTGGCGCGAGAGCGATCACTTGGAGCGCGCGATTGAAACCGCCGGTGGCGAAGAGGCGTTCGAAGGCGAGCCACCACCCCTGCGTCAGGAGACGCAGGGGTGGTGGCTCGCGGAGATGCGCAAGCGCCGTGGGCTTACCCAGACTCAGGTCGCCGATCGTATGGGTATATCCGTGGCTCGTGTGTCACAGTTTGCAAGCAGGATGTCAGGAGTTCGAACCTTCTAGGCTCTGCTCCCTCTCGGACAGACAGAAGCCCAGGTCAGGCATGTTTCCGTAACCTGGGATTTGATCTTCATTCGGCCTTCTTCCGCTCTCGTTGCGTGCCCGATCCCTTCGCCAGTGCCCCACGGGCGAGGCCGTCGAGCTTTCGTGCGACCTTCCGTTGCCGCTCGTCGGTCGAGTGCTGACAGATCATCGCCGCTCACGTGCTGGAGTGGCCCATGCGTTCCATCAGTTCCCGGATCGACGCCCCGGCATTTGCGGCGAGGGTGTTGCCGGTGTGTCGCAGGTCGTGAAAGTGGATCTTCGGAAGGTCCGCGTTCACGAGAGTCTGAGCCCAGACTCGGCGGTTGAAGTCGGTGTTCCGGAGTGGCCCGTCATCCGGTCCCGCGAAGATCAGCCCGTTGTCGTTGTCCTGGGTGAAGTCCTTCACGTGCGCCCGCAGGTCATCGATGATCAGCTCGGGGATCACCGCGGTTCGCTTGCCCGCCGCAGACCTGGGTTCGGTGAAGACGGGCCCCTCGCCGGTGAGCTGCATCAACTGACGTTCCACGCGCTTGGTCCCGGCCTGCGGCGACCCGGGCCGTCTACCGGCCCGCGCACCCGCTGACCCCCGCGGCACGCCGCCGCATCACTGTCGGCCGATCTCCACGCGCAACGCTTGGATGTCAGGCAACGGTGGAGGAAGGGGCCCGGCTCACAGGCTTGTGAGGTGCATCGGCGAGTCCTCGACGACGAAGAGTGACCAGGACGTAGGCGGCGAACGCATACGCAGGGCTATAAAGGAAGGGTGGAACACCCACGCCTGTGCCGTTCCTGTAGCAGGAGTAGTCCTCAGGCAGGCCCGTAAAATCGGTCGGCGGGCACTGGGTCAGGTCCGACCAGGGGCCGACAACGTTGGCGGCGATGTTGACCGCCGCGAGGACGCTCAGTACGACGACGAGGACCAAGGTGACCCGATCCTGCCACCGTCGCCGGAGCAAAGCCGCGACTCCTATCACGGGCACAGGAAGAGCGAAAGCGAGTACGGCCACTTCGATGTTCCACAGCACCCGCATGGTGTCCATGCCCGCAGAGCCGAGATAGCCGACACCGAGGCCCTGTGCCAGGGGATAGATCCCGATCCCGTCCACGACGTGCATGTCGTAGTAGAAAAGGCCGGTACTCGCGATGAGCTCACCACCGATCCGGGCCAGGACGGAGGGGAAGAGTGCGAACAGCGCGGCCGCCAACCACCAACGCCATATCCGCATCTGTCCTGCTCTCCGCCAGTGGTTCCGAATCGGACGGAAAGCCTGTCACAAGATCACGGTCAGAATCCTTTCGTACCGGCGACGCGAGCCGGTACCACTGTCACGATCGGCTGATGATGGTCGATCTCCGCTCGTGGCTGGGGGCGGTCGAAGGCCCGGGACTTCGTTCCCAAGGACCGTGCGGGCACGTTCCTCGCTTTGGTCGAGGTGGCGGGTGCCTTATCCGTTCCGGGATCTTTGGGTTCCTCTCCCTGAGACTGGCACTGTCGCCCGAGTGGCCGGACAGAGCGTGCCGGCACCGGTGGTGAATCGCTCCGGGGTACATCGGAGTCTCCACTGACCCTGGAGCGGTTCACCCTCCGGCGGGCGAAGCTTGAGCGCATCCAGGATCAGACGTAACCACCTGGAAAGACGCCCGATAAGCTCCTGCTCTCGTTCGCCCGATGGAAAAGGCACGGTGGGTATGTCGTCCGACCTCGCGCACGAACTCTGCATCGAAATCGGGCGGACCGTGCGGGCCGACGCCCCGGACGGATGGCGGGAGGTCGATGTCCTTCGCTGCCAGCTCGGCACCTTCGGTATGACCGCGATCACCTATCGGATGGCGGACGGTTCCCAGCGAATTCGAGATGGGAAGGACCTCGGAGACCTTTTCCATCAGCTGAAAGCGGCCGAGTACAAGCCGGACGAGGGGACGTGGTTCGTCTGCCGGCTCGGCTACAGCCTGCGCGGGAAGTCGTACAACTCCATGATGCAGACCTTCGGCATGGAGTCGCCTTTCTCCCGGGACTACACCGCCGCGATGCCGCCCACCTTCGGGATGGAGTTGCCCTTCGCCCAGGCCGTCGAGGTGCCCGCCCGGGCCTACGTGGAGGAACTGACCATGTTCCCGCGCAGGCCGGATCTCACCCCGCCGTGGATGCGCGCCGCCTGGCCCGAAGGTGTGCCCCTGCCCGAGGACGGCTCCCTCCCCGCCTCACCGGCGGACGGCGAGCCCGGCTCCGCTTGGCCTCCTCTGGGAACCATGGTCGCGCGGACCGTCGGCCGGGAGGAGGCCCTGGAGACGATCGTTTTCGGGATGGCCGAACACGAGGACGGCACCGGGAACGCCCTGATCTTCATGATGTCCACCGAGGAAACGGACGAGCAGGAGATCGAGCTGGACATGGACACGTACTGCATCGTCCGGGAGGACCAGGCGGGCACCACCTACGGCGGCGTGACTCACTGCGAGCTCGACTCCGGCCGCCTGACGCTCCACTTCACCGCGGAGGCCGCGAAGGAACTGAACGTGGAGCCCGTCGTCCGGATCGATCTCCAGATCGACGACGACGGCGTCGAACTCCTCAGGAGCAGCCTGCGAGAGATCCTGCTGTCCGGCCGTCACGACCAGCACCCCCACGGCATGCACCTCTGATCGCCGGGCCGGTGGCGGGCCGTCGACGGGGGTGACGAGGGGGGCGATCACGGTCACCCCCGACCGGCCGAGAACACCGCTTGACGGGCGAACGGAAGCGCCGCGACATCGAGCCGCCGGCGGTCCGGAATCGGTCGGTGACGACATCGAGGGGGCGATCACGTCCTCGGTTACCCTCTGACGGTGGGCATCAGGAACTATCTGATCGAAGGAGTTTCCTGCACCGGCAAGACGTCGGTCTGCGAAGAACTGCGGCGGCGCGGCTACCACGCCGTCAACGGTGACACCGAGTTGGCCTACCAAGGTGATCCGGAAACGGGCAGGCCGACGAGTGGCCCGGCGCACGAGCACCACATCTGGCAGGTGGACAAGGTGAGAGCCCTGGTCGCCGACGAGGACGAGGCGGTGACGTTCTTCTGCGGCGGCTCCAGGAACTTCTCACGGTTCATCGATCTGTTTGACGGCGTCTTCGTCCTGGAAGTCGACCTCGACACGTTGAACCGGCGGCTTGACCGGCGGCCGGAAGACGAGTGGGGCGGCAAACCGACGGAACGGGAACTCGTTGTGCGATTGCACCGGACGAAAGAAGACGTTCCGAAAAACGGCGTCTCGATCGACGCCACCGCACCGCTCGCGCACGTCGTCGACGAGATCGTCCGTCGAACCGAAGCCGATACGTGGCCACGACGCCGATACGTGGCCACGACGCGGGAGCTTGGCCGGAAGCATCGGGCTCGCGCCAAGAGCCCTGGTAGGCGCTGCCGCCCGCCGCTCCGAGCCGTCAGGGGGCATGGTCAGGGATGATCGCTTCGGGTCCTGCCGTGGCGGGCGCCGTCGGCCATCACCTCCCGGCCGGGCCCATCGCCGGTCGACGCCGCCGGTGCGCCTGGTCGGCCGTCCGCGATGGTGTCACCGCCACGTCGGGCGCCCAGGCGCACCCGTGGTGGAACCGGGCCGGCCGCGGCCCGATGAACGGTGGACCGGCTCCGGCCGGGAGGCCGAGAACACCTGCGTCCATCGACGATCGATCAGGGTCCGGACCAGGCCGGCACCTGCGAGCCCGGCCCACATCGCCTACGTGACGTCGGGTCGTGTCATCAGCGGCGACCGCAGGTGCAACGCGAGATCGGAGCCGGTCAGGGGCGCGATGTTCCACGTCGCGACCGCTGTCCCCGAGTCGGTGTCCACCACCAGCCGGACCCGGTGCGGGGTGGTGATGACGTGGAGCTCGGCGACGAACGTGTCGCCCTGCCAGGCGCCGGACGCGACGACAGGGCGGCCGAGCGGTGAGCTTTCCCGCCATTCGCCGTGGCCGACCTCGACGTCGAGGGAGGCCCCGAGTCGCAGGAGCCACCCGCGGGCCACTGGATCGACGATCACCGTGGTTCCGTCGGGCAGAGCCGAATCCTCGGCGGAGGCGTCGAGTCTCGCCTTGACGGAACGCTCCGGGACGGCCGAACCCGGCACCGGCGCGAATGACAGCCGCCGCAGCCGTTCGGCGAGAATCTCGTCGTCCCGGAGGCTTCCCGCCTGGTCCAGGCCGGGCAGCAGGCACTCCCATATCGCGTCGAACGTCTCCTGTTCCCGCGTGGTGGCGCCGGTCACGACGACCACGAGATCGTGCGACGGTACGACCGCGCAATGCTGGCCGAAGGCGCCGTTGCCGTGGTAACCGTGACGCGACATCCAGAACTGGTAGCCGTACCCGCAAAGGTAGTCGGCGCCCCCCGATCCATCCTCGAGTTGCAGGGTCTCGATGTGCCGTCTGGTCGCGAGTTCCACCCATTCGCGCGGGACGAGCCGCCGGTCGCCCCACAGGCCGCCGCGCAGCAGCAGTTCGCCGAAGGCGGCGACGGCCTCGGTCGTGAGGTGCAGCCCGTGGAATCCGAAGGCGGCACCGCTCGCCACCCGGTCCCATTCGGCGTGGTCGACGCCCATCGGCCTGAAGAGGCGCTCGTCGAGCAGTTCCGGGAGGCCGCGGCCCGTGACCCGTTCCACCATCCGGGCCAGGACGTAGGTGGTCGGGTTGTCGTAGGCGTGCCGTGTTCCCTCGGGCTCGGGAAACGGCACACGCAGGAAGCCCTTCACCAGGTCGTCCGGTTCCAGTCGCCAGGCCTCGGCGAGGCTGTCCGTACGGTGTCCGGTCGTCATGGACAGCAGGTGGTGAACGGTGAGGCGGCGCCCCTGATCCGAGATGCCGGCCGGAACATGGCCGGGCAACACGTCCACCACCCGATCGTCCAGCGAGAGCAGCCCGTCGGCGATCGCGAGTCCCACGGCGACGGAGGTGAACGACTTGGTCAGCGAGTAGAGAAGGTGCGGGCGCTCGGCCGAGTACGGTGCCCACCAGCCTTCGGCGACGACGTGACCGCGGCGCACGATCATGATGGAGTGACACTCGACGGATCGCGCTTCGAGCCGGTCCAGCAGCGCGGTGACCGCGCGGGACGACATCCCCGAGGCGGCCGGTGTCGACCGCGGCAGTAGGGCGCGTTGGGAAGGCATCCGCGCACCCTAACAAAACGGCCAAATCCACCCAATCGAATTACGGGCCAGGAAGGGCAATGGGTAGCGGTCCAACGCGGCCGCCCGGCGGAGCGCGTCCAGCCCCGGTAGGGGTGCGGCTGAGGTGCCCGGCCGTTGCAACCGAGACACAAGTGGATCACCAGTAGGCCCTGTGACGCTCCGCGAGGTAAGCGAAAACGCGTCACAGGAGGCACGCATATGAGGAACAAGGCGCTGGCCGCCGCGGCGGCCGCCCTGACCGCCCTGGCGACCGTGACCGTGGCGGCTCCCGCACCCGCGTCCGCCGCGGCCGCGACGATCGTGGTCGAGCGCGCCTACGCCGAGACGGTGCGGGAGTGGATCGACCCGTTCACCTGTCCGACGAACACGGTGCTCACCGGCCGCTCGCACTACGGCGACGAGAACGCCCCCACCACCTACTACTGCAGCTTCGTCCTCATCGACGGCGAGCAGGCCCAGGTGCACCTCGGCGACTGGACCTCCCGGCAGAAGGAGAGCAGGTCCGACTACAGCGCCCCCGACAACCAGGCCGTCGCCGGCAGGTGGCACGAAGGCGACGAGAACGGCGGCACGAGGTACCGCACCGCCGGCGTCTACTGGCGGGGCCAGCGGGTGCTGCTGGCCAACGGGGACATCAGCGGCGTGTACAAGGAGAGCAGCCACACCTGGCACGCGAGCGGGAACACGGTCATGACCGGTCGTCTGCACAGCGGGGACGAGAACGGCAAGACCTACTACCGGTTCGCCACCGTGACCCTCGCGGGCTGACCCCGCCGACCGCCGCCGACCTCGAAGCGGCGGTGATCCGCTGACCGTCGCGCCGGGCGGCGCGACCGGCCAGGTCCGGCCATTCCCGCAGTGGTCCCCTCCTTCGGCATCCCGGGAGCAGCCGGCCGGACTCTTCTCGGCCTCCGCCGCCTCGCGCGTGATCGCACTTCGAAAGGAACCGAAGACGATGAGAACGTATGGCAAGGCCCTGTCCGTCGTCGCCGTGGCCGCCGCCCTGTCGGCCGCCACCATGGCCTCTCCCGCCTCGGCGGCGACGATCAAGGTGGAACGCATCTACACCGAGACCGTGTGGGAGTCGATGGGCGTCCAGTTCACCTGCCCGCCGAACCAGGTGCTCACCGGCCGCTCGCACTACGGCGACGAGAACAAGCAGACCACCTACTACTGCAGCCGGATTCTGATCAACGGTGAGCAGGTCCAGGTGCACAGCGGAGACTGGACCTCCCCCCAGAGGGAGAGCAGGTCCGACTACAGCGCCCCCGACAACCAGGTGGTCGTCGGCAGGTGGCACGAGGACGACGAGAACGGCGGCACGAGGTACCGCAGCGCCGCGCTGTACTGGCAGGGGCGGCAGGTGTGGCTGATCGACGGGGGCACCAGCGGTGAGTACAAGGAGAGCAGCCACAGCTGGCAGGGGGGGAGCGGCAAGGTCATGACCGGCCGTACCCACTACGGGGACGAGAACGGCAAGACCTGGTACCGGTTCGCCACCGTGTCGTTCGAGGGCTGATCCCTCTCGTCGCACCGGCCGGCCGTCCGAGCCCTGGTGAGGCTGGGCCGGGACGGCCACGTCGCCAGACCGCATCCGCCGCGTTGTGAGGGCGGGGTGTGCCCTCCAACGTCATGACCGGCGCCCGTACCGATGAGGTGCCGAGGCCGGGTTCCGGGATCCTCACCCCTGTATCCCGATGAACTCGCGCAGCCAGTGGAAGCTCGCCTTCTCGGTGCGGGCCTGGGTCTCGTAGTCGACGTGGACGAGCCCGAACCGGGCGTCGTACCCACGGGCCCACTCGAAGTTGTCCAGCAGCGACCAGCAGAAGTAGCCGCGTACGTCCACGCCGTCGGTCATCGCGGCGCGGATGGCGGCAAGGTGGTCGCGCAGGAAGTCGACGCGACCGGTGTCGTCGAGGGTCCCGTCGTCGCCGTAGCCGTTCTCGGTGATGAAGATCGGCGGCAGCGCGGGGTAGCGCCGGGTCAGGCCGAGAAGGGTCTGGTGGAGCCCCTGCGGCTCCATCGGCCAGCCCAGCCCGCTGGTCGCCGCGCCGTCCGGGGTGACGCTGCGCACCCCGAGGTCGAAGGCGGAGCGCAGCGCGGGGTCCGCCTGCTCGTACGGCGCCGCGGCGGCGTGGATGCGGTAGTAGTAGTTGACGCCCAGGAAGTCCAGCGGGGCGCCGATGACCTTCAGGTCGCCCTCGTGGCGGAAGGAGAAGTCGCTGATGGCGCCGAAGGTCTCCAGCATGTCGGACGCGTAGGCGCCGAGCAGCAGCGGGTCGGTGAACTGCCGGTTGACCAGCAGGTCCATCTTGCGCGCCGCCTCGGCGTCGGCCGCCGAGCCGGTCGCGGGCACCGTGGGCGACATGTTGAGCGTGATGCCGACCCGCTGGTCCGGCCTCGCCCGCTCCCGCAGCCTGGCCGTCGCGAGGCCGTGGCCCAGCAGCAGGTGGTGGGCGGCGGCGAGCGCGCCGTGACCCTCGCGTGCGCCGGGTGCGTGGCGGCCTTCGGCGTAGCCGACGATGGACGAGCAGTACGGCTCGTTCAGCGTGATCCAGTGTGACACCATGTCGCCCAGCGCCTCGTACGCGATCTCGGCGTAGTCGGCGAAGCGCTCGGCGGTGTCGCGCTCGCGCCAGCCACCGCGGTCCTCCAGCGCCTGGGGCAGGTCCCAGTGGTAGAGGGTGACGTACGGCTCGATGCCGCGCTCGCACAGGGTGTCGGCGAGCCGCCGGTAGAAGTCGAGGCCGCGCCGGTTCACCCGGCCGTCGCCGTCGGGCACGATCCTGGGCCAGGCCAGCGAGAAGCGGTAGGCGCCGGTGCCGAGCCGATCCATCAGATCCACGTCCTCTCGCCAGCGGTGGTAGTGGTCGCAGGCGTGCTCGCCGCTCTCGCCCCTGGCCACCGCGCCGGGGACACGGCAGAACGTGTCCCAGATCGAGGGCCCGCGTCCGTCGACGTCCACGGCGCCCTCGATCTGGTAGGCGGCGGTGGCCGTCCCCCACACGAACCCGGTGGGAAAGGCGGTACGTTCCTGGGTCATCCCTTGATCGCTCCTGACATGATTCCCCCAATGATCTGACGGCCCAGCGCGGCGAAGACCGCCACGATCGGCACGATCGCGAGCACGGTGCCGGTGAGCACGAGCGCGTAGTCGGTGGTGTAGCCGCTGGCCAGGCTGGAGAGCGCGACCTGGACGGTCGGGTTCTCCGGCGTGAGGACGACCAGCGGCCAGAAGAAGTCGTTCCATGCCTGCATGAAGGTGAACAGGCCGAGCACGGCGGCGGCGGGCCGGGCGGCGGGCAGCACGACGTGCCAGAACAGCCGCAACGTGCTGCACCCGTCGATGCGACCGGCCTCCAGCAGCTCGTCGGGGATGGCGCTGGAGAGGTACTGGGTCATGAGGAACACGCCGAACGCGGTGACCAGGCCGGGCACGATCACCGCTTCGAGCCTGCCGGTCCAGCCGAGTTCGGCCATGAGGATGTACAGCGGGATGATGCCGAGCTGCTGCGGCACGGTGGTGGTGGCGATGGCCATGACGAGCAGCACGTTGCGCCCGCGGAAGCGCAGCTTGGCGAAGGCGAAGCCGGCCAGCGTGGAGAACAGCACGACCGAGACGGTGACCGAGCCGGACACGAGGAAGGAGTTGAGCATCGCCTGGCCGAACGCGGTGGTGTCGAAGACCCGGGTGATGTTCTCGAACAGGTGGCCGCCGGGGGTGAGGACCGGCGGGACGCTGGCGATGGCGTCGTTGTCGTGGGAGGCCACGATCAGCGACCAGTAGATGGGGAACAGCGAGCCGAGCAGTACGGCGACGAGCGCGGCGTAGGTCCAGAACCCCGCCCCCAGGGGATTGAGGCCGCGCCGGACGGCCCGGGGGTTCAGGCCGCGCCGGACGGCGGTGAGGGTTGCCATGTCAGCTGCTCCTGATCCTGCGTGTGATGGCGAAGTTGACGAGCGCCATGACCACGATGATCATGCAGAGCGTCCAGGCGATCGCCGAGGCGTAGCCGAACTCGTACATGCTGAAGCCCTGCTCGTAGAGGTAGAGGCCGACGGTCTGGAACTGGCGGTCCGAGCCGCCGGTCGGGTTGCCGGTGCCGGCCTGGAACAGCAGCGGCTCGGCGATGATCTGGAAGCCGCCGATGGTGGACACGACGGCGGTGAAGATGATCGTGGGGCGGAGCATCGGCACGGTGATCTTCCGGAACTGGGTGAACTGGCTCGCGCCGTCCAGCCGGGCCGCCTCGTACAGGTCCTCGGGGATGGTCTGCATGGCGGCCAGGTAGATGAGGGCGTTGTAGCCGGTCCACCGCCAGATGACGATCATCGAGATCGCGACGTGCGAGGAGAGCGTGCCGGCCTGCCAGTCGATCGGATCCAGGCCCACCAGGCCGAGGGCCCAGTTGACCATGCCGAAGTCGCGGCCGAAGAGCTGGGCGAAGATGATCGTGACCGCGACGATCGAGGTCACGTTGGGCAGCAGCACGCCCATCCGGAACAGCGTGCGGGCGCGCAGCCTGCGGTTGAGCATGTGCGCGATGAACAGCGCGGCCAGCAGCTGCGGCACGGTGGACAACAGCCAGATGCTGACGGTGTTGAACAGCGCGTTCCAGAAGTAGTCGTCGGCCAGCAGCTCGGCGTAGTTGGCCAGCCCCACCCACTCGCGGGCCGGGTCCAGCAGGTTCCAGTCGGTGAGGGAGACGTAGGCGGTGTATAGCAGCGGGAACATGCCCACCACGCCGAACAGCAGGAAGAACGGGGCGATGTAGAGGTACGGCGAGCCCTTGACGTCGAGCTGGTAGGCCCAGCGGCGCCGGGGCCCTGATCTGACGGAGGTCACGGTCGGGGCTCCTCGGGGAAAACGGAGGTCACGGTCGGCTCCTCGGGAAAAGGGGTCGACGGCGGGCCCTGACCGCCCGCCGTCGCCCGGCTCTCACGGATCGACACGCGTCACTTGCTGATGCGCTCGACGTCCCCGAGCATCTGCGTCCACGCCTCGGCGCCGTCCTGCTTGCCCTCCTCCACGCGGTTGATCGAGTCACGGATGGCGGTCTGGATGTCACCGGCCCTCGGGCCCTGGTACTGCGGCTTGAGGTTGCGGGCGGCGGTGGTGAAGATCTGCCCGATCGGCGCGTCGTTGAAGAACTCGTGCTTGAGCCCGGTCACCTCGGGCTTGTCGTAGGTGGCGACGGTGGAGGGCAGGATGCCGTGCTTGGTGAACACCTCGATCTGCTGTTCGGGCGCCGTCAGCCAGGTGATCAGCTCCACGGCCTCCTTCAGGTGCTTGCTCTGGGCGGGGACGGTCAGGTAGGAGCCGCCCCAGTTGCCGCCGCCGCCGGGGATGGCGGCCACGTCCCACTGCCCGGCGAAGTCCTTGCCCTGGTCCTGGATCTTGGCGAGCATCCAGGCGGGGCAGGCGATGGTGGCGAACTGGCTCTTGGCGAAGCCGGTGTTCCAGGCGGGTGAGCTGCCGACGAGCTTGGCCGACTGGCCGTCGGCCACGGCCTTGAGCACCTCGTCGTAGGCGGAGCGGACGGCCGGGTTGGTGGCGACCACGACGTTGTCCTGGGTGTCGTAGTAGCCGGTCTCGGCCTGGCCGATCATCGCGTTGAACACCTGGGGGCCGCCGTCGAAGAACGCGGCGCCTTCGGGCTTCTTGGCGGTGTAGCGCTTGCCGGTCTCGAAGTAGGACGTCCAGTCGGGCCAGAGCTTGCCGACCTCGTCGCGGTCGGTGGGCAGCCCGGCCTTTTTGAACAGGTCGCGGCGGTAGCACATGGCCAGGCCGCCGACGTCGGTGCCGTAGCCGATCTGGGCCCCCGACTTGGCCAGCGACGCCTCCCACTTCCACGGCAGCCAGCGGTCCTTGAGCTGGTCGGCGCCGTGCTGGCGCAGGTCGGCGAAGTGCTGGGGCTGGTTCCTGAACTGGGCGACGAAGCCGGTGTCGATCGCCTCGATGTCGGCGGTGCCGCTGCCGGTGGCCAGGTGCGCCGCGAGGTTGCGGTGGTGGTCGTTGTACGCCGACGTCCTCTCGACGATCTTGATGTTGGGGTGGGCGGCCTCGTACTTGGCGTAGAGCTCCTTGAAGCCCATGTTCCCGAACAGGTTGAGCGTCAGGGTGATCTTGCCGCCGGCCGGCGTGGAGCCGGTGGAGGGGGAGCCGCCGCCGCAACCGGCGGCGAGCATGCCGGCGGCCAGCACTCCGGCGGCGAGACGGATTCGTCCAGCAGACACCTGGGACTCCTTCGAGGGGAGAGGAAGGGTGACTGCGAGATGCGATGAGAAGGCCGAGCCCCGCGGCAACGGTGCGGCATCGGCCTGTCAGAGGGACATTCCACATAACGCCCCCGCTTCCCGTCAAGTCACAGAAGCGTCACGCGGCGGAAATACTCGGTAGTGGGTTGACACGCTGCGGGCTCTCACATAACTTCCATGCAACCGGTTACATGAAACCGGTTTCAGCGAGATGCGATAACGTACGCCCGTGGCAACGATTCGAGAGCTGGCGCGCCTTTGCGGGGTGTCGTCGGCGACTGTCTCCCGCGTGTTCAACAACCCCGAGGTGGTGAACGCACAGACCCGCGAGCTCATTCTCAGCACCGCGGCACGCATCGGATACCTGCCCAACGAGTCGGCCCGCACCCTGGCCACCAAGCGATCCCACATGGTCGGCCTGATCTGGGACACCGACCACCGCCGCCCCGGCTGGCGGCACCCGTTCTTCCAGGAGATCCTCATCGGGCTGAAGACCGCGCTGAGCGAGCGCGGCTATCACCTGCTCATGCTCGCCACCAGCGAGGACGGCACGCCCGACAGCTTTCTCCGCGCCGTGCGCAGGCACAACCTCGACGGCGTGGTCTTCATAGACAACGGCAGGGCCGACCCCTCGCTCCAGCCGCTGGCGGAGTCGGAGGTGCCGTGCGTCTCCCTCGACCGGCCCGTCCAGGGGCCGTGGACCACCTACGTGACCTCCGACAACGTGGGCGGGGCGCGCGAGGCGGTCCGCCACCTGCACGCGACCGGGCGCCGGACGATCGCCACCATCACCGGCCCGGCCCGCACCAGACCGGGTGCGGAGCGGCTGCGCGGCTACCTGGAGGAGCTGGCCGCGCTCGGCCTGGCGCACCGGCCGGAGCTGGTCGTCGAGGGTGACTTCTACCTGTCGAGCGGTCACGCCGCGATGCGTGCCCTGCTGGAGCTGGAGGAGCCGCCCGACGCGGTGTTCGCCGCGGGCGACGAGATGGCGGTCGGCGCGCTGCGGGCCGTGACCGAGGCGGGGTTGAAGGTGCCCGAGGACATCGCGCTGGTCGGGTTCGACGACATCGAGCTCGCCGCGCTGGTGCCGCCGGGGCTGACGACGCTGGCCCAGGACAAGGCGGGCTTCGGTACGGCGGCGGCCGCGGCGGTCATCACGATGATCAACGGGGGCGTCACCCCTCTCCCGCGGATCCTGCCCACCTCGCTGGTCGTCCGCGGCTCCACCGGGTAGACCGGGCCCGCGGGCGAAGCGCGGCGAAGCCGTCATCCGTGCGCGTCGCCGAGCCGGACGCGGGGCGAGAGCCCTCCTCCTCCGGGAGTCTGGGAGCTGTCGGCGAGTCTGGAAGGCTACCGATGCTTCATCCGGTCATTAGCGGCGACCCGCGTGTTCCGGCATCGGGCCCATGTGGCAGGCCGGGAGAACAGGCTCGCGGAGGCGGGCATCCGGTTGTCGAGGCACTACCGCTCGTGGCGTCGACGCGCCAGGTGGATGGTGATGTCGGCGGTGATCTCGACCGTCGCGGGCAGGACCCGTGTGATCCGGTCGAACACCAGCTCCTGCTCCAAGACCGGCAACATGAGATAGGCCGAGACGGTCGAGAGATAGCCGACGTAGTCGTGAGCACTCATCGTCAGGCGCCGCTCGACCACGGCCTGCCGGACATCGGCGAACCACTCGGACCGCTGGAGCTCCGTACCCGGCCACTGCATGTCATGCTCCGGAGGCGTCCCGTCCGGAGACGGGATCTCGTCGCTGGACAGGAACGGTGACCGTGCCGCGCGAACGGCCTCCTCCACAGCCGGGTCGGCCGGCCGGGTCGGCCCGCCGAACGAGGCGAACACGCCACCCGGCTCCAGTAGCGCGGCCATCCGCGGCCACCGATCCTCCGGGTTCGTCCAGTGCAACGCCGCCGCCGCGTAGACCAGCCCGTACCTCTCGCCCGGTCGCAGGTCCTCGAACGCGGCTCGCACGGTCCTGACGTCTGACGGCACGTGTTTGCGCAACTCGGCGAGCATGGCCTCATCGGGCTCGGTCGCGGTGACCGTGACCCCTCGCCGGGCGAACAGGCGGGTTGCCTTGCCCGTTCCGGCGCCGATTTCGAGGGCGGTCCGAACCGGCCGGGTCGCGTACGCCGTCACCATGTCGAAAAGCTCCGCGGGATAGCCCGGCCGAAATCGTTCGTAGGCCTCCGCCATCGTTCCGAAACTCAGCGCGCGACTGGACATGCCGAGCATCTTGGCACGAGCCGCCCCGCCGATGCCCGGTCTTTTCGCGCGGCCGGCCACCGGAAGGCCCGGCGTCGTGCGCGACCGGCCCGCGGGCAGAATGGGCCGCATGAGCGCTCAAGACGAGCAGGCGATGCTGCTGCGATACCTCCAGACGACCCGGGACTCGCTCCTGTGGAAACTGGAAGGCCTCACGGAGTACGACGTCCGCCGCCCCATGACACCGACCGGCACGAACCTCCTCGGCCTCGTCAAGCACTGCGCCGGAGTCGAGTTCGGGTACTTCGGCCGCACCTTCGGACGCGACCCCGAGGACGCGCCCGCCTGGCTCGACGAATTCGACGACGACCCGCAGATCGACCTGTGGGTGCCGGCCTCGGAGACCCGTGCGGACATCGTGGGGTTGTTCACGGCGTCTTGGAAGAACACCGGCGCCGTGGTGGAGGAACTCGGCCTGGACGCCGTCGGGCGCGTGCCGTGGTGGTCCGGGGAGCGGGCCGTCATCACCGTCCGCCAGGCGATCGTGCACGTCAGCATGGACCTGACACGGCACGCCGGCCACGCCGACATCATCCGCGAGGGCATCGACGGGGCCGCCGGGCTGCGGGCCGACAACAGCAACCTTTCCCACGACGACCCGCTGAAGTGGCAGGAGTACTACGACAAGGTCGAGCGGGCCGCCCGCGAAGCCAAGGCGTAGGGACGCGAAGGGCTCCGCGGACGGCGCACGGCGTGCGCCCCGGAGGACCACTCGTGGCCGGAGGCCGTCGAAGTCCCGGCTTCTCCCTCCCGCCGGGTTCGTCGGAGAAGACGCGGCCGGATCACGGAACTCCAGGACCGTCGCCGCGATGCCGCCGAGCCTCCGGCGGGGGTCGCTACCTCCAGCGAGGTCCCGATGCCGGGACACTCCGGTGTGGCCGCAAGACGGCCAGGACGAGGAGGACCGTGGCGTACCCGCAGAGCACGGCGAGCCCGGTCCACCAGGCGAGGGGGTAGTACCCTGCCGATGGCGCGTAATGGGCGACCACCTGCGGATACTCGCGCACGGTCTGTACGACGGCGAAACCGGCGGCGGGGGTGAGGCGCAGCAGCCACCTGGCCGTGTCGTCGGGCAGGAGCGGCAGGACCGCCAGGAGGTACGGGAGGACGACCGCCGAGATCGCGACGAGGATCGCCGCCCAGGTCCGCCGCAGCAGCGTGCCGAGCGCGAGGGCGAGGGCGGCGGCGACCGCGAGCAGCGCCGCGACACCGGTGACGACCCGCAGTCCCGTGAGGGCCGACACCGCGATGACGCCGAGGCCGTTGGCACGCAGGACGTTCGGCCCGGCCGTCACCACGACCGCCGCGGAGACCAGTCCGGCCAGGAAGGCGACCGTGCCGACCACGAGGGCCTTCGCGGCCAGTGCCCGGCCGGTGAGTGGCGCGACGCCGGTCGTGCCCGGCCGGTGCCCGGCGGTCGCGAAGCGTACGGCCACCACGAGCACGACGATCAGGCTGACGACCAGGCCGACGAGACCGCCCTCCACGGGGTGGCCGCCCTGGGGACCGCTCGGGCCGATGTCGCCGGTTCCGGTGACGGTGAACGCGCCGTTCGACTCGACGAGCCCGGCCGCCCGGTGATACTTCTCCCAGTCGGTGTGCCCCATCTCGCCCACGCTGCCGTGGTCCCATCCGTCGGTGGCCGTTCCGGTGGCCGTTCCGGTGGCCGTTCCGGTGGCCGTTCCGGTGGCCGTTCCGGTGGCCGTTCCGGTGGCCGTTCCGGTGGACGCGCCGCTGGACGCGCCGTCCTGCACGCTGATGTGGTCGAAGGTGGCGGTGGCCTGGGTGAAGCGTGTCTCTGGGAGGCTCGCGCCCAGGGCGACCGGCCTGAGCGTCAGGTCACCCGGGGACGTGACGAAGAGCCCGACCCGCACCGTCTCGGGCAGCCCGGCGAGGTGGGCGGTGCCGACCTCGGTCCATCGCGTGCCGTCGGCCGACTCGTGGCCGGTGACGGTGTCGCCGGAGCGGGTCAGGCGCAGCCAGCGCGGTGTCTCCTCCGAGACGCCGCCCGCGCGGCCGGCCGTGTCGTGGACGTAGTCGTGCTGCATCCGCACGCCGTGCGCTCCCGTGAGCATCAGCGCCGCGTAGGAGGAGCCCTGTGCGGTGCCGTCCTTGACGATGACACCGGCCTTCGCCCAGGGGACGAGGCCCGGGACGATCTTGTCGTGGTCGGGCGGAGGGTAGGTGATGATCCCGGTCATGGACGTCACGCGGACGGTGATGCTGCCGTTCTCGCCCAGCGGCCGGTGGACGAAGTAGAACGTGTCGCTCACCGCCTGCCCGTGCGGCCCGACCGGATCGGTGGGACAGGGGACCTCCACCTGGCCGTCGCCGCAGTGGGAGCCGCTGCCGAGCGTGATCGCGTGGAGCAGTCCGAGCAGAACGGTGACGAGGATCGCGGCCGACATGGCGATCACGCGGCCCCGGGTGCGGAACCTCGCCCACTCCTGTCGCACCTGTGCGGTCAGGGATGGCTCGGCGGTGGTTTCCTGGGTTTCTCGCATGGGGCCGGTTCTACGGATCCGGTCCTAACACGGGCCGAACCACCGCTGTCACACCGCTGTTAGGCCGGGCCCTCCATCCTGGAGGTCCTGGAGGTCCTGGAGGTCCTGAAGGTCCTGAAGGTCCTGGAAACCTGGAATTCCTGAAACCTGGAATCCCCGGACGCCTCGGAGGCCCTGGAGATCCGCGCACGAACGGGAGAGGACCGATGAGCAAGCCGCGAGGCCCCGCACGACCGAGGCGGACGGTACGGCAGCGTTTCACCATCTTGTACGCCGCCCTGTTCCTCCTCTCCGGCCTGGGGCTGCTCGCCCTCACCAACCTGCTGGTCACCGGCGTGAGCGTGACCGATCCGGTACCCGGCCAGACCTCCCCGGTGCAGCCGCCCGGCCTCGCCCGCGCCCAGGAGCGCGTCCACCAGCTCGAAGCGCAGCTCTCGGACGCCCAAGCGGTCCAGTCGCGCCAGTTGCTGGTGGGATCGGTGATCGCGCTGGTCGTGATGGCGGCGATCTCGTTCCTGCTGGGCAGGGCCGTGGCCGGCCGGGTGCTGCGCCCGCTGCGGACGATCACCGCGGCGACCCGGCGGATCTCGGCCGAGAACCTGCACGAACGGCTGGACGCGCCGGGGCCCGCCGATGAGGTCAAGGATCTCGCGGACACCATCGACGGGCTGCTGGAACGCCTGGAGGCGTCCTTCGCCGCCCAGCGCCGGTTCGTCGCCAACGCCTCCCACGAGTTGCGGACACCGCTGACGACCATGAGGGCGTCGCTGGACGTGGCCGTGGCCAAGCCGGAGCCGGTGCCGCCGCAGACGCTGGCGCTCGCCGACCGGCTGCGCGCCGAACTCGACCGGGTCGACGGCCTTCTGGAGGGCTTTCTCGACCTCGCCCGCGCGCAGCACGGCGAACTCCACGGCCGCGTCCCGGTCGCGCTCGGCAGCCTGGTGTCCGAATCGCTCGCCGCCCGCGCGACGGACATCGCGAAGAGGGACCTGACCGTCGAGGCGCGCGTCCAGGAGGCCGCGTGGACCCGGGGCAACCCGCCCCTGCTGTCCCGCATGGTGAACAACGTGATCGACAACGCGGTCGTCCACAACCGGCACGGTGGCGCGATCCGGCTCACGACCGGCACCGGCGCCGGGAGCGGAATCGGAACCGGGAGCGGAAGCAGCACCGGGAACGAGACCGGGAAGGGAAACGGGAACGGGAGCAGCACCGGGATCGGGACCGACTCGGTGTGGCTGGTCGTGGAGACGGACGGGCCGGTTCTCGACCCGGCGCAGGTCGTCCGGCTCGCCGAGCCCTTCCGGCGGCTCGCCGCCGACCGGACCGGCTCCGAGACCGGCGCCGGTCTCGGCCTGTCGATCGTCGCGGCCGTCGTCGGCGCACACGACGGCGTCCTGGACCTGCACGCCCGGCCGGAGGGTGGCCTGCGCGTCACCGTCTCGCTGCCGCGGGAGCCCGAGCCGGAGGGCGGTTCGCGTCTCACTGTCTCACTGCCGCGGGAGCCCGAGCCGGAGGGTGGTTCGCGCGTCACCGTCTCGCCGCCACCGGAGCCCGAGCCGGAAGGCGTCGCCCCGTGAGGATCCTGGTGGTGGAGGACACGCGCTCGCTCGCCGAGATCCTGGCCGAGGGGCTACGGGACCAGGGCATGGCCGTCGACGTCGCCCACGACGGCCTGGCCGCCGCGGCGAAGCTCGATCTCAACGCGTACGACGTGGTGGTCCTCGACCGCGACGTGCCAGGGATCCACGGCGACGTCCTCTGCCAGATGATCACCGAAAGGGACGACCGCGCGATGGTCCTGATGCTGACCGCGGCCGGCTCTCCGGGAGACCGGGTCAGCGGCCTCACCCTGGGAGCCGACGACTACCTCGCCAAGCCCTTCCACTTTCCCGAACTGGTCCTGCGTCTGCGCGCCCTGGCCCGCCGCCGGCCGTTCGCCCGCGCACGGACACTGCGCGCGGCCGGGATCGAGCTCGACCCGGTACGCCGCACGGCCACCCGCGACAGCCGGCGGCTCGACCTCTCGGTCAAGGAGTTCGCGCTCCTCGAAGCCCTGCTGCGCGCCGGTCCTGGCTTCCTGAGCACCGAGGAGCTCCTGGAGCAGGTCTGGGACGAGAACGCCGACCCGTTCACCAACACCGTCACCGTGACCATCGGGAGGCTGCGCCGCAAGCTGGGCAGCCCGTCGGTCATCACGACGACGCCCGGGGTGGGGTACCGCATCGCCGATCCCGCCGGCGAGGTGTGACGCGGGGAGGGTCAGGCGCGGTGCACCTCGAACAGGAAGCAGCCGAACTCCACCGCCCGCACATGCACCAGTGCCACGCCGGGGTCCGCGAACTGTTCCGCCAGGATGGTCTCCGCCGTGGCGGCGTCGCGGCTCGCGTACCCGTCCACCAGCCGTCCGCCGAGGATGGTGCCGCCGGCGTCGTAGGCGCGGAAGACCCGCCGCTCACCGCACATGTCGACGGGGAAGCCCGTCCCGCCGGGCCCCGCGCACGGCTCGGCGTGCACGAACACCGGGCCCACCTCCTCGTACGGGCCGGGGTCGCCCCCGGTCCGCGCCCCCCACCGGCGCAGCGGCGCGTACGAGAGCAGGGCGAGTCGCTCTCCCGGGAGACTGCGGCGCAGGCAGCATCGCAGCGGGGAGCCTCCCTCGGTGTCGGTGACCATGCGGGGCGGACGCCCGGCGTCGTCGCGGACGCGCAACTCGGCGGCGACCTCGGCCTCGATGGCGAATGTACGGAGAGTGCTCATGGACCCATGCTCGGACGTACGGCTCCCGGCGCGCTGGCGGAAATCGGCCCTGGTTGTGAGCCCGGACGGCCTCCTTCGCCCCGATGGGATCCCTCCGTTCCCGGCTTCCCCGGGACGCGGTCGCCGACCGCGAGGAGCCGGTTTCGCGGTGCGTGCCATGCGGGTGAAGGCACGGGAGGCCGGAGGCCTGGGTGCCGGGGGTCAGGTGAGGCGGGCGTAGACGATGACGTTGGACGTGTAGTGGCCGGTGCGCCGGTCGAAGCCGCCGCCGCAGGTGACCAGGCGCAGGCCCGCGTGGTCGAGCGGGCCGTACACGCGCTGCGAGGGGAAGCGGTTCTTGGGGACCTGTTCCACCGACCGCACCACGAAGGTGGCGACCGAGCCGTCCGCGCGGGTGACGGAGATGGCGTCACCCCGGCGCATCCGCCCCAGCTCGTGGAAGACACCCTCGCGCCCTCCGCCGTCGACGTGCCCGAGGATCACGGACGCCCCGCGCTCGCCGGGCGTGTAGCCGTGCGCGTACCAGCCGGCCTGCTCGGGGCGGTCCACCGGTGGCACCTGCACGGTGCCGTCGGCGTTGAGGCCGAGCCGGGAGAGGGGCACGTGGACACCGATCCTCGGCACGTCCAGGCGGCGCGGTTCGGACCGGGCGAGGACGGGAGCCACCCGTGGGAGACCCGCTTCCGGTGTTCGCCCGTGGGACGGACGGCCCGTCTCCGGCGCCCATGGCGGGGAACCGGCCTCCGACATCTGAAGGGCCTGGGGGGAAGGCGGGGCCGGAGGCGTCTCCCCGGGCAGGAGGCCGCCGCCCACGAGCACGGCGCCGGTCACGGTGACGGCGGCGGCCGCCAGGCCGAGAGCCCGGCGGCCGCTCCCTCTCGCACGCGGCATCTCAGACCCGGGCGTGCTTACGGCGGCGCAGTGCCAGCAGGCCCGTCCCCGCCCCCGCGAGGAGAAGGACTCCGCCGACCGGTACGAGGCCGGCCGGTACGAGCGCGCTCCCGACGGGACCGCCGCCGGTCTCGGGAGCGCCCTCGGGCACCGGGCGGGGCTCCGCCCGGGTGGGATCGGCCTGTGCCGGCGCCTCTGCCGGTGCCGGTTCGGAACCGGAGCGCGTTGCCGGTGCCGGTACCGGTGTCTCTGCCGGCGCCTCTGACGGTGCCGAGCTGGAGCGCGTTGCCGGCACGGGACTGGGTTTCGTGTCCGCCAGGGCCGGGCCGGTGACGTTCAGCATGGCGACGGCGAGTCCCGCCGCGGCCAGGGCGCTACGAGCGAATCGCATACATCCTCCTAGGGCGGCCGCACCGGAACGCTCCGGCGACGTGTACCGCTCGCGATCAGAAGTCTTCGGGGGGAGCGGCAACGATGCTGGCAGCGCGATATCCACTGGACATGAGCGAAATGTCATGAGTGTGTAATGAATGTCCTCATTGTCAAAATGCGCGCTGACCACGGCGGATACTTGGACCGTGGCCAGAGTGATGCTGATCGAGGACGACCCGTCCGTACGGGAGGGGCTGCGCCTCTCGCTCAGCCGCCACGGCCACGAGGTCGACGCCGCGGGCACGGGCGAGGAGGGGCTGCGGCGGCTGAGGGTCACGCCCGCGGACATCGTCGTGCTCGACCTGATGCTTCCCGGCCTGGACGGTTTCGAGGTGTGCCGCCGGATCCGGGCGGGAGGTCCCACGCCCATCGTCATGCTCACGGCCCGCGGTGACGACCTCGACGTCGTCAGCGGCCTGGAGGCGGGGGCCGACGACTACGTGGTCAAGCCGATACGGCCGCGCGTGCTGGAAGCGCGGATCCGCGCGGTACTGCGGCGCGGAGGCCCGGCCACAGAGGCCGAGGCGGGGACCGGAGCCGGAGCTGGGGCTGGGGCTGGGGCTGGGCGGGTGGAGCACGGCGATCTGGTGATCGACCGCGGTTCGCTCACCGTGTCCAAGGCCGGTGTCCAGCTCGTGCTGCCGCCGCTGGAACTGCGGCTGCTGCTGGAGCTGACGGCGACGGCCGGGCAGGTGTTCAGCCGTCAGCAGCTCCTGGAGTCGGTCTGGGACCTCGACTTCCTGGGCGACTCCCGGCTGGTCGACGCGTGCGTGCAGCGCCTGCGCACGAAGATCGAGGACGTCCCGTCGAAGCCCCGGTACATCCAGACGGTGCGCGGATTCGGGTACCGGTTCGGCCCGCTGTGACACCGGCCGCCGGAGGGGGACGGAGGCCGTGGCCGCCGCTCGGGGTGCGCGGGCTCCGGGCCCGGCTGGTGGTCGTCTTCGTGCTGCTCGCCGGGCTGAGCGCGCTGACCGCCACCGGACTGGTCTACCGCCAGGCGAGCGACCTCATGCTGAAGCGGACGGAATGGTCGGTGGTCAACGAGTTCCGGCTGCGCGTCGCGACCCTCACCGAGAACATGCAGCACCCTCCCGACCGCGCCGCCCTGCAACAGCTCGCGAACGGCGTGGCGCCCGCGTTCCTGGAGGCGACCGGCGCCGCCGTCTACGGGAATTCGGGCCTGATCGCCTCCGGGGACGGCACCGGCCCGATCACGCCCGCGCTGCGCCGCAGCGTCGCCGGACGGCACCGGCTCGCCTACCAGCGCGTCGTCTCCGCCGGTGCCCCCTACCTCGTCGTGGGCACGCCCGTGCTGCTGGGCCGGCAGCGGACCCCCTCGGGGGTGGAGGCCTACCTCGTGACCCCGCTCGGCAAGGAGGCGGCGGACGAGGAGGCACTGGTCGCCGCCGCGCGGAACGGCGTGCTCCCGGTCGTGGCGCTGGCGGTGCTGTTCGCCCTGCTGGCGGCCGGGGGCGTGCTGCGCCCGGTACGCGACCTCGACCGGGCCGCGCGCAGGCTCGGGGCGGGCGAGCTGGACACACGGCTGAAGGTGAGCGGCGGCGACGAGCTGGCCCGGCTGGTGAAGACCTTCAACGCCACGGCCGCCGCCCTGGAGGCCAACGTGTCCGAGCTGCGCGAGATGGAGGTGAGGGCCCGCCGGTTCGTCGCCGACGTGTCCCACGAGCTGCGCACCCCGCTGGCGTCCATCCTCGCGATGGCGGACATGTTCGAGGAGGAGGCCGGCCGCCTCGAAGGCGATCTGGCCCAGGCCGCCCGGCTGATGAACCTCGAAGTGGGCAGGCTGGTCCGGCTCGTCGAGGACCTCATGGAGATCTCCCGGTTCGACGCGGGGGCGGCGCGGCTCATCCTGGACGACGTCGACGTGGCGGACGCCGTCCGGGCCTGCCTGCGCACCCGCGGCTGGACCGCCCGGGTCACCCTGGACCTGCCCCCTGACGTGCGGATCCGGATGGACCCCCGCCGGTTCGACGTGATCACGGCCAACCTCGTCGGCAACGCCCTCCGGCACGGCGCCCCTCCGGTCACCGTACGGCTGCGCGCGGAGGGCCCGCGGGACACGGGCCGCGTCGTCATCGAGGTGAGGGACTCGGGCGAAGGGGTGGACCCGGACGTTCTCCCGCACGTCTTCGACCGCTTCTCCAAGGCCGACGCGGCCCGGACGAGGTCGGACGGGAGCGGGCTCGGCCTGGCCATCGCCCTGGAGAACGCGCGCCTGCACGGCGGTTCGATCGACGTGACCAACCCGCCGGGGGGCGGCGCCCTGTTCAGCCTCACCCTTCCCCGCCGCCCGGCGCCCCCGCCCGACCGGCCGGGGACGTCCCCGCCACCTCGCCCGGAGCAGGTATGAGCACCCACAGGACGGCGTCGCGGGTGGCGTCGCGTACGGCGGCACAGGCAGCGGCGTACGCGGTGTCGCGCGCGACGGCGCGGATGATGTCGCGGGCGGTGGCATACACGGTGTCGCGTACGGCGGTACACACGGTGTCGCGGATGGTGTCGCGTACGGCGGCGCGCACGCTGAAGGGCCTGCTGGCGTGTCTACTGGCGGTCGTCTCTCTGGCGGCCGGATGCGGCATCGGCCCGACCGGTGTGATCGACGGAGGCGAGCCCGCCGTCGGGTTCCAGCCCAGCACCCGGCTCTACTTCGTGTCGGGCGCGCGGCTGCGGGCCGTGAGCCGGCCCCTGCCGTGGCCCCCGCTGAAGGCGACGCTGGAGCTGCTGGTGAAAGGGCCCAGCTCCGCGGAGCAACGGCGGGGGCTGCGCACCGAGCTCGACCCCGACGGGGACACGCCGGCCAAGGTCACCTCGGACGCGGCGAAGGTCCACATCTCCCTCACCGTTCCCGACCCCAGACCCGTCCCCGCCCCTGCGGAGAGGGGGCCGCCCAGGCAGCTTTCCCGGGACCTGTGGCTGGGGCAGCTCACCTGCACCGCCGCGAGCGCCCTGGCGGCGCGGTCGAACATCGACCCCGACGCCGTCACCGTCGTCATCCAGCGCGGCAAGGCCGAGCGGTTCGGCTCCTTCCGGTGCTCGGAGTTCCCTCGGGCACCGGAGTGACGCCTCTCGCCCGGCAGGCGGTCGCCCTGTGAACGGTCGCTCCGGCAGACGGCCGCCTCGGTGGGCGGTGGGCGGTGGGCGGTGGGCGGTGGCGCGAAGCGTGGGCCGGGTGCCGCGTCGCCACGACGTGCCCTGCCCGCGCGGGCGCGGCCCGATGACGGTGATCCGCGGCGGGAGAGCTTCGTCCCCGCCCGCGCGGGCGCGGCCCCCCCCTCGACCGGGAGGAGGTTTTCTGTCGGTGGGTGTGTCTAGCGTGGGCAGGCACAGGATCCGGAGTGAGCGAGGGAGGGTCATGACCACACTCGAGAACCGGCCGCACACCGCACTCCTCGTCGTCGACGTGCAGAACGGTGTCGTCGAGGGGGCCCACGAGCGCGACGTGGTCGTCGCGAACATCGGCGTTCTCGTCGAGAGGGCGCGGCGGGAGCAGATCCCCGTCGTCTGGGTCCAGCACTCGGACGAGCAGCTCGTGAGGGGGAGCGACAACTGGCGGATCGTCCCCGAGCTGGCTCCGGACGACGCCGAGCCGCTCGTCGAGAAGCACTACAGCGACTCCTTCGAGGACACCACCCTCGAAACCGTGCTGTCGGGCCTCGGCGTCGGGCGGCTTGTCGTCGCCGGGGCACAGACCGACGAGTGCATCCGCTCGACCATCCACGGCGCGTTCGTCAGGGGATACGACGTGACCCTCGTCAGCGACGCCCACACGACGGAGGACCAGACGGAGTGGGGGGCGCCGCCGCCGGACAAGGTCATCGCGCACACGAACCTGTACTGGACCTACCAGACGGCGCCGGGACGGACGGCCGGGACGGCCGAGACCAAGAACGTCGACTTCGGCCGCACGTCCTGAAGCCCGGGTGACGCGGACGGTGTCACCCCTGGACGGCACCGGCACCGGGTCCAGGTCGCCGGTGCCGGATCCCCGCGGACCGTGCGCGGGCGGGAGCGAGTACGACGTCTCACCCCGCTCCCACCCCGCCCTGCTCCGTGCCAACGAGGCACAACGAGGCACGCGGAGGCACAACGAGGCACGCGGAGGCACAACGAGGCACCCGGAGACCCAATGAGGCCCGACGAGGGCGGAGGGGATCAGGGAGGCCAGAGAAGCCGGTCGCGCGATGACGGTCAGTGACGCTTGACGGCCACCACGTTGTACGGGGTCGTCGGGGTGGGGGTCGTGGAGAAGCGGGCGTTGGGGAGATAGAGGCGGTCGCGGAAGGGGGCGACGGTGGTGGGGACGTCGAAGCGGCCGTCCTTGAGCTTGCGGACCGCCTTCCCGGAGGTGGCGTCGCGGTTCAGCGAGAGCGACGTCAGGGTGTTCAGGCTGTTCTGCACGACGTGGAGGGTGCGGCCCTCCAGGAGCAGGCCGTCACCGTTGGCCAGGGACTCGGTGCCGATG
Source organism: Streptosporangium vulgare (assembly GCF_042428775.1). NCBI lineage: Bacteria > Bacillati > Actinomycetota > Actinomycetes > Streptosporangiales > Streptosporangiaceae > Streptosporangium > Streptosporangium vulgare. Next base: position 150,953 of record NZ_JBHMBS010000006.1, on the reverse strand, counting down.
TCCACCAGGGTGGCCACGCCGGTCGAGGGGTCGACGCGAAACAGCTTGCCGGTGTTGGACTGGACGACGAGCAGGGCCTCGCGGTCGGGGGTCTGGGCGATGCCGTTGGCGTTGATGCCGGTCGCGTAGACGATGTCCCCGCTCAGCGGCACCTTCACCGCCTCGCCCGGCAGCGCTCCCCCACGCCCGAACGGCAGCTTGTACAGCACGGGGTTGGTCGAGTCGGTGAAGTACGCCGCGTCGTGGGTGAGCACGACGTCGTTGACGAACGCGCTGCCGGTGGCGAGCCGGTAGCTCGCGAGCACCCTGCCGTCCCGGGTGTCGATCACGCGGGCGTCACCGCCCGTGCCACCGGCGACGAACAGCCTGCCGCGCGTGTCGACCTTGAGGCCGAGCGACGGGGTGCCCGGGCCCGTGTTGATGATCCGGCCCTTGCCCGTGCGCAGGTCGGCCCGGTAGATCGCACCGGTCGCGCGCGAGCCGAAGTACGCGGCCGCTCCCGGGCCGATGGCGATCCCCTCCGGCTGGAAGCCGTCCGGAAGAGGGAACTCGGTGGGATAGGCCGGTTTCTCATGAGAGGCGGAGGTCGTGGATCTGGTCTCGGCCGCCGCGGCCGGGGCCGCCATGAGCACGGTGAGGAACCCTGCCAGGAGAAATGCCACCTTCATTAAGGAACATCCCATCTGTTGCGAGTGCGATGGTCTACCCAAATGCCCGCTTGGGTAATGGGTCTAACGTATGACGCTCCGCTGTAGCGATCCCGTAAAGCGCACGTGTCCGGATGACCCCATAAGGCGCACCGCGCGGGCCGATCCCGTAAAGCGCACGACCCGTAAAGCGCACGTACCTGGAGGCCCCCGTAAGACGCACTCACGCGGACGACCCCGTAAAGCGCACGTACCCGGACGACCCCGTAAAGCGCACCCGCTCGGACGACCCCGTAAAGCGCGCACCCGCTCGGACGACGCCCGGTTCTTGTCTCCCGCCATCCTTGGATAGCGTCGAGGCCATGCGGCTTCATGTGGGATGCGCGATGTGGACCCTCACGTCATGGCAGGGACGTCTCCTGCCCCATCCGCTTCCTCCCGGGGAGCGCCTGCGGGCCTATGCGACCTGGTGCAACGCGGTGGAGGGCAACACGACGTTCTACGCGACACCGGCGAGGAACACGGTGGAGTCGTGGGCGCGGCAGACCGGCCCGGACTTTCGCCTGGTGCTCAAGCTGCCCAGGACGATCACCCACGAGGGCCGTCTCACCGGCGTCGACGAGGAGGTGCGATCGTTCCTGGAGGCGATCGAACCCCTCGGGCCGCGAGCCGAGACCCTCTGGATCCAGCTGCCGGGATCGTTCGGCCCGACCGACCTAGGCACCCTGGCGGCCTTCCTCCGCGGACTTCCCGGCTCGCACAGGTACGCCGTCGAGGTCCGCCACCGCGCGTTCTTCGACGACGTGCGATCCGTACGGCTCCTCGAAGGGGTTCTCGCCGGCGCGGGCGCCGAGTGGGTGCCCTTCGACACCACCACTCTCTTCCGCAGCCCTCCGACCAGCGACGCCGAACGGGAGGCGTGGTCGAAGAAGCCGCGCATGCCGCGCCGGTCGGTCGCTCTCACGGACCGCCCGATCGTCCGCTACCTCGGCCGGGACGACACCGCGAGCACGATCGAGGGCTGGCGGCACTGGATCGGCACGGTCGCCGAGTGGCTGCGCGAGGGCCGCTCGCCGACCGTGTTCGTCCACACCCCCGACAACGCCGACGCGCTGACGCTCGCCCGCCGCTTCCACGACGACGTACGCGCCCTGCTGCCCGGGATCGAGCCGCTCCCCGAGCCCATGCCCACCGAGCCGCTGACCCTCTTCTGACCACTGCCGCATCGCGCGTGGTCGGACCCGTCGCGGAGGTGATCAGGGGGTCTCCGGCCGGGCCGCCGGTGTGACGGGGGCGGCGTCCGAGGTGGTGGCCTCCGGGCCGGGCTGCCGCAGCACGACGAGCGCGACCGTGAAGGCGGCGAGGAGCAGGGCCGCGGCGATGCCGAAGGCCAGGTGGTAGCCGCCGGTCAGCGCGGCCGCGCCGCTCTCTCCCGCGGACAGCAGTTCCTCGGTGCGCGAGGCGGCCAGCGTGGACAGCACCGCGACGCCGACCGCCATGCCGATCTGCTGGGTGGTGTTGAACAGCCCGGACGCCAGGCCCGCGTCGTCGGCCCTGGCGCCGGACATGCCGAGCGTGGTCAGGGCCGGGAGCACCAGCCCGCCTCCCGCGATGAGCAGCATCACCGGGAGCAGGTCGGTGACGTAGTTCGCGTTCACCGGTACGCGGGTGAGCCAGCACATCGCCCCGAACAGGAGCACCAGGCCCGCCAGCAGGACGGCACGCTCACCGAAACGGGTGTTGAGCCGGGCGGAGAGGAACAGGGACACGCCGCCGATGGCCACCGCCGCGGGAAGCATCGCGAGGCCGGTGTCGAGCGCGCCGTACCCGAGGACCTTCTGCATGTAGAGCGCGACGATGATCTGGAAGGCGAACATGGCCGACAGTGTCAGGATCTGGGCCAGGTTGGCGCCCGAGACGTTGCGCGAGCGGAAGATCCGCAGCGGCATCAGCGGGGTCCTCGCGGTCGCCTGGCGGGCGACGAACGCGGCCAGCAGGACGAGCGACACCGCGCCCAGGCCGAGGGTGTGCGCCGCGAGCCAGCCGTACTCCTCGATCTTGACCACCGTGTAGATGCCGAGCATCAGGCCGGAGGTGACCAGCACGGCGCCGATGACGTCGGCCCCGGCGGCGAGCCCGATCCCGCGCTCGCCCGGCAGGGTCCGGATCGCGAGCGCGATCGTGGCCAGCCCGATCGGCAGGTTGATGAAGAAGATCCAGTGCCAGCCGAGCGCGTCGGTGAGGACCCCGCCCAGGACCTGGCCGATGGAGGCCCCGGCGGCGCCGGTGAAGCTGAAGACGCCGATCGCCTTCGCGCGTTCCCCGGGCTCGGTGAACAGCGTCACCAGGATGCCGAGCACGACCGCGGAGGCCATCGCGCTGCCGACGCCCTGCAGGAACCGGGCGGCGATCAGCGTGCCGGGCCCGGTGGCGAGCCCGGCCAGCAGCGACGCGGCGGTGAAGACCACGTTCCCGGCCAGGAACATGGTCTTGCGGCCGATGAGGTCGCCCAGCCGGCCGGACAGCAGGAGCAGCCCGCCGAAGGCGATCAGGTAGGCGTTCACGGTCCAGCTGAGCCCGGCGGGTGAGAAGCCCAGATCCGCCTGGATGGCCGGCATCGCCACGGTCACGATGCTGCCGTCCAGGATCGTCATCAGCATCGCGGCGGACAGTACGGTGAGCGCGAGCCGGCGCGACGGGGACGCGCCGGCGCGGGGTGGCCGGGAGGGGCGGGGGGAGGGTGCGGTGTGCGACATGGCCGTCTCCTGTTCGGAAGGGAACAGAAGCGACCGTAGCAGATAGTTTTGTTGTAGACGATCCTCTGTGGATTTACTTTGTGCGCTGCCGCGCCCGCCTGACCCCCTGCGGAGCCTCGGCCGGAGTGGCCAGATGGCCCGTCACCAGGCGGTTCATGGCTCGTACGAGCACCTCGCCCTCGTCCTCGGGCAGGGCGCCCAGTGCCGCCCGGTGCACGCCGTCGACGATCTCCTGGCTCTGCCGCGCGACCTCGGCGCCCTTCTCGGTGACCGCGATGATCCGGGCGCGCCGGTCCGTACTGGACGGGCGGCGCTCGGCGAGCCCCGCCTTCTCCAGGGCGTCGACCGTGACCACCATCGTGGTCTTGTCCATGTCGCCGATCTCGGCGAGCTGGATCTGCGTGCGCTCCTCCTCCAGGGCGTGGACCAGCACGCAGTGCATGCGTGCCGTCAGCCCGATCTCGGCGAGCGCCGCCGCCATCCGGGTTCTCAGGACATGGCCGGCGTGGTCGAGCAGGAACGACAGGTCAGGCTCGGTACGGGCGGGTGCCATCGCGGTCATGGCCCCACCATAGCCAACCGGTACCGTTCTGGATTATCCGCAAGCGGAAGTACTCGCGGGGGTCCGGAAAACCGACCAGCCGATCAGCTGACCGGCCGTCCGGCCGGGTGTCCTGCTCGCCAGAGTCGCGTCGTGGCCACGCGGAACCCCACGCCGATCGCGGGCGAGGACGGCCCCCGATGCACGGATCCCGTCAGGTGGCGGTCTCGTGGTCGGTGAGGACCAGGTCGGCACGGTGGCCTCGTGCCCGCCGCCGGAGGGTGCCCGCGAGGCGTGGACCCGCCCGCCGGTGTCATTCGTAGACGGGAGGGGCGGCCGGCGGGGGCGGCTTCGCGGTCCGGTACCGGGCGGGCGGCTGGCCGGTGACGCGTTTGAAGGCGTTGCTGAAGGCGCTCTCCGAGGCGTACCCCCACTCGGTGGCCACCGACGCGACCGTGCGGTCACCGGCGCGCAACGCCTCGGCCGCCGACCGGATGCGCCAGTGCAGCAGGTAGTCCAGCGGCGGCAGCCCGACGAGGGTCTTGAAACGCAGCGCGAAGCTGGAGCGGGACATGTCCACCTCGGCGGCGAGGCCGGCGACCGTCCAGCGGCGGGTGGCCTGCTGGTGCATCAGGGTGAGCGCGGAGCCGATCCGCGGGTCGTTCAGCGCTCCCAGCCAGCCCGGGATCCTCTCCTCGCCGGCCAGGTGGGCACGCAGGGCCTGGACGAACATGATCTGGGTCAGATGCTCGATCATCACCGTCGCCCCGAGCGGCTCGGCCGCGGTCTCGTGGGTCAGCATCCCCAGCACCGGGCGCAGGGTCCGGGCCTGCTCGCTGTCGGCGGGGATGCGCACGGCCGGGGGCAGGCAGTCGAGCAGCAGCGTCGCGGTCATGTCGTCGAGGGTGATGCTGCCGCCGATGATGACGGTCGGCTCCGCGTCGTCCCGGGCGGTGGTCCCGTACCGTACGTTCCTGATGTTGGGAGCGTCGAGGTAGACGGCGTGGCCGTCCTCCGCCTCGATGTCCAGGTCGCTGGCGACCTCGTACGGCCGCCCGCCCGTGAGCAGGTAGCAGTCGCCCGCCGCCAGCCGCAGCGCGGGCATGCCGTCGATGGTGAGCCAGCAGGCGCCGGACGTGATAGCGCCGATCTTGATGTGCCGGTAGCTCCGGAAGCGCAGCGCCCAGCGGCCGGCGGCCTCGAAGCGCGAGGAGAGGGCGCTCCTGACGTTCAGCAGGGTCAGGACATCGGACAGGGGGTCCATGGTGACTCCGGACGATCTCGCATATATGTCGGACTCTTTCTTATGGATTGTCCAGGTAGACGGGTTATAGCGTTCCAACGCCCCCCCTCATCTGGTCATCTGGTCATCTGGAAGGAGTAGGACGATGAAATACGCACAGCTCGGTACCACCGGGGTCTTCGTCTCCGGCATCTCGCTGGGAGCGATGAGCTTCGGCGGGCGCGGCCAGGTCTGGGAGGCGGTCGGCGCGCTGGACGTGAAGGAGACGGACCACCTGGTGGGCACCGCGCTCGATCACGGGGTGAACCTCATCGACACCGCCGACGTGTACGGCGGGGGCGAGTCGGAGGAGCTTCTCGGCCAGGTGCTCGGGGCACGCCGCCGCGACGTGGTGCTCGCCACCAAGATGACCGCGCGGACGGCCGCCGGTCCCAACGACGTCGGCCAGTCCCGGCTGCACATCATGCGGTCGCTGGAGGACAGCCTGCGCAGGCTCCGTACCGACCACATCGACCTCTACCAGATCCACAACATCGACCCGATCACGCCCTTCGAGGAGTCCCTCGCCGCCCTCGACGACGCCGTGCACCAGGGGAAGGTCCGCTACATCGGCGCCTCGAACCTGACCGCCTGGCAGGCGATGAAGGCGCTCGGGGTCTCCGAGCGGCGGGGATGGGCGCGGTTCGTCTCCCTGCAGGCCCAGTACTCGCTCGCGGCCCGCGACATCGAACGCGAGATCCTCCCCCTGCTCCAGGACCAGAGGCTCGGCCTGCTGGTCTGGAGCCCGCTCGCCGCCGGCCTGCTGTCGGGGAAGTTCGACCGCACCGGCACGAGCGACGGCGGGGCCCGCCGCAACCGGTTCGAGTTCCCGCCGGTGAACCTGGAGCGCGCCTACGACGTCATCGACGTCCTGCGCGAGGTGGCGGCCCGCCACGAGGTCGGCGTGTCCCGCGTCGCGCTGGCCTGGGTGCTTTCGCGACCCGGCGTGAGCAGCGTCATCATCGGCGCCAAGCGCCCGGAACAGCTCACCGAGAACCTCGCCGCCGTCGACCTGGAGCTCACCGAGCGGGATCTCACCGAACTGGACGCCGTCAGCGCGCTCCCGGTCGAATACCCCGGCTGGATCCAGGCCGACCACTCCGACCGTTTCCCCAAGCAGGGCACGTGGGAATTCGCCCCGCAGGGTTGATCCTGACACGGGGAGAGGCCGTAGAACAGGATCATGAGCGACACACTCACCGACCGTCTCGCCCTCGCCCTGGACCAGGGGCGGCTGCCCGGCCTCCACGCCGTGGTCGTCCTCCGCCACGGCCGGGTGATCCTTGAGCACTACGGCGAAGGCGAGGACTTCCGGCTGAACGAGCCGCTCGGCCGGGTGCGCTTCACGCCCGACACGCTCCACGACGTCCGCTCGGTCACCAAGAGCGTCGTCGGCCTCCTGTACGGCGTCGCCCTCGCCGACGGCCGGGTGCCGGAGCCGCGCGAGCCGCTGCTGCGGCACTTCCCCGAGTATCCGGATCTCGCCGAGGACCCCCGGCGCGCCGCGCTCACGGTCGAGCACGCGCTCACCATGACGCTCGGCCTGGAGTGGGACGAGAGCGCCCCCTACACGAGCGCCGCCAACAGCGAGATCGCGATGGAACTCGCCCCAGACCGTTCCCGCTACGTCCTGGAGCAGCGGATCGTGGACGAGCCGGGCAGGCGATGGTCCTACTGCGGGGGCGCCTCGGCGCTGGTGGCGCGGCTCATCGAGAAGGGCACCGGCCGGGCCGTTCAGGACTACGCGCGTGCCAGGCTGTTCGAGCCGCTGGGGATCACGCGCTTCGAGTGGTCGGCCGGCGAGGACGGGGTGGCCTTCGCCGCCTCCGGGCTGCGGCTCACCCCTCGCGACCTTCTCGCGATCGGGCGGCTCGTGCTCGACGGGGGCGGCGGCGTCGTCCCGTCGTCCTGGCTGAAGGCGGCGCTGCACCCGCGCGTGCGGATCGACGAGGGTCGCCACTACGGCTATCACTGGTACGTGGGCGACACGTGGACGGGCGGGACCGGCAACGGCGGCCAGCTAATCCACGTGTCACCCGAGCTGGACCTGGTGGTCGCCATCAACGCCGGACAGTACGACGGGCCCGACCGGTCGACCGCCTCGGTCGTGCTCGACGAGGTGATCCTGGCGGGGATCGGGCGCCGAACCGCGTGACCACCGGGGACACGGGAGGAACGCCACCGGTCCGCGTCCTGCCCGGTTCTCGTTCCCCGGGGTCGTCGTTCCCGCCCCGGCTCGCTGTTCCCGCCCGGCTCCTCGTTCCCGCCCGGATCGCCGTGTTCACCGGTGGAGACGTCGGGGATGTCGGGGATGTCGGGGATGTCGAGTCCCGGCGTGGCCGGCCGTACGGTTACGGGTTCTTCGCCCGCGCCCGCTGCGTGATCGTGTTCCTCACGAGCCAGAGCACGCTCTGGTGAATCGCCACCCCGGCGGCGACGTTGAGCACGCCCAGCGCGGCCGCCATCACCAGTGACCCGTCGAGTCCGATCGCGTCGCCGGCCAGGAGCACGGCGGGCCAGAACACGGCGGCGGCGAGGAGGGAGGCCCGCCACCAGCGCCCGAAGATCAGGCCGAACAGGATCATGGTTGGTATCACGATTCACGCCCTTCGGAATGATCTGCCGACATCTTCATCATGACCTCACGGCACCGGTTCTAAGCCCGTGGGATCGGTTCGATCGCCGTACCCGCCGGGATTTTCCGGCGGAAAGGCCACCTTCCGGCTCGGGCACGCCTCCACGGCTCACCGGTGGCGCCTACCGTGATCGTCGGTGGAGCGGCCGGGCCGCGAGGACTGCCGGTGCGAGCGACGCGGAGCCTCCGGAGATCGTGCCTTGGGAATCCGGGAGCGCTGTTCCCCGCGAGCCTTCGGGCGGCGTTCGGCGGGAGCCTCCGAACGGCGGACGTACACGGGAATGCCCGGCTGGAGGAAGCGGTAGACGTCGAGGGCGTTGTGCAGCGGGATCCGGACGCATCCGTGGGACGCGGGGTAGCGGGGGACGAGGGTGGAGCCGTGGATGGCGATGCCGCCGTTGAAGTAGACGGGGTAGAACATCGCCCCCAGGATCCCCGTGGACCAGCCGGGAACCCGCGCTCCCGCCCGATAGTCGCCGAGCGGGGTCGCGGCGAATCCGCAGTGACCCTTCTCGCAGTACGGTCTGCGGGCACCGGTCGAGATGTGGGTCACGAGCACGGGTTTCCCGCCCTTCCACGTCGTGAGGAGCTGGCGCCGTAGGTCGATCTCGGTCCTTTCCGGCTCCCCGTCCGCCACCAGGGGCCTGACCCGGCGGGGGTGCAGGAGGGCCTGCCAGGTCGGCGAGTCGATCCTGTCGACGGGCTTCAGTCCGTTGGCCTTCTGGAAAGCCCACACGGTCATCCGCAGCGCGGAGTCGTACGTGGGGCTGAGATTTCCGGGGGGGAAACCCAAATCTTTAAGTCTTTTCTTCGCATTGTGGACCTCGATTCCCGTGCTGCCTGTTTTGAGGGTCGTGAATTGGTCCGGCAGAGGGGCGTTCCAGGAATCGGGGGTGGGGTCGGCCATGGCGTGCGTGACGCCGAAGGGGAGGGTTGTGACCAGGGCGAAGACGGTGCTGGTGATGAGGGAGAGTTGAACGGTGCTTCGCATATGTGACGTCTATCCGCCGACAGGTGCGATTAACCCTCTAATGCTACTTGCCGGGGAGTAAGACTTATACATCCTCGTGCGGTTCAAGAGTTATCTCGGGGGAATTTTCCCGAGAAAATATGCATATATTTCCGGGCGAGGTTATATGGCGATATTCATCAGATATCTGGGAAACCGTTGGACGGGCTCGACGGGACTCGACAGGGCTCAGCGGGGTTCAGCGGCGGCGCGTGTGGCGGGCCGTCCGGTCGAGGACGCGGAAGCCGAGTGCCTCGTACAGCCGCGCGGGCACCGGATATCCCGCGTCCCCCCGAGGATGGACGATCGCGGTGACCGCGCCCGCCTCGCCGAGCCCGCGCAGCGCGTGCAGGCAGGCCGCGCGGGCCAGCCCCATCCGCCGGAAGTCCGGATGCGTGCCGACCGGCTCCAGCTCCCCGACGCCGTTGGCGTCGTCCGGCCAGATCAGGCAGTACGACGCCAGGCGGCCGTCCGGTGCCTCGATGACGCTGTCCAGCTCGCGCCGGTAGGGCCACGCGCCCATGACGTTGCGGTAGCTCTCCTCGGTGACCGACGAGGGGGCGAACGCCGACCGGTGCACGGCCACTCGCGCGGGCACGTCCTCCTCGCCGCGCACGTGGCGCGCGACGAAACCGGGAGGCAGCTCGGGTTCCGGCAGGTCGCGCAGGTCGCGTGACATGCGCAGGAGGAAGGGCGCGTCCGCGGGCTCCCGCCGGTAGCCGTGCCGGGCGAGGGTCGCGGCGAGTCGCCTCTCGCCCTCCAGGATGGTCACCCCCGGCTCGTCGCCGGCGACCACGCCGTGGAACCAGCCGAGCACCTCGTCCGCCAGCTCGGGACACTCCGGGTGCACGAACATCTCCAGCTCGCCCGGAGGCATCGCCCAGCCCCACGCCAGGGTGTCACCGTCGCGCTCCCACAGCGCCGTCGGCCACTCCGCCTCCCGCCCCACGTGCTGGAACCTGCTCCAGGCGAGCCCGCCGATGTGCGGCCGGACGGCGGGACCCCATGCCGCCCGTACGAGTTCCTGCATCTTTCGCAGATCGGCGGCACCCTCGTAGGGGCGCACGGTGATGTCGCTCATCGGTCTCACATCCTTCTCGCGGCGGTTCCAGGGTGGTTCCAGGGCGGCTCAATGGCGGTTCCACGACGGCTCAACGGCGATTCCGTGGCGGTCCTGTGGGGTCCTGTGGGGTCCTGTGGGCCGAACCGGCCTCGCGGCCGGACCACGGACCCGCTCGAACTCACCGCCCCGCCAACCCGCTGCCCCGCCGACTCGCCGAACCGTCGACTCGCCGAACCATCGACTTGTCGGGCCATCGACTCGCCGAGCCCCGGACCCCGGACCCCGGGTCCCGGGTCGCGGGTACGCGGATCATCGAACCGCCGACTCGCCGGGTCCCGCACCGCGCATTCTTTCGCCGCTCCCCGCCCGGCGCACCCTGATAATCCTCGCCCCTGTCCCCGCCCCCGGGAGCGGGCGCGATCCGTCGTGATCGCCCCGCCACCTCGCGAAGCACATTGATTCACGTGAAACCTTCGCCGATGCCCCAACCTCCTCATCTCTTCGCCCACGAGCCCGCGTGTGACTTCGTGCTGGTTCGCACGGCGTGGAGAGGTGGTGGCGCGCTCGCTGGAGCGTCTCAGGGGGCGACCAGCAGGGTGGCGGTGATCATGGGCGTCAGGGAGGAGCGACGTTTGCGCGAGTTCGTCTCGGCACAGTCGCCCGCGCTGACGCGCCTGGCCTTCTCTGCGCACCTGGCTTTCCTGTGGCCGCGAGCGGGGTGGCGACCTGCTCCCACTACGCCCGGAAGGACCGGCAAGAGGACGAATCCCGGATCCCCGTCTTCATGAACCGCCGAGCCGGTCCCCCTGGCGGGCCGCTCCCGTGACGCCCGTCACGGGAGCGGCCCGCGAGGAGGCCGGGTGAGTGCCGGTCGATCAGCTCAGCCGGATGACACCCTTGGAGATTTTGATCTTCTTACGGGCCAGCGGCCGCTTGGCGGGGCCCCTGGCCACCGAGCCGTCCGCGATCCGGAACTTGCTGCCGTGGCAGGGGCAGTTGATGGTCCCGCCCCGGATGGTGGAGACCGGGCAGCCCTGGTGCGTGCACTTCGCGCTGAAGGCGCGGAAGGTGCCCTTCTTCGGCTGGGTGACCACCCACGTGCCCTTGATGATCCGGCCGCCGCCGACCGGAATGCTGCTGGTCTTGGCGAGGATGGGACCGGCGGCCTCCCCGGTGTCCTCGGAGGCCTCGGCGGGGCGTACCCACGCGGTGGCCGCCGCGATCGCGGCGGCGGCGCCGCCCACGAGACCTCGGAAGATCATCAAACGGCGGGTAGGAGCGGGCATGGCGGGCCTCCTGGGAAGTGAAGGGGTCCGTGATAGATCACGTGTGTGGTTCATATCACAGGAAAACGGGCCTGTAGCCATGCTTCTCGATCTTTCCCCGCGATACGCAGGCTGCCGCCGTGCCGTACCGCGATGTCCCTCGCGATGGCCAGCCCGAGACCCGCGCCGCCCGCGTCCCTGTCCCTGGCCTCGTCCAGCCGGGTGAAGCGGTCGAAGACCGCCTCGTGGTGCTCGGCGGGGATGCCCGGCCCGTCGTCGAGCACGTCGAGCACCGCCTCGCCGCCGTCCGTGGCCAGCCGGACGGTGACCGTGGAACTCGCGTGGCGTACGGCGTTGTCCACCAGATTGGCCACCAGGCGGCGCAGCTGTCCGGCGGAGCCGAGGATCACGGTGTCGGCCGCCACCTCCAGCGTGACCCTGATCTCCGGCCGGGGCCGCGACCTGGCCGCCTCCTCGGCGGTCACCTGGCCGAGGTCCACCTCCTCGTGACAGCCGGGCTCCCCGGCGTCCAGGCGGGCGAGCAGGAGAAGGTCGGAGGTGAGGGACTGGATCCGCTCCACGTCGGTGAGCGCTTCGGCCGCCAGCGGCCCCGGCCGGGCCAGCTCCAGGCGGGTCCGCAGGATGGCCAGTGGGCTGCGGAGTTCGTGGGCCGCGTCGGCGACGAAGCGCTTGTGCCGACTGACCGCCTGTTCGAGGCGGTCGAGCGTACGGTTCATGGTCTCGGCGAGGCGGGCGATCTCGTCACGCGACCTCGGTACGGGAACCCGCCGGTGCAGGTCGCTCGCGGTGATGTCGGCCATCTCGGCGCGGATGGCCGAGACCGGTGCCAGCGCCCGGCCGACGGCGAGCCAGGTGAGGGCGGCGACCAGCAGGAGCAACGCGGGAATACCGGGAAGCAGCAGGCCGCGCAGGGCCGTCAGGGCGTCCACCGTGGGTTCGAGCGAGGCCCTGGCCTGTACGAACAGCGTGCCGTTGGCGGTGTCCACGGGCATCGTGGCCAGGGCGAAGGAATCGCCGGGAGCCCATCGCGTCATCTCGGCCGGTTGGAGCGCGGCTCCGCTCGCGATGTTCTGCACGGTCACCACGGGCGGCGCCGCGGCCTTCCGTCCGGACGCTCCGGCCTGTTCGGATGGCTCGGCTTGCTTGGACGGCCCGGCCTGTTTGGATGGCTCGGTCAGCCCGGTCAGCCCGGTCAGTCCGGACGCTTCGGCCGGCCCCGGTACTCCAGACGGTCCCGATGACGGCGCGGCCTCCCCGGATGACGCCGCCACCTTCCCGGATGATGGCCCAGAGGGTCCGGATGGCCCGGATGACCCGGACGGTTCGGATGACCCGGATGGCGGCGTGGCCGCTCTGGACGATGCCGTCACCTTCCCCCTGGACACCCCAGACACCCCAGACACCCCGGGCGGCGCCGCGGCTTTCCCGTCGGACGACCGGACGGCGGCCGGGGCCGGGGTCGGAGCCGCGCCGGAGAGTGTCGGGACAGGCGACACGGGACGCGCGAAGATCTTGATGTCGGGGTCGAGGAGGGCCGGTTCCGAGTGCCAGGCGGCGCCGGTCCGCGATCCGGCGACGGTCACCACCGTGGCCGACGGAGCGTCGACCGTCCATGCGGGGGACGCCGGGACACTGGCCGACGTGACGTGGATCGCCTGGGCGTCGAGTGTCACCGTGCCGCCGGCGAGCACGTCGGCGGTGGCGCCGGCGCGGCGGGCGGCCTCGTCGGAGGCGCTCCGCGTCAGGCTCCCCGTCAGCACGCCGACGAGCACCGACGCCGCCACACCCAGCGCGACCGCGACGATGGCGGTCGCCGCGAGGGTCGCCCGGAGCCGTACCGACAGGCGCGACGCCATCTCAGGCCTCCAACCGGTAGCCGGCACCGCGTACGGTCACCAGCGACGAGCGGCCGAACGGAGAATCGATCTTGCGGCGGAGCGCGCTGACGTAGACCTCGACGATGTTCGGGTCGCCGTCGTAGGAGAAGTCCCACGCCTGGGCCAGCAACTCGCCCTTGGAGACCACCTCGCCCTGCCTGCGTGCCAGGCCGTGCAAAACCGCGAACTCCTTGGGCGTGAGGGGGATCTCCACCTCGCCCCGGCGGCAGCGAAGCCCCGCCGGATCGACGGTGAGGTCGCCGACCGCGATGGACACCGGCCTCGCCTTGCCGCCCCTGCGTACCAGCGCGCGCAACCGGGCGAGCAGCACCACGTAGGAGAACGGTTTGGACAGGAAGTCGTCCGCGCCCGTGTCCAGGGCCTCGGCCTCGTCGTGCACCCCGTCCTTGGCGGTGAGCATCAGGATCGGCGTCCAGTTCTCCGCGTCGCGAAGTTTGGCGCAGACGGTGTAGCCGTTCATCCGAGGCAGCATGACGTCGAGCACGATCACGTCGTACGGGTTCTCGGTCGCCATCCACAGCCCGTCGCGCCCGTCGTACGCGACGTCGACGGCGAAGCCCTCGCCCGCCAGCCCTTCCTTCAGGAGGTGGGCCAGGCGCTTCTCGTCATCAACCAGTAGCACGCGCATGTCGTCAGCCTGCCGTACCCCGCCTAAAGCCAACCTGAAGACGATTTCTGGCACCTTCAGGCTGGGTTCAGGCGACGGGCGGGAGCCTGTGACCTCCAGCACCGCATGCCGGTCCGTTCACGAGTCACCAGTCCACACGCCGCTTCGTCTGCTTCATCCGTTTCATTCGCCTCGTTCGCCGATTCGCCTGACAAGGAGAACACCCATGCGCATCCGCATGCTCGCCGCCGCCGTGGTGACCGCGGGGGCTCTGATGGCCACGCTGACCGGAGCCGCCAGCGCCGACGACACACCGACCCCCGCCCCCCTGCCCGGAGACGGCGTCGTGCTCATCGACTGTGAGGGAGGCGGCCAGGTGACCCTGACGACGCGCCGGCTCACCGAGGCAGAGCGCGAGAAACTGGAGAAGGAGGGATCGGCTCTCGCGGTGCCCGCCGTTCCCGCCCTCCCCGCCGTGCCGTCCGGACAGGCCGGTGTGTCCGGGAAGACCGGTGTGTCCGGGAAGGCCGAGGCCGGACACGTCATGATCACTGAGGACACCCGGTCGGTGCGGCCGGACGCGGAGCCGTCCACTCTGCCCGCCCTGCCCGACGGCACGACCCCGCCCGAGGCCGTCGATGTCACGGTCGCACAGCCCCTTCCGGAAGGCGCTCAGAAGCCAGGGGAGGCGGCCATGCTCTCCACGGCCGTGACCGCTCCCGAGGGGGCCGCGGTCACCGAGGTCAGGGTGGCGGGCAAGCTCTCGGAAGACGGCGTGCCCACCGTGACCTGCGCCAAGAAGGCCGAGGAGGAGTGACATCGCGGGGACGCCCCGGCGAGCCGAGGAGCGTCCCCGGAAAAGACCTGCGAACCGGCCGGGGTATCCGTGCGGGAATGTCCCGGCCGGTTCGCAGTCGGCCCGCCTCAGGTCCGCTTCCGGTCCGCGCTGGTCCGCCTCCGCCTCTGGTGTGCCTCCGGTTCGCAGTCGGCCCGGAGGTGGGCCGCAGCGGAGCGCAGCCGGTCCGCAGCCGGTCCGCGGCCGGATCGGAGACGATCCGGGAAACCCGCGCGGAGATCCCGTCCCGTGCGGTGACCGGTCTTCGGGGGATGACCGGTCTCGTGCGGTGACCGGTCTTCGGGGGACGACCGGTCAGGCGCGGCGGTCGGTCCCCGGGGAACGGCAGGTCACGTGCGGTGGCCCGGCCGGTCCCCGGGGAACGACGGGTCGCGTGCGGTCGATCAGCCCTCGGGGAAGGACGGGTGCGGGCCCAGGGCCCAGTACTCGTACAACCCATGGCCGATCCGGCCGTCGTACTCGAAGCGGCCGACCGCGTCGACCATGCCCCACATCTTGGAGGCGTCCTCGGGCAGCGTGTGGGTGACGCCCTGGACCACCGGGTGGGGACCCTGGTACATGCCGTGCTTCCAATCCGGTTCCAGGCCATATCCGGTGCCCACCATCAGGTGCACCGGGAGAATCGGGACGCAGTGCAGGTCGAAGGGTTTCCCGCCCGGCGGGGAGAAGGAGATCGTCGCCTCGCGCACCTCCCGGGTGCCGTCCACGTACGTCGGGCGGTACTCGGGACGGCCGAGATACTCCTCCTCGCCCTCCCTCAGGGAGCCGAACCCCCACACGCGCACCGCCTCCTCCAGCAGTCGGCGGCCCTTCTCGTCCTCCTGGACGATGCACAGGATGGCGTGGTCGTCGAACTGGACGGGCGTGTAGAGCCAGTAGAAGGTGCCCGTGTTGCGCGCCTGGATGCCGGGGGGCTCGGGCTCGCCGACCGGGCGGATGCCCCACGAGCGGTCGCGGGTGCCCTGCCAGCGGTCGGGGGTGACCTCGACGCGCTCGTCGCCGACCAGGATGTGCCCGGTCCACCGGCCCGTCTGGGCCATTCGGGAGGAGTCGAACACCACACGCTCCTGCCAGCGCAGGAAGTGCCGGGGTTCGAGGGTGGCCGGTACGGTGCCCTCCCAGGTGAGGTCGAAGGAGAGGCCGTGCTCCGTGGCGTCGAGCACCACCCGCAGCCGCCGCAGGCCCTCGATCACCTCGACCTCGAACGGGCCGACCCGCGTGTCCATCCGGTCGTCACCGAGTTCCCGGGAGGCCCGGACCACGCGGTGCAGGTTCCGGTACCGCACGCAGGCGAACGCGTCGGTGACGCCGAGGTTGGGATACTGGCCGAGACCGACGACGAGCATCAACTCGTCGGATCCCGCGTGGCAGTTGAAGTAGTACCGGTCGTAGAAGTTGCGGTCCGACGTCGTGACGTGCCGCATCACCTCGGGCGACTGGTGTACGGGATGGTCGTCGAGGGGCGACAGCGTCATCGGTGCTCCTTGGGGCCGGGGAACACGTTCTAACAAGCGCTTGGTGATCGGTCAACAGGCCCCGGCACAGGAGTGGCAAAGGGTTCCCGCGCAGGAGTTTCAGAGGGTTCCCGCGCAGGAGTGTCGATGGACTCCGTACACAAGCGCCGACGAACTCCGCACAGGAGTAACGAACTCCGCACAGGAGTACGGCCCGCACCTTGAAGGTGCGGGCCGTACTTCCGGCAGTCGCCGTACGCCGGGTTCGTTAGACGGAGGACCGGCGCGCTCCGGCTCCTAGGGCAGGTTCTTGGAGACGTGCTCCGCCCCGGAGTCGGTCTTGGAGCTGATCTCGTCGGCCTTCGTCGCAGCGTCATCCGCCGCGCCGGAGACCTTCCCGGCCACCGCCTCCGTTTTCTGTCCCACCCACTGGGACGCGTCGGAGGCGCTCTCCTTCAGCGTGTCCGCCCACTGGTCGGCGTTCCTGCGGTACAGGACGTAGCCCACCGCCGCGATCGCGACGCCCGCGAAGAGCAGGATCATCGGCGATTTCCTGGACTTCGCGGGAGCGGGATCGATTCTCGCGGCGGCCTGGGAGAGCGCGGCGCTGATTTTCGGCGCGAGCTGCTCCTCGAACGAGTGCGCGGCGGCGTCAAGCCTGGGTGCCGCCCACCCGCGTGCCACGATGATCTTCTCGCTGGCCACGTCACGGGCCTGACCGGCCACGTCACGGGCCTGGTCGGCCATCTCGCGGGCGTGACTGGCCACATCGCGAGCCTGGACGGCCATGTCGTGAGCATGATGACTTGCCGCGTCACGGGCGTGGCTGGCCATTGGGCCGACCCGATCCGCGGCGCGGACGGCTTGAGCCTTCACGTGGCGCAGCCGCCTTTCCGGAGCCACGATCTTGATGTGGCGCTTTCCAAACAGTGCTAGAGGCACAACAACCTCCCCATTCGTTGGGGCCCCGTCGCCACCCCTTCCCGCTCGAAGGCGGCTCAATCATGACGGCCCGTGGGAGGATGCTTGGGGATGCGGCTGCGGCCGAAATCGTCAAAGTGCCACAAAAGCAATACGTTGCACAGGTATTCCTACGACCTGAAGGGGGCAGTCCGATCATGGCTGAGAAGTTGATCGCAAACCTCAACACCAACCGCGGTAGCGTGAAGGTCCAGCTCTTCCCGGATCACGCGCCCAAGACCGTGAGTAACTTCGTCGAGCTCGCCGAGGGCACCCGCGAGTGGGTGCACCCGGAGAGCGGCCAGAAGACCAACGCCAGGCTGTACGACGGCACGATCTTCCACCGGGTCATCTCCGGATTCATGATCCAGGGTGGCGACCCGCTGGGCCAGGGCGTCGGCGGCCCCGGCTACAAGTTCGACGACGAGATCCACCCGGACCTCTACTTCAACCGTCCTTACCTGCTCGCCATGGCGAACGCCGGTGTCCAGTTCGGCCGCGGCACCAACGGCTCGCAGTTCTTCATCACGGTCGTGCCCACGCCGCACCTCAACGGCAAGCACACCATCTTCGGTGAGGTGATCGAGGGCCAGGACGTCGTCGACGCCATCGCCAAGACCGACACCGACGCCCGTGACCGTCCCACGGAGCCCGTGGTCCTGGAGTCGGTGACCATCGAGCGCGTCCAGAGCTGATCTCATGCTCGGCGGCCTCCTCAGGAGGCCGCCGTTCGCGTTCCCGCCGGGCGTGCCCGTCCCCGCCCACCGAGCCCCGCCCTTCGGCCTCCTGCCTTCCGGCCCTTCGCTCCCCGGCCCGGCCCTTCGCTCCCCGGCCCGGCCCCTCACTCCCCGGCCCGGCCCTCACCCTTCCTTCGGCCCGGCCCCCGCCCTGGCTTGGCCTCCCATCCCCGCTCCCAGCCCTCGTGCCGGCTCGCCCGGACCTCCGCCCCCGGCTTCGCTCCCCCCGGACGGCCTCACCGTTGCCCGCGACTCCGGCCGGCCGGTGTGGCCCGGCGGCCGTTCGCGGGTGTACGGGTGCTCGGGATCGTGAATAGGCTGGCAGTCTGTGGATAACAGAACGCTCGAAGGGGCCAGCCACACACATGACCACCCAGTCGTCCAACGAGCCCAACACCGTTGTCCCCACCTGCTACCGGCATCCGGGGCGTGAGACCTACGTCCGCTGCCAGCGCTGCGACCGTCCCATCTGCCCCGACTGCATGCGCGACGCCTCGGTGGGCTTCCAGTGCCCCGAGTGCGCGGCCGAGGGCAACAAGGGCGTGCGGCAGGCGCAGTCCGTGTTCGGCGGCCGGGCGGTCACCACGCCCCGGGTCACCTGGGCACTGTTGATCATCAATGTCCTGGCGTACGCCGCCGAGACCGCGAGCACCGACTGGGTGCTGACCAACTTCATGATGAACGCCTACGAGGTCGGCTATCACGGTGAGTGGTGGCGCCTGATCACCGGCGCCTTCCTGCACCAGCCGCTGGGGGGCGGTGGCTTTGCCCTGACCCACATCGTGTTCAACATGTGGGCCCTCTACGCCATCGGCCCCGAGCTGGAGCGGCGCCTCGGATCGGCCAGGTTCCTGGCGCTGTATCTCCTCGCCGCGCTCGGCGGGTCCGTCGCGGTCTACCTGTTCGGCATCGCCGCGGTCGGCGCCTCGGGCGCGATCTACGGCATGTTCGCCGCGCTGTTCGTGCTCGCCAAGAAGCTCGGCTACAACGCCCAGGGCGTGCTCTGGCTGATCGGCGCCAACGCTGTGATCACCTTCGTGGTCCCCGGCATCAGCTGGCAGGGACACCTCGGTGGCCTGATCACCGGCGCCCTGGTCGCCGCGGTCTTCGCCTTCGCCCCGGCCAGGAACCGCAGCGCAATCCAGTGGGGTGGTTGCGCGGCGGTGCTGATCGTCCTGGTCGCGCTGGTGCTGGGGCTGCCGCCGTTCGCCGTCCAGGCCGAACTCGGGATCTTCGGTTGATCCACACCCTGATGCTTCCCCAGGGTGTGGACAATGCCTGTGGAAAAGCTAGCGCCAGCGGGTGGAAAGGATCACCCCGAGGATGATGAACGCGAACCCGACCAGCAGGTTCCAGTTCTGGAGGGTGCCGAGAAGGGGAGCGGTGGGCGCCACGTAGTAGACGGCGATCCACAGGATGCCGACGATCCAGCAGGTCACCATGACCGGCGCCAACCAGCGTGGGCTGATCTTGACCTGCTGTGAGGTCTGCGGCGGGGTGTAGACCGGCTTCTTGCGAGTCTTGGGCTTGGGCACTGGGGTTCTTCTCCTGCGTCAACCCTGCGCGATCTGGATCGTGCGCAGGCCGTGTCGATTAGCGTAGTCGCTAGTGGGTGGAGTTCCGTGTAAGGATAGTCGGCGCAGGTGGACCATGGCGATTCCGTAGGGCACCATCCTGTGGCAAATGTTGCGCCGGACCCGTGATCCGGCCCGCCGCGGAGGGCTTTTCGGTCACTAGCCTGACCCCATGAGAGCGGCGCTGAGGGTGTTGGGCGACCTGAGCGTCACCGCGGGGCTGGTCGTCCTCCTCTTCTGCGCCTACCTGCTGTGGGGCACCGGCTCCTACACCGCCGCGCAGCAGGCGCTGCTGCGCAGGGAGCTGGCG
Source organism: Streptosporangium vulgare (assembly GCF_042428775.1). NCBI lineage: Bacteria > Bacillati > Actinomycetota > Actinomycetes > Streptosporangiales > Streptosporangiaceae > Streptosporangium > Streptosporangium vulgare. Next base: position 131,338 of record NZ_JBHMBS010000006.1, on the reverse strand, counting down.
GAGGAGATCCCGCCGGTCGGGGCGGCCGGAGACCGACGGGGCGAGCCGCCTGGGCCGATCCGGCTGGGCGGGGCGGTGGCGATGCTGTCGATCCCCAGGCTCGGGGACGACTACCGGTACGCCATCGTGGAAGGCGTCGACCAGGATCGGCTGCGGATGGGGCCCGGCCATTACCCCGGTACCGCCATGCCAGGAAAAATCGGTAATTTCGTTCTTTCGGGCCATCGGACCACCTATGCCGCCCCCTTCAACCGCATCGACGAGCTCCGCCGGGGCGATCTCATCCTGGTCGACGCCCGCGAGGCCCGCTACACCTACCGCGTCACCGGCAAGCGCGTCGTCGACCCCACCGAGATCGGCGTGGTCGCCCCGGTTCCCGGCCGGCCCGGCCGCGAGCCCACCAGGGCGCTGATCACCCTGTCCACCTGCCACCCGGAGTACTCGGCCGCCCAGCGGCTCATCGTCTCCGGCGAGCTGGAAGGGCGGGCGGACCGCCTCGGGAGGTCCGGGTAGACGCCGGGTCCCGGGAGACACCCGGACAGGCCAGAACAGGAAGGAGATCCCATGTACGGCTGGATCTGGCGGATGCTTCCCGGAAACCTCGTGGCCAGGGGGCTCACCGCCCTGGTGCTGGCCGGGCTGGTCGCGGGCGTACTCTGGTATGTCGTGTTCCCTTGGATCGAACCTCGCATCTCCCTCGACCTGACCACCGTGGGCCGATGAGCCGCGTCCTCGTCGTCGACAACCACGACAGCTTCGTCCACACCATCGTCCAGTATCTCCGCGAGCTCGGCGCCACCTGCGACGTGCGCCCGCGCGACCGGGTCGCGGTGGAGGACGTCCGTGGCTTCGACGGGGTCCTGATCAGTCCCGGCCCCGGCACTCCGGAGGACGCGGGGGTGAGCGTCCCGCTCGTCGGCCACTGCGAGGCCCACGGCGTCCCGCTGCTCGGTGTCTGCCTGGGGCTCCAGGCCATCGCCATCGCCCACGGGGCGACCGTGGGGCGGGCGCCCGAGCTGGTGCACGGCCGCACCAGTGCGATCTCGCACGACGGGAGCGGTGTCTTCTCCGGCCTGCCGTCACCGGTGACCATGACGCGCTACCACTCGCTGGCGGTGCTGCCGGAAACGGTGCCGGAGATCCTCCAGGTCACCGCGACCACCGACGACGGTGTGATCATGGGGTTGCGCCACCGTACCGCCCCCGTCGAGGGCGTGCAGTTCCATCCCGAATCGGTGATCTCGGAACACGGTCACCGGCTGCTCGGAAACTGGCTCGAAAGATTGTTGTAACGCGGAACCCGTCCTGGACGATTGACCAGTGAGAGTCCTTCCGCCATCGCCCCCGAGTGGCGGAAGGACTCTTCCCCGTTTCCGGGCCCCCTGTTTCCAGGCTTTCCGGCCCCGGCCCCCTGCGCTCCCGACCGCCCTCCCGAACGAGGAAGGCCCCCGCGTGGTCGCGAGGGCCTTCGTCAGGTGCTCCGGTCAGTTCCCGTCGGGCGGAGCCTCATTGAAGATCGTGCCGTCGTCGGGCTCCGTGGGAGTGTCCTCCGTCGGCTGCTCCTCGGGAATGGTCGGCTGCTCCTCGGGAGTGGTCGGCTGCTCGGTCGGCTCGGGCGGGGCCCCGCTCGACACGATCAGCGTGATGGTCGTGTTCTGCTGGTACTTGCCGCCCGCCTCGGGAGACTGACTCAGCACGGTGTCCTTGGGCAGGTCACTCGGCTGTTCGACGACCTTCCACTTGAAGCCCGCCTCCTTGAGCGCGTTCTTGGCGTCCGCGAGCGTGAGGTTCACCACGCCCGGAACCTCCACCGCCTCCTTGGGGACGTAGATCCGGACGGTGCTGCCCTTGTTGGCCTTCTTGCCCGGCGCGGGCACGGTCTCGAAGACGATGCCCTGCTTGCGGCTGGAGGGCTTGGTCTGCAGGTTGACCTCGAAGCCCGCGTCCTCAAGGGTCTTCGTGGCGTCCTCCGTGCTCATGTTGAGGACGGTGGGCACCTCGACCTTCTCGATCCCCTTGGAGACCTTGAGCGTCACCTCGGTGCCCTTGTCGACCTCGTGGTCGGCCGACGGGTCGCTCTCGATCACCGAGCCCTTCGGGATCTCCTCGTCGAACTCCTCGACGATCTTCACCTTCAGGCCGAGATCCGTGAGCCTCTTGCTCGCCGCCTCCACGGTCTGCGAGACCAGCGGCGGGATCTTCACCTTGCCGTCGGTGGTGGGAGTGCCCGGCGAGCTGAGGAACATGTAGCCGACGCCGATGAAGGCCCCGATGACCAGCAGCGGGATGAGGATCCACGCGGCGGTCTTGACCGCGGTGTTCCCGCCGCCCTGCTGCCGGCGACGGCCGCCCCCGCCGGTGCGCGGGCCGCCGCCCTCCTCGCCGTACTCGTACGCGGGGACGGCGGTGGTGCGCTGGGTGGCCGGGCCGCCGGGACCGGGGGCCTGCATCGTCCGGGTGGCCGAGCCGTAGCCGTTGTTGGCGCTCAGCGCCATCGTCTGGGCGTCCGTCGGGATGCCGGACATCGCCCGCTGGATGTCGGCCCGCATCTCCCCGGCGCTCTGGTAGCGGTGCGCGGGGTCCTTGGCCATCGCCTTGAGCACGATGGCGTCGGCCCACTGGGGGATGTCGCGGTCGATCTGCGACGGCGGGATCGGGTCCTCGCGCACATGCTGGTACGCGATCGCGACCGGCGAGTCACCGGTGAACGGCGGCTGCCCGGTCAGCAGCTCGTACAGCACGCAGCCGGTGGAGTAGAGGTCGCTGCGGGCGTCGACCCGCTCGCCCCTGGCCTGCTCCGGCGAGAGGTACTGGGCGGTGCCGATCACCTGGGCGGTCTGCGTCATGGTCGCGGCCGAGTCGGCCATCGCGCGGGCGATGCCGAAGTCCATCACCTTCACGTCGCCGTTGCGAGTGATCATGATGTTCGCGGGCTTGATGTCGCGGTGGACGATGCCGCCGCGGTGGCTGTAGTCCAGAGCCCGCAGGATCCCGTCGACCAGCTCGGCGGCGCGCTCGGGCAGCAGCCGCCGGTCGGCCCGCAGCAGGTCGCGCAGCGTGCGGCCGTCGACGTACTCCATCACGATGTAGGGCACCGGCGCACCCTCGGAGACGTCCTCGCCGGTGTCGTAGACCGCGACGATGGACGGGTGGTTCAGTGACGCGGCCGACTGCGCCTCCCGGCGGAAACGCGCCTGGAAGATGTGATCCCTGGCCAGGTCCGCGCGAAGGGTCTTGATGGCGACGATCCGATCCAGCCGGATGTCTCGGGCGCGATAGACCTCGGCCATGCCGCCACGCCCGACGACGCCGTCAAGCTCGTAGCGATCGCCGAGGCGTCGGGGCTGAGTCATTTCCTGCACTGTCCCTTACCGTTCATCTTGGGTGCCGGTGAGCTCTTGGGCCACCGGTGTCCATCATCGACCCGTTGCCGCATCACGTCTCCTCATTCGGCGGGTCTGTGTCACCGGGTTCAGGAGTTGTGCTCGGTGTGAGGCTCGGTGTCACCGTCGGGGTGGTTGGTGTCGGGGTGGGAGTCGTCGGGCTGGGGCTGGGTGGTGGCGACGTACTCGGCCTTGCGGTGGGCGTGGCCGATGTGCTTACCGTAGCCGACGGCGTGACCGACGGGCGGGCCGACTTCGTCGGTGAGAGTGGCGGTCTGCTCGTCGGCGGCTTGCTTTTCGTCGGCCGTGCCGTCGGCGACGTGGTGGCCGGGCTCGTCCGTACGACCGGCTCTCCCGGCTCGCTGTCGCCGGTCTGGTTCGTCAGCTCGTGGACCGTCAGGGCCCCCAGCCCGACCGCGGCGGCGCACCCCGCGACCGTGGCGACGATCACCGTCGTCCTGCGCAGGCCGCGGCGCCCGCGACGCGCCGGGACGGCGCCCGGCGGGGTCGTGCCCGCACCGGCTCCCGCACCGTGACCGGGGCCCCCGCCGGAACCGCTGCCGGAGCCCCCGCCCGCCCCGGAGCCCCCGCCCGCCCCGGAGCCCGTGCCCTGACCGGGGCCCGCCTCCGGGCCGGGCTCGGGACGGAGGGGGACGGCCAAGGCGTTGGTGACCTCCTGGGGCCACTCGTTCGCGGGCTCCGCGCGCCAGCCCACCGGGTCGGTGAGCATGCCGAGACCGGTGGCACCGGTGGCGGTCAGCGCGTCGAGCAGCATGTCCGCCCGTTCCGACAGCTCCCTGGCACTGGCCGGGCGCCGCAGCGGATCCTTGGCCAGGCACGCCATGACCAGGTCGCGGACCGCCTGCGGGATCCGCTCCGGCAGTGGCGGCGGGGGCTCGCCGATGTGCATGAGGGCGATCGCCACCTGCGTCTCGGCGCGGAACGGCGCCTGCCCGGTCAGGCACTCGTAGGCGACCACCCCGAGCGAGTAGATGTCGGTGGCGGGCGTGAGCGGGTCGCCGGACGCCTGCTCGGGGCTGACGTACTGCGCGGTGCCCATCAGGATGCCCGTCTGGGTGACCGGCACCGCCTCCAGCGCCCTCGCGATGCCGAAGTCTGTGATCTTTATCACGCCCGCCTCGGTCACCAGAAGGTTCCCGGGCTTGATGTCCCTGTGGATGATCCCCGCGCGGTGCGCGGCGTGCAGGCCCATGGCGGTCTGGCGGACCACGTCGAGGGTGATCTCGGGGCTCAGGGCGCCGTCGCGGGCGAGGATGCCGGCCAGGGACTGCCCGGGCACCAGCTCCATCACCAGGTAGGCGACGCCGCCGCCCTCGCCGTAGTCGAAGACCTGCGCGATGCCGGGATCGGACAGCCCGGCCGCGATGCGCGCCTCGGAGCGGAACCGCAGGCGGAAGGCCGGATCCTCCGCCACGTGCGGGCGCAGCAGCTTCACCGCGACCTCGCGGCCGAGGAGTTCGTCCTTGGCCCGCCACACCTCACCCATGCCGCCCGACGCGATCCGCCCCAGCGGGCGGTACCGGCCCCCGAGCAACGCGGTCATCTACCCAGCACCGCTTCCATCACGCTCTTGGCGATCGGGGCCGCGGTGTGACCACCGGAGGCGTCGCTGCCGGCGCTCCCGGACTCGACGATCAGCGCGACGGCGACCTTGGGGTCCTCCGCGGGGGCGAAGGAGATGAACCACGCGTGCGGGTCACGGCCCTCGGAGGTCTCCGCGGTGCCGGTCTTGCCGCCGACCGTCACGCCCGGGATCTGCGCCGCGCTCGCCGTGCCCTTGTTGACGACGTTGACCATCATCTCCTGGAGCTTGCGCGCGCTGTCCTCGCTCATCGCGGTGTCCAGCTCGTCGGGGTCGGCGCTCGCGACCTCGCCACCCTCGGAATCCGCGATCTTGTTGACCAGGTACGGCTTCATGACCACGCCGTTGTTGGCGATACCGGCGGCGATCATGGCCATCTGCAGCGGGGTCATCTGGTTGCTGCGCTGGCCGATCGAGGCCTGGGCGAGAGCCGCCTGGTCCTCCTCGGGGCCGATGCCGCTGCCCGCGACCGGCAGAGGGATCTCGATCGGCTCGCCGCCGATGCCGAACTTGAGCGCCTGGTCGCGCAGCGCCTCGTAGCCGAGGTCCATCGCGATCTTGCCGAACGGGGTGTTGCAGGACTTCTCCAGCGCGAACGACAGCGTCACCCGCCCGGCGCCGCACGCCGCGCCGCCGTAGTTGGGCAGGTCGGCGGTGGTGTTGGGCAGATCCAGCCGCTGCGGGGCGTCGACCTGGGTATCCGGGCCCACCGTGTCGTCGCTCTCCAGGTACGCGGCGGTGGTGACCACCTTGAAGGTCGAGCCCGGCGGGTAGGTGCGCTCGATGGCCCGGTTGACCAGCGGTTTGTCCTCGTCCTTGTCCAGCTTGTTGTAGGCCTTGTTGACGTCTTCCTTGCTGGGCTTGGACAGCAGGTTGGGGTCGTAGGTGGGGATCGAGACCATGGCGAGGATCGCCCCGGTCTTCGGCTCGATCGCGACCAGCGCGCCCTTCTTGCCGCTCTCGCCCAGCGCCTTGTACGCCGCCTCCTGCGCCCGGGGGTTGATCGTCAGGTCGACGTTGGCGCCCTTGCTCTGCTTCGCGGTGAACAGGTCGATGCTGCGCCGGATCAGCAGGTCGGCGCTGGTGCCGTTGAGGAGGCTGTTCTCGGCCCGCTCCATGTCGCGCTCGCTCTCGGGCGCGAAGAACCCGGTGATGGGGGCGTAGAGCTTGCCCTCGGGATAGCGCCGCTGGAAACGGAACTCGGGGTCGCCGGTGTCGACCGACTCGGCGAGGACCTTGTCGCCCGCGGTGATGCGCCCGCGCTCGATCTCGTAGCGCGCGTAGAAGTTGCGGGTGTTGCGCGAGTCCTTGCGCAGGTCCTCCGCGCGCACGGCCTGCAGGTAGTTCACGTTGATCATGAGCAGGCCGAACATGAGCAGGCAGGCCAGGGCGGCGCGCTTGAGGGGACCGTTCATCGCTGGAACACCTGCGTCATTCCTTCGTCCTGGATGGCCTGGGGCGGAGGCTTCCTCGCCGTATCCGACATGCGTACCAGCAGCGCGATAAGGATCCAGTTAGCCAGCAGCGCCGATCCGCCCTGGGACATGAACGGGGTGACCAGGCCGGTCAGCGGGATCAGGTTGGTCACGCCGCCCACGATGATGAACACCTGCCAGGCGAGGATGAACGACAGGCCGCCCGCGAGCAGCTTGGAGAACGGCTCGCGGGCCGCGATCGAGGTGCGCAGGCCGCGCTCCACCAGCAGGGCGTAGACCATCAGCAGGGCCATCAGCCCGGTCAGGCCGAGCTCCTCGCCGGCGGCGGTGAAGATGAAGTCGGAGAAGGCCAGCGGGATCAGGTCGGGGTGGCCCTGGCCGAGACCGGTGCCGAGCACGCCGCCCTGTCCCATGGCGAACAGGCCCTGCATGAGCTGGAAGCTGCCGCCGAGCTCGCGGTCGTACAGCTCCTGGCTCTGCGGGTCGAGGAAGACCTCGAAGCGGGCCGCGACGTGGTCGAAGAGCAGCCCCGCCAGGACCGCTCCACCGACGAAGAGCAGGATGCCGATGAGCACCCACGAGGTGCGCTGGGTGGCGATGTAGAGCATCGCGATGAACGTGCCGAAGATCAGCAACGAGGAGCCGAGGTCCTTCTGCAGGATCAGCACGCCCAGGCTGAGACCCCAGGTGATGAGGACCGGTCCCAGGTCGCGGGCCCGGGGCAGGTCGATGAAGAGCAGCCGCCGCCCGGCCAGGGCGAGCACGTCGCGCTTGGCGACCAGGTAGCCGGCGAAGAAGATGACCAGGGCGAGCTTGGTGAACTCCGCGGGCTGGAGGGTGAAGCCGCCGATGCCGATCCAGATGCGGGCGCCGTTGATCTCCTTGCCGACGAACGGCAGCAGCGGCGAGATCAGCAGCGCCAGGCCGAGGGCGCCCATGGTGTAGGTCAGACGCTGCAGCGCGCGGTGGTCGCGCAGCACGATCAGCGTCACGGAGAACATGACGACCCCCACCGCGGTCCACAGCAGCTGGTTGGTGGCCGAGGCACCCTTCATGCCGGACGCCTCAAGGCGATAGATGATCACCAGCCCGATGCCGTTGACCAGCGTCACTAGCGGCAGGATCAGTGGATCGGCCCAGGGTGCGAATTTGGCCAGGACCAGGTAGGCGGCGAGCATGAGGCCGCCCAGGCCGAGGCCGTAGGTGAGCATTCCCGAGGGGATCTGGTTGTCGAGGGCCAGCCCCACGTTGGCGTACGCCAGCATCACGATGGCGACCGCGAACGCGAGCATCGCCAACTGGGCCACCCGCCGTTTGGCGGGAAGCGGGACCGGCTCGGCGCTAGGGGTGCTCATGTTTTTACTGTGACCTTGTGGGTTCGGGGGCCCTGGCGGGCGCGGAGGACGCGGAGGCGCTCGGGGTTGCGGTCGGCTCTTCCTTCCGGTCGGCTTTGGCCGCGGACGTCTTCAGCTCTTCGATCTTCTTCAGGCCCGCCTCGACGGTGGGGACGGGGATGCCGTCGCGGACCTGGCCCTGCTGGAACGCGCCGAGAGTCGTGATCGACTCCGCGGTGCTGCGGGCGACGTCGAAGAGCTCGATGGGACCCAGGTTGGTCTTCACGCCCTGGAAGACCACGATCTCGTTGCCCTTGGCCCCCACGAAGTACTGGTCCTCCAGCCACTGCCCGCCGAAGTACCAGCCTAAGCCGCCGCCGATGACGACGACGCCGCCCGCCACGGCCAGAAGAGGCCACAGCCGGCGGCGCTTGGCCGGTCGGGCCGCGGCCCTGATGATCGGCTCGTCGTTGTCGTCGTCGTCGGAGATGACGGGTTGCGGCATGGTGACCGCGCTGGCACGGCCCGCCGGGGTGTCCGGAGGCTGTGACCGCGGCATGCTGGAACCGGCGGCGCCGACCACGGCCGCGTCGGTGCGCGGTACGTGGGTCTCGTCCACCTCCAGCACGTCGGCGAGGACGCAGGTGATGTTGTCGGGGCCGCCGCCCCGGTTGGCCAGGTCGATGAGGGTGCGGACCACCCCGTCGGGATCCTCGATCGTGGAGAGCGTGTGGTGCAGTGTCTCCGCGCTCACCACCCCGGACAGGCCGTCGGAGCAGAGCAGGTAGCGGTCGCCGATCTGGGCCTCGCGCAGGGACAGGTCGGGGTCGACCTCGCCGCTGCCGTCGAGCGCCCGCAACAGGATCGACCGCTGTGGGTGGGTGGCGGCCTCGTCCTGGGTGATCCGGCCGTCGTCCACCAGTGACTGCACGAGGGTGTGGTCGTGCGTGATCTGGTAGAGCTCCCCGGCTCGCAGCAGGTAGGCCCGTGAGTCGCCGACGTGGACCAGGGCGACCCTCGTCCCCGACCAGAGCATGGCGGTGAGGGTGGTGCCCATGCCCTTGAGACTGGGGTTGTGACTCACCATCTCGTGCAGCTTGCGGTTGGCGTCGCGTACCGCCGCCTCGATGGCGCTGAGCAGGTCACCTCCCTGTGCGTCCGTGTCGAGCGAGGACATCTCGGCGATGGCGACCGAACTGGCCACCTCGCCGTGTGCGTGGCCGCCCATGCCGTCCGCGACGGCGAGCAGGCGGCCGCTGGCGTAGGCGGAGTCCTCGTTGCCTTCGCGGAGGAGGCCGACGTCAGAGCGGGCGGCGTAACGGAGTGCGATGGTCATTTGCGCAATTCGATGACGGTCTTGCCAATGCGGATCGGAACACCGAGCGGCACCGGAGTCGGACGGGTGACTTTGGAGCGGTCAAGATACGTGCCGTTGGTGGAGCCGAGATCTTCCACGATCCACTGACCGTCCTGGGGGAAGAGCCGGGCGTGCCGGCTGGAGGCGTAGTCGTCGCTGACTACCAGCGTCGCGTCGTTCGCCCGGCCGATGGTGATGGGCGTCTCCGAGAGGGTAATGGTGGTGCCTTGAAGGGGGCCACCGGTGACGACCATCTCCCGTGGTTCCCCCTTCTTGGATTTGGCCGGGGCCTTCACCGGCTTGGGGGCCTTGCGCGCGGGGACGGCGGCGGCCGTGCGTGATCCGAACAAGTCTGTCCGGATCACGCCGACCGCGGCAATCACGAAGAACCACAGCACCGCGAGGAAGGCGAGCCGGATCAGCAGCAGCGTGAGCTCGGACATGGACCGTCTGTTTACCTTTAATCGCGCCGGAAAACCAGAGTCGTTCGCCCCAGCGTCACGCGAGTGCCGTTCTGGAGCTCGACCCGGCGAACCGGCTGGCCGTTGACGAAGGTGCCGTTCGTGGAGCCGAGGTCGACGAGCGCGACCAGGGGACCCTCCACTCGCAGCTCGGCGTGGTGCCGGGACACACCCGGGTCCACCAGCCGCAGATCGCAGTCGGTGCCCCTGCCGAGCAGGGTCACCGGTGTTGTCAGGTCGAAGGACCGCTGGCCCTGCGGGTCGTCCTGGGTGGACACCAGCAGGCGGGGGCGGCCCCCGAAGGCGTGGGACTTCGCGGCGGGCACGTCGCTCACCGGCTGGCGGATCTCGTCCTGCTCGACCGTCGCGCCACGGATCACGCCCGAGCGGATGCGGAACAGGCCGACCGCGAGGTCGTCGGCCGTCTCGAAGCGGACCCTGACCGGCCCCACGAAGGAGTAACCCTGTTCCTTGGCGTACTCCCTGGCGAGGTTGGCCAGCTCGTGGCTGATGCTGTCGGAGTAGACCTCCAACCGCTCGTTGTCGGTCGTGGACAGCTCGACCACGAAGTCGTTGGGCACGAGCGTGCGTCCCTGGGCGACGATCGCCGCCCGCTCGTCCATCTCCCGCTGGACCGCACTGGCGACCTCTACCGGCTGAAGGTCAGATTTGAACGCCCGTGCAAAGGCCCCTTCAACCAAACCTTCGAGCCTCCGCTCGAAACGCTGAAGGACTCCCACCGGGTACCTCCCCTCCTCCGTCTATGTGGTCGCGGCCGCTTGGGGGCTCGTTGGCTCGTTCCTCGCTCTCTCGCACCCAGCTGCTCCGCTTTCGCATCTAGGAGGATCGTATCCGGGTTCATGGGTACCGGCTGATCCGTGCTAATGTTTCGACCGCACCCAACAAGGGCGGGTGGCGGAACGGCAGACGCGCACGGTTCAGGTCCGTGTGTCCGAAAGGACGTGAGGGTTCAAATCCCTCCTCGCCCACAAGATCATCACCCCGGTCACGCGGACACCGCGACCGGGGTTTTGTCGTTTCCTGGGAAACCGCGTATCCATCTGAGCCATCCGTCGGGTCTCGTGGCGGGCCGAGTCGATCATCGATCAAGGTAGTCGCTCGCTCCGTTATAGAGAAGTCTCAGGGGTTACGCATGGGTCTTGTGGTTTTTGGGCCACTACGACATGCCTATCGGTTCTACCCGGCCACGCTTGCTGATCACTTTCGGATGACTTGCACGGGTTCGCCGCTACCCGATTACGCCGACAGAGAACATGGGCCGGGGAAGAATCTTTCCCCGGCCCGTGTCGTCCTCCCGCCGGTTCCTTGATCGGTCACGCCGGGTCCCATCCGGTCCGTTGATCGGCCTCGCGGGTCCTGGACAGTCCTCGACAGTCTCGGCCGGTCTCGTGATCGGTCGGCGGCCGGTCCGGTGATCGCCCACGACCGGTCCGGTGATCGGTCTGACGGCCTCTCACCGGTCCGGCCGGTCCGGGCCGGTCTCGCCGGCTCTTGCCGGTCTCTCGCCGCCCCCGCGGACGGGGAGAGGCGAGAGGACCGTTACCGGGGCCGCACCCGCGGGCGGGGGATCGTTGCCGGCGCCGCACCCGCGGACGCGGAGGGGCGAGAGGACCGTTACCGGGTCGCGGGAATCCGTACGTCCAGGATCTCGCCGAGCAGGTCCGTGAGGCTCACCATGCCGACCACCTCGCCGCCGCCGTCCGTGACCAGGCCCAGGTGCGCGTGGGCGTCCTGGAGCGTGGAGACCGCGTCGGGGATCGTGGTCGCCTTGCCCAGGCGCGGCACCGGGCGGGCGAGCTCGGCGGGGCTCGCCTCCGGCCGGACGAGGATGTCCCTGACGTGCACCACGCCCAGGACGTCGCCCGGCCTGCCGGAGGTGACCAGCATGCGCAGGTGCCCGTCGCGCGCGGCGACCTGGCGCATCTGCTCGCTCGTCGCGTCGGCGGGCACCGAGGTGGTCTTCTCCAGCGGCAGCATCAGCCGCTCCACCGGCTGCTGGTGGACCCGCAGGGCCCGGGTGAGCAGGTCGTGCTCGTCGCGGTCGAGCAGGCCCATCCGGCCCGACTCGCCGACCAGCATCGCCAGCTGGACCGGGGTCCTGGTGGTGGCCAGCTCGTCCTTGGGATCGACCCCGAACAGCCTCAGGATCCCGTTCGTCAGCCCGTTGAGGGCGGCGAGCACCGGCCGGACGATCCAGGTGAAGCCGCGGAACGGCAGGGCCAGGCCCATCGCCGCGACCTCCGGATGGGTGAGCGCCCACGACTTGGGGGCCATCTCGCCGATCACCATGTGCAGGAAGGTGACGAACGCCAGCGCGATCACGAGCGAGACGGGGACCCGCAGCGACTCGGGCAGGCCGACCGCGGCGAAGACCGGCTCCAGCAGGTGCTCGATGGCCGGTTCGGTCACCATGCCCAGGCCGAGCGAGCACAGCGTGATGCCCAGCTGGGCACCGGCCAGCATCAGGGAGAGCTCCCTGCCGCCGCGTACGGCGGCGCGGGCGGCGATCCGGGTCAACCGGCCTCCCCGGCCCGCGAGCTCCTCCAGGCGGTGCCTGCGGGCCGAGATCACCGCGAACTCGGCGGCGACGAAGAAGGCGTTGCCGATCAGCAGGGCCACGCCGAGCAGCAGGGCGGAGGTGGTGCTCATCGCCGCCTCGCCTCGCTCCGCTCGATCATGGGCGTCTCGGGGCCACGCTCGATCATCAGCGGCGCGGTCATCGCCGTTTCGTCCTCTTCCTGGGGTTCCCGGGTTTCCTTGGTGTCCCCGGTTCTCGCCTCCGGGGCGTCCCCGGGATCGGCGTCCTGCGGTGTGGCGAGCGACAGCCGCACCCACTCGGGGACCCTGCGGTGCACCGAGAGCACGGAGAGCACCGCCTCCCTCTCGTCGGCGCTGTCGTTCTCCAGGGGGTCGTTCCGCGACGTGAGCGTGACGGTCACCTGGTCGCCGGGCTCGGCCATCCGGCCGAGGGTGGCGAGCACGAGGCCCGCGACGGTGTCGTAGTCGTCGCTCTCGGGAAGCTGCAGCCCGATGGCCCGCTCGATCTCGTCCAGCCGCAGCGTGCCCGGCAGGTCCCACGTGCCCTCGTCGCCCACGACGACCCCGGCGGGCTCCGGGTCGTTCTCGTCGACGAGCTCGCCGACGAGCTCCTCCGCGAGGTCCTCGATGGTGACCACGCCGGCCAGGCCGCCGTACTCGTCGATGACGCACGCCAGGTCGTCGCGGGCGGTGCGCATGCGCTCCAGCACGAGGGGCAGCGGCGAGGAGGTCGGCACCAGGAGCGCGGGACGGGTGATCTTCTCCAGCGTGCCGTCGGTCAGCCCCGACCTGAGCAGCTCGCGTACGCCGGTGACGCCGACGACGTCGTCGCCGTTCTGGTTGCAGAGCACCGGGTAGCGGGAGTGGCCGTGCCTGCGGACGGCGTCGACCAGGTCGGAGATCGGCCGGTCGTCCCTCAGCAGCACCACGCGGGGACGCGGCACCATGACGTCCTCGGCGGTGCGGTCGCCGAACTCCAGGGCGCGGCCCAGCAGCTCCGACAGTCTCGGCGGCAGGTCACCCGCGGTGGCGGACTCGGAGATGATCCGGGACAGCTCCTCGGGGCTGGCGCCGTGCTCGATCTCCTCCACCGGCTCCACGCCGACCCGGCGCAGCAGGCCGGTGGCGGCGGAGTCGAACAGGCGGATGACCGGCCCGGCGATCCGCAGGTAGATCATCGTCGAGCGGGCGAGGAACTTCGCCACCGGCTCGGGGCGGGCGATGCCCAGGTTCTTGGGGGCCAGCTCGCCGAAGACCATCTGGACGACGGTGGCCACCGCGACGGCCAGCGCCACGGCGATGCCGGGCACGGCCCCGAGCGGCACTCCCGCGCTCTCCAGCCAGGGACGGAGGACCGTGGCGATGGCGGGTTCCGAGATGAAGCCGACGAGCAGGGCGGTCACGGTGATGCCGAGTTGCGCGCCCGACAGCATGAACGACAGGCGTCCCGTCACCTCCAGCGCCCGTGCCGCGGCCGCGTCGCCGGATTCGGCCTGCTCGCGCAGCACCCCGCGGTCCGCCGCGACGAAGGCGAACTCCTGGGCGACGAAGTAGCCGGTGGCGAGGGTGAGAAGGAGAATGGCCAGCAGGCCCAGAGCCGTGTTCACCGGGCGGCTCTCCCGGTTTGTTCAGTGGTGCCCGTGCGTTCGCACGGGCTGGTATTCCACGGGTCCGGAGTGGACACGATCATCCTTTCGAGCAGAGGTAGTCCTCTACCGTAACGATCCGGGTGGGGGCTGATGTTTCCGGATCGGCCGACGATCGCATTGTTGGTCGCCGACAACCTGTCTGAGTACTTTTACATAGGGAAACCTTGGGTACCTGGCGGCAGGCGCCGGAGCCACGACGTAGCGTCGATAATGACGTTTTCACCATGAGATCAAGAAGTGGCGGGACAGACGTGGCTGACAGGCCCGAAGACGACGATCGCACTCGCGCGCTGCGATCGCCCACGCCGGGGCCCGTGCCGCAGAGAGCGGCCGGGCAGCCCGCCTACCCCTCGCCCGGCGGCCTGGGGACGCCCGTCCGGCAGCCGGCGTCCTCACAGCGGGAGGCGCCCGTCCGGGAGGAGGCGTCACGCGAGGTGCCGCCTCCCCGGGGCGGGCGGGTGTACGGCAAGGCCAGGTCGGGCTCCAGCCCGGTCAAGCCGCTGAACGCGCCCCCGGCCCCGCCCGGGGACTCCGGCGGACGGGGTGGCGGGATCTCGTCGCGCATGCCCGGCTGGCGGCCGAAGCGTCCCGGCAGGCTCGTCGTGCGGATCCTCGCCGGACTGGTCGTCGTGCTGCTCGTCCTGGCCATCGGTGGATACTTCGTGATCAACTCGCGGCTGACCAAGATCGAGGCGCTCACCGACTACGAGGGCCGTCCCGCCGACACCCCCGGCACCAACTGGCTGCTGGTCGGCTCCGACAGCCGCGCGGGCCTGACCGCGGCCCAGCGCAAGAAGCTCGCCACGGGCAAGGCCGTCGGCCGCAGGACCGACACGATGATGCTGCTGCACATCCCCGAGGGCGACGACCGGCCGACCCTGGTCAGCCTCCCGCGCGACTCGTACGTGCCGATCGACGGCCACGGCAGCAACAAGCTCAACGCCGCCTACGCCTTCGAGGGCGGCCAGCAGCTGCTTCCCAAGACCGTGGAGCAGGTCACCGGGCTGCGTATCGACCACTACATGGAGATCGGGTTCGGCGGCTTCGTGGGGATCGTGGACGCCATCGGCGGGGTCGAGATCAACGTCAAGCAGGCGATCAAGGACCCCAAGGCCGGGATCAACCTGAAGAAGGGCCTGCAGACCATGGACGGGGGGACGGCCCTCGGCTACGTCCGCACCCGCGCCACCGGCGCGATCCCCGACCTCGACAGGACCCAGCGCCAGCGCCAGTTCTTCTCCGCGGTGGTGAAGAAGGCGGCGAGCCCCGGCGTCCTGATCAACCCCTTCACGTCCGTCCCGCTCGCGCTGAGCGCGGCCGACTCGGTGTCCGTCGGCGAGGAGACCGGCGCCTTCGACCTGCTCTCCCTCGGCCTCGCCATGGGCGGCAACCCGGTCACCACGGTCGTGCCCATCGGCTCCCTGCCCACCATCGACGGCCAGTCCGTCGTCAAGTGGGACCGGGAGAAGGCCCTGCGCATGTTCGACGCCCTGGCCCAGGACAAGCCCGTACCCGAGGACGCCCTCGGCAAGTGAGGCCCCGCCCCGCCACCGGCTTCGCCCCCGCCACCGGCTTCGGCCCGGTCCCCGGACCGGGGTACCGGCCGACGGTCCGCGCCCGACGGTCTTTTCGCCCGGTCCTCCCGGCCGAGGTGACGCGGAGCCGGGGCGGGCGCGGGACCCGGACGTCCCCGCCGGGCGGAGCGCCTTCGTGACAGCACCCGCCCGGCGGGGGCCCGCGGACCTCAGCTGACGGTGCTGACGACGACCCCCGCCATCACGGCCGTCATGACGGCGGCGTTGACGGCGGCGATGGTCTGGGAGACCGCCCTGCCGGCCCACTCGCCCTCGGTGATCTCCTTGATCCGCTCCTTGCTCGCGCCGGGGAACGCCTTACGGTCGATCTTGGCCGCGTGCAGGATCGCGATCAGCACCGCGTCCCGCTCGTCGGGGGTGGCACCGGACAGCACGCTCTGGACCCGCTCGCGGATCGCGAGCTCGACGCCCGGGTCGCGCTCGGGGTAGCGGGTGCTCGGGAAGATCCCCAGGATCTTGCGCCGTTCCTCGTCCAGCACGCCCCGCTCCGCCAAGCGGGACAGGAGGCGTACGCGGAGCTTGCCGGAGTGGAGCCTCTGCACCCACCACTCGGGCTTGCGCGCCCTGGACTCCGCCGCGATCCTGGCCAGCGCCGCGTCGAGTTCCTCGTCCCCGACCGGGGTCGCGTCGAGAACGGCGACCTTCTTGTCCGCGAGGTCGATCCGGCCGCCGACGGCGAGTTCCGCCAGCAGCGCGCCGCCGAGCGCGGCGTCCAGCTCCGAGGAGCCGATGAGTTGTCTGCCCTGCTCCTCGTCGTACGCGAGCAGGAGCACTTCCTCAGCGATCGTCGTCATCGTTCGACCCTACGTCGCGGGAGCCGCGCGGCCGTGAATCCGCCATGGGCGGCGATCGTAAGCACTCCGTAAGCGATCGAGGGCGGTGCCGCGGATAGCGTCGGCACCGAGGCAGGGGGGACATCTCGACTTCCCGTCCGTCACCGGAGGCCGGCTGGTTTCCGCGTTCCCGCTCGTAGACGGAAGCCGCCGGTCTCCGCGTTTCCGCTCGCCACCGGAGGCCGACGGTCTCCACGCCGGAGGTGTCCGATGAGGGTCAAGAGGTTGCTCCGCCATCCCGTCACGTGGGGTGTCCTGGCGTTCGGCGCCGTCGCGCTCGGTGTCGCGCTGTACCTGTTCCAGCCGTGGCGCCTGTTCACCACCGTCGAGGTGAACGAGGCGTTGCCCACCGCGGCGGCGTCCCCCGGGCCCGAGGCCACCCGGCAGGGTGGGCCGAGCGAGCCGGGTGGGCCGAGCGGGTCCGCCAGGGCGACCGAGCCCGCCCGGGAGCCGAAGGTCCTGGCCAAGGGGACGTTCATCTCCCACGAGCACGAGACCGAGGGCAGGGCGAGGGTGCTGGAGCTGCCCGACGGGAGCCGGGTCCTGCGGATCGAGGACCTGGACACCTCCGACGGCCCGGACCTGCGGGTCTGGCTCAGCGACCAGCCCGTCAGGAAGGGCAACGCCGGGTGGTTCAACCTGGACGACGGCGAGCACCTCGAACTCGGCGAGCTGAAGGGCAACAGGGGCAACGCCAACTACGCCGTCCCCGCCGGGGCCGACCTCGACAGCCTGAGGTCCGTCACCATCTGGTGCAAGCGCTTCGGTGTCTCCTTCGGCGCCGCCGCCCTCACCTGACACAATCTCCGACCCATGAGCGTTTCTGAGGAACTCCACGTCATCGGCCGCCCGCTCGTCGAGGCGCAGCTCGCCCACCCGACGGTGGTGGGCATCGCGCGGGGAGACCTGCCCGAGCCGGTGTTCCGGTCGTGGCTGGAGCAGGACTACCTGTTCCTGCTCGACTACGTCCGCGTCTTCTCGCGACTCGCCTGGCAGGCCCCCGACGGGCACCTGGGCGACCTGGTGGACCTGGCGCACGCGACCTTCCACGAGGAGCTGAGCCTGCACCGGTCGCTGTCGGCCGAGTTCGGCGCCGACCTCGGCGGGGCGAGGAAGGGGCCGGCGTGCGCGGCGTACACCTCCTTCCTGCTCGACTCCGCGGCCGTCTACGCCGACGGCCTGGCCGCGCTCTACCCCTGCATGTGGGGCTACTCCACGCTCGGCCGCGCCCTGGCGGAGAACCCGCCGGCCGAGCCCCGCTACCGCGCCTGGGTCGACACCTACGCCCACCCGGCCTTCGCCGAGCTGACCGGGCGCGTCGCGGTGATGATCGACGAGGCGGCGCCGGAGCCGGGCAGGGCCGGGAGGCTGTTCACCGAGGGGATGGCCCACGAACTCGCCTTCTGGGACGTGCCCTGACCCCGTTCGCCCCGATGCCCGGCCGCCGTCGTGATTCGGGCGATTCGGCAGAGCTGGACGTACCGAATTAGCCTGCTATAAGGGGAAATCGAAGGTCCGGATGAGGGCATCCACGTGGCTTTGCGTCCCATCCGGTGAAGGAGTTGGAACAATGGGCGTATGAGTGTTCCTGAAGTCGAGGCGCAGGCCGTGCCGGACGACGCGTTCCTGCTCGACGTGCGCGAGAACGACGAGTGGCGTGCCGGGCACGCGCCCGGTGCCGTCCACATTCCCCTGGGTGAGCTGCAGTCCCGGGTCGACGAGGTGCCCAAGGGCGCGCCCGTCTACGTGATCTGCCGGGTGGGCGGCCGTTCCGCGAACGCCACCGCCTGGCTCAACCACGTCGGCTGGGACGCGATCAACGTCGGCGGCGGCATGCAGTCCTGGGACGGCGCGGGGCGCCCGATGATCGCCGAGAGCGGTCAGGACCCCTTCGTCGCCTGAGCGGTCCGATCCGTCCGAGCGGCCTGTGCCGTCCGGGCGGTCCGATCCGTTCGATCCCTCCGAGTGGCCTGTGCCTTCCGACCAGTCCGACCAGTCCGACCAGTCCGACCACTCCGAGTGGCCGGAGCAGTCCGACCAGTCCGAGCCGTCCGAGCGGCCGGAGCCGCCCGATCCGTCCCCGGGCCGTGCGAGGGGAGCCCTCGCCGAGGCTCTTGCCAAGAAAGGAATGAATGGCATAATCAGGGCGAATGTCTACCGCGGGAGCTCGGGCGTAACCGGGCTGAGAGGGCGGAACCACGCAGAGGGTCTTGAACCCTCCGACGCGCCGCCGACCGCATGAACCTGTCCGGGTAATGCCGGCGTAGGGAGTGTGCGCGATGACGTCTGCCGCCGTTGATTCCAAAGGCTCCGGGGACCCCGGGACGGTCGAGGCACCTCTGACGCTCGGTGAGGCTCCTCCCAAGGCCCTCGGCGTGCTCGACCAGGGCGCGCTCTGGGCCAACCTGGGTGTCAGCCTGCTCGGCTTCTCCGGCGCGATCGCGCTGATCAATCCGCTCGGCGACCGGCCGCTGAGCTTCGTGGCCGCGATCCTGGCCGCCGTCGCGGGCAGCGTCATCGGCACCGCGATGGTCGGCCTGGCCGCGATTCCCGGGCAGCGGACCGGCGCTCCGGCGATGGTCCTGCTGCGCGGCCTCTTCGGGGCCAGGCTCTCCTACCTCCCGACCGTGCTGAACATCGTCCAGATGCTGGGCTGGGGGGCCTTCGAGCTGTGGGTCATCGCCCAGGGCGCCCAGGGCATCGCCGGATCCTTCGGCGTCGAGGTGCCCTACGCGGTCTGGGTGGTCGTCGCGGGGGTGATCACCACCGCGCTGACCATCCGGCCGCTGGGAGCGGTCCGCCTGCTCCGCAGGTACGTCACCGCCGGTGTGGTGATCTCGATGATCTGGTTCATGGTCGCCCTGTTCCAGCGGGGACCGGCGATCGGAGGCGGATCCTGGGAGGCGTTCGCCCCCTCGGTCGACTACGTGATCGCGCTGTCGGTCTCGTGGGTGCCGGTCGCGGCGGACTTCGCCCGCTTCTCCCGTTCCGGCAGGGCCGCGTTCGCCGGTGTCGTCGGCGGCTACACGATCGCCCAGGTGGCCTGCCTCGTCCTCGGCATCGCGGCGCTCGCGCTGGTCGGCAACGACCCGAACCAGGTCTGGGACCCCTTCGTGGCCGCGGCGCTCGGCCCGCTGTTCTTCGGCATCCTGGTGCTGCGCGAGACCGACCAGTCGTTCGTGAACGTCTACTCCACCGCGATGTCGCTGCAGAACCTGCTGCCCAGGCTGGACCGCCGGATCATCTCCGCGGCCATCGGCGTGCTGGTCACCCTGCTCGCGATCTTCGTCAAGGCCGAGACCTACACCGGCTTCCTCGGCCTCATCGGGGCGGTCTTCGTGCCGATGTTCGCGGTGCTCGCCGTCGACTACTTCCTGCTCGGCGGGGCCAGGCACTGGGACACCTCGGAGACCGCGCCCTCGCGCCCGCTCATGGTGCTCCCGTGGGGGCTGGGCTTCGCGACCTGGTGGATGTTCGCGGCCCTGCCGAGCGCCCCGGAGCTCGCGTGGTGGACCTCGTTCTGGAACGGCGCCCGCGACGCGCTCGGTTTCGTTCCGCAGCCGTGGATGAGCGCCTCCGTCGGCGCCTTCCTCGTCGCGGGCCTCGTCACCCTGGCCCTCGGCGCGCTCCGGCGCCGCTCCTGACCGCGAGGGGCTCTCGGCGCGCTCCTGACCGTGAGGGCCGTTTCCCCGTACGAGAAGGGGCGGCGGGCCGGGCGGGAGCGGTCTACGCGCCGCCGGGCCCGCGGAGGACGGCGGTGGACTCGATGCGCAGCAGGCGCTCCTTGGCGGCCGAGCCTCCGGCGTACCCGCCGAGGACGGCCTCGCTCTCGACCACCCGGTGGCAGGGCACGATGACGCACACCGGGTTGCTGCCCAGCGCGTTGCCGACCGCGCGCAGCGCGCGCGGCCTGCCGATCCGCTCGGCGATCTCCAGGTAGGTGGTCACCGTCCCGTACGGCACCGCGAGCATCATCTGCAGCACGGTCCTGGAGAACTGGGTGGCCAGGCGCAGGTCGACCGGGATCGTGAAGGCGCGGAGCCTGGCGGAGAAGTAGGCGTCCAGTTCCCGGCGGACCGGGTCGAGCCGCCGGGCGTCCGGCCCGATGAACGTGCCGACCTCCCTGCTGATCCGCTCGAAGACGACGTTCTCGTCCTCGTAGCTGCAGGCCACCACACCCCTGCTCGTCACGGCGAGGGTGAGGCGCCCCAGCGGGCCGTCGAGCGTGCCGAACGCGATGTCGGGATGGCTCGTGCCGACGTAGTCGGGCGAGGTCACCCGTAGCAATGCATCGATGTCGCCGGATGACATGGCCCCACCCTTTCGTATCCAGGTGTGTGGTGACCGCAGAGTATCGGACGGATCGCCCGGCCAGTGGCAACACGTGCGGGACGAAAGTGCCAAGATCAGACCGGTCGAGACGGCACTATGGGTGTGTGGTGGACTACACGGCCGACAGTGACGGGGGCATCGGCCGCGAGGTCGTCGCCGCGGCACCCAACGCGATCGTCGCCATCGATCGCGAGCAGACGGTTCTCGCCTGGAATCCCGCGGCCGAGCGTCTCTTCGGCTGGTCGGCGAAGGAGATGGTCGGACGCCGGGTGCCGGTGGTCCCCGAGGAGCTGACGGCCGAGCACAACGCGGTCCTGGAGAAGGTCCGCACGGGCGGCCAGGTCTCGCTGAGGACCAAGCGGTTCCGCCGCGACGGCAGCCTGCTCGACGTGCGGGTCGACACCGCCGCGCTGTCCGCGCCGGACGGCGACCTCCTCGGCTACGTCAGCGTCTACCACCTGGCCCAGGACGACGAGACCGCCAACGACCGCAACGCCCGCCGGGCACAGCTCGTCCGCAGGCTCACCGACGTGGTCGCCGACATCAACGCCGAGCTGGAGCTGCCCGCCGTGCTCGACCGGATCGCGGCCAGCCTCGCCGACCTGACCGGGGCCGACGCGGGCGGGTTCGTGATGATCGAGGGTGACCGGCTCCGCCTCGTGGCCTGCCACAACCTTCCCGGCTCGATGCGCGACTCGACCGCCGACCTCCGCACCAGCCTGGTCGGCAAGCTGCTGCGCGAGGGCAGGACCGTCCTGCTGGAGACCGGCGACCAGGACCGGCTCGACCAGTTGATCTGGTCGCGGCTGCCCGGCCTGCACACCATCGCGCTCGGCCTCGCGGCCACGGGCGGGCGGTCGTACGGCGCGCTGTACGCGCTGTTCGCCAAGCGCAAGGCGGGCCACCTGGAGCTGGAGCTGCTGGAGCTCCTCGCCGGTCACGCGGGCATCGCCGTGGGCAACGCGATGGCCTACCAGGAGGCCGTACGGCAGCGCGCCCACGAGCGCGCGGTGTTCGACGCCAGCGCCGACGGCATCGCGGTCCTCGACGGCGCGGGCCGGGTCGTCCAGTGGAACCCGGCCGCCAGCGAGCTGACCGGCTTCCACGCGGCCGAGGTGATCGGCGGGCCGCCGCCGTTCCAGCTGCCGGGGCCGGGGGACAAGCGCGGCATCCAGCTGCCCTCGGGCACCTGGCTGGACGTGCTCTGCGCGGAGATCGTGGAGACGGGCGAGACCGTGGTCGACTTCCGCGACGTCACCCGCGCGAAGGAGCTGGAGGAGGCCAAGGACCTCTTCCTCGCCACCACCAGCCACGAGCTCCGCACGCCGATCACCGTGGTCCGGGGCTTCGCCAGCACGCTCGACAGCCGCTGGGACAGCATGACCGACGCCGAGCGCCGGGCCGCCGTGCACACCATCGCCGAGCGGGCACGCTCCCTGGGCCAGCTCATGGACCACCTGCTGCTGGGTTCGCGCGCGGGGGCCGGTGAGCTCACGCTCAGGATCGAGAGCTTCGACCTGGCCGAGCTGGTCCGGGGAGCCACGCTGGGCCTGCCGATCCTGTCCGACCTGCACCGGGTCGAGGTCGACGTCCCCGACGACCTGCCCCCGGTCTCCGGAGACGCGCTGGCCACCGACATCCTGCTGGCCCAGCTGCTGGAGAACGCCTTCAAGTACTCACCGGACGGTGGCCTGATCAGGGTCGAGGCCTGGGTGGACGGCGACCGGGTGGTGCTGGTGGTGGACGACGAGGGCGTCGGTATCGCCCACGCCAGCAGGGAGCGCGTCTTCGAGCGCTTCGTCCAGGCCGACAGCGGTGATCGCCGCAGGTTCGGCGGGGTCGGCCTCGGCCTCTACATCGTGCGGAGCCTCGCGCGGGCCCAGGGAGGGGAGGTCTCGGCGCATCCGCGTCCCTCGGGCGGCACCCGGATGAGGCTGGCTCTCCGTATTGCCGACACGCCGGGCGCCCTTACCTGATCGACACGCCGAACCAGTAACGAGCCGGTCACGGATGTGCTGATCTATTGTCGAATGTGCACAAGCTGTAATTGGTGCTCGGTTTCCATGACTATCTAACGGGGCATTTCGGTCGTACTGGGGTGAGTTCCTCAGGGGGGAACAGGCATACGGGGAGGTGAGTGCGTCGAGCGTCGTTCTGTTGCCGTATGCACCGTCCAGCGTCGCTGTCGCACGCCAGCGCCTCTGCTCTGACCTGCAGGAACGGGGTGTGTACGAGACCGCCATCGATGACGCGGTACTCGTGGTCAGCGAGCTGCTGAGCAACGCGCTGCGTCACGCCCACCCGTTGCCGTCAGGACAGATCAGAGTGTCGTGGCGCTGGACCGAGGAGCATGTCGAGGTCGCTGTGAGTGACGGTGGCGCCGCCACCGAACCGAGGGCGGGACGCCCGACGCTCTCCTCCCTGGGAGGGCGGGGCCTTGGAATCGTCGAGTATCTGGCGTCCACATGGGGTGTCAGGCACGAGGGGGACATCACCACGGTGTGGGCGGTGGTCACGGCGGTCGACACGGTAGGTAACGGCCACGTCTCCACCCCCGAACCCGCACTCAGGGAATGCGGATAGCCCTCTTTAGGGGTTTCGTCCCGCTTCATATGTCATGAAGCGGGACGAAACCTGTGTGGCGTGAAGCGGGACGCGATCTTTCCTCCGTGCCCGGGTCCCGGTCACCCCGAGTGACCGCTCGGGCCGGACCCCGCCGGGCGGGGGCGTCCGAGAGCGGTCACGTGATCACGCGGTCAAGCGACGAAGCGACGAAGACGAAGCGGCGAAGCGGTCGCGTCGCGCGTGGCCGTGCGCGGAGGGTGGTGGTGCGCGGAGGAGCGCGTCACGCGTAGAGGAACCACTTGTCGTACTGGGGGACGCATCGGTACGAGGTCCACCAGCCGCTCTGGATGCCGAGGTTTCCGACCCGGTGGCAGTCCCAGTCGTAGTAGTAGACGTTTCTGAGGGTCTCGGCCTGCGCGGGCGCCGCGCCGACGGCGAGGGCCAGGCCGGTGGCGAGTACGGCCGAGACGAGCAGGGTCAGGGTCTTGCGCATCGTTCCTCCTGCGGCATGGGCGAGATGCGTTTCCGTGAAAACGTGTGATCGCTCCGTTGGGCCGGGCCGGCACCGGAAGTATCACATCGGTGATCGCCAGGCGACAGGTCACGTCCACCGGCCCCGATCCGCGGAACGGGCCTGACCTGGCGACACCGGGGGCGAGGCGCGCGGCGGGCGTGAAACGTTCACGGGTCACCGGGGCCCCGGCTGGGACAGGACCGGGGCTCCCCGACCGGTACCGGGCCGGTGGGCCACGGTCCGGACAGCCGAACCCCCATGACGCCCACGTCCCCTCGCCGGCTCCCCGCCGATCCTCCGCCGTCTCCCCTCTCCCTCCCCTCCGTCTCCCCCTGTCTCTCCGCCGTCTCTTCGTCGGCGCGGGAACCGTCTCCCCGTCGGTGCGGGAACCGCTCCGCCCTCACCCCCCGGCGAGCGCCGGGCGGTGCAGTACGGCCTTCTCCCCTGCCGTCCAGGCCGTCGAGACGAGGAGGTAGATCCCCGCCGCGAGCGGCAGCACCGCGGCGACCAGGACGGTCCCGTACGGCAGCAGGGGCAGCATCCGGCGCAGCGCCGCGGGCTGGAGGTCATCGCTCATCGTGCGCCGCATCCGGCGGGAGGTGATCCACGCCACGGCGACGAGCAGCAGGAAGAGTCCGGCGAAGACCAGGGTCGGGCCGCTGATCAGCCCGAATCCGGCCACCGTGCTCGCGAACTGCTGGCCGAGCGGCACCCCGAGGAGCCCGTGGGTCAGGAGCGCGTTGGCCTGCCCGGCGATCGTCGAGGAGACGAACACCTGGTACGTCACCATGAGGAACGGCATCTGCGCCACGGAGGGCAGGCACCCGGCCAGCGGTGAGGTCCCCTCCTTGGCGTAGAGGGCGGCCAGTTCCCGCTGGAGCCGCTCGGGGTTGTGGCCGTGACGCTTCCTGAGCCTCTGGAGCTCCGGGGCGAGGCGGGTCCTGGCCCGCTCGCCCCTGGCCTGCATGACACTGAGCGGGAGCAGCAGCAGCCGGACGAGGAGGGTGAACACGACGATCGCCGGAGCGGTGGAGCCGAGCGGTTCGGCGAGCGCGGTGATGAGGCCGGCGACGAACGCGATGACGGGGTCGAACATGGAAGGGGCCCTTCTGAGCGGAGTGGAAACGGCACAGAAGGCGCCCGCGGACCCACGGGGTCTCTCCCGGACTCCCGGGCGTGTACGTGCGGCGCACGGCGGCCGGACGCCTCCGGGGCACGGTGATCACGTGCGTACGGGGGCATGCCGGTCACAGGTGCGCGGGGCACGCGGTGGCCCGCGCGCTCGGAGGGGCCCGGAGGGGCTCGAAGGGTGAGCGCGGACCGGCCGGTCACGTGCGCGGGGCACGCGGGGATCGCGAGAGGTCGCGAAGGAGGTCGCGGGGTTACGCGGGCGCCGGGCCCGCGGAGGGTGCTCTGGGCCGGGATCTCCCGGCCGCGTCGGGGTCGCGCTGCCGGACGAACATCGTCCGCCTGGCCCGGTCGCGCCGGGACATCGGCGACCGTGACTCCGTACCCGAGGTGACGGGCGCCGGGCGCAGCGCCCAGGCGAGCAGGAGCACGCCCAGCCCGACCACGGCGGCGGCCGTCAGGACACCGCCGCCGTCGAACATCCAGACCGCCAGGGTCTGGACGGTGAGCAGCAGGTTCACTTCTTGGACTTGGCCACCGCGGTGACCAGCGCGACGACCACGAAGGCCACCACAGCCAGGACGAGCGCGAACTTCAGCAGCCCGAAGAGCGCGGGCAGCACGAACCCGAACACCACGTAGAGCGCGAGCAGGACGCCCAGAACCCCCAGCACGATACGACTCATGTGATCCACCGTACGCCGGGCGGAGCGTCGGCGGGCGCCCGCCCGTAACGATGGTCATAACGATCGAGTGCTTACGGACCGGTGACACGACTTAGGGATCGTCCCTTCGCGGGCCTACCGTGGGGGCCATGAGCGCGCGGATTCTGGTGGTCGACGACGATTCGATGGTGGCCGAGGTCGTGGCCCGCTACCTGGAACGCGACGGTCACGTGGTCGAGTGCGTCGGGGACGGCGCCGAGGCGCTCAGACGCGCGCTGGCCAACCCGCCCGACCTGATGGTGCTCGACCTGATGCTCCCCAAGATGGACGGGCTGCAGGTCTGCAGGAAGCTCAGGGAGCGCTGGCCGGTTCCGGTGATCATGCTGACCGCGCTCGGCGACGAGATGGACAGGGTCGTCGGCCTGGAGACCGGCGCCGACGACTACGTCACGAAACCCTTCAGCCCCCGGGAGCTGGCGCTGCGCGTGCAGTCCGTGCTCCGGCGGGCGCGCGGGGCCTCCCTGCCGACCGGGACCGGCGTGCTCAGGGACGGCGAGCTGGCGGTCGACGTCGGTGCCCACGAGGTGCGGCTCCGCGGTGACGAGATCATGCTGACCGCCCGCGAGTTCGACCTCCTCGCCCACCTGATGCGCAACCCCCGCCAGGCCTTCAGCCGCTCCGCCCTGCTCGACCAGGTCTGGGGCTGGTCCTTCGGCGACTCGTCCACGGTGACCGTCCACGTCCGCCGCCTCCGCGAGAAGATCGAGCCCGACCCGACCGACCCCCGGCGCATCGTCACCGTCTGGGGCGTCGGCTATCGCTACGAGCCGCTGGCGGAGCCGTGATCCCCGAGATCCTGCTGATCGTCGCGGTCACCGCCGGGCTCGGCCTGCTGGTCGCGCTGGCCGGGCTGGGCGCGATGCGGCTGCTGCGCGAGCGGTCGATCGGCGTGATGCTCGCGGTGGTCGTCGTGGTGACCGTCATGGCGACGGTCGGCGGCATGGTGGCCCTCACCCTGAAAATGATCATCGAGGGGACGTCGAGGGACATCGTGCTCAGCGTGGTCGCCGTGGGCGGCCTGGTCGGGCTGGGCGTCGCGACGGTGCTCTCGCGCCGGGTGGTGACGGCCAGCCGCAGGCTCGTCGACGCCGTGCACGCCGTACCGGCCTCGGGGGAGTTCACACCCCCCGGGGGGCTGCCCGCGGAGCTCGGCACGATCGCCGGGAGCCTGGACCAGGCCTATCGGCGGCTGCGCCTCGGCCACGAGCGCGAGCGGGCCCTGGAGAGCGCCCGACGCGAGCTCGTCGCCTGGGTCAGCCACGACCTGCGCACCCCGCTGGCGGGCATGCGGGCCATGGCCGAGGCCCTGGAGGACGGGGTGGTCGCCGATCCGGAGACCGTCGGCCGCTACCACCGGCAGATCCGCCTGGAGGTGGACCGGCTGTCGGGCATGGTCGACGACCTGTTCGAGCTGTCCAGGATCCACGCGGGCACGCTGCGCCTGTCGCGCGGCCCCATCGGTCTCGGCGACCTGGTCGCCGACGCGCTGGCCGGGGCGGAGGAGCTGGCCAGGGGCAAGGGGGTGCGGCTGGCCGGCGAGGTCGATCCGGTGGTCCCAGTCCAGGCCGACGCGGCCCACCTCTCCCGGGCGCTGCGCAACCTGGTCGTCAACGCGATCAGGCACACCCCGGGCGACGGCGTGGTCGTGGTCCGCGCCTCGGTCGAGGACGGCACCGCCTGCCTGTCAGTCGCCGACGGCTGCGGTGGCATCCCGGCCGACGACCTGCCCCGCGTCTTCGACGTCGCCTTCCGCGGCGAGACGGCCCGCACCCCCAGCGCCTACGGGGCCGGGGCGGGCCTCGGCCTGGCGATCGCGCGCGGCATCGTCGAGGCCCACGAGGGGGCGATCGGCGTCGTCAACTCCGGCCCCGGCTGCCGCTTCGAGATCCGCCTGCCGCTCTCCGCCTGAGCGGCCCGTCTCTGGGGCCGCCCCTCCCTGGGTTCGGCCCGCCCATGGCGCGGCTCGGTCTGGCTTGGCCTGGCCTGGCCTGGCCTTGCTTGGTCTGGCGCGGCGTGGCGTGAGCCGAACGGGCGCCGGGGAGCGCGGGAAACGCGAGGCGGATGCCCGGCGAGTGCGGGGAGCGCGGGGAGGCGGGTTCCCGGTGAGCCTGGGAGACGCGAGGAAGGTGCCCGGTGATCTCGGGGAACGCGAAGTGGGTGCCCGCTGGGCGGGGGGAGCGTCGGGCGGGTGGCCGGGTGGCCGGTGGGCGGTCAGCTCGTGCCGTTGCCGTTGGAACCGGTGTTGTTGGCGGCGGTGCCGTTGGCGGTCGGCGCGGGCGTGACGTGGGGCGGGGTGCCCTGCGGACCCTCGGGCCGCACGGAGACCATGAGGGTCATCTGCGCGCACTCACCGCCCTCGGTGTCGGGCTCGACGTGCTGGCAGGAGGTCAGCCTCCTGGTGGTGCCGAGAGACTCCACCATCGCCCGGAACGTCGGGCACGGCCAGCGCCACATGCAGCTGCGGCAGCGCAGGATCGGATGCGCGGCGTCGCTGGTGATGCCGCCCGCGTCGCGCGGCTGGTGCAGGTCGAGCAGCCTGACGCCGAGCGTGGCGAAGTCGAGGAGCTCCTCGCGCGCTCCTTCGAGGAAGTCGAGGTCCTCGGTCGACAGGCGGGTTCTGATCGGGACGTATCCCTCGTGGTTCACCAGGCTTCGCAGGGAACTCGCCGCGTCGCGCCACGAGGTGGCCTTGTCGGTACGAGTGATCATGGACTCCAGGTGCTCCCGGAGCCGCTGTCGCTGGAGATCCTCAGGTAGGTCGGTGTTCATGGATGCGTTCGAGCCCGTTTCTTGTAACTCAACGGCCGCCACTGACGTAGCGCAGCGACGATCGGGAGGCGCCGGGTCTCCTCCCCTTTCCGGCCAAGCCGGTGTTGCTTAGTGTCAAGCTTCGCGCACTCAGGGTTTCCGTGAGGCGGAAACGGGGGACAAAGGGCGGACGACTCGGGTTGTTCAAGAGAACGTGACCTGCGGCTCTCGCGCCGCTAGTGTGCCCGCTGTGGAGCTAAAAGTCTCAACTCGATCTCATGCCGGGCACACCGTCGTGACCATCGTTGGCGAAATCGACCTATACACCGCGCCTCGCCTGCAGGCCGAGTTCACCCGGCTGCTTGGGCAGAGCCAGACCATGCTTGTCGTCCTCGACATGTCCGCCGTGGAGTTCTGTGACTCCACCGGCATGAACGTGCTGCTCTCCGCGCTCAAGCGACTGCGCGAGCGGGGTGGCACGCTGGAGGTGGCGGCGCCCCGGCCGGCCGTACGCAAGATCCTTCAGGTCACCGGCCTCGACTCCGTCTTCGTCGTGCACGAGACTCTGCCGGAGCAACTGCTGACCTCCGACTCCCAAGGATGACGTTCTCCTCACGGCTGATGCCCGGGGTCCCCACACTGGAGGTGTTCGATGACCGGCACGGCGGCGATCATTCCCGCCAAGGATGAGGGCGACAGGATCGGGGCCACCGTGGCCGCGGTCCTGGCGCTGCCCGGTGTCGACCTCGTCGTGGTCGTCGACGACGGCTCCGTCGACCAGACGGGGCGGGTGGCCAAGGCCGCCGGGGCCCGCGTCGTGCGGCACAGCCACAACCGGGGAAAGGCCGCCGCGATGGAGAGCGGCGCCCACGCCGTACGCCTGCTCGACGGCGAGGAGCCCCGGCACCTGCTGTTCCTCGACGCCGACCTGGGCGAGACCGCCCGTACGGCCGCGCCGCTGATCGAGCCGGTCGCGGCGGGCGAGACCGACATGACGATCGCCGTCTTCGTCACCCGCGTGAAGCTGGGCGGCCACGGGTTCGTCGTGAGGCTCGCACGCGAGGGCGTCGAGCGCGCCACCGGCTGGACACCCGCCCAGCCGCTCAACGGGCAGCGCTGCCTGACCCGCGCGGCCTTCGAAGCCGCCCGGCCACTGGCACGCGGCTTCGGCGTGGAGACCGGTCTCACGATCGACCTGCTCAGGAAGGGCTTTCGCGTGCGCGAGGTCCCGGTCGAGATGGCGCACCGGGCCACCGGCACCGACTGGAAGGCCCAGATCCATCGGGCCAGGCAGTTCCGCGACGTCGCCCGCGCCCTGCTGGCACGCCGCTGACCCGGACGGCCGCCCCGGGCTGACTCGATCGCTGTCCTGGACTGGTTCGGACCTGCGCTCCGGATCGGTTTGGACGGCTGCCCCGGATTGGTTCGATCGGTTCGGACTTGTGCTCCGGACTGGTTTGGACGGCTGCCCCGGACTCCTCGAACTCCCCGGACCGCTCCGGAGGCCGCCGGTCGGGCTCTCGCGGCACCGCCGGTTCACCGGTGCCGCACCGGGCACCGTGCCGGGTGTGCTGGAATTTGCGGGTGACTCGGGATGCGTCGGTCGTCGACGAGAGGCGGAGTCCCGCCGGCGACTCGCCGCGGGGGCTCGACGTCGCCGCGTTCGGAGCCGTGGGGCTCTCGGTGGCGACCACGGTCCTGATCGGGCTGCTGGGCCCCTCGGCCATGGTCCCGAGGTTGCCCGGATCCTCCTGGCACCCCCCGTACTCGCTGGACGCCCACCCCGGCACCCATCTGGTCATCGCCATGGGCGCCGTCGCGATCGTGCTGGGCGGGCTCGGCCTCGCCGCCGCGCTCAGGTCCCGGTGGCGGCCCGATCCGCGCTGGCTGCTCGCCGTCGGTTGCGCCGTGGCGGGCCTGCTCGCCTTCCTGCCGCCCTCCGGCTCGGCCGACCACCTCAACTACGCCGCGTACGGCCGTCTGGTCACGCTCGGCCAGGACCCGTACGCGATCACCCCCGCCGCCCTGCCCGGTGACCCGGTCACCGGCGCGGTGGAGGAGTGGGCCGGTGTGACCAGCGTCTACGGCCCGGTCGCCACCGCCGTACAGGCACTGGCGAGTTTCGTGGGCGGTGACTCGGTCAGGTTGACGGTCTTCGCGATGGCCGTCGTCAACGCGGCGGCGTTCATCGGTACGGCGCTGCTGCTGCACCGTTTCGCCAGGGGGAACGCGGACCTTCAGCGGCGGGCGGCGCTGCTGTGGACGGTCAACCCGCTGATGATCTACCACCTGGCCGCCGGGATGCACGTCGACACCCTCGCCGTCGCGTGCATGGTCGCCGCGCTCACGGTTCGCGGGGCCGCCTCGGGCCTGCTGCTCGGGGTGGGCATCGGGGTGAAACTCAACGCCGGGCTCGTCGCCCTCGGACCGGCGTGGGAGTTGCGCCGCTCGCCCGGCAGGCTCGCCGTGGTGGCGGGGACCGCGACGGCCACGGTGGTGGCGATCTACGCCGTCGCCGGGCCGCACGTGCTCGACCAGGTGAGCGCCGCCAGCAAGAAGGTCTCCCTCGCCACGCCCTGGCAGCTCGTCAAGGTGGGGCTCCAGTCGGTCTTCGGCCCGGGCGCCTACTCGGCCTGGATCCAGATCGGGTCCCTGCTCCTGATGGCCTGCCTGGCCTGGCTGCTGCTGCGGGCGCTGGGGGCGCTGGGGGCGCCGATGGCACCGAGGACGTCGGTGGCACCGGGGGGGCCGGGGACGCCAGGAGCACCGGGAGCGCCGGGGACGCCGGGAGCGCTGCCCGCCGACACCGCGCCCGCCGTCGCCGCCGTGATGGTGGTCGCCTGGTTGTTCGCCGCGCCGTACGCGCTGCCCTGGTACGACGGGCTGGCCTTCGCGCTGCTGGCCCTGGCGTCCTGGCCCGCGCTGGAGGCGTTCATGGTGGCCAGGGTCGTCGTGCTGTCGCTGGGCTACCTCCCGGCCAGGGAGGTGCCGCGGCCCGACGACCTGCTCTGGACGAAGACCCTGCTCAGGGAGACGGTGGTGCCGTGGACGCTGCTGGCATTGACGGTCGCCCTGGCGTGGTGGGCGGCGAGAGCCGGACGGCGCGCACGCAGGCGGCCAGCGTCAGCGGCACCGCGACCGTGAGCGCCATGGCCGGGATCGCGATGCCCGAGTCGTTCATCAGGAACCCGATCAGCGCGCAGGCCAGCGCCCCGAGCAGCCCGGCGCGCAGCGCGGGCGCGAGCGCGTAGGCCCGGCCCAGGGCCGACGCGCCCCACCGCGACGGGCGGTCGAGCACCAGGAACAGGAACGCCAGTGCGACCAGCGAGAGCAGCGACAGCGACCAGTTGCCGACCGTGACCCCGATCATCGCGGCGAACTTGCGGCCGACCACGGTCCAGGCCTCCCCGTCCAGCACCTGCTGCACGAAGGCGCCCAGGTGGGTGCGCTGTTCGGCGGGCCGCAGCCAGTCGGCCACCGCTATGGCGCCGATCAGCAGGCCACCCGCGAGGCCGACCAGGACCAGCTTGACCGGCGAGACCCGCCCGCCGGACAGCAGGATCAGGAAGACCGCGACCCCGACCAGGAACGCCGGGACCCCGCCGAAGTCGGCGCCCCACGCGGGCCAGCCGTCGGCGAACACCGCCAGCCCCCCGTACGCCGCGCACACCGCGAGCGCGAGCGTCCGTCGTCCGCGCGAGATCAGCCACTGGGCGATCCCGGCGAGGGCGAGGATCGTGCCCGCGGAGTAGACGGCGAAGGCGATGTTGCTGAAACCGTAGAAGCGCCCGCCGGTGACCGGCTCGTAGCCGGTGACCGCGTTCACCTGCAGCGCCGAGCCGGTCATCACGTCCGCCAGCAGCGCCACCGAGGTGACGGCGGCGACCACCGTGAGCGGGCCGAGCGGGTGCGCCCGCCACGGCCCGGCGAGCGCCACCCCGGCGATCGCGCAGGCGAAGCCGAGGATGGTGACGATCACCCAGACCATCGGCGCGGGCAGGCTCCACCAGGGGACCAGCTGCGCCAGGAAGGTGGAGACCGCGATCGCCCCGCTGACCACGGCGACGACCCGGACGGCCGTCAGGGCGCGGGAGCCGCCCCAGCCCCGGCGGATCGCGACGGCGGCCAGCAGGTAGAACAGGATCTGGACCGCCACGAACACCGCGAAGAACGGTCCCCTCACCTCGCGCAGCACCTGGCTCGCCAGATCGTCGTCGGCCAGCTTCCCGACCGTCGCCGCGACCGGCTCCCCGCTCGGCACGTCGCCCAGCCAGGCGCGTCCCACGACCCCGTGGGGGATCTTCAGGTCCAGCAGGCCGATCGCGGTGGCGGTCAGGTCGGTGTTCGTGACCAGGCCGTCCTGGCGGGTGGAGGTGGCGGTGAGGTAGCCGCGCGCGTACGTCCCCCCGTCGGGGGACGGGCCACGGGCGATCGCCACGTGCAGGTGGGGCACCACCGAGGTGTCGGCCAGGCCCCCGACCAGGACCGTGGTCCCCGTCCCGCCCGACGTGGGCAGGCGGTCGAGGACCGCGCCCACCACGCGGTCGGCGCCGGTCACGGCCTCCCGCCTGGCCTGGACGGTCATCCCGTCCGGAACGCCGTTCGCGGCGTCGCCCATCCCGTCCGGAACGCCGTTCGCGGCGTCGCCCGGAGCGTCGTCCGGGGCTCGACCCGGAGTAGCGGCCGGAGCGTCGTTCGGGGCGCCGTCCGAGGTGCCGGCCGGGGCGGGGCCGCCGCCGGTCCAGGCCCGGGTGAGGTCACCGGCCTCGACCACGATCAGTCCGTACGGGGACAGGTCCCCCAGCTGCTCGACGCTCGCCGCGTATTTCCCGATTTTTCCTGACTTGTTGGCGGCGGCGAGGGCGGCTCCCGGCCCGACGGCGGCCACCTTCAGGCCCGCGCCGGTCGCGAGCTCGCCCAGCTGCCCGAGAACCGGCCGGTAGGAGGTGGTGGCGTTGAAGGCGGACAGCTCGGCCCAGCCGGGCACGCTCGCCTCGCCACCGGGGCCCGTCTCCGGTGCGCGCGGGGACTCGCAGCCCGTACCGGCCGCGCCCGCGCGCTGGCCCGCCGAGACCGTGAGCCAGCCCGCCACCGGGCAGGTGATCCCCCGCTCGGGCGGCGGGACAGCCCGGGTGGACATGGACGCGGACCCGCCCTCGCCCGCCAGTTTCCACAGGTTCGGGGTCCGCTCCCGGTCCAGGTCACTCCACTCCAGGCCCGGTATCCCGATGATCACGACCCTCGCGGGAAGAGTCCGCGCCGAGAGGCCCGCCGTACCGGCACCGGAGGCGTTCGTCACAACAGCGCCGGAGGCGCCCGGGGCACCTGAGGCGGCGAAAGCCCTTGAGGCGCCCGGGACGCCGAGGAGCACGCAGAACCCGGCCAGCAGCACGGCCAGCAGCAGGATGGGCGGCACGGCCGGCGGCGAGGTCCGCGGCACGGTCGGCAGCGGGGTCGGGGGCGAGGACGCGGCGGCAGGAGCGGTCCTGGCGGCCCGGCGGGGCGCCGGTCGCGTCGCGGTCCCCCCGGTGGCCGGGCGCGCGGGCCCGTGACCGCGGTGTGTCGAAGCCATCCGGTTCCCCTGTCCGTATCCGTCGGGCGGCCGTTTCCCCGGCCCCACGGTAACCGGCCCCACGGCATGGCCGACCCCACGGTAACCTGCCTGCTCGTGAGGACTGGCGAGGTGACCACGACCGAGCGGCGCCCCCGGACATGGCTGTCGTGGCCGGTGTGGCTGCTCGCTTTGCTGCTCGTCGCCGCCGCGGTGGCCCCGCTGGTGCTCCACTGGCTGGGCAACGTGGACGACCAGCGCCTGGTCGACCTGGACGTTTACCGTACCGGCGGGGCGGCGGTCCTGGAGGGCCGGTCCGTCTACGGGTTCGTCACGCCCGCGCCGCAGCTGCTGCCCTTCACCTACCCGCCGGTGGCGGCGCTGCTCGCCACACCGCTGGCGGCGATGTCCTGGAC
Organism: Streptosporangium vulgare; assembly: GCF_042428775.1. NCBI lineage: Bacteria > Bacillati > Actinomycetota > Actinomycetes > Streptosporangiales > Streptosporangiaceae > Streptosporangium > Streptosporangium vulgare. Next base: position 97,150 of record NZ_JBHMBS010000006.1, on the reverse strand, counting down.
GGCGGCGCAGTGGACGTGGACCGCGTTGATCTTCCTGACGCTGGCGATCACCGTCCGGCTCTCCTTCCGCGCCGTGCTCGGCGGGGCGGGCACCGTACCGGGCGTACCGGACGGGGGTCCGGTCTCGCCGCACGCCGTTCCCGATACGCCCACCGGAGAGGCGGATGCCGTTCCCGGTACGCCGGCCGGAGGCGCGGCGCGGACGACGGGGCCGTCCGGGGGCGTACGCGCCAGGCTGGGCGGGCTGGTCAGGTTCGGCGAGGTGAGCGAGGCGGATGGGACGGGTGGGGCGGGTGGGGTGGGCCGCCTGTGGACGCCCCTGCTGTTCGCCGCCCTGATGATCGCGTGCACCTACCTGATGCCGATCAGGGATCAGGTCCGCTTCGGCCAGGTGGACATCCTGCTCGTCGCGCTCTGCCTGGCCGACTGCGTGGCCAGGCGCCCGGTGTGGCCGCGCGGCATGCTGATCGGCCTGGCCACCGCGGTCAAGCTCACCCCGGGCGTCTTCCTGATCTACCTTCTCATCGCCGGTTTCGGGCCCGGCGCGAGGCGGGAGCATCGCGAGACCTTTTTCGTGGCCGCGCTCACCGCGGCGCTGCTGACCCTGCTGCCGTTCCTGGTGATCCCGGGGGACTCCGCCGACTTCTGGTTCCGCGCGCTGCTCGACCCCGAGCGGCTCGGTGCCAACGCCGCGACCACCAACCAGTCGATGCGCGGCATGCTCATCCGGCTCTACCTGCCCGACGCGCTGACGATCCTGCTCTGGTTGGCGCTGGTCGCCGTGGTCGCCTGGTACGGCTTCCGTCACGCCCGCAGGGCCCTGCTCGACGGGCACCTCGTGGCGGGGGTCGCCCTGGTCGGGCTGATGGCCGTACTGCTGTCGCCGGTCGCCTGGATCCACCATCTGGCCTGGGTGGTCGTGGTGCTCGGCGCACTGGCCGGTGACGGCCGCGACCCGGTCAGGCTCCGGGTGGCCGCCGGGGTCTGGCTCTACTACGTGCTGCCGATCCCCTGGTGGGGAGTGACGATCAAGGCCGCGGAGATCCCGGTGCTCAGTCCCGTACTGGGCAAGATCGTGCAGAACGGGTTCGGCCTGGGCGCGCTGGTTCTGGTCTGGTTGCTGGGGGTCTGGCTGCCCAACAGGAGAGAGACGTTCCGGGCGCTCCCCTGACGGCTCCGGGTCGTCCTCCTGCTCGCTCCCCTGACGATTCCCCGGCGTCCTCCCGACGGTTCCGGTCACTTCCCCGGCGGGATACGGCCTCGACGCGAAGCGGCCGGGAAGGGCGGCGACCCCGGGCCTGACGTGCCCGGCGAGGGGCGATCAAGGGGACGATCGAGGGGTGATCGAAAGAAAACGGCCTCTGACGTGGTACGACTCCAGGTGGCCAGGTCGAGATCAGTCGCGTCTGTATGTAATCCTCCGCACATTTTCTGACAGTCGCCGGATAACCTGGGGTCATGTCGAAACTCGCTTACCTGGGACCGGAGGGGACCTTCACCGAGGAAGCCCTGCGCATCCTGGCGCCCGAGGCCGAGCGCCTGCCGAGCCCCAACGTCACCGCGGCCCTGGAGGCCGTCCGGCTCGGCGAGGCCGACGGAGCCGTCGTCCCGATGGAGAACTCGCTCGAAGGCGCCATCACCACGACCCTTGACGAGCTCGCCCGGGGTGAGTCGCTGCTCATCACCGCCGAGCTGCTGCTCCCCGTCGAGTTCTCGCTCCTGGCGCGTCCCGGCACCGAGATCGGCCACATCAAGAGGGTCTTCTCCCACCCGGCGGCCATCACCCAGTGCCGCAACTTCATCGCCCGTGAGCTGCCCGACGCCGTGGTGGTCGCCGCCCCGTCGACCGCCGCCGCGGCGCAGGAGGTCGCGCTTCCCGGCTCGCCGTACGACGCGGCCATCGCCGCGCGCATCGCCGGTGAGCACTACGGCCTGGTCGAGCTCGCGGCCAGGATCGGCGACCGCACCGACACCGTCACCCGGTTCGTCCAGGTGTCGCGTCCCGGCCCGCTGCCCGAGCCGACGGGGGCCGACCGCACCTCACTGGTCGTCTTCCTCGCCGACGACCACCCGGGCGCGCTGCAGGAGATGCTGACCGAGTTCTCCGTCCGCGGCGTCAACCTCTCCCGCATCGAGTCGCGGCCCACCGGCGACGGCATCGGCCGCTACTTCTTCCACTTCGAGTTCGAGGGCCACGCCGCCGACGCACGCGTCGGAGAGGCGATCTCGGGTCTGCACCGCATCTCCGCCAGGGTGCGCTTCCTGGGCAGCTACCCACGCGCCGACGGCCTCTCCCCCCAGATCAAGCGCGGCACGAACGACGATGACTTCGCCGAGGCCGCCGACTGGCTCAGCAGGGTCCGCACCGGTCAGGTCTGATCGTCGCCCGGTCCGCGAGCCGGTGCCCGATCCTCGTACGGTGCCGGCGCGCACGCCCGCCGAAGGCGTCCCGGCGGACGGGGACGGGCGACGAAGGCCAGGATCGGCCGGGACCGGGCGGGAAACGGATGGCACGGGGGCGGGCCGGTTAATCCGGGCGCGGACGCTCGCCGTACATCGGTAGCCTTGTGGCTGTGATTGACCTGCGTACCCTTCGTGAGGATCCCGACCGGCTACGGGCGTCGCAGCGTGCCCGCGGTGAGGACGACTCTGTCGTCGACACGCTGCTCGACCTCGACGAGCGGCGGCGCGGCGCGCTGAGCCGCTTCGAGACGCTCCGCGCCGAGCAGAAAACCGTCGGCAAGTCGGTCTCCCGTGCCTCAGGGGAGGAGAAGGCCACCCTGCTGGAGCGGGCGAAAGACCTCTCCTCGCAGGTCAAGTCCGCCGAGGCCGAGGCGGAGGCGCTCGGCGCCGAGCTCGACGAGCTGCTCTACACGGTGCCCAACCTCGTGGAGGAGGGGGCTCCCGCCGGTGGCGAGGACGACTACGTCGTGCTGGAGGAGATCGGCGAGAAGCCGTCCTTCGGCTTCGAGCCCAAGGACCACCTGGCGCTGGGCGAGCTGCTCGGCGCGATCGACATGGAGCGCGGCGCGAAGGTGTCGGGCTCGCGCTTCTTCTTCCTGAGGGGTGTCGGCGCGCGGCTGCAGCTCGGGCTCCTCAACATGGCCATGCAGCAGGCGATCGAGGCGGGCTTCGTCCCGATGATCACGCCTGTGCTGGTCAAGCCGGAGTCGATGAAGGGCACCGGTTTCCTCGGCGCCCACGCCAGCGAGGTGTACCACCTGCCCGACGACGACCTGTTCCTGGTCGGCACGAGCGAGGTGCCGATGGCGGCCTACCACGGTGACGAGATCCTGGACGGCTCCGCGCTCCCGCACCGCTACGCCGGATGGTCCTCGTGCTTCCGCCGCGAGGCGGGCTCGTATGGCAAGGACACGCGGGGCATCATCCGGGTCCACCAGTTCGACAAGGTGGAGATGTTCTCCTACGTGCGCCCCGAGGAGGCGCACGCCGAGCACCTGCGCCTGCTCGACTGGGAGAAGGAGATGCTGGCCAAGGTCGAGCTGCCCTACCGAGTGATCGACACCGCGGCCGGAGACCTGGGGTCCTCGGCCGCGCGGAAGTTCGACTGCGAGGCGTGGGTGCCCAGCCAGGGCCGCTACCGCGAGCTCACCTCGACCTCCAACTGCACCGACTTCCAGGCCCGCCGCCTCGGCGTCCGCTTCCGCGACTCCGGCGGCAAGCCCCAGCACGTGGCCACCCTGAACGGCACGCTGGCCACCACCCGCTGGATCGTCGCCATCCTGGAGAACCACCAGCAGGCCGACGGCTCCGTCGTGCTCCCCAAGGCCCTGCGCCCGTATGTCGGCCTCGACGTGCTCGAACCCGTCAAGTAGGACGCGCACCCCGGCAAGCAAGGCTCACGGGTGAAGGCCCCGCCGCGCGGCGGGGCCTTCACCGCGTTCACGCCGGACGTTCCCGTGCTTCCCGCGTTTCCCTTGCTTCTCGCGCTTCCTCCGCTTGGGCCGCGCCCGCCCAGCCGACCAGAACGGACCCGCCGACTCCGATCGCGCCGACGAGCCAGGCGAGCAGCCCGGCCGTCGGATAGTCGTCGATGACGCCCGACTCCCAACCGCTGAAGAGCATCCACATCCCGAACGGCGTGCAGCAGGCGACGGCAATGCGCGGGCTCGCTGGGCAGGCAGGCCCAGGTCGCCGGATGCCCGAACCAGGCGAGGAGGGGCTCTCGCGAACGTTCCACGACCGGTAGATCCGCCGCGACGGGGCCCGGTTCGGGGGCGGCGGCATTCGTGACCGGGGTGCGTCCTGGAACCCGAGGGCCGCGTACGCCCCGGCATCAGGTAGATCATGCTCGTTGACGGCGCCCGGCACGCCCACAGCCGCACGGTAAGGCGGGAAGTGGCCGTCGGCGTCAAAACCCGTCACCGTCCCGGCCGAAGCCCTCAGGATCGCTCTCAGCGACGGGGAGGGGCTGGACCGCTACGCCGCGATCCCCGGGGAGTCTCGCGGGGCTGCGTGCGTCCCGGTTACGTTACAGAGGGTGCTCGGATGCCTGAGGTGCTCGGGTGCTCCGGAAACGGAAAGGCGGGGTTCGCCAGAAGCGAACCCCGCCTTCCCGTTCAACCAAGAGGTCTATGCGTCAGACGGCGCGGACCTGCGAGGCCTGCGGGCCCTTCTGGCCCTGGGTGATCTCGAACTCGACCCGCTGGCCGTCTTCGAGGCTACGGTAGCCGTTGCCCTGGATCTCGGAGAAGTGCACGAACACGTCCGGTGCACCGCCGTCCGGTGCGATGAAGCCGAAGCCCTTTTCAGCGTTGAACCACTTGACGGTTCCCTGAGCCATTAAAGCTCTCCCTCAGGATTTGAAACTTTGGGATTCACACCTCATGAACCCCATGTGTCGTACAGCGGGCCCCGGGGTGGCTCAGTCAAACTGGTTTTCACAACGGGATTCAGCTAATACAACGCCATCACATCTAACACTATCCGGCGCAGGCGTGTTCCCGCCATGAGGAAGATTCCTCGGACCGGATCCCTGGGGCCGACACGCCGACCATCACAGTGCAGACTGGGACGTGTTATGCAAAGCCCCAGGCTGGTCGCCACCGACCTCGACGGCACCGCTCTGCGCTCGGACGGCACCGTCTCCCCCCGTACGGCCGCCGCTTTTGCGCTTGTGGAGAACGCCGGGGCCGCGCTGGTCTTCGTGACCGGCAGGCCACCTCGCTGGATGCACATGGTCGCGGGAGCCGTGCGCCATCGGGGGCTGGCCATATGCGCCAACGGAGCCCTCGTCTACGACCTGCACAGCGAGCAGATCGTCAAATCCCACCTCATCCACCCGGACGTGCTTGAAGAGGTGGTGAGGCGTCTTCGCGAAAAGGTTCCGGACCTCGCGTTCTCTGTGGAATACGAGGGCGGATTCGCCCACGAATCGGACTTCCGTCTCGGAGGATGGGACAGTAAGGCAGTCGCCGGACTCCGTGTCGGAACGGACACACTCACCTCGCGGCCCTGCGCCAAACTTCTGGCACTGCATCCCAGAATGGACCCCGACATCCTCCATGCGGCGGTCTGCGGGCTGGTCGGCGACCTGGTCACCCCCACCCACTCCAGCGGCCGGGCATTGATCGAGATGAGCGCGCACGGCGTGACGAAGGCCACGGCACTGTCCCACCTGGCCACGACGCTCGGCGTCGCGGCCGAGGAGGTGATCGCGTTCGGCGACATGCCCAACGATCTTCCGATGCTGCGGTGGGCCGGTGTCTCGTACGCCGTCGCCAACGCCCACCCGGAGGTGCTGGCCGCGGTCGATCACGTGACCGCGGCCAACAACGACGACGGGGTCGCCGGGATCCTTGAGAAGCTCTACGGACCGTGACGGGCTCCGCGAGCCCTCCGATGGTCCGTGCGAGCGAAGGCCCGGTGTGAGCGATGGTCCGGTACGAGCGGAGGCTTGGTGTGAGCGAAGGCCCGAGGTGAGCGAAAGCTCGGCGCGGGCTCCGCGATCGGAAGCCACCGGCACCCGATCGCGGAGCCCCGGCAGACCGGTGGGTGCCGGGCGGAGGCCTCTACGGGCTTGTGCGGGCTTCCACGGGCTTTAGAGGTAGGGGCCCGCGTTGCCGCCAGGGGGGCCATCCTGCTGCTGGAGGGACATGCCGCCGGGCAGCGCCCTGCGCATGTTCTCCAGCTGGGCGCGAGCCGCCATCTGCTGGGCGAACAACGTGGTCTGTATGCCGTGGAACAACCCTTCGAGCCAGCCGACCAGCTGGGCGTGGGCGACCCGGAGCTCCGCCTCGCTCGGCGGGGTGCCGTTGACGTCCTCGGTGAACGGCAGCGAGAGCCGTTCCAGCTCCTCGACCAGCTCAGGTGCCAGACCGTCCTCGAGCTCCTTGATGGAACTCTGGTGGATCTCCTTGAGCCGCTTGCGGCTGGCCTCGTCCAGCGGTGCCGCCCGGACCTCCTCGAGGAGCTGGCGGATCATGCTGCCGATGCGCATCACCTTGGCGGGCTGCTCGACGAGGTCGGCGATCGATCGGCTCTCGCCCTCCTCCTCGCCTTGGGAGCCCTGGGGACCCACGACCACGATGTGCGGAGTGCTCTCCTCAGCGTTCATAGCCTCAACTTACTAGCAGGATTTTCCCGATGTGTTCTCCGGACTCCAGGATGCGGTGGGCCTCGGCCGCGTCGCTCATCGGCACCCGGGCGTGCACCACGGGCCGGATCGCCCCGGCGTCGAGCAGGGGCCAGACGTTGTCCACGACCCCGCGCACGATGGCCCCCTTCTCGTCGACGGGCCGGGAACGCAGCGTGGTGCCGTACACCGAGGCCCGCTTCGCGAGCAGGGCTCCCAGGTCCAGCTCGCCCTTCGTGCCGCCCTGCAGTCCGATCACGACCAGCCGTCCGCCCGTCTTGAGAACCTTGATGTTCCCCGCGAGGTACTTGCCGCCCATGATGTCGAGGACCACGTCGGCCTTGACCTTCTCCGAGAAGTCCTCCCGCCGGTAGTCGATCCCCTCGTCGGCACCCAGCTCCAGGCAGCGGCCGATCTTCTCCGGCGACCCGGCGGTGACGACCACGCGCGAACCGAACGCCTTCGCCAGCTGTACGGCCATCGTGCCGATCCCGCTGGCACCGCCGTGCACGAGGAGGGTCTCGCCCTTCCGCAGGCGCGCGGTCATGAAGACGTTGGACCAGACCGTGCAGGCCACCTCGGGCAGCCCGGCGGCCTCGACCAGGTCGACGCCCTTCGGCACCCGCATGACCTGCTGCCAGGGAACGGCGACCTTCTCGGCGTACCCGCCGCCGCTGAGCAGCGCGCACACCCGGTCACCCGGCGCGAACCCCTCGACGTCCGATCCCACCGCCTCGACCACGCCGGAGCACTCCATGCCCGGGTACGGGGAGGCGCCGGGGGGCGGGTCGTAGAAGCCCTGACGCTGCAGCGCGTCGGCCCTGTTGACCGCGGAGGCGGCCACGTCGATGATGACTTCGCCGCGTTCGGGCAGCGGGTCTGGGACCTCCCGCCACGTCAGCACTTCCGGTCCACCTGGTTTATCGATCACGATGGCGCGCATGTGAGCAAAGGTATCCGCTGAGCCCCAACTTGGTGGTTGCTCACCTTGACAGGAACACAGGGCGTTAACCTGCTATGTGTTTGCTGCCCTTTTATGCCCATCCCGAGGGGGAACACGGTGGCAAGACACGATCGTGAGGAATCTCTCGAGGAACAGCTCGCGTGGCTCGACGCCATCAAGGAGCAGGAGGAGGAGGCGCCCGCCCTGGCGGCGAAGGGCACCGCGGTGGACGACGCCGTCGTCTCGCCGTACCCGAAGGACCCCTGGAGTCTGGTCCCGACCGAGCCCGACGCGACGTCGTCGCCGCTGTTCCGCGCGGCCGTCGACTCGGCCCACCCGGCCACCGACACGCCGGTGGAGGACGCCGACGCGGCCGACTGGATGGAGGCCTCCGACACGGTGAGCTCCTTCACCGTGCCCGCTCCGGCATCCGGCAAGCAGGACAACGACGGCTTCCTCGCGCCGCTCAAGCCCCTGCCGCGCCAGGAGCAGGCCGACACCGGTGACCACGGTCACGCCGACTTCACCGAGCCGCACCTCCGCACCCCGTTCGCGGCGCCCGCCCAGGAGCCGTCCCGCGGGCTGTTCGAGCAACCCCAGCGTCCGGCGGAGCCGGCCGCTCCCGCCTCGGCCGAGGCTCCTGACCTGGAGCCGCACAAGCCGTCGTCCTCGGACACCGAGCGGTTCACCTTCGGCAGTACGGACTTCGGCGGCACCGACTCCGACCGCTTCTCCTTCGGGAGCGGTGGCACGCGGTCCACCTCGGGGGGCACGGACTTCTCCTCGACCAGCGGAGACTTCTCCTCCGGAACCTCCGGAACAACCTCCGGAGCCTCCGGAACCGCGGAGGCCGACCGGTCCCCGTCCGGCACGTCCGAGTCCGGTGCGTCCGGTGCGTCCGGGGCGTCCAGTGCGTCCGACCGTGGCGACCGCTTCCCCGCCGCCGGTGCCGAGCACGACCGTGACCGCGACCGTACGATCTTCGAACCCTTCGAGTCCTTCGAGTCCTTCGAGTCCACGGTGACGTCGGTGGCGAAGGAGTCGCCCAGGCAGGCCCCCGAGCGCTTCGAGCCCGCCCCCGAGCGCTTCGAGCCCGCCTCGGACCGCTTCGAACCCGTTCCGGCGCCCGTCCCCGCGTCCGGTTCCGAGCCCAAGTCCGAGCCCGCCGACTCGTTCCGGGCCCCCGGGTCCTTCGGCACCGACAGGCCGGAAGCGGCCGCGTCGCCGGAGCGTCCCGCCACCTCGGGTGCGTTCGGTTCCGAGTCCTCTTCGGGCCCCTTCGGTACGGAGACCGCCCCCGGTTCCCGTGGCGCCTTCGGCCCGGAGCGTTCCAGCTCGGCTCCGCCTCCTTCTTCCGGTTCTTCCAGTCCTTCCGGTTCTTCCGGCTTCGCCGCCTTCTCCGGTCCCACGGCCTTCGCGCCCGCTCGGGACGCGCCCTCCGCCCCCGAGCGGGAGCCGTCCCAGGAGCGCGCGGAACGGGAGAGCCCCTTCGCGCCGGGACGGGACACGACCGAACCGGTGCGGGAGCCGTACCAGGCACGCCGCCGCCAGACGGCTCCGGCGCCCGCCTTCGGCGCACCGGCCAGGCAGCAGCCTCCGGGCACGGCTCCCCGGCAGTCCGCCGACAGCCTGGACCCGGAGTCGCTGCTGAGGGGGCGTCGCAACGCGCCCGCCGGGGGCTGGCGCAAGCTGGTCTACAAGGCGTCGGCCGGGCTGATCAAGCCCGGCGAGTCCCCGGAGGTCCGCCGCCGCAGGGAGCTGGTCGGCCGCGCACGCACCCCGGTGGCCACCGGCCACCACCGCGTCGCCGTGCTCAGCCTCAAGGGCGGTGTCGGCAAGACCACGACCACGGTCGGCCTCGGCGCCACCTTGGCCCAGGTGCGTGGCGACCGGGTCATCGCGGTCGACGCGAACCCCGACCGGGGCACCCTGTCGGACAAGGTCGAGCTCGAAACCTCCGCGACCGTCCGTGACCTGCTCAACGAGCGGCAGCAGATCAAGAGGTACGTCGACATCCGGGCCTTCACCTCCCAGGCCCCGTCACGCTTGGAGATCCTCGCCTCCGACCGTGACCCGTCGGTGTCCGAGGCCTTCAGCGCGGCCGACTACCAGTCGGTCTCCCAGGTGCTGGAGAACTTCTACTCGATCTGCATCACCGACTGCGGCACCGGCCTGCTCCACTCGGCCATGTCCGGCGTGCTCGGCCTGGCCGACCAGCTCGTCCTGGTCAGCTCCCCCTCCGTGGACGGCGCCCGCGCCGCCTCGGCGACCCTTGACTGGCTGGAGGCCCATCACTACGAGGAGCTCGTCCGCTCCGCGACCGTGGTGCTGTGCAGCGTCCGCCCGCGTTCGAAGTCGACCGTCGACCTCGACCGCCTGGAGGCCCACTTCGCGGCCCGCTGCCGCGCCGTCATCCGCGTCCCCTACGACCCGCACCTCGAGGAGGGCGCGGAGATCGACCTGGAAAGGCTGCAGCCCGCCACCCGCGAGTCCTACCTCCGCCTGGCCGCCTCGGTCGGCGACGGTTTCGCGGGCCCCCAGCCCTGACCCACACCGGGCGGGCGCCTCGTCCCCGAATCGGGGACGAGGCGCCCGCCGGGTCCGGGCACGCCCGGGTCAATGAGAGACTAGGGTGCAATCTGACACGTTCTTCGGACGTGTCACCAGGAGAGCTCGCCTAGTGGACGATGGCGGCGGTCTTGAAAACCGCTAGGCCGGGTGACCGGTCTCGTGGGTTCGAATCCCACGCTCTCCGCCACCTGTGGAAACCTCCGGCTCCCGCCTCGATGCTGATCATCGAAGCGGGTCGGATGGGAACACGGCGCCATGATCTCGCCTCCCGGGATCTTCTCCGCTCCAGGACGAGTGTGATCACTTTTTCCGCCGCGTCGAGGACGGCCTGACGGAGTCACCGTTCGCATGACGGGAAGAGCGGCTTTCAGACTCGCTCGATCTGGATGGCCAGGACGCCCAGGGCCTCCTTTTCCGGGTTGTAGATGCGGCGGATGTTGGCGAGCTGCTCCTCGCGGGGGGAATCGGGGTTGACGTTGGCCGGGCCCTCGATGTCGAGCATCTCGTCGAAGCTGGTGTAGCGGGCTACCCGGACGACGCGGGTGAGGCATTCATCGGTGCCGCAGGCGAAGCGGATGTATTGACCCGCGGCGAGGTTGCGCAGGTTGGCGTACTGGACGCGGACCTCGATCGTCTTGCGGCCGGAGGCGACCAGGTCGAAGTAACGCCGGTACAGGTTCATGTGCCGGGCGCGGGGCGGGCTCGTCGGGGTGACGCTGCGAGTGCTCATCAGGCGGTTCACTTCCAGGGTCGTGTAGGAGCGGTAGAAGTGCTTCGGGTTGGACAGCATGAGCCGGACCAGCCAGACCATCGCGTCCACGTAGTCATCGATGCCACCGTTCCACTCGGTCGCGTTCAGCATCCAGGGTTGAGCGCCAGGCGGCGGCGGGAGCTTGTTGTCCCGGATCAGGGACTTCGACAATTTGGCCCCGGTGTCGGTCAGCGCCATCGGCGTGAAAATCCTGGGTGGCGAGTGGATGCCGTGCAGGGCGGCGAAGGCCGCATCGACGAGCTGGCACCCGGGTGCCCAGTCTCCGCCCTTGACCATGACGTTCAGGGTCGCCGGCTCGGCCGCCAGGACCCTTTCCTTGACCAGGTTGCGATACAGGGTGGCCAGGTCGATGTAGGGGCCGGCCTCGGGTGTGACGGTGATCTCGTACGGGCCGCAGGTGGTGCACACCGCGGTGAAGGCTCCCGAGGCGTCGGCCAGGCGGGTCAGCTTGGTGCGCTCGGCCCGCTTCTCCGCCCACCCGCAGGCGGGGCAGGGCAGCCGCAGATGGACGATGCCGTGAGAGGGCGACAGCGGCCAGCGGATGGTGTCCAACTGGCGCTGTGTGCGCAGGAATTCGGCACGGAAGGCCGGGATGGACTGCTGTTCGGTGTAGGTCTCGATCTCGTAGTCGATGCCGGTGGCATCGGCCAGAGAGTCGAAGAAGGCGCGGTAGTTCTTGTCGATCAACTCGGTGACGCCGTCGGTGCCGAGAGCGTGGTGGTAGGTGATCTGGTAGGCGTGATGGGTCTCGGGGTCAAGCTGGATGTCGTAGGGCGCGTTGTCCAGCGCGCCGAAGCGGACCACGGCCTCGACGGAGAACGCTCGACGGGCGGCTGCGGCGAGGAGGAAAGCCGCCTGCACCAGGGACGTCCCCAGATGTGGGGTGCCGTTGATCTGCGTGCCGACACAGAACGCGACCAGCGCGGGGCGCTGAGCCTGGATCTGCGGGCGGATCATGTCGATTGCCCGGATCATGGCGTTGGCTGTGACGTTGTTCGGTGAGATGAGCTCGACGGAGTTCATGGCTCTCCTCGGGGATGGGGATCACTCGATAGGGGCGGCCAGGTTGGCGAGAATGAAGTCGACGCGCGCCGCGGCATCGTCGGCGGGCACGAAGATGGGGCGGTATCCGGCGTCGTAATAGCCCTGGATGATGAGTTGGTGGACGCGGGCGATCTCACGTTCCTTGGCCCACACCAGGTCGTCGGCACTGGTGAAGTTGTCCAGCGAGTCCAGGACGAACACCTGGTCGTAGCGGTAGGTGCGGCTGGCTTCCTCCAGCTCCACATACGGGCTGAGACCGAAGAAACGATCCCAGCCGTAGCCGTCGGGGATGCCACGGTTGTAGAAGCGGGGGCCGTGCTTGTGGCCGCTGTACTCGGCGACGAAGGCGGCCAAGACTTCACGGGAGTAGTCCCTGCGATCCCCGACTTGCAGATGGCGCCCTAGGCGCTCACGGTGCTCGCGGTAGATCTCCCGGGCGGCCTCCCGCTCGGAACATGGGATGCCGCGCTCGCGCAGGGTGGTGAACACGGTTTCCTTTCCAGCGGACGGGCCGCCGGTAATCACGTAACGCTGGGGAGGTGACGTCGTGGGAGGGGTGGTCACGATGCCGTCCTTTCGATCGTGGTGAACGCCGTATGCCAGGTGTCGCGATCCGTATCGTCCACCTGTGCCAGGAAGTCCTGTTGGGTGGTCGCGATACGGGCGACCACGGAGAGTTGGTCGGTGGCGGCCTCCGGAATCGGAGGGATCCAACCGGCGAGCTGGGCCAGGCCACGCGGAGGCAGCCGGGTTCCGGTGTGCAGGAGCGCGTCTCCGTAGGCGCCTCGATACTCGTCGGCTTCGGCGAGTACCTGGCCGTAGCGCCACAGTGCTGTGTCGACCGCCTGGTACCGGTCGTGGTCGGGAGCATCCATGCTGACCAGTCGAGCGAGGTCAAGCAGGTCCGCACGCAGCGCGTAGACCGCCGCCCAGAGCTTGGACAGCATCCGCTCGTGTTCGACGACTTCCCAGGCGAAGACGTCCGCGGGCAGTCGCAGGGGGCCCTGACTGGTCGCGGTCAGTACGGGAGGTACGGCATGCACTGCGGCGACCTCCTCGGAGTCGGCGGCGAGCATGTCGGCGAGGAGCAGACACAACCGAGGTTCGATTCGTTTGCGGAAGTGATGGACCTCGTAGCCGGCGGCTCGTGCGGCTCTGGCGCGACGTTCGGTCAGCGTGGTTCCCGCTGTTCCAGGCGCGGCACCGAACAGAATCCGGGCCGCGTCGGCCAGCTCGTGTTCCAGCTGGGCGAGTTGCCAGCGAAGCAGGCCGTCCAGGGCACGGGCTCGGCTGGTGGCGTTGTGTGAATTGGCGGCCCGGACGGAGACCCCCGGTAGGGCCAGGAGTGTCGGGGCGACGATGTCCGAGGGCACCGGTAGGCCGGTGTGAAGGAGAAGCCGAAGCTCGTCGCCCAATATGGGCGGCGACGGAACAGATGCAGGCATACGCGCCTCCTAACTTTCCCCAGTGGGCATGCCCAGGAAATGCCCACTCTTGATGCCCACGATATGCCCAGCTTTTCGTGATCATCTTTCCGACGCTTCACCCAGATTCGCGAGCTTGTGGAAGGTGGAGGTGCTTGGCGGTGCCCCCGTCCCTCCAGACGGGGGCAACCGCCGCGACCGGCGTTCGGCGACGCCTTGCCCAGGACGTCGTCCGGTCGCTCCTGGCTCCGCGAGTGCTGCTGAGGTGGCGCCACTCGCGGGAACTGGGTACAGCGGCTCGGAAGACCGTACTCTCCATGCCGCCGCACTGCTCATGGCCGGTTGTGTGGCTCGGTGTAGTGCTCTCCGAGCTGTTCGGCGATGCGGCGTGCGACCTTTGGCAGGTCGTCGGCCGGGGTGTGGTCGGCGGGCTCCTCCAAGTGGATGGTGCCCCAGCAGAAGAACATGCCTTCGCGGTCTGCCCAGACGGTCAGCGTGTCGGCGCCGATCACGAGGCGGGGCATGCCTTCGTCGTAGGCGATGGCGGGATAGATCCGGTGGGTGTGCAGCTCGGTCCGCAGATGCTGAAGTGCGGCGATGGCACCGGGCCGCCAGGTGGCCGCGTTCAACCGGTCGCCTGCTGGTGTGCCGTAGGGCGGAATCACGGCTGCCTCCTTCCGTTGCTCGGCGACCCAAGCCGCTTCGGAGTCAGATCGGGGAAACATGATCAGCCACGATCACGTCGGCCAGCAGTGGCAGTTCGCTACGCAGTACGTCGGCGGCATCCCTGCGGCGCAGGATCGCGTAGTGCTTGGCGAGTTGCTCAGCCGCCACAGGAAGAGTCAGCACGGAGCTGAGCAGAGGGCTACCGGAGTCACTGAGCTCAGGACTGGTCCACCAGAACCTCTCGCCGTCGGTGTAGGCCAGCAGCCCGTAATGGACGGACAGTATGGCGTTGCCGGAGCGAAGCTCGTGAACATCTGCCGTGATGCCATGCACCTCGGTCAGCACCGCGGCCAGTTCCTCGGCCCGTGTGGTGGGTGAGTGCTCACGGCGCCGAGTGTCGATCTGGCCTTCGGCAGGCAGGAAAGACGAGTGGTCGATGGTGGTCGACGACGTGGTGGCGCGCGTTTGGGAAGTGGGACTGCCGTCGCGCCTGCCGGTGGGGGCGTTGCCCTGCGGGGTCGCGCTCATGCCGCGGCCTCGCGTCGGCGCGGCGGGAAGGTGTCCGGCGAGTGTCTCCAATCGAAGGTAACGGCCGGTCCCCGTGAGAGGGGCTGGTACAGCTGACGCCGGTCACCTGCGTTAAGGATGTCCGGCAGCAGGGGGAGCGTCCAACGAGAGGCAGGATCCCCAAGCCGGGGGTGCGTTGTCTCGTAACCCACGATGCCGCGATGAGGGCGGGTGTCGGTGCGGACCTGGTAGGGGACGCGCTCTTGCGTGCGGGCTTTGGTGCGGGTCCGTCGCCGGGCGAGAGGGTCATGGGTGAGTGCCAGGCGGATCGTGCGGTTCTCCTGCGTCTCGACAGGCCGGTGTGAGCCTTTGTTGGGCGCCGCCAGGCGCTGTACGCGCGGTGACGACGAATCGGGTTCGGCCTGGCAGGGCGTGGGCACGAGCGGAGTCGGCTGCGTCGGGCCTTCCAAGGTGTGCTCGAAAGGCGGCGGGGTCCGGCCCATACCGAGCCGGCGGCGCACGTCCAAGCGCTCGGCCATCAGCTTGCCGGACGGTTGCGCGTACTCGTGATCGGTGGTCTGGCTGGGACAGCCGTGCGCATAAGGTGCGTGCCCGCAGACAGCGCAGCCCATCGGCAGGGGCGGAGCGTCAGCGAAACAGTCGCACTCGTCGAAGCCTCCCCTCGCCGCAGGCCGCTCGAGAACCGGAGCACTAGGGTTGTTCATGGGTCAGGACTCACTTCCTGATCAAGGGACCCGTTCGGCGTGAGCGCGCCTGCGGGTCCCGCCTTTTGCGGGTGCCATGTCACCGACACGGCGGATCCATCAGAACGCCGCATGGTCGCCATCCGGTAGAGGAGGATGGAGGATGAAAGCGGATTCCCCCACGTCCGTGAGGTGATCATGAATCTGCCAACCTGGGCCAGGCGGCTGAAGACTGAGCGGCTTGAGCGGTGCTGGTCACAAAAAGACGTGGCCCGGCGCCTGACCGAAGCGGCCTATGAACACGCCGGTATGAGCTTGCCGAGCCGGGAGTCTTTGACCCGGATGCTTCGCGACTGGGAGGCGGGTCGAGCCCGGCCTCGCCCTCCCTACCCCCGGCTGCTCGCGCTGGTGTTCGGCCTTGATGAGTCTGAGCTGTTCGAAAGCCTCATCACCCCGGACAGCCCGGTGCCAGTTGACGTCAGCGTTCATGACCCGTTCGCCTTGAACGGTCGGCCTGCTGACACGGATTACGTGACGATGCTCCGGCAAACCATCCAGGCGCTCGTCGCGCTGGACGGCGCGCATGGTGGAAATGAGGTTTTCCCGCTTTCCCTGCGGGTCTTCCGAATCGCCAGCGCCAAGCTCGCTGCGGGAAACTTCACGGCCGGAATCGAGCGAGATTTGGAAGCCGCCGCCGGAGAGGCCGGAGAGGTCGCCGCCTGGATGGCGTACGACGCCGATCGCCATGATGCGTCGCGTCAGATCATCCAGGAGGCGCTAATGCTCTCCCGCCTTGCGGGAGATCGTGGCATGGAGCTGTTCGAGCTGGCCCACCTGTCGATGCTGTCCTTGTATCGGCATCGCCCGCGCGAGGCGTTGCGCATCGCCGACGACGTGCTCAACGATGGCGGCCTTCCTCCTCGTGTGGCGGCGATATTCGATGTGCGGCGTGGACGTGCGCTCGCCACCATGGGCGACAGACCGCGCGGGTTCGACGCGCTCCGGCGGGCGCGATCCGCACTAGCCGAGAGCATCAACACGCGCGATCCGTATTGGACATGGTGGATGGATGAGGCCGAGCTGGCCTGGCATGAGGGCATGGCTCACGCGGAGCTGGGCGAGTGGCGGCAGGCCGTCGCTCCGATCGCAGAGGCTTTCGTTCGGCGATCCATCCGGGGACGTTCCCGATATCAGTACGCCGCCCAGCTGCTCAATGCCCTCGTACACGCGCAGGCATGGCGAGAGGCCGAGCCGATCATCGTGGACGTGATGGAACAGGCAGGTGAGGTCGGCTCCGCGCGTACGGCTAACCTGCTGCTTCGCGTTGCCGACCGCATAGAGCATGCCGGAACGAGCACGACGTCGACACTCGCGGATTCGGCTCAGGATCTGCGTCGCATGCTGGCCTGTTCGTGAACTCCACAAACGACACCCCACCGGTTATGTGACCGACGAGAAGGCCGAGGTAATGGGAGCCCCGGTGCCGTCCTGTGCGTAGTGGTCATTTGGAAAGTAGCACCGACACCGCGTTCGACCGCATCGCATGTACGATCTGCTTCACCGAGCAGTCTCTTCGGTAACCATGGTCCATCTGTACTGAGCTTGCATCCTTTGTTTGTTGATTTACGAAGGAGAGCCCGCACCGCGCCATCTCGCGTGATCGACACCACCACTCATCCCGCCGCGGTCATCCCGTCTCGGGATGGAAGGCCAACAAGCTCTCTGCCCAGCGTGGAAAGCGTTGTAGCCACCGGCCCGCGCCGGCTCGACGACCCCTGGGACGTCGACCTTCCAACGCTGGCCTGGATCGTGGGAAGGCTGGACTCACACGTGGACCGTCGAACGATGCTCCTGCTCGCCGCCGGAATGACCGCCGAAGCCGCGGCCACCATCAGCGACCCCTGAGAGCGACTCTCCCGCGCCCAGACCGGACCCCAAGCGCTCGATGACGACACCATCGAGCGTCTCGAAGCGCGCACCATCGGCTTTCACCGCCTGGAGTACGTGCTTCCGGCCCGCGCCATCTACCAAGGGCTCACCACCCACATCAACGAACTCAGCACCCTGCTCCAAAGCGGCCCCTCCGACCGCTTCCGCCGACGTCTGGCCGCCACCGCCGGCGAAGCCGCCACCCTCGCCTCCTGGATCGCCTGGGACCTCAAACAGCCCGGACAGTCCGCCTCGTTCGAACGCGTCTCGGCCCTGGCCGCAAAAGAGAGCGGGCACCAGATCATCCAGGCGTGCACCTACGCCTACAAGTCCTACGCCGTCGAAGGCCGAGCCGCCTACGAGGCCGTACGCCAGGCCCAGCAGTTCCTCCCCGCTCAGGGAGACGACGCCACCCGTGCCTGGCTGCTCAGCCGCGAAGCCGAAGAACTCGCCGCCCTCGGCGACCGCCGCGCCATCGAGGTGATGCACCAAGCCGAAGCGGATATAGACCCGAATGCCGAAGAAGTTCAGTCCATTATGACGAGCCAAGTAAATCGAGCCTCAGACGGCGGCACCGTAGTCGTTGGAAGCGTTGGAGGAAACATTCTTCTTTGGTGCACGCGGGGAGAAAGGCCCGAATAGATTATACCGTTACCGCATTTCTCTTACCCCGGCGCATATGGATTAAAAGTAGCATTGAGATGGTTCTTCAAACCATTTGAAGTCATCAGCCGTCTGCTTAATGAAGTTCGGATAAATCAATAATTCGATGCTTTGTTCCTTCGGGTCTGACTCATTGAACGTCCTGTACGGAAAGTAGGTTGCCTCGCACGGCCATCGTAAGAGGATGATCTTCACCTAACGTTCGAATGCAATCAGTGAGGGTCTGCTGGTATAGCTCAATGGCTTTATCGAATCGCCCGACTACCTGGTAGGAGCTGGCAAGGTTGTTACGGCTTGTCAAGGTGTCAGGGTGATGTTCGCCTAATACCCGGATACGGTCATCGAGTGTCTGCTGATAGAGCTCAATGGCGGTTTCTAATTGCCCGGCCGAACGGTAAGCGTTAGCGAGATTGTTACGGCTTGCCAAGGTATCCAGGTGACGTTTACCCAGTACTCGGATGCGGTCATCGAGTGTCTGCTGATAGAGCTCGATAGCTTCGCCCAAGCGCCCAGCTGCCTCATAGGCGTAAGCGAGATTATTGCGGCTCGTCAGAGTGGCCGGATAATCTACGCCTAGTACTCGGGCGCTGTCTTTGAGTGTCTGCTGATAGAGCTCGATGGCTTCATCCAATCGCCCAGATGATCGGTAGGCATAGGCAAGATTATTGCGGCTAACCCAAGTATCGGGATGATGTTCACCTAGCACTCCGATGCTGTCATCGAGTGTTTGCTGATAGAGCTCGATGGCAGTTTGTAATCGCCCAGATGATCGGTGGGCATAGGCAAGATTATTGCGGCTAGCCCAAGTGTCGGGGTGATGTTCACCCAGTACTCGGATGCTGTCATCGAGTGTTTGCTGATAGAGCTCGATAGCCTCATCCAACCGCCCCGCTACCTGATAGGCGTAAGCGAGATTATTGCGAATTGTCAGCGTAGCAGGATCGTCTATGCCCAGCACTCGAATACTGTCGGCGAGAGTCTGCTTAAGCAGCGGAATGGCTCTAGTGAGATCACCAGCTTCTCCTAGGCAACGCCCTGCCCAGTCTTGTAATGACAGGATTACCTCGCCGAGTTTTCGTCGATTAGCCAGCAAATCTATCTGAGCGCAGGACCATAATGCGGCAGACTGCTCGACAAATGTCTCCGTGGTTGATCCGTCCAGCGATACCCGCTCCAAAGCAGGTAAATGTTCGTAAGCTAGTCGTGCCGCCTGGTCGACGATCCGTGGCAGGTTACCCGCTTTTCGGGCAGCATCTCGGATAACGCGCTGAATGAACCGGTGCATTCCCACCGTCTGGCCATCCACGCTCAACACGATCAGCGAAGCATCAGCTAGCTCTCCTAGGGCAGCATCCATTTGCGCAATTGTTACCTTTCGCGTTTGGCGCCCTAAAAGTTTGCATTGTCCTGCTACATGCAGCCATGAACGCGGCACGCCGGCCGGTGAATAAACTGCCAACAGATCAAGCACTGCCCGCTCTATCCGCGTTTTTCTCCGACTTCCCAACTGCTGGAGCGACAACGCCACTGCCCCGGCCGCCCCCCATGGATACTCCTCCCCTGGCACAGGCTGTAGATACTCCGCTACTGGGAAGTCCCGCAACCGCTCCAGATACGTTTCATACGATAATCTCTGCTGACGGATCATCCATGCGGCCTGTGCCAGCGCCAGCGGAAGCCGATCCACTTCCACCGCCAGCCGCCGCGCCCCCACCTCATCTTTATCCCGACCAGTACGTTCGCCCAAAAATGCTAAAGCTTCACTGTCTGTAAATACATCCACTGGCACCGCTACTCCCAGATTTTCGGCGCTCTGTCGGGTGGTAGAGACCACCACCTGTGCCCGACCTACCCTCGGCAGCCACGGGCGTACTAAATCGGAATTGATGAGATTGTCGAATACAATTAGGCACCGTTCCGGGTGCTCCTGCAGCCACTGGCGCACTTGTGTGGCGGTCTGTTGCGCCTCCTCCTGTTGTACTCCGATCGCTGCCCCTACCGTGTCTAATCCTGCTAGCATTTGATCAGCAGTTTCGGCGTTCACCCACGCTACTAACGCCCATCCTTGTGCAGCGCAACTTCGTGCATAGGCGGCCGCGAGCTGAGTCTTACCTACTCCCCGTGCTCCGGTTAGCGCACACACCACCGCCACTTGGCCTGAGCTCGCAGTTCGCGCCAGCTCACCCATTAGGTCTGCACGCGGCTGAAATCCTGGTGGTTGAGCAGGTACCTCTCCCACCACCATTGGACGCCCACTTCCCGCATCCCGTGAGTCGTAATCGCTAGGTTTCAGTACAATCGTGGCGGCCTGTGGTGCAGTTACATGGATCGTCCCTCGATGATCCAGAATTCGTTGTGGTGCTCGCTGCTCCCGGCTGGCCAGCCACAATCCGATCACTGCCAAGACCACGGCTGTGCCGAACCACAGTGCTTGTAACCACCACGGCCCTTCGACTCTGTTGATAGCTACACCCACCATGACCGTCACTACAGCTGGGGTCATCCATCGCATAAGCTGCCACACCCTCATGGCCTTATAGATAGCCTAAACCTGCCTTAGCATGCGCACGCAAAACACAATGCCATCCAAACCGCAATCCTTCACACCACAGCGAGCCGGACAAGGATTGGAAAGACTTCCCCTTCGGGCGCAAAGTTCCATTGAGCAGGACCGCGAGGCGCTGGTCCGGCTGATCGAGTACGACTACGATCCGTTCGAGACTGAGTTGTGTGAAAGCTCCACCGACCCGCAGAACCGGTTGGTCGACAAGGCCGAGAGGTCCTACGCCGGTCAGTACGACCGCCGCCTATGCCGGCTGCGAGAGCGTGCCAGGCACGCCGAGGTCGATGAATAGCCGTTGCGGGATATGCGCGGGATGATCTTCGGTGGTCGGGACGGGGAAAGACGCTCCCGCCCTGGTGAGAGGCCTTGTCTACGCTGGGAACGTAGCCCTCTTGAAAACCGTTAGGCCGGGTGACCGGTCTCGTGGGTTCGAATCCCACGCTCTCCGCCGAGCACCGCGAACGGCGTCTGACCAGGGACTTCCCTCGGGTCGGGCGCCGTTGATCGTTTCCAGGGGGCGCAGCCGTATGCCACCGTGAGCGGCCCTGAGTCGGTGTTCGCGGAATGTACGCGGAATGATGTTGGTCGCGTTTCCCCAGGTGGCTGCCCTCGATGCCCGGTTCGGCGAAGGCTGCCAACTCCGGAATCAGGCCCACATCGGGCACACCCTGGCGACCTTGCCATGGCCTGTACTGGCAGGCTGTGCTAAGCGGTGAAGTGCCGAACGGCGGGAGGAAGTCGGCACACTTCGCATGCCCCCCTTGATGCATCGTGAGCCACATATACGGTCATGGAATGAAGCCGGTCCGCTCGCCCTTACAGTGTCGCCGCGCTGCCGTCCACCAGGGAGCGGGTGAGAGCGAGCTGGCAGCGACGCCCATCCTGAACTGGGAGCATCCCCGAGTATTGAGGTTGGCGAGCGAAGCCCGGCGTGAGAACACCGGGACGGACCGGGACCTCCTGGTCACAGCTCACCGGCTCATCGCTGCGCGGGTGCGTCCGGTGTACGCCATGAACGACACGCAGCCGGTCTCCAGGACGCTTCTCTTGGAACGCGGATCATGCAGCCAGCGGCTGGCGATTCTGGAAGCGGTGGGGCGGGTCGGCGGGATCGCCAGCCGGGTGAGAGGACTGCTGGTGGACGGGCGTTTCTGGCATCCGCGATTTCCCCGGTTACAGGCGTTGATCCCGCATCAGATAGTGCTCGCCTGGCCGGAGTTCCTGCTCGACGACCAGTGGGTGACCGTCTCCGAACTCTACGGTGATCTGAGCACGTTGCAGGAGGGAGGCGGATTCACCAATGCCGGTGGTGAGACGCTCTTCGACGCGGTGGCCCGCACCGCCGTGGACTGGGACGGTGTGACCTGCTCGTCTTGCGATCTATCCGGCCACGTCCTGTCCGATCTGGGGTATTTCAGCTCCCGTGATGCCCTGTTTCGGACGCATGGTCAGACGTTGCGCTTGCCAGTTCGTATCATCGCGGACCTCGTCATGAGTCGCCGAGCGGCTTGAGCCCTGTCGACATCAACAGAGACACGAAGGGACCCCAGTACTGCTTGGGGTCCCTTCGTGTCTCTGCTACGCCGCCAATGCATCCTCAATCCTCCGGTTGGCGATCTCCGCGCCACCGTCGATGCACTTGGCGTAGACCTTGAGCAGCACGTCTACCCCGTGCCCCGCCCGCTCGGCCACGTCAGGGGCCGCCACCCCGGCATTGAGCCACAGGGACACCGCCGCGTGCCGCAGGTCGTACGGCCGGGCAGCCAGGGGTGAGACCTGCTGTTCGGGAGCCAGGGCGAAGGCCCGCGCCGCCTTCCACACCTCGCAGTAGGTCCCGATGGAGATCACGCCACCGCGAGAGCTACGGAACAGCCAGCCGTCCTCGTGGACGCCGAACTCCTCGATGTGCCCGCGCAGGACGGCCACCAGCTCAGGCGGGATCGGCACGGGACGGCCCTCGTTCTCGGCCCGGTGCTTCAGGCCCCGATCGTCGTGCGCCTCACCGCTGGTGGCACGACCTCTGACCGGGGTCAGCGGGCTTCGAGCTCGCCGTGCGCCTCGATCGAGAGGTCCTGCCAGTCGGCCCAGGTCTTGAGCCGGTCGGCGTAGGCCTGCTGGATCAGTGGGTAGAAGCCCTTGCCGAACAGCATCCGCACCGGCGGGTTGGCGGAGTCGACGAGCTTCAGAAGTGCCTGCGCTGCGGCGGACGGGTCTCCTGCGGGCATCTTCCCTGCGATCGCGCCGAGGCGCCGGCGGAGACCGTCGTAGGCCGGGTCGGTCTTGGCCATGTGGCCGTTGGCGAGCGGGTCGGGGTTGTTGCCGTCCCGGGTGGCGAAGCCGCCGGGCTCGATGATGGTCACCTTGACGCCGAACTCGGCGACCTCGCCGGCGAGCGCCTCGTTCAGGCCCTCCAGGGCCCACTTGGAGGCGTGGTAGGCGCCGCCGAGCGGCATGGCGATGACCCCGGCCGCCGAGGACAGCTGGATGATGTGCCCCGAGCGCTGCTCGCGCAGGTACGGCAGCGCGGCCTGGACCACCCACACCGCGCCGAACAGGTTGGTCTCGAGCTGGTCGCGCAGTTCCTGCTCGGTCAGCTCCTCGACCGCGCCGATCTGGGCGTAGCCGGCGTTGTTCACGATGACGTCGAGCCGGCCGAAGTGCTCCTTGGCGCGCTTCACGCTCTCGAAGACGGCGGCCCTGTCGGTCACATCCATCTCCAGCAGGAGCACCGCGTCGCCATAGGTGTCGACCAGTTCCTTCAGGCTTGCGGTGCTTCGGGCGGTGGCGGCGACCTTGTCACCGCGTGACAGGGCGGCCTCCACGAAGTTGCGGCCCAGGCCGCGGGACGAGCCGGTGACGAACCAGACCTTCTGCATGGTGTGCTCCTTGTTGCCGGTTTCAGCTGTTACCCCCCCTGGACGAGACAGCCCGGCACGGATGTGAGCTCGGCCGAGTGTGACCTGCGACACCTTGTCGTTTTTGTCTGGCCATGGTGATACCAATGGTCGGCGTGACCCGCACCGAGGAGTTCCAGGAGCTACGGCCGCTGCTGTTCGCGATCGCCTACCGAATCCTGGGCAGTGTTAGCGAGGCCGAGGACGCCGTCCAGGAGGCCTGGCTGCGCTACGAGGGCTCCGCGACCCAGCCCGAGTCGCCCAAGGCCTTCCTGTCGGCCACGGTGACCCGGATCTCGATCGACGTGCTGCGCTCGGCCCGTGTCCGGCGCGAGGCCTACGTCGGGCCGTGGTTCCCCGAACCGCTGCTGACTGACCTCTACCAGGACCCGGAGCGGTCGGCGGAGCTGGCCGACTCGGTGTCGATGGCGGCGCTGATCCTGCTGGAGCGGCTCAGCCCGCTCGAGCGTGCGGTCTTCGTGCTGCGCGAGGTGTTCGCCTTCAGCTACCGGGAGATCGCCTCCGCCGTGGAGCGGTCGGAGGCGGCCTGCCGCCAGCTCGCGGTGCAGGCACGCCGCCACATGGACGCGGGCCGACCCCGCTTCGAGGCGGATCGCCGGTCGCGCGACCAGCTTGCCGGGCGATTCTTCGACGCGCTCAGGGAGGGGGACGTCGAAGGGCTGCAGGAACTGCTGGCCGCCGACGTCCAGCTGGTCAACGACGGCGCCGGCAAGATCGGGAGTACGCTCTCCGTCTTCGGCGTCGCGAAGGTCACCCGGGTGCTGTCCGTCACCATCCCACCGTTCGCCCAGATCGGCGCGGTGCTGGAGGCGCACGAGGTGAACGGCGAGCCGGGCGCGATCATCCGCGACCGCGATGGCCGGATCTTCAACGTCTGGACGCTCGACATCCTGGACGGGCGCATCCAGACCATCCGCTCGATCGTCAATCCCGACAAGCTCGGGCACCTCGGCCCCGTCGCCGACGCCCACGCGGTCATCCGCGAGAAGAAGCAGACTCGCCGTGGGGAGCAGACACCATGACCCGGCGCGTCTCGGAGACCGCACGCATGGTTCCGCGCAGGGTACCGGTCGCCTTGAAGCGCCCTTTCCTGGGCAGGTGGTCGACCTTGGTCTCGACGATGCGCCAGCCGCCGGCGGCACCGTCTCCAGCGGGTAACCGAAGCGGCGGTCGGCCGGGCGGAGGTCCAGCAAGGCGGTAGGGCGGGCGGCGCGACCGGTTCGGCCATCACCGCCTGTGCCCCACCCTCCGGCACCGCCCCTTCGGCGTCGGTCAGATCCGACGGATCCGACGGCTTGCGACCATGGCACCCGCACCCCGGCGAGGGACAACCACTGGAGCCCACGCGCGCCGACGTGCGAGCAGACAACCACGGGCTCCTGGTCGCCGAGTCGCGCAGGCAACACCTCAGCTATCAGGAGCCCACTGCTTCCGCAGGCGAACCACTCGGCAGCGGCACTTACCAGGTCACCCTTGGCCGCGGCCTCACCAACCGCCAAACCCTGAAGCCTGATGACACACCGCCGCTGTCCGCGCTACCGGGGGGAAGCTCAGGGCGTATGTACGCCAGAAGGTGTCAGCACCTCTACAGGGGTGGTGCTGGGGCGCATGGCCGCCCGTGAAGCGGTGGTCGATCTGACAGAGTGCATGGAATGAATCCAAACTTGTACCTGAATGTTCCGGCGGACTTCGACGACTCCGATGCCGACAGCCAAGTCCATCCGGTCGCCCGATTGCTGTTCCCGGCGCGAACCAACGCGGAAGCCTTCGGCCTGGCCCAGGAGTGGTTGAGTGTCCACCAGAACGTGTTCCTGGTGGACGTGTCATGGGATTACGCGAGCGACGAACCGAACCCCATCACCTTGACCATCTACTTCACCTTCGAGATCGAAGACGAAGACGAAGACGACTGAGCCACGCCCGCCTGAGCCGTCGGTGTCAATCACTCCGACCATCGCGAGGAGTGGCGGCCGTAGCCCGCTGGAAGAGAGCGGGTATGACCACCAGTCGCACCGGGCTTTCGCGGACCTGCCCCAGGCGATCGTTCAGCAAGCGATGATGGCGCCCAGTTCCCTCTGAATGCCCTCCGGTTCTGCCCTCACCTCACCGAGTCCTCTCCGCAACCTGAACCGCGCCGGGTTTTGTGGAGACCGATGTACACCGGCGCGGTTCAGGCAGGCTCACGCGCGGCCCGCGTGGTGAACGCGTCCGAACGCCTTCGGAGCCCGCCCAGAGACCTACGGATCTCAATGTCAGGCTGAGTCTTACCTCCGCAGCGAGCCGGCCGCCGAATGAGAGAGCGGCCGGTGGCCGGCCTCGAATCAGCCGGGGCTCGATCGGCCGTGCCGCCAGTACCCGAAGAACGCGATGTCCGATTTCGGCACGCCGCGGTCGTTCACCAAATGGCGGCGCAGGCCGGTGGCGAGCCTGGTTTCTCCGGCGACCCAGGTGTAGAACCGGCCCGGCCGCAGGGGCGACCGCCTGACCGTCTCCAGAGCCAGCGTTCCGGGCAGGCCGCCCGCGCCGTCGCGAGGCAGCCAGTGCACGCGCATCCCTTCGGGGACGGCGATGGCGGGCCGGATGTCCGCCGACTCCGGTACCTCCAGGAACACCTCTCCGGCCAGTGACGCGGGGGCGTCCTCCAGGATGGCCAGGATCGCGGGCACGGCGCTCTCGTCGCCCACCAGCAACTGCCAGGACGCCTCGGCGGGCGGCAGGTAGGTCAGCCCCATGTCGAAGATGCCGGCCGGGTCGCCGGGCCGGGCACGCCGGGCCCAGGAGGAGGCCGGGGTGTCGCCGTGCAGCACGAACTCGATGTCCACCTCGCCGAGCTCCGGCCGGGTGCGCCGGATCGTGAAGTTGCGCACCCAGGGGCGGCGCGACTTCGGCAGCAGGAGCAGCTCCGCCATCCACGCCTCGTTGGAGAAGCTCGGCATGCGCAGCGTGTCCTGGCCGTCGCGGGGGAAGAACAGGCGTACGGTCTGGTCGCGGCCCGTGGGTGTCAGATGTTCGAGCTCCGGGCCGCCGAGGGTGATGGTCGCGAAGCCGGGGGAGAGCCTGGTGTTCGCGAGCACCTCCAGTGTGATCATCTTCCGTGTCTCGGGCGTGCGCACCTTGGGGAGCAATGTCGTCGTCACTTCCGTTCTCAGAGGTCCACGATGAGGCGGGGCGAACGCGCCCGCGACACGCAGGCGTACATGCGGCCCGCCGGGGCGCCGATGTCGTCGCGGTGCTCGGGCTCCCCGTCGATGACGGTGAGCTCGCAGCTTCCGCACATGCCTTCGCGGCAACCGGAGGGCACGGGGTGCCCGGCGTACGTCAGGGCGTCCGGCATCGACTCCTCCGGGGAGACGTGAACCGTCTGGCCCGACCGGGCGCACACCACCTCGAAGGCGGTGCTGGGCGGTAACGTCCTGGCCGTCGGGCGGAAACGCTCGACGTGCAGGCGTCCGGCGGGGAAGGCGGCCTCGGCCGCGGCGAGCATCGGCGCGGGGCCGTAGCAGTACACCAGCGCGCGGGGGCTCAACCCGGCCGCCAGAGCCGCGAGGTCGGGCATGCCCTGTTCGTCCTCGGCGAGGACGGATACCCGGTCGCCGTAGGAGGAGCGCAGGTCGTCGGTGAACGGCATGGTCGCGGCCGACCTCCCGGCGTACACCAGCCTCGCCGTGGCCCCCGACCGGGTGGCGGCCCGCAGCATCGACAGGATGGGGGTGATGCCGATCCCGCCGGCGAGGAAGAGATACTCCGGCGCGGCCGGCAGCGGGAAGTCGTTGCGCGGCGAGGAGACCTCCAGGGTCCGGCCCCGGCGCAGGAACAGGTGGACGTACTCCGAGCCTCCCCGGCTCAGCGGCTCGTGGCGTACCGAGATGCGGTAACGCTCCCGGTCGGCGGGGTCCCCGCACAGTGAGTACTGCCGGGTCAGCCGGTTCGGCAGCGCCAGATCGACGTGCGCGCCCGGCTCCCATGGCGCCAGCGGGCCGGCGGCGCCCCGCAGGACGAGGGAGAGGACGCCGTCGGCGACCCGGTCCACGCGGTCGAGGATCGTCGGTTGCATCGGAAGATCACCTTGGGACCGGTCAGTACAGTTCGCGGTAGCCGGTTTCGAGCTCGCGGTCGATGAGCTCCGGGTCGAGGTCGAGCCCGAGCCGGCCGACGGCGATCTCACCCGCCGACGGGATCTCCGCGGCGAGGGCCTGGCTCGCGGGATCCCACAGCCGCGAGCGGATGAGCGCTCGGCCGCAGTGCAGATAGACCTCGGCCACCTCGACGACGAGCGCCAGCGCCGGTCGCCTGGCCTCGGTCTGCATCCGTACGAGCACATCGGGTTCGTCCGTGGGATAGGCGCGACCGTCGACCCGCAGCGTCTCGCGCACTCCGGGGACGAGGAACAGCAGCCCTGCCCGTCGTTCTCCGCGAGGTTGCGGAAGGAGTCGGCGAGCCTGTTGCCGGGCCGGTCGGGAATCGCGAGCGTGCGGTCGTCGAGGACCTTCACGAACCCCGGGTAGTCGCCACGGGGCGGGCAGCCGGCGCGTCCCGCCGCATCCGCCGTGGCCATCGTCAGGAGGGGGGAGTGGGCGATGAAGCGGCGGGAGTGCTGGTCGACGCGGTCGAAAATCTTGGCCTTGGTCATGGGCTCGGGCTCCCCGAGCCGGGCGAGCACCTCGTCCGGCGGCACCCGCCGGGGCCGCGTGAGGGCATGCGTCATCAAGGACTCCTTCTCCAGGGTGGCCTCCGGGATGGCGCGAAGGCGGAACGTCGTTCGCGATCAAGCGCGCCCGCAGTCGACATTCGCCGCGTCGACGCAGGTCATGACATAATTATGAGCAATTATTCAGTTCGTGCGCTACTCGCTTTCGCGTCGGCGTTCAGGGGGTGTCATGACGTCGGACAAGCGCCGGCTCCAACCACGTAAACAGCCACGCCAGGTACGGGCCGAGCTCACCCGGCAGCGCATCCTCACGGCCGCTGCTCACGTTTTCGCCGAACACGGCTACGCCGCCGGCACCACCAACCGGATCGCCGAGCGGGCGCGGATCTCGATCGGCTCGCTGTACCAGTACTATCCGAACAAGGACGCGATCCTCGTCGAGCTGCTGGCCCGGCACCTCGACGCCGGCATGGCAGCCCTCGCGCGCCGGGAGGAGAAGGGGCTGCCCGACTCGCTGGAGGAGATCGTCCGCCTCTACGTACGGACCGCGATCGAGAACCACCTCGACGACCCTCAGCTCCTGCGCGTCATGATCGAACAGACGCCCCGCTCCCAGGCACTGCTGGAAAAGGTCTCCCGGTACGAGCAGGAGCGCGTCGCCGACATGCGAGAGCTGTTCGAGCGCCACCCGGAGGTCCGCGTCGGCGACATCGAGACCGCCGCCCGGCTCGTCGTCTCCACCGTCGAGCTGGGCGTGCACCGGCTCATCGCCGCGCCCGACTCCATCGACATCCCCCGGTTCGAGAACGAACTGGTGGCGATGCTCACCCGCTACCTCACGGCCGCCCCGGCCGAACACCCCCCGGCCGAACACCCCCCGGCCGAACACCCCCCGGCCGCCACTCGACGGGTGCCGGAGTAGCGAGAAGGTCGTCGGTCAGTCAGAGATACACCAGGCGACATCTGCGCCGAGACAGCGGTATGTCGCCGACTCAGGCCACCGCATCATCGCGGTCAGCTGCGCCGGACTCGGGCTCGACCACTCCACGCCGTGCCCCAGGCACTGCGACAGGTACGAAGCGATCCGGCCGGCGTAGGTCTTCTCGGTATCGAACGCCCGGCCTGCCGCCGTCGCCGAACGGATCCGGAGAAGTCGTCGAAGGCCGGGAACAGCCGTGGAGCCCCGGTGGAAGAGCTCTCACCACAAGACGCTCAACCGCCGGAAGGTTCCACGTGATCGCTCGTCGTGCCGCGCTCGACGTCTCCCGCGTACCGGTTCACCACACCGCCGGTTGTCGCGGGCGGAGTGCCGACGGCGCGGCACGCCCGCCGGCAGCCGGGCCTTGACCCGTTCCGAAAGGCGATCATGGTGCCGCCCTGGTTCCGCCGAGGCCGTGGCGACACCCGGCCGGCTCGGAGGGATCGCCCGGCTCGCTTCCGGCGTCGCCGGAGGCGCGGTGGTGGTTTCAGCGGCGGCCGTTTCGTGGTGGCCGTTTCAGTGGTGGTCATCTCATCGGTCTCGGACCTGGCCCGTTCGGCGGCGGGAACGTGTCACTGGCTGGTGAAGCGGGTGGGGCGCACGACGAGGACCACCCTGCGCTCGGCGTCGCCGACCGGTGGTTCGTACTCCAGCCCGTAGCGCCTGGCCAGCACGTCGAAGAAGGCGCCCTCGGGATCGGGGTCGATCCGCTCGACGGTGCCGCGGACCTCCAGGTAGCGGTACGGCCGCTCCGGGTCGTTGACGGAGACGGCCACGTGGGGGCGGGCGCTCGCGTTGCGTCCCTTCTGACGGTCCGTCGTGGTGGTGAGGCGCAGGAACTCGCCGTCCCAGACGGTCCACACCGGCGTCACCTGCGGGGTGCCGTCGGGCATCAGGGTCGCCAGGTGCGCGTACAAGGGGCGGGTCAGCAGGTCGAGATGGCTCTCCGGGATCACGGTCATGGCGGCACGGTATCAAAGCTTTGATATCCATAAGAAGCTTTCCGTATGGGACGGCTTGTAAGCTCCGCTCATGGACATGCCCGCGCAGGAGCGGCTCGGCCTGCCCGTGAAACGCGCCGAGCAGCGGCTCATGGCGGCCAAGCACGCGGCGGTGCGGACCGCGGGGCTGACCGTGCCGCAGTACGCCGCCCTGCTCGTGCTGGCCGACAACCCGGGCATCTCCGCGGCCGCCCTGGCCAGGGAGTGCCTCGTCACCCCGCAGGCGATGACGGTCGTGCTGAGGAACCTGCTGGCGAGCGGCCTGATCGAACGCGCCCCGCACCAGTGGCACCGCACGATGCTGGAGACCCATCTCACCGACGCGGGCCGTGAGGCGCTGCGCACCGCGGACGCGGCGGCCGTGGTCATCGAGCGCAGGATCGCCGACGCCTTCACCGCCGAGGAGCGTGACACGCTCCGGGACCTGCTCGTCCGTTTCACCGAGGCGATCTAGGCATCCCGGACGCCGCCGGCCCTCTGCCCGCTCCTCACCGGAGCGTTCTTCTCGCCTTATACGTAAAGATGAAATATCCAACTAAGATTGGGATTCGGCGCTTGCCGAGTATGTTATGAGCATGACCGACGCCCTCGGGAAAACCGGTGAGTTACTGGGAATTCTGGCGGTCATCGGCATATGGGTGGCGATCATATATGCCTTTGTCCGCTTTATTCGCTGGATCCTCGCCCCCCGCCCCTCCGGGCCCCAGGTGCACGAGGCGCCACCCCACCCGGCCTGGCGGTCACGCCCGCGCCCCGGTGACATCTGGTGGGCCGGCGTGCCGTTCGCCGACGGCTCGGGCGGAAAGGTCAGACCATGTCTGGTGATTCGCACCCATCCGGTGGGTGTGGAGGTTCTGAAGATTACGAGTCAGGACAAATCACATCGGATGAACTGCGTCAGCATCCCCACCGCCCACTGGGACCGGCGCGCGCGAAAGGACAGCTGGCTCGATCTCGACGCCCCGTACTTCATCGACGATCACGATTTCCGGCGGCGCGCCGGTACGTGCGACGACGGGACCTGGTCACTGGTGAGACGCCGGTACCGGACGGGCTGGGTCTACTCTCCTGATCATTGACGACGTCCCACTCGATCGAAGGCTCCCGGGTGAGGACGGAGACACGGGTGCGGTGGTGCCGTGAGGCGCCTGCCGGTGAAACGCGCGGGAGCGAGGGTGGCGAGGGTGGCACGCCGGTGCTCTCAGCCCGTCATCGCCGTTCGGTAGGGGCGGAAGAACGCGCGCAGTTCCTCCGCGTAGAGCTCGGGCACCTCGAACGGCGCGAAGTGCCCGCCGCCGGCGGGTTCGGTCACGCGCACGAGGTTCGTCGTGCGCTCCAGCCACGCCCGCGGCGGCCGGAGGATGTCACCGGGGAAGAGGGAGAAGCCGGACGGGACCTCGACCCGGCGAGCATGCTGCGCGGGCGGGATGGCGGCGTTGGCGTGGTACATGCGCATCGACGAGCCGATTGTCGAGGTGAGCCAGTAGATCGTGAGATTCGTGAGGATCTCGTCCTTCGTGAAGCGCCGCTCGATGTCCCCCTCGCAGTCGCTCCACGCGCGGAGCTTCTCGACGATCCACGCCGCGAGCCCGGCAGGGGAGTCGTTGAGCCCGAAGGCCGGGGTCTGCGGCTTGGTGCGGTGCATGGCGGCATAGGCGCCCTCGTCCCGGCCCCAGGCCGTGACGCGTTCGATCCAGGCGCGCTCCTCGGGTTCCAGATCGGCCGGGTCGCCGGTGAGGACGGGCACCCCCGCGTCGGTACGGTGGACGGCCACGACCCGATCGGGGTGGTCGAGCGAGAGATAGCGGCTCACGTGACCGCCGATGTCCCCGCCCGCCGCCCCGAACCGCGGATAGCCGAGGATGCGCATGAGTTCGGCCCACAGCCCGGCGACGGCGACGGAGTCCAGGGGCGGGCCGGTGGGCCGGTCGGAGTATCCGTAGCCCGGCATGTCGGGGACCACGACGTCGAACGCGTCGGCGGGGTCGGCGCCGTGCGCGCCGGGGTCGGTCAGCAGCGGGACGACCTTCTGGTACCGCCAGAACGAGTCGGGCCAGCCGTGGCTGAGGACGAGCGGCAGCACCGGCCCCGCCGGAGCGGTGGCCCTGGCGTGCACGAAGTGGATCCCGAGGCCGCCGACCGGGACGCGGAAACGGGGAAGCCGGGAAAGAGCCGCCTCCTGCGCTCCCCAGTCGAACCCGTCCGCCCAGTAGGCGACGAGCTCACGGAGGTAGGCGAGGTCGGTCCCGAGCGACCATCCGGCGTCCTGC
Organism: Streptosporangium vulgare; assembly: GCF_042428775.1. Classification (NCBI taxonomy): domain Bacteria; kingdom Bacillati; phylum Actinomycetota; class Actinomycetes; order Streptosporangiales; family Streptosporangiaceae; genus Streptosporangium; species Streptosporangium vulgare. The sequence goes on along the minus strand of NZ_JBHMBS010000006.1, from coordinate 64,956 downwards.
GGTGTGTCGGGCCAGCGCGTCGCGCGCAGCCGCGCCCGGAGGTCTTCGAGCGCCGCGGGGGTGGTCCGCGAGATGAACGGCTCAGGGCGGGGCAGGGCATCCGGCATGGGCCGCATGCTACTGAACGAAACCGATCGATCTTCGACCGCAGGAGCGACGCGAGGTCGCGGTTTACCGATCTGAAACTTTCACGGCTCGGCGGAGGATTCACGCAGTTCGCCTGCTCGCCGGCCGCCTCGCGCTTGACCCGCCCGCCGGGACGGAACAACACTCCGCTGGAGTGTCCCCTCCGCGCGACCACCTGAGTGGTCCGCATCGCCGCCGCACTCGCGTGCCGGCTCGTACGGGGAAATGTTAACGCCAACAATTCCGAGAGCCGATAACAGCCGCTCATGTTAGCGGTAACACAACCAGGGTTCATCTCATGACGACGCCGGAGACCGGCGTCGAGCGGGTCCGGCGGAACGCAGAAGGCGCGGATCGGCACCGACAGGCAAAAGGACGAGACATGACGCAAGATCAGATTGAGCCCGTGAGCGGCGAGCGAAAGTCGCCGAGCCGCAGAACCATCCTGACGACGATGGGAGCTCTGCCGATCCTCACGGCCGCGGGTACGGTCATGGGCGCCTCGGAGGCCGCGGCCGCCACGGCGGTCATCAACCCGTCGGCGCAGCGGCAGACGATCCGAGGCTTCGGCGGCATGGCCTTCGCGTCCTGGATCGGCGACCTGACGGCCGCCCAGCGGGAAACGGCGTTCGGCACCGGCGAGGGACGGCTCGGGTTCTCCATGCTGAGGATTCCCGTCCCCGAGAACCAGGCGGACTGGAGCCGTGACCTGGCGACGGCGAAACGCGCGGTCGAGCTCGGGGTGACCGTCTTCGCGTCACCGTGGAATCCCCCCGCCGGCATGGTCGAGACCTTCACCCGCGGCAGCCAGACCAACGCGAAGCGCCTCAGGTCCAACATGTACGCGGCCTACGCCCAGCACCTGAACGACTTCAGCACGCACATGCGGAACAACGGGGTGAACCTGTACGCCATATCGGTGCAGAACGAGCCCGACTACGCGCATGACTGGACGTGGTGGACTCCCACCGAGATCCTCCGGTTCATGCGGGAGAACGCCGGCTCGATCAACACCAGGGTCATCGCGCCCGAGTCCTTCCAGTACCTGAAGAACATCTCGGACCCGATCCTCAACGACCCCACGGCGCTCGCCAACCTGGACATCCTCGGCGCTCACCTCTACGGCACGCAGTTCTCGAACTTCCCCTACCCCCTCTTCAAGCAGAAGGGCGCGGGCAAGGAACTCTGGATGACCGAGGTCTACCTCCCCAACAGCACCGACTCGGCGGACACCTGGCCCCAGGCGCTCGACGTGGGGGAGAACCTCCACCGCGCCATGGTGGAGGCCGAGTTCCAGGCGTACGTCTGGTGGTACATCCGGCGCAGCTACGGCCCCATGCGTGAGGACGGCCAGGTCAGCAAGCGCGGCGCGATGATGGCGCACTTCGCCAGGTTCGTCCGCCCCGGATACGTGCGGATCGACGCGACGGCGAACCCGGCGTCGAACGTCTACGTCTCGGCGTACCGGGGCGGCAACTCCACGATCGTCATCGTCGTCGTCAACAAGAACACCTCCGCGGTGAGCCAGCAGTTCACGGTGGCGAACAACACCGGATCGTCCACGGTCTCGTCCTGGCTGACCGACGCGAGCAGGACCGTCGCGCCCCAGGCGGCGACCACCATGTCGAACGGCTCCCTCACCGTCACGCTTCCCGCCCGAAGCGTGATGACCTTCGTGACCAGCCTGGGCTCCGGTCCCACTCCGACCCCCACGCCGAGCCCGACCCCGACCCCGACGCCCACCCCGACCCCGACGCCCGGCAGCGGGCCCCGGGTCGCCTACACGATGAGCTCCTGGAACAACGGCTTCACCGCGAACATCAGCATCACCAACACCGGGACCTCGGCGATCAACGGCTGGACGCTGGTCTTCACCCTGCCCTCCGGCCAGTCCATCACCTCGGGCTGGAACGCCACCTACACGCCCTCCAGCGGCCAGGTGAGCGCCGTCAACGTCAGCCACAACGGCACGCTCGCCCCCGGTGCCACCATCGACATCGGTTTCCAGGCCACCCACACCGGCAACACCGCCGAACCGACCGCCTTCACCCTCAACGGCGTCGCCTGCACCGTGGTCTGACCGACGAGTGAAACGGCCCCCGGAGCCCGACCGGCGAAGGGGACGGGTGCGGCTCCTCCGGCGAGGGGAGGGGCCGCATCCGGAAGCTCCGGTTCTCGCGCGTCGGCCGGCAGCCGCGGCCCGCCCTGCTCGGCGACCCGGCCGCTCTCGACGCCTTCGTGTCCGACGGGAGCGTCGTCGCCACAGGTGACCTGGCGGCCCTTCGCCGGCTCCTGCGGGCGGTCACCGGCCCATCTCCCGCCGGGTAGCCACCTCACGCCGAAACCCTGGGCCTGGGGCGTAAGGCGTGGGGCGATCGGATGGTCAGGCGCGCCGGTGGCCTTCGCGCCGTGCGCTCATGCGGCGTGGAGCGTTCACCCGTCCGGTCACCGGGCCTGGTCCTCCTCGTACGGGTCCCCGTCGGTCGGCCCGAGCGGGAGATCCTCCGGCCAGCCATGATCGGGAGGCGGCTGCGGTGGCCTCCGCAGATTCACCCGTCCGATCTCCGCCTGGACATGCGTCATGTCGGCGAACGCGGAATCCAGGGCGGGAATCGCCGACTCCACGCGGATGCGCGCCTGATTACGGTGATACCTGGGGTCGCCTCCCTGCCAGGAGGTGACCAGCCGGTCGTCGGGCAGGCTCACTATCCGCTCCCGCAGGTGCCGCGCGACCTTCGCCGCGTTCTCCAGCAGGTCCGCCAGGTGGGAGGCCTGAAGATAAGCCTTGTCCGCCTCGTCGAACTCTCCGTGGCGGCTGTCCGGATTCGAGGTGCCGGAGTCTTCCAACGCCCGCCGAACGGCCCGCATGGCCTCTTCCAGCTCGTCCAGGTTCACGAGGCTCCCCGATGTGAGAGGACGGGTCCGAACCGAGTGTGCCCGACGTCGCCCGGCTCCCGCGAGGCGTCTTCTTCCAGAACCCGCACCCCGGCTCACGACTGATCGTCAGACGTGTACGGGTGTCCCGATGCGGCCTTGGCCCGGGTGGCTTCGAACAATTCTCCCGGCTCCAAAGAAACGAGTTGATCGGCCCCGTTCCGCTGCCGAGATCCGGCCGTCGACGCTCGCCGAATTTCCGCCGGTACGAGTCGCTGTCAGGTCAAACTTCAAATCATGGCCTTATCGATGAAGCGATTGCGAGAGGATCCCGCCATCGGGGTGATGCGTGCGGCCGGGGCGATGCGAGACACGGGCCTAAGATCAGCTCATGCGAGCCGGGTACAGCGAGGCGTTGGCGATGCTCGGGTACGTGCTCGGAATGGTCGTCACGCCGGTGCTCGTCGAGTGGGCGCGCGAGAGTGGGCGGGAGCCGCTCGCCGAAGTCCTGCTCGTGTGCTCCCTGACGTTCGCGATCGCACTCCTCTTCGGGGTGGTTCGGCTTCTCGTTCGCGGACTGCGGTGGGGTGGTCGCCGCTTCACGCCTCGGCGACGGACGGTGGCGCCGGAGCGTCCGTCCGAATCGCCGGGCCATGGGCCCTGATCCCGCGGAACCCGGTGGTCCCTCATCCGGAGGAGGTCCCGAGACGCGCCGGCGGCACGGTCACCCGCCTACGGCACCTCTTCGGCGACCGGTAGCCGATTGCCCATTCCACGGGGCATCAGCAGGAACACCTTGGGTGACAGGCGGTCCATGTCCCCGCCTCTGCCGAACACCAGGCCGGCCGCGAAGTCGACGAACTGCTTCGCCTCGTCGTCCGGCAGCGCGGTGAGGTCCATCACCACCGGCACGCCGGTGCGGAAGAAGTGCCCGACGTAGATCGCTTCGTTGTAGTTCTGGGGACGTAGTGTTTTGACCACCGGACAAGTCTCCACCGTCCGTCGCGCCCGTCAAGGGTGTCTTCCTGAGCACGGGGGCACATCGCCGCCCGCGCTCGCGGCGGCTCACAGCAGGGGGAATCGCCGTGCGTATCGTCATACCGCTGTTCGACCGGTTTCACCGCGTTCGGCGCGGTCGGCCACCGTACGAGGTGCCCGGGTTCCCGCCGGGTGCCGACGCCGTGTTCGTGGCCGCCGAGGCCGGACCGGTGCGAAACGACGCCGGGTCCGTGGTGCTCAGCGCGAGCGCGGCGTTCGCCGGCATCGACTCCCCCGCCGAGGCGCCCAGGCCGCGAAGGATCTCCTCGCGGAGAGGGCCCGCCGACCGGCCTCACGAGGCGCGGGCCCGCGAACCTTCGACGCCCGAGCCCCTGAACCCGCCCACGCACCTGGGAGTGACCGCGTGACCGAGTCCGGACGGCTTCTCCATGTCATCGTGTGCGCGGCCGGTGCCGCCCCCGACGTCGGCCGTCTCGTCGCCCTCGCCCAGGCCGAGGGCTGGATCGTCCAGGTCGTCGCCACCCCGTCCGCGCTGGACTTCGTCGACGTCCCCGCCCTGGAACGGCAGACCGGACGCCCCGTCCGCAGCCGGTACCGGACATCGGACGAGCCCAAGCCCCCCAGAGCCGACGCGATCATCGTCGCCCCCGCCACGTACAACACCGTCAACAAGTTCGCCCAGGGCATCACCGACACCTACGCCCTCGGCCTCCTCGCCGAAGCCCCCGGCCTCGGCATCCCCGTGGTCGTCCTGCCCTTCGTCAACGACGCTCTCGCCACACGCGCGCCGTTCCGCCGGAGCGTCGAAAGTCTCCGGGCCGAAGGCGTCCGCGTCCTGCTCGGCCCCGGCCCGTCCGGCCCTGGCCCGGCCGCCGCCGAGGACGGAAACCGGGAGAACGTCCCCTGGGCCCTCGCCCTCAAGGAGATCTCCAGGAAATAGGTCCGCGAGACACGCGGTGACCGGAGCCGAGCCCTGCTCCACCGGTGAGGGGCACCGGGTGACCACCTGCCGTGCGGGTCGGCGGGTCAGCGGGCCGGGGGGCGGACGAACAGGCAGTAGGCGGCGGTCGCGTCGTCGTGGGTTTTCGTCCGGGGCCAGCGGGAGCCGTCGGGGTCGGTGCGCTCCGCCTCGCGGACCCGGCGGATCAGCTCGCCGGGGCCGGACCGTTCGAGGGTGTCGAGGGCCTCGCGCCAGCTGGCCAGCTCGAACTGGTCGACGAGCCGGGAGGCTCCGTCGCTGAGCAGGGCGATCGCCCGCACCCGATCGGCCGGGAGCGTGCCGGTGAGCGACTGCTCGGCGGTGAGCGGGTCGACGGCGGCGATCCAGAAACCGCCCTCGCGGTTGCGGTGGTCCCGCATGGTCTCCACGTACTCCCGGCGCGCGGTGACGTGCTCGGCACTTCCGTGGGCGAGGCCGTCCATGGTCGTCCGGTGCGCCCTGCCGACCCGATCCACCCGGTCGTCGCGGACGACCGTCGGCTCCGCCTGGCCGGCCACGTCCAGGACGAGGACGGAGTCCGCCAGGACGAGGAAGTCCAGTTCGCCCGCCGTACGACGGACCATGACCACCGTGGCGGACGGCGATCCGGGATGGGTGAGGTCGCAGACGAAGTCGTGGAGGGAGGCGACGGCCTTGATGCCGTTCGCGAGTATCTCCGTGAGCGTTCCGGTGTCCTGCGTCATGCCCGCGAGGAGGGTCGAGCCCAGGGAGCGGACGTACCAGCCGACGCCGTGGTCGCACCCGGACTCCGCCCCGGGTGGGGTGCCCGCGCCGTCGAGGAGGACGAAGGCCTCGGGGGTCGCGCCGAAGAAGTCCTCGTTGCCGTCGTTGCCCGCGGTGTTTCCGGGGTCCGTGTCCTGCCTGCCGGGTGCCGCCTCGGTGGCGAAGGTGATGCGCATCGTTTCGGAGCTCCTCGTGCTGGACGGGCTCGCGCCGGACGAGCGTGCGCGTTCCCTCACGAGTTCCCCCGATGAAACGGCGTATTCCCCGCCTTCCCCACCCGGACGCCCCTTCGGTACGCCGGCCCCTCAGTAAGAGGGGTCCGAAATGGACTCCGCTCGATAGACGTCCATCGGTCCCTCGTCGTCCTCGTCCATCCCCACCTTCCTCAGCAGCAAAGTCCGGCTGCCGATTTTCAGGGAACGTTCGCCGTTGATCTCCGTGGACGCGAACACCGTGACCGCGTGACCGTGCATATCGCGCACCTGGTCGTATTCCGGTCCGTCAGGAATGTCTAGCTTGATGCGCCTCGTCTGGAATGTCACCCTCCCAGTGTGAAAGCCGCACCCCCGAAAATCGATCGTGCGCGTGACGATATTTGGCATCATTTTCGACGAGAAAGGTATGGGTCCCGTTACCTTCACCGGCGCGAGCCGAGGCGAGCCGACGCGAGTCACGCGGGCCGGGAGCCGGGGCCGGAGGCGGGTCGCCGTGGACGGTATCGGTGGCGCGCGTCCTCGGCCGCACTGCCGTCCGGGTCTCACAGGGCCGGAGCGCCGGAGCCGGACCTCGCGAGGGCCGAGGGTCACCAGGCTCGGAGATCCCTAGGGCAGGGGGTCGATCCCGATGTTCTGGTCGTACTGGATGAGCTCCGCCCCGCGGTCGGTGAGGATGGGCCATTTGGTGGCGCGGGCACACCAGACGACGTGTCCGGCCGTGATGTCGCGCGATCCGTCGAGGATCTCCGCGATGTCCCCCACCTTCCCGTGGGTGAAGTCGTCGATCTTCACGCCGGGTGTCGTGACGAGCTCGAACAGCTCCTCCTGGGTCGAGAGCGGGGAGATGGACAGGACGGCCGCGAGGCTGGTGGCCGGGACGCATATCCCGCCGCCACGGAAGAGACACATGGCGGCGACGCTGCGGGAGTATTCGGTCTTCGCCACGGCGATGTCGACCAGCGCGCTCACGTCGAGCACCCGACCAGGAAGCATGGCTCAGCGCCTCCGGAAACGGCGGATGCCGATCTGGCCCCACTCGGCCTCGGAGAGCTGGTCGACCCCGAGGGAGTCGGCCGCCGTGTCGAGGTCTTCGCGATGCAGGTTCCAGCGGTGCATCAGGGTGATCACGTGGGGTTTGTTGCCGATCTCTCGCTGGACGGCCGCGTGGATCACGTCGGCGACACGGTTTCCGGTCAGTCGTGCCTTACGAGAAAGCGCCTCATAATCCGCTTTATCCAGCTCTATGGTGATAGCTGTGTCGGAAGTCGGTGCGCTGATTGGCTTTTGTCCTTCTCTGAGCTGGAGATGGGCCAGCCACAGCGGAACCGAATCCGATTCTTGCCTGGCGCCATCGTGATCATTCGATGATGGTTTTTCCGATCCTGTGCCGTCTCGCCATGCCGGCATGGAGTGGGCCATGCGTTCGACAGTAGCTGTGAATTGCGAATTTTGGCAGCACTTCTGAGCCAAAGGCATCACTCCAGGAACCCCTGCGGCTGAGTGGCGGGATCGGTAGGAGCAGCGGGAACCGAAGGGGCAGTGGGCGCCGAGGGATTGGTGGGAACCGAGGGATCGGTGGGTGCCGGGGGATTCGCGGGCACCGAGGGGTCGGTGGGAGGAGCGGTGGGAGGAGCGGAGGTGGGGGTGACCGCGCCGCAGAACCCCATGGTCCGCCGTTGCTCGGCTATCTGGTCGACCGGGCTCTGGTACGTGAGCCGCTCCTCGGGCGAGGGCTCGTACCGCCACGTGTCGCCCTCGAAGGCGAAGTCGAAGTCCGTCGTGTCGTTGAGCCGGGTCGCCTGGACCCTGGCGCTGTCGCCGGTGATCGTGACGGTGCCGATGGTGAGCGGGGAGTTCGGCACGAGCGGGGGGCAGATCTCGAACAGCCTCACGTACTCCTCCCGCGCGATCAGCCCCTGCGCCTCGGTGGTCCACAGGTCCCAGAAGTCGCCGTACAACCCGCTGCCGTAGGCGTCGAGCGCCGGTTGGACGGCCTGGCGGACCGAGGCCTCCGAGTGCTCGCCGCCGCGCGTCGGAGTCGCCGTGCTCGGCGGGGACGAAGGAGGGTTGAACACCATGAAGACGGTGACGACGGCCCCGATGGCGACGCCGATGGCCATGACGACCATCACGACCAGCCCTCTCCCCGTCTCGCCCCGCGACGGCTGGCCGTGCTGCGGCGGATAGCCCACGTGCGGTCTCCGGGGGACTGGCAAGAGCGGATGAAAGTGATCATAACGCCCGCAGCTCTCGGCTGACCACGCTCGTCGCGCACCTGGAAGGGGAACGACATAATGCGCGCGTGCTTCAAACGATCGGTACGGCCGCCGCCGTCTTCGCCGGTACCAACGTGGACGACATCATCATTCTGACGGTGCTCTTCCTGACGTCCAGGGCGGGGGGTGTCCCCCGCCCCTGGCAGATCGTCGTGGGGCAGTACGCGGGCATCACCGCGTTGGTGGCCGTCTCGGCCGCGGCGGCCCTCGGGCTCGCGGTGGTGCCGGACCGCTGGGTGGGACTGCTCGGCCTGGTGCCGTTCGGCATGGGGGCGTGGGGGCTGGTCAAAGCATGGAAAGCCCGGCGGGCGGGGAAGGACGGCGACGACGGTGACGCCGGCGACGACGGGTCGTCCCGGGTCGCCTCGGGCGTGCTCTCGATCGCGGGGGTGACCGTCGCGAACGGGGCCGACAACATCTCCGTCTACACCCCGATGTTCCGCACGATCGGCCCGGTGTCCAGTGTCGTCACGGTGGTCGTGTTCGCGGTGCTCGTCGCGGTCTGGTGCGCGGCGGCCTCCTGGCTCGGGTCGCACAGGAAGGTCATCGCCCTGGTGGAGCGGACGGGGGCGTGGCTGGTGCCCGTGGTGTTCATGGTCATCGGCGCCGTCATCGCGGCGGAGTCGATATTTAGATAAATATCGACAAATCGCCCGAATCTAGGGCAAACGCACGGGGAAATTACCTGCCATGCGAGACCATTTGCGCTTCTACCAGCATCGATGGTTCAAGGTGTGGATCGCCCTGATCGCTCTGTCCTTCTCGCTCATCGCCATGATGCAGGCGGCCGGAAACCAGGCGCTCCTGCCCGCGGCCTTCTTCTACGGGGCCGCGGCCGGGCCCCTCGCCCTCCTGCTCGCCATCCACGACCGTATCCACATCGCCACCAGCGTGCCGCCCATGACGCTGATGGGCATGTTCCTGTTCGGCGGGGGCGTCGCCCTCCTGCTCGGCGGCTACTTCGACGCGCTCTTCATCTCCGCGAGGAACAGCACCTCGATCCTGCGGGTCGGCTGGATCGAGGAACCCGCGAAACTCGTCCCGCCCCTCGCGGTCGCGCTCACCGGCCGCCACCTCACCAAGGCCGCGGGGGTCGCGCTCGGCCTCTCCTGCGCGACCGGGTTCGCGATCATGGAATCGATGGCCTACGCCTGGAAGAGCCTCGCCAACCACGACGGCGCCGTGGGGGCGGGTACGGTCCTGCTCCTGCGCGGCCTCAGCACCCCCTTCAGCCACCTCGTCTGGACCGGCCTGGTCTGCGCGGTGGCCTTCGGTGCCTGGCAGGTCAGGAGCCGCGCGGTCGTGACCCTGCCCGTCGTCGCCGCCTTCGTCGTGGCGGCCACGCTCCACTCGCTCAGCGACGGCCTGCTCGTCCTGGACATCCCCGGGCCGGTCAGGCTGCTCTTCCTCGCCGTCGCCGTGGCGAGTTACTGGCTGTTCCACCGGGCCACCCGAGATCTGAAGCCGGTGCCGACCCCGGCGCCGGAGCCGTCCCACGCCTGACCCCGGAAAACCGGAGGCGTCCCACGAACATCACAACCACGCCAGCAGCCACCGGGGCCCGGTGACCTCGGCGCCCAGTGCCGTGACCCGCTCGCGCAGTCCCCGGTCGGCGGTGACGACCAGGACCCGCTCCCAGGGGCGGGCGTCCCGTACGGCCTGGACGACGGTGTCGTCCCCGCTTCCCGGGGCGGCGATCACGGAGACGCCGGGCGCGGGGGCGGTGTCGCGGGCGGCGCCCTCGACGACCGCGGTCAGCCGGGGGAACCAGCGGGCCAGCAGCGGGGCACGGCCGGGTACGGTCAACCGGCCCTCGGCGGCACGCGCGCCGACCTCGGCGAGCAGCTTGGCCGCCGCCCCCGCGCGGTCCCGCCACCAGCCGTGTTCGGCGCGGGCGCCCACGATGTTGGCGACGTCGAGGACGACGAGGGAGGGGGCGAGCGTGAGGCCGAGGACCGGCCAGGTCGCGGCGAAACCGGGGTGGAGGTTCCTGGCGGTGATCTCCTCGGCGGGAATCCATCGCAGTTCGTCGCTCTCGGCGTTGGCGGGGATCGCGCGCAGCAGCCCGGCGGCCTCGGCGATCACGGTCTCGAAGGACCAGTCGCCGTGGTCGTCGAGGTAGACCCCCTGGACCCGCAGGCCGGTGCCGTCCAGCGCGGCCTCCTCGAAGGCCTCACGCAGGGCGGTGTCGACCGCGTCCTCGTGGCTGTCGCGAGCGCCGCCCGGCAGTCCCCAGGTGCCGCCGTGGTGGCTCCACGCGGCACGCTTCTGCATCAGGACGCGGGGCTCGCCCGCGGCGTCGTGGTGGACGGCGAGCAGACCGGCCGCGCCGTACACCCCCCAGTGGCGGTGCCCGAGATCGCACCGAGCCCACCCGTCCCCGTCCCCGGCCGTCATGGACCAATGATGCATCAGGCCACGGCAGAGCACCCTCCGCCCCCCTGGCCACCGGTCACCGGCCACCGGCAGGACGCCGGTGACGGAGGGGACAACGGCAGGTGGAAAAGCATTAATGGCGCTATGTCCTGATCCGGCATACTGGCCACCTTGATCCTCGTTGAAGGACCCCCCCATGCACCCGAGCGTGTACCCGAGCCCGCTTTTCGCGCCCGTCCGCCGCCTGCGGCCGATCCGCGCGTACGCGACCGTCGCCCTCACCCTGATCGCGCTGACCTCCGTCGCCTCCGCCGGCGACTCGGCGCTGGCGTTCGTCTACCGGGGGGACCGGTTGTTGTCGGCGCTTCACGAGCTGACGATCGACGAGCTGAACGCCCTGCTGCTGCTCCTCTCCCCGGTCAGCCTCCTCTTCACGGCCCTCATCCTGCTGACGGGCCTCGCCTTCGTGTGCTGGCTGTTCCGTGCCCGGGGCAACGCGTACGCGATCTCTCCCGGGGTCTTCCACAGGTACGCCACGCCGTTCCTGGTGTTCGCGTGGTTCGCTCCCCCTGTCAGCCTGTTCATTCCCAAGGGGCTCGTCGACGACATCCTGACCACCTCCCGGCCCGGCGGGCTGCGGCCGGGAACCGACCTCTACCGGGGACGCCGTTCTGGTCTGGTCTGGGCGTGGTGGGTGGCGTGGCTGCTGTGGATGATGACGGAGGCGGCGTACGCGGTTTTCGAGAGGGCGGACATGACCGCTCTGGAGACCGTCACCCTGGTCGCCTGTGTCCCGCTGCCGATCGTCACGGGCCTGCTCGCCGCCCGGGTCATCCTGAAGATCACCAATCTCCAGGAGACGGCCCGTACCAGTCTGCCCGCGAGCGGAGGGCCCAGGAAAAGGCCGGGGCCGCCCGTGGGGTCCTACTTCGGGCTCACCACCCTCGTCGTGCGCGACTACGACGAGGCCCTCGGCTTCTACCTCGGCGTCCTCGGCTTCCAGCTCCTGGAGGACACGCCGCTGGGCGACGGTAAGCGCTGGGTGACCGTCCGTCCCCGTGGCGCCCGGGAGACGGCCCTGCTCCTCGCACGCGCCGACGGCCCGGAACAGGAGGCCCGGATCGGGGACCAGACCGGCGGCAGGGTCGGCCTGTTCCTGCACACGGACGACTTCGCCCGCGACTACGAGCGGCTGCTGGCGGCGGGAGTCGTCTTCGAGGAGGCCCCGCGCAGCGAGCCCTACGGCGAGGTCGTCGTCTTCCGGGACCTGTACGGCAACCGCTGGGACCTGTTCCAGCCCGCCGACGTCTCACCGGCGTACGGCTGAGCCCGGCAGGCCCCGGTTCCACGGCTGACCGCCGGTGACGGTCAAGAGGGTCGCGGAACGAACGTCCGGGTCCCATCGTTCCGAGCCTCTCCGTCGGGTCGGTCCTGCCGTTCCCGGCTTCTCCGCCGGGGCAGTCCTGCCGTTCCGAGCTTCTCCGCCGGGTCGGTCCTGTCGTTCCCGGCCTCTCCGCCGGAAGGGCTCGCTCAGTTCCCGCCCTTGGAGAAGTGCTGGTAGTCCTTGATGCCGGACCAGTAGCCGCCCCACTCCCAGCCCTTCTGCTGGAAGGCCTTGACCACGCGGTCGCCCGGGTTGATCACCCCGGGGGCCCGGACGGGGCGCTTGAAGAACTTGCTGGCATTTTTGTGGGACCCCGTACCGTTGGTGTATATGTACGGGTTCTCGCGCGGGTTGATGTCGATGGCCAGGCCGTAGGCGTGCTTGGACCAGCTGCTCGACCCCTCCGCGGGGCGGCAGTTGAAGGCCGAGGTGTTGTCGGCGTCGATCGAGGCGTAGTCGTCGGCCTTGTAGGCGTCGACGAGCCGCATCTTGTAGATGGGCCAGCGCCACTCGTACAGGCGGTGGAAGACGGAGACGATGTCGTCGGTCGCGGCCTTGTTCACGACCAGCTCGCCGGTGTGCGGCTTGTCGTCGAAGCCCCAGTAGGTCATCGTGATCAGCCGCAGGTCGCTCACCGGGACCGGGCATCCGGGCCGCCACGAGTATTCGAGCCGTTCGCGGGGGACCCGGGAGACCTTCGCGGAGAACTCCGGCGGGCCCGTCGGGGTCGGCGACACGGTGGTGGACGGACCGGCCGTCGGCGTCACGGCGGTCGGCGTCACAGTGGTCGGTTCCGGGGCGGTCGGCTCCGGGGCGGCCACATCGGTGGCGGGGGAGGACGCCGAGATCGGTGCCGAGGTGGCCGGAGGCGCGGCCGGGGCGGGCTGGGAAGCGGGTTGGGAGGCGGTCGTGCCGCACGAGGCCGCCGCCAGGCAGCCGACGGTCGTCGCGAGCACGGCCCGCGTACGGATCGTGAATCTGGAGCCTGACACGTGCCGCCTCCTCAGAAAAACGGACAAAAGCGACAAAAAGTCATTGTAGTTGATCGGCTATCCGAGGTGGGTGGTGGCCGCCGCGGCGATCCACTCGTGGGCGATCACGGATTCCGGTGGCCAGGGCGTGCCGTTGACCACGGCCACCAGCTCCCAGTATCGCCCGGCGCGCGGGTCGTGCTCCGCGTAGTCCCGTACGACCGACTCCGGGGTGCGCCTCTGCGCCCCGGCCAGAGCCGCGACGAGCTCGGCCACGAGGGGCGCGGCGGCCTCCGACTCCGGGGGCACCCCGTCCCGCGCCGCGGCCAGTGCCCTCTCCGTGACCAGGGTGTTGGCCTCGTGCCAGGCCGCCACGTCGATCCCGTCGGCGTTCTGCCAGAAGTCGCCGCTCATCGCGCGCAGTGAGGCGCGGAAGCCGTCGTCGGCGAGCAGCTCGGTCAGCTCCAGCCAGGCGTCGAGCTGCTCGATCCCCGGCTCGTCGGGCAGGTCGGGCACCATGGCCGCGCGCAGGCCGCCGAGCCACTCCTGCCTGGCGGCGTTCTCACCGGCGACCTCGTCGACGAAATCGTTCACCAGCGCCGCCGTCTCCGCCGCGCCGAGCCGCCCGAGGGCGTTGAGGCGGCGCAGGTCGTCGTCGGCGGGTTCGTCCCGCTCCAGGGTGGCCCTGAGCACCGCCCGGGTCCGCTGCAGCGCCCTGATCTGCGTCTCCACCGTACGGAGGTGCAGGGACAGCACCTCGCCCAGGTCGCGCTCGCCGAGCGACCTGATGGTCGCGAGGTCGACGCCGATCTCGCGCAGCGTCCTGACGAGCTCCAGCCGCCCGCGGTCCTCGTCGCCGTAGAGGCGGTAGCCGCTCCGGGTGCGGCCGCGCTCGGGGAGCACCCCGATGTCGGAGTAGAAGCGGATCGTCTTCACCGGCAGCCCGGAGAGCCTGGCGAGCTGTCCGATCGTGTAGTTCATGGCCCCGATTATTCCGCGATTATTCCGTTGAGTCTCCAGTTACAGGAGACTTTAGCTTGGCGGGCATGTCGAAGAAGAAGGTCAGCCGGATCGCGAAACTGCAGCTCCAGGCCGGTGAGGCCGGTCCCGCCACCGTGGGCAAGGACCTGGGTCCGCTGGGCCTGAACCTCATGGAGTTCTGCCGCCGGTACAACGCGGCCACCCAGGACCGGCGGGGGTTCGTCGTCCCCGTCGTCGTCACCGTGTTCGAGGACCGCTCGTTCGAGCTGACGATCAAGATGCCCACCACGGCCTCGCTGATCCGCCGGGTCGTCGGCCTGGACCGGGGCGGCGCCCGCCCGGGACACCAGGCCGCGGGCGTGATCACCCGCGCGCAGCTGAGGGAGGTCGCCAGGACCAAGCTGCCCGACCTCAACACCGCCGACCTGGACCAGGCGGAGAAGGTCGTCGCCGGCACCGCACGCTCGATGGGGCTGATCGTCCAGGATTGAGATGTATGTCCTGTACGTCCTGTGTGGCCTGCGGCCTGGTCCGCGCATTCCTTGGGGAGGCTTTTCATCGAAACGTATCGCGCCTGTGTTCGAACCCGCGCTACAGTCGTGGGCACGGGATCGAACACGGGTTCGGGCTGACGTTCTCGCAGGTGAAGGGGTGTGCCATGGCGATGCTCGCGGTGCCGCCGGCCGTGCGCCCCCCGTCCTCCCGGTCGCCGGTGGAGCGCGGCGCGACACGCCGTAGCACTTTCTACGGAATTCTAAGCCGGCCGCTATATCCCGTCATAAAGTCCGAGAGCGTGGACCCCGTGCGCAATCCCTACGCTCCCGGTGCCGGGCAGCGCCCCCCAGAGCTCGCCGGCCGCGACCGCGAGCTACAGCAGTTCGAGATCGTTCTGGAACGGGTGGCCCGAGGGCGCCCCGAGCGCAGCATGGTGGTCACCGGGCTGCGCGGCGTGGGCAAGACCGTTCTGCTCAACACCTTCAAGTCGATGGCCATGCAGCGGCTGTGGGGCACCGGCAAGATCGAGGCCAGGCCCGACCAGTCGATCCGGCGCCCGGTGGCCGCCGCCCTGCACATGGCGGTGCGGGAGCTCGCCCCGAGGCATCGGGCGCCCGAGCGCATCGAGGAGTTCCTCGGCGTGCTCAAGGCGTTCGCGATGCGCGACCCGTCCGCGGCCAAGGGCACCTCGCACTGGTCGCCCGCGATCGACGTGCCCGCGGGGCGGGGGCGCGCCGACTCCGGAGACCTGGAGATCGACCTCACCGAGTTGTTCGTCGACGCCGCCGCGGTCGCCACCGACCTGGGGGTCGGCATCGCGCTGTTCATCGACGAGATGCAGGACGTGCAGGCCCCCGACGTCTCGGCGCTCTGCGCGGCCTGCCACGAGCTCTCCCAGAGCGGCGGCCCGCTGATCGTGGTCGGCGCGGGACTGCCGCACCTGCCCAGCGTGCTGTCGGCCAGCAAGAGCTACTCCGAGCGGCTCTTCCGCTACGCCAGGATCGACCGTCTCGATCGCGAGGCGGCCGACCTGGCGCTCATCGCCCCGGCCGAGAGCGAGGGCGTGGAGTTCACCCAGGACGCCCTCGACGCCCTCTACGTGGCCGCCGACGGCTACCCCTACTTCGTCCAGGCGTACGGCAAGGTCGCCTGGGACCTGGCGCTGCGCAGCCCGATCACCGCGGACGACATCAGGGTCTCCGCACCGGAGGCCGAGGAGGAGCTCGCGGTCGGCTTCTTCGGCAGCCGCTACGAGCGGGCCACCCCCGCCGAGCGCGACTACATGCACGCCATGGCCGCCATCGGCGACGAGCCCGTCGCCACCGCCGAGGTGGCCGAGGGGCTCGGCCGCAAACCGTCGAGCCTCTCCCCGGCTCGCGACAGCCTCATCAAGAAGGGTCTGATCTACAGCGCCGAACGCGGGCTGATCGCGTTCACCGTGCCGCACTTCGGGAAGTTCCTGCGGTCACAACCGGTCTGACCGAACGTTTGTTCGATATGATGCGGGGGAGCCACTAGCCCTCTATACGGCTCTCTAGTGGGGAAGCTAGAGAGCCGTATAGAGCTCAATCGTGCTGCCCTAGAAAAATCTAGGGCTCTCTAGTGGCCAGCCGATATCGGCAGAGATTCGGCGAGAGTCCCGGGCGTCACCGGCCGCCCGTCGGAGTCGACCATCGCGACCCGCACCGCCGGGTGCCGCCCGCTCAGATAGACCGCGAAGACCACCTCGACGGGGTCGCCCGCGTGGCTGCTGCCCGGATAGACGAAGAACCGCCAGCACAGCTCCCGCCAGCTGTCGACCGGCTCCTTGCTCGCCAGCACCCCCTCGTGCGAGCGCCAGACCGTGCTCGACCGCAGCCGCCCGAGCGCGGTGGCCGGGTCGAGGCGGCGCTGCTCGCAGGGGGCCCGGTAGCGGAGCCTGGCGACCGTCTCCTCGATCTCCGGCGAGAGCGCCGCGAGCACCAGCAGCCCCGCGAGCATGGCCGGCGCGTGCGTCCACGTCAGGTCCGCCATCGCCACCCAGCCGGGGACCTCCGGTGTCCAGAGCAGCCCCAGGGCCATCGCCGTCAGCACCATGGTGCGGCCCAGCGACCGCCGTCCCACCGGGAGCGCGCTCACCTCGCCGAAACAGCCGCAGCCCGCGTCCGGGCGACGGCGCCGCAACTCCCACAGGACGTAGGTGGAGACCGCGAAGAACCCGGCGATCCCCCACCGGAAGAACGGATGGCCGGTCAGCAGCAGCCCGCTCGCCAGGAACAGCTCTCCGAGCGCGCAGCCCAGCATCGCGGGCGTGCGCCAGCGCTCGGGCACCAGCACGGCCGGTCCCAGCCTGCTCAGCATGCCCGGCTCGGTCTCGCGCGCGACCGTCCAGATCTTCGCGACCGTACCCGCGGCCAGCAGCAGGAACACGACCGGCAACTGCGCGGCGGCGATCGTCGTCAGCATCTGTGTCACCCCATTCCAAGCCGGGCGTTGAAGCACCCGGTGGTCAGGTCTCCGCCGAGTTCCACGAAGGATCTCGGGGACAGTTCCAGGATCCGGCCGCGCGGCGAGGTGCCACACTCCAGGCACCGGTCGCAGAAGCGGCCGGCGAGGCAGCCGCACGCCACGATCGGCAGGACCGAGGTTCGTCCGGCGCACACGTTGCGTACGTTGAGTATCGACCCCAGCGCCAGGTAGGGCAGACCGGCGCAGGACACCCCGGTGTCGTCGCACGCCGTGTCGGCCCGTTCCAGCATGGGGTAGGCCACCCCCTGCTCCCCGCAGTCGAAGGTGTCCGACCAGGTGGCCGTGCCCGAGATCCGCGACTGCACGCCGACGTAGCCGGGGGGCGGTGGCGGCACGGCCGTCCATCGGTAGGGCGGCTGCGAGGTCGCGGGCAGTCGCGCCAGCGCCGTGCCGTCCTCGCGGACCCCGATGGCGTCGAACAGGTAGCCGGGCTCGAACTGCGGGTGCCTGACCCGCAGCCGCCCGGAGGACCGGTAGGGGATGACGATCGTGCGCCGCCCGCGGTGCGGCCCGCAGTGCAGCTCCACGGTGTGGTCCTTGCCCTCGGAGCCGATCGACTGGATCACTCCGGTGATCCTGGTGATGTCCGCCCAGATCCGGTCCACGACCCGGCCGGCCCGCAGCGCTTTGATGATCACATTGGATCCCGTGGGGAGATCGGCGGGGCTCACGGCCTCCCCGCGCCAGGCGGTCGCCCACGGTGCGATGACGAGCCGTTCCTCGTCGCCGGCCGGGGTGTCGATGACGATCAGGTGCGGGCTCACGTCGAGGATCGTGCCGCTGACCGCGTGGAAGGACTCACCTTCCGAGGGGAGGGGGCCCGGCTCCTGGACGGTCCGGCCAAGCGCGGCGGCCGCCAGCGTACGGCGGCGATCGGCGCTGCGATAGGGCATCGTCGCTCCCCAAATCTGCGAGGTGTCGCAGCCAGCGTCACACGCTTCGCGGAATCCCGCTGTCCGCTCCACCAATAATCACGGCAGGTGTCCAACCAGGTACTAAAGTTCCCCTCCCTGGTAGAACGCATTGGTGTCCGCCCGATGACAAACCGCTATCTAATGCTTCTTGCGTGCTCCATCGCCCATCGAAGCTGATCTTTACCGTTGATGGGATGAAATATAGATTTCGGTTCAGCCGCAGAATGGGCTCCGGCTGCGATTCTGGCCACCATACGCACCTGAGAGCTCAGGCTGGTGATCACGGTGGCCGGCGGAACCGACGAGGAGTTCCGCGAGTATGTCGTTGCTCGCGGCCCGGCGCTGCTGCGCGCCGCCCACCGGCTCACCGGGCATCCGAGCGACGCCGAGGACCTGCTGCAGGCGGCACTGGTGAAGACCTACCTCGCCTGGGACCGCATCCAGGACCGCACCGCCCTGGACTGCTACGTACGCCGGGCGATGGTCAATATCAACATCTCCTGGTGGCGGCGGCGCAAGCTGGAGGAGTATCCGTCGGGCGAACTCCCCGAGCCGGTCGTCGCGGGCGCCCAGCACCTGCCCGAGCGCGTCGAACAGGCCCTCGACCGGCTGCCCACCCGGATGCGGACCGCCGTCGTCCTGCGCTACTACGAGGACATGACCGAGCCGGAGATCGCCAAGGCCCTGGGCATCAGCGTCGGGACGGTCAAGAGCACGGTCTCCCGGGGGATGGCCAAACTCCGGGGCGACCTCACCTCCGAACCGCGACACCTGGAACCACAGATCTGACCTGTGTGGAACCCCCGTAGGACTCGTCGCGGGACCTCGTACCGGAGGGGTGCGTCACTCGGACGGGATGAGCGCGCTCTCCTCCGGCCGGAGGCCCTCCGCCCCAGCGGTGGCGCACGGTCGTACGGCGTCGCGAATGGTTCTCAGGGTGCCGAGGAAGGTGTCGAGCTCCGCGGGAGGGAGGAGCCCGGTGAACCAGGTGTCGATGTCGATCAGGTGCTGCGGGAGGACGCCGCCGAGCCGGTCGGCGCCGGCCTCGGTGATGGCCGCGTAGGAGGCCCGCCGGTCGCTGGCGCACGCCTGTCTCGTGACCAGCCCCTCGCGCTCCAGCCGGTCGACGACCCGGGTCGTCCCGCTCGTGGACAAACCCGTCTGCGCCGCCAGGTCGCTCATGCGCAACCGCCGCTGTGGCGAGCGCGCCAGCCTGATCAACGTCTCGAAGTCGATCTCTGAGAGCTTCGCGGCGGCGAAGGACTCCTGCGTCTTCGCCGAGATGCCGGCGTAGACCTCGGCAAGGAGGCCCATCGCCGTCAGCCGGGAGTCGTCGAAGTGGTTCACGCTCACACCCTACCCGACAGTAGTTGACGAGAGGAATATTCCTCGTGTAGAAATCTGTTGACGCAAGCATCCACTCGGCAAGCATCTCTTCGGGAGCAAAAAATGACCACTCGGACCTGGGAGAACCTTCAGATCCCCGCCCCGGGCACCTACGCTCTGGACGTCGCCCACACCCAGATCGGCTTCGTCGTCAAGCACATGATGGTGAGCAAGGTTCGCGGTCACTTCAACGAGTTCGCAGGCACCGTCACCATCGCCGAGAACCCGCTGGACTCCTCCGCGCAGCTCTCGATCAAGGCCGCGAGCATCACCACCGGCGCTCCCGACCGCGACGGCCACCTGCGCAGCGACGACTTCCTCTCCGCCGACAAGTTCCCGGAGCTGACCTTCCGCAGCACCCGCGTCCTCGGCCACTCCGGTGACGAGTTCACCCTCGTCGGCGACCTCACCATCCGCGACGTCACCAAGTCGGTCGAGCTCACCGTCGAGTACGGCGGCGCCGGCACCAACCCGTGGGGTCAGGACGTCTGGGGCTTCTCGATCAAGACCGAGATCGACCGCGAGGAGTTCGGCCTGACCTGGAACCAGGCTCTGGAGACCGGCGGCGTCCTGGTCGGCAAGAAGATCAAGATTGAGATCGAGGGCGAGGCCAACCCGGCCGCCTGATCTCCGTGACCACCCGAGGTCTCTCCCGCCTCGCCGGACGGAGAGGGACCTCAATGGTGTTCACCTGTTGAGATGTAGCGTCTCGCGAACCGAGAATCCACAGGATTTCCGCCTTGCTCATCTGCGGACTCCTCGGTTTGTCCACAGGGTCGGGGAGAGTTATCCACTGCTTGTGGATAACTCTCCCCCAACTCTTGCCCGAGACGCGATCGTCAACCGCTTTGCCGCCTTGCCTGATGGCCGGTACTCTGTGCTGAGCCGAACGGCAACCAGGAGGCTTCGCCTAGTCAGGTCTATGGCGCCGCACTGCTAATGCGGTTTGGGTTTACCGCCCATCCGGGGTTCAAATCCCCGAGCCTCCGCAGTTCAGAGGCCCTCTCCCGAGACACGGGGAGAGGGCCTTTTTGATCTCTAAGGGCGTCATAGTTGCAGTCCTAGTTGCAACGAGGGTTCAGGACTTCCCCCAGAGCGCCGAAGCCAGGCGTTCGCCGGCGTCGCGCATGAGCGGTGTGGACACATGTGCATAACGCTCGGTCGTGGTCACCCTCGTGTGGCCCAGGACCTCCTGAACGACCCGGATGTTCACGCCCTGCTCGATGAGCAGCGTCGCGGCGGTGTGGCGAGCGTCGTGCACCCGGACGTCCCGAACCCCGGCCTGCTTGAGGATGGTTTTCCACACCTTCCAGTCCTCGGTCCGCTCGATCGGGCCACCGTGGCGGGTGGCGAACACGAGATCGTGATCCTCCCAGCGATCCCCCGCCTTGAGACGCTCCGCGGCTTGGATCTTGCGGTGTGCCTTGAGGAGAGTGAGCAACTCGGGAGGGCATTGAAGGGTGAGCTTGCTCTTGCCCTTTCGCTGGCGGAAGACGATGCCCCCGCCCGTGCGTTTCGGGCACCTGTCGGCGTGGCTCGTACAGTCCTTGAGACAGGTCCTCTTGAAGCAGGTGTGCCCCTGCTTTTTGCAGCCCTCCTTGCAGCCGGGGTTATGCCCGTGATCGCTGCACTTCTTTTTGCAGGGCCAGCGGTGCCACTTCTCCCCGCATTTATGGGGATCGACGCACCCGTGTTGCCATTCGGTGCGCTGGATCTGGAACCACGCCCTGATCACTCCGGTCTCCAGGTCGACGTACTGCCAGCGGAGCCCGAGCGCCTCGCCCTGGCGGATGCCGAGAGCCAGAGCGACCGACCAGCGCGCCCCGTTCCGCCGGGTGCCGGCCACGTCGAGGATGTCGCGGGCCTCCTCGCGGCTCAGTGGTTCGATCTCGGTGGAAGCTGCCGAGGGAGCCTCGACGAGGGTCGCGACGTTCCGCGTGAGCTTGTTGCGGCGCACCGCGATGGTCAGCGCCCGCGACAGGATGCGATGAACCTTGAGCACGGTGCTGGTCGAGAGGTTCTTCTCAAGCATCGTGGTGTAAGCCGTGTCGAGGTGCTCGGGAGCGAGCCGGTTGAGCCGATGCCGTCCGAGCAGCGGAATGATCCAGTGGCGCGTCTTGGACCGGTAGTCCGTCAGCGTGCGCGGCGCCATCTTGCCGGAGATCACGAGCCGCTCACAGATCACGTCGAGATACTCGGTCATCCACTCGGCGACGGTGGGCGCACGGCCAGGCTTGGTGACCTGTCCCGACTCCCGGTTGTTCTCCAGTTCCCTGACCTTGCGGGTCACTTCGGCCTCAGTCGTGGCCATCCGGTGACGGCGGTCGAGGGAGCCGTCCGGCTTGATGCCCAAAGTGACCCAGCCGTGCCAGTAGCCGTCATTGCCGAAGTAGATCGAGGACCGGCCGTCCGGTTTCTTCGCCATCACGCCGCCTCGTCCTGGGAGAGCCCCGCCTTGGCCTCCAGTGCACGGGCGAACTCGTGGAGCGCCCACCGGGGGACCAGCCGGTATCCCTCGTCTTTGATCGACTTCAGTTCGCCGGACTTGATCAGTCGGAAGACGGCAGTACGGCTCATGCCGAGCATCACGGCGGCATCCTTGGGCCGGTAGAACAGCGGTTCCATGTCAGGCCGCCTCTCCGATTACCGAAAGATCCTCGATCGGTCGTCCGTCTGCTCTGGCTTGGAGTTCGATCAGGCGTGCGCGGGTGCGCTGGCGGTTGGCGACCTCACGCAGCAGCCGTTTGGCCAGCGGGGTGCGGTTGGGGTCTTTGGAGGAGACCGGCCGCCAGACGTAGCGGTGCGGGTCGGTCACGGTGTCGTCGGGCAGGCCGAGCATGTCGAGCACCCAAGCCCGCCGATCGGCCTTGTGTTCGCGCAAGGTCTTGTTCGACCACTTGCGGGAGACCAGGATGCGACGGCCCGCATAGCCGAGGTGTTCGGCCTTGTGCGCCTTGCCCTTGCATCGGCCCGGCAGCATGCCCGCCTTGGCGCCCTTGGGCTGGATTCCGTAGCGCAGCCAGTTCGCGCACGCCGGGGAGCAGGGTTCATAACGCAGCGCTTCGACCATCCGGGTCGCGTGGTCACGGCGAGCCTGATTGGCGACGTCCTTGGGATCGAGGGGGTCGCCGAGGTTCTTGGTCAGGTACTTCGACAGGTAAATGAGGCACTGGTCGGCATCCGGCGATCCGGCCAGGACGCCCTGAACATCGGCTTGAGCGCCGAAGCGCACCATGTGCAGCGGTTCGGCCGCCTCGTCGGTGCCGAGCTGGTCGAGGGCCTCGTCCCAGGTGGGCAGAAGTTCCCCGGTAGCTGGGTCGAGGTAGTCGCCGGCCTGTCCGTCGGGGTAGGGCTCAGCGCGTTCGGCCCGTTGTGCCCAGATGGGCAGGTGATCACCATCGAAGCGAACCTCGTCGACCGACGGCCACCACACCTGGTGGTAGGTCGCCGCGGCGATGGCCTTG
The DNA here is from genome assembly GCF_042428775.1 of Streptosporangium vulgare. Taxonomy (NCBI): domain Bacteria; kingdom Bacillati; phylum Actinomycetota; class Actinomycetes; order Streptosporangiales; family Streptosporangiaceae; genus Streptosporangium; species Streptosporangium vulgare. Next base: position 42,264 of record NZ_JBHMBS010000006.1, on the reverse strand, counting down.
ACCTCCGCACGCGGCATGGTGCCGCGGATGGCCATATGCAGATGCGGGGCGAGCCGCTTTTGGGGTTCGACGGAGGCGAAGTACTGCACGTCATAGCCCGCCACCCGCCGGAGGTTCTGCACGAAGCGGTCCACCAGCTTGGAGAAGTGCAACGCGTCGCGTGCCGCCGCCGCGTAGTCGTAGGTGGCCGGGTTGACCGGGACACCGTTGTGCACGCGCCCGTAGGAGGGAAGCGTCAGGGTGACGAACAGGGACGGCCGATAGACCTTCCCGTCGGAGGCGATGAAGGTCCGCCCCAGGGTCGTGTCCTGCTTGGCCCGCTTGGGCAGATCCGGCGCATCCTGACGCCGCCTCGTCGAACGCGAGCGCTTCGAGGTTGCCCGGCCGCCCAGCACGTTGCCCCGCATCCCAGCGGCGTTGATCTCCGCATCGATCCCGGCGATCGCCTCGTCCCAGTCGAGGGTGTCTTCCCCGTCGCGTTCGGCCTCGTCGCGCTTGGCTTGAACGTCGGCCAGGAACTCGATCAGCCACCTCTGGTCGTCGGTGGAGGGGTGAGGTTCAGTGATCGGTTCGTGGTCGAGGTGCCAGCCCTCGCGGCACTGAGCCTTACGCAGCTGCTTGTTGCGCGTGGCACACGGCGGGCACTTGGCTTCCTGGGTGGCGCCGCAGGGGATGTTGAACGACTCGGTCATACCGGTATGGGTGTCGAGGCGCCGCAGCTCGATCGGCCGGATGCAGACGCCGTTGTTCTTGGCGACCTCCACCGCAACGTCCAGAGCGAAGGGCAGGGTGTCACGGATAAGACGGGGAAGGGTGCGGTCGGAGCCGTCCGGCGAGGGGGTGGGGGTGTCGGTCACCTGTCCTCCTCTCGGGCGAGCACGTCGGCAGTGAAGCGGTAGGAGGCGCTGTAGGGATCACGGCGCACCCGGATGTTCACCAGGTCGGACAGCACCAGCTCAAATCGCGGCGGAGAGTCGGACAGAGGGCTGAGGAGGCGGAAGGGGATCGTGTCGATCTCGGCGAGGGTGCCCTGAATGATGATCTTCACTGGTGTGCCTCCGCAGCGAAGTCGGCGACCATGGCGCGAATGTCGATGTCGGAGACGTAGCCGGCGCGAGCGCGGATGGGATCGGGTGAGGTCTCCAGGCGGATGTAGCCGATGCCCGCCCCCTGCTCGGGAACCGGGGAGATGTGATCGGCCAGTGCTCCGCGGTCGCGTGCGCCGTCGCCGAGGACCATGTCCACCTGCTCGGACTCATCGAGGCGAAGGGCGATCTTGTCGGGGAACAGGTTGCGGACGTTCATGACCTCCTTGCGCGGGTCCTGGAGGGCAGCCATCACGCCGAACCCGACCGCACGGCCCTGCGTGGTGAGCGTCGCCAGCGCAGCGGAGATGCGCAGCTTGAGGCCCTTGTCGGATTGGTAGGCGGTCAGGAACGCCACCTCGTCGACCACCACCAGGACGAACGGGTCATCGACGGTGGGGGTGTGGTTGCGCTGGAGGCCGGCGAACCGATCGGCTCGCTCCTGCATGACCGTCACCGCCGCTTCCAGCAGATCGGCGCAGGCCGCTGGACTGGCGGCGTAGCGGTCGCCGAACAGGGCGCGTCCGAAGGACAGTTCCATCCGCTTGGGATCCAGCGCCCAGACCTGAACCAGGCCCGCCCGCACCGCAGGTAGGAGGCCCCGGATGGTGGACCAGATGATGGAGCCCTTGCCTGCCCCAGTGGCGCCGGCGACCAGGACATGGGTGCCGTGGACTTTGAGCCGCCATGGAGTGCCGTCCTCGCATCGGCCGATCTCGACTGGCCCGACCGAGGCAACCTCGGGGATGGGCAGGGCGGGTAAGGGGGTGGCCAGCGGGTCACGCCGGGGAAAGGCCAGCAGCAACCGGCCCGACCGGGCGACCGTCACCCGGCACGAGGTGGCGCCGAACCCGTGGGCGAGGTGTTCGATGCGGTCGGTCCAGTCCTTGACCGATTGGCCGCTGATCATCTTCACCGTGACCAGGTCCGCCCACGAGGTGCAGGTGACGCGCACGATACGAGGCAGGTAGTCCCGGCCGTGCAGATTCCGGCCGAGACCGGAGACGATCATCACCGGTTGCCAGTGACGGCGATACACCCACACCAGCCGCCACCAGGCCAGCAGCCGCCAGCCCATCCAGCGGTTGAATGAGGCTCGATCGAAGAACGGCCACGGCGCCAGCAGCGAGAGGGGAACGGCGACCACGACCAGGGCGAGGCGCCAGCCGTACAAGATGCCGAGCACCGCGGGAACGGCGAGCACGGCCACCGCGATCGGGTGACGCCAGACGAGCCGGACGATTCCGGCCAGCAGCCGCCACAGGAAGATGGTGATGGTGACGATGGCCGGGGTACGCACCACGGCCGGGCGGAACACGACGGCGGTGTCGGGGGTGGTGGTGACGAGGGTACGCGCCTCGTCGCCGGGCAGTTTTTTGAACATTAGGCTTGAGCCCTCTCTTGATTCGCGTCTGGGGAGAACCGAGGGGCCGCCGGAAGTTGCCGCTTCCAGCGGCCCCGCTTCGTGTCAGGCCGCTTTGCCCTGCTCGGGCTCGGCCTGGTGGGGGTTGGTGGACTGTTCGGTGTGCAGGCGCTCGCAGTCGGCCAGGTAGCGCGCGGCGACGTCGGCGATCTGCCGGGCGAGCACCACGTCTTGTTCGGTGACCGGTCCGCCGCCGGTGGTGGAGACGATCACCTGGGCCTCACGGGAGGACAGGTGCAGGAACGGCCGTCCGCCGTCGGCGACCAGCGCCATGACCGACAAGTGCGGGGTGCGAAACGAGGTGTCGAGTCGGGTGCCGTCTTCATCGAGGGTCACCACGGCGCGGGTGTAGGGCAGGTGCTCTCTCACGCGGCCACGTCCTTACCGGCCGTCGAAGCCGAAGCCTTGGCCGGGGACGCCGCGGTGCGGGGAGGGCGCATCGACGTTGCTCGGATGGACCAGGCCAGGCGTCCGGTGTTCTGGGCGACGTAGGCGGTGGCGGTCATGCCGTCGAACTCCACCGGCACGAACGGCAGGCCCGGCAGCGCGGCCGGAACGGTCGGCTGGACCGGGGAGAGAATCTTGACCGAGACCGTCTTCTGGCCGGCCTTGACGGTCGGGTCGGCGTCCATGACCGCGACCTGCCACACCAGCTCTCCGGTGTTCTTGTCCTTGGCGTAGACGGTGCGGCCCTTGGAGGAGGCGTCGAAGTCCTTGACCTGCTCGACCTCGCCGACGATGAAGCAGCCGTGCGGGAAGACCTGCTCGAAGTGGACGGGGATGGGGCCTTGGATGGCCATGGGCTCTACCTTTCGTCTATCCCCCTAGACAGTGACAGGTGTTCTGTCGGGGCGAGCTGTCTAGGGGGCTATGCGGGGAACTCTAGGCTTCCTCTCCCCAACTGTCTAGGGGGGTAAACAAGAGTCGTGCGCTTTAAGTCGGAACCCTTTTCGGAGCAAGGTCGTTTTCCGACGTGGTGACCGCTATGCGTTGGCCCTGAAGGACGGTTCCCTGTGCCGAAAGCCATGAACAACAGCGAGGTTCAGCAGATCGTCGAAGACGCCCGACTCGCGCGTGCGGAAGGACGCATGATCTTCACAGCTATTGCGATGATCGATTTCCGCAAGGAGGATTACACGGCGTGGGACATCTCGGAGTTGATCGAAGGCGTGGAGCGTCAGGGATGGTTGCTGGCTCACACGTCCGAGATGTACGTCGGGATTGCGACTGGCCACCTGCGCATGACCTCTGTCTTCCGCCGACACGACTGGTAGGGAAGCGCGCTGCTTTCGGCGTCAGGTGATCCTGCCGTAGGCGGCCGTGGCGTCATCGAAGATTTTTCCTCGCGTCCAGCGGGAGCCGTCCAGGTCGGAGCGTTCGGCCTCGCGGACCTGGCGAATCAACTCGGCCGGACCGTCGTGGTCGAGGAGGTCGAGGGCCTGGCGCCAGGTGGCCAGGCCGAATCGGTCGACGAGCCGGGACGCCCCGTCACTCAGGACCGCAACGGCCCGTACCCGGTCGACCGGCACCGTTCCGGTCAACGCCTGTTCCGCGGCCAGGGGATCGACTGCGGCGACCCAGAATCCCCCGTCGACGTTGCGGTGTGCGCGCATGGCCTCTATGTAGTGGCTCAGGGCAAGGAGGTGTTCCGGGCTTCCCCCGGTAGCGGCGTTCATCGGGTCCCGGTAGCGGTTACCGGTCAGGGCTTCTCGCTCGTCGCAGATGACCATGGGGTCGGCGTCGAGGATGTCGAGGACGAGTACGGAGTCGGCCAGTACGAGCCAGTCCAGGGTGTCGGCGCTGCGGCGGAGCATGACCACGGTGGCAGAGGGGGAGCCGGGGTGGGAGAGGTCGCAGCAGAAGTCATGCATCGAGGCCGTGGCCTTGATCCCTGCGGCGAGGATCGTGGTCAGGGAGTCGGCGCTTTGGGTCACGCCGGCCAGGAGGGTTGAGCCGAGGGTGTGCGAGTACCAGGCGACGCCATGGGAGCAGCCCGATTCCAGATCCGCAGGGGTGCCGGCACCGTCCAGGAGAACGACGGCGTCAGGGGTGGCGCCGATGAAGTCTTCGTTGGGCCGGTCGGGATAAGCGGGTTCGGTGGCGAGGGTGAGCCGCATGTCAGTCGTCCTCGTGTCGATAGAGCGGACTGGCAAGTTGGGTTCGGGTCGGTTCCCCGCTGTCGGGGTCGTACTCCACGCTGACTACGGTGGAGAAGCGCTGGTCTCCGACCTGTCCCCAGATCGTCGCGATCTCTGAGGTGAGCAGGTCCACCACGCCGAGGGAGCCGTTGGTGCGGATTCCGGCGATGGCCAGGAAGGTGCCGTTGCCGTCCGGCCGGGGGAGACGGCCGAGGTACGCCGAATCGGTGGGCTGTTCCGGGACGACCTGGGTGCCCGACCGGTAGGCGACACCGGTACGGGTGTCGCGCAGCAACCAGCCGAGGTCATCGCGTTCCCACCGGATGACGGGGTCGGTGTCGTAGGCCGCCTGCATCGCCTCGGACATGCGGGGACCACAGACGACCACGAGGTTGGGCCGGTTGAGGTCGATCTGACCGTCGATGGTGACGTTGTCTGAGGCGATGGCGAGCCCGAAGGATTTGGCGAGCTCTTCCAGGCGCTGGCCCGAGCGCATGTCGTCCAGGGCAAGGACGGGCCGCTTCTTCTCGGGGTCGAGCCGCAGGGGAGTGACCACGGTGACCATGCCCGTGCCGAGGAACGCGCCTTCCGGAGCTGGTCCGGTGTGTTTGATCTGGTGAATGCGCCCGCGTGACAGCCCGGCTTGTTCGGCGATCTGGGCGTAGGAGACACCTTGGGCATGTAGCTCCTGAATCACCCGGCGCCGTAGCCGGGCCAGCTCGGTGACCTCCTGTTGAGCGGCGCTGAGCCGTTCGGTCGCGGTTCGGATCAACAGGTACGGATCGTCGATGGCGGCGATCCGGTCAAGGTCACTCGGCGGCACGGTGGTTCCCCTTCGGTGGTGCTCCGCCGAGTCTAGACCCCTAGACGAAATGCCGTCTATCCCCCTTGACAGTACGGATTTAAGCGTTTCACCCGTTTTTAGACTTACTGCCCGGATCGCTGAACGACGCTTCGGTACACCCCTGGTCATCGAGCGCGACCTGTCAGCATTGCCGCCCACAGCTCCTGACCTTCGGCCATGCGTGTCCGGTTGGTCTCCTGGACTGTGCGCGGTGTTCCTTGCACGGTTCGGCGGAGGAAAACCTGACCGCCCGAGGCGCACAGCTCGTAGACGACCGAGCGGCAGTGGCAGGTCCAGGCGAGCACCCGGCACCGCTCACCGGGCCGCGGATCCATCCAGGTGAGCCGAACATGACCGGCTTGGGGCATCGGAACGTGAGCAGCCAGACAGCTCACTGCCATACCACCGGCTGGGGCAGCAGCTCCAGGACGGCCCACACGATGCGCCCTTTGTCGTCCCCGGTCACACCCCAACCCGCCGAGAGTTCGGTGACCAGCATCAGCCCCCGTCCGTCTTCCCCATCCACGTGATGCGGGAAGGCGCGAGGAGAGCGAGGACCGCCTTCGTCCAGGACGCCGAGCCAGAGCCGATCGGCTTCCGCTTGGATTGACACCGTGAACCGGCCCCCGAATCGGCCGCTCTCGGAATGTCGGACCGCATTGGTCGCCAGTTCGCTGACGATCAGTTCGGCGTCTTCGGCTTCCGGCCAGCCGCTCAGCATCGCGGTGACGAACCGGCGAGCTTCGACGACGGATAGGGGAGAGCCGAGGAAGGTGCGGGAGATACGGAAGAGCGACATGGCGGGCTCCGACGTCTAGGGGGCTATACATCCACCCCGCCAGCGTATGAGCGACCTGGAATAGGCTCAAGGTATTCGACGCATAAATACGTCAGCTATTCGAGGTGGGTCATCAACTTCTGATACTCCGCCCCGATCTGTGCCAGAAGATCCCGCAGCCCATCGCCATAAACGGCCGCCGCCGCGAACGCCTCGAAAGTGTCCCCGTGCGCCGCGATCTCTCCCGGCTCACTCAGCGTGAGATCACCGGTGAGGCTCTCCACCACGCTCACCGACCCGTCATAGATCGTGAACCCGTGCAGCGGGAACCCCGGAGCCTCCACCGACCACGGCACTATCCCAAGCCCCACATGGGGAAGCGTCGAGACCTGAAGCAGTCGATCAAGCTGCGCTCGCATCAACGCCGGCGACCCCGGCCACGTCCGAACCGCCCCCTCCGTCAGCACGAAGGAGAACTCACGCCCCGACTCGAACAGGACGGCTTGCGCCTCCACCCGAACCGCCGCAGCCTTCGCCGCATCCTCTTCGTCGACGTCCCGGCCGAAGGCCAAGGCGAGCCGCGCGTACTCGGCCGTCTGGAGCAATGCCGGGATCATTGCCGATTGAAACGACACCACCCGCTGAGCTGATCGCAGCCGGGCAGCATTGGCCGCCTCCCGGCCGGCAAGCCCACCCTTGAGGCGGGAGACCTCGTCACGCAGCCGTACGAGCAGGGCATCCAGCTCCCCGCGGCCTACGTCGTCCAGGTCCAGCGCTTCGACGAGTCGATCGACCGTCTCCGGAACCGGAAGAAGCTGCCCTGTCTCGATCCGTGAGATCGTCGGCTGAGCCACCCCAGCCCGCAACGCCAGATCCTTACCGGTCAGCCCGGCGTCCTTACGTAGTCGACGCAGCAACTCGCCCAGTGCCCGAAGGCGATCCCGTCGATCCTCCACACCAAGCGTTCTACCAGCCGCTCACGCATCGAGCGTCGCCCATCCCGGATCACTGCCGAATTGTTCTCATAGGTATCAAGCGGCGGCGCGCCGCGCCGCCACACCCCCGGCCCTCCGCCCGCCCGCCGTCCGGGCATGCGGCCTGGAGGCCGGTCCCGGACGGCGCGGGACTACGGGCCGGGCGCCGCACGCCTGCCGCGCCGTAGCGACCAAACGCTCCGGCCGGGGGTTGCCACGCCGCCGCACAGATGCAGCCCTCACGATCGCCTGAAGGTGGCTGGCAACCGTACATGCTTGGGGCGATCGACGACCCAGGGTTCGTTCCTCACCCTGGCTCACCGAGCAACATGGCTGATCGCCGTTCCCAATCTGAGACAAGAATGTACCCTGCTCAGAGCCCTTCGTCTTGCATGTGCCCTCACCAAGAGAGTTCAGGATGGCCGCACCTATCCCCTTCAGCTTCGACTAGTTGTAGCGTGGCACTATGTCGGGACCTGTAAAGCTCCATGAGCTCTCCACGGCAGTCGCAGGATCGCTTGCATCGCTTCTTAAGTCCTACCAACTACCGGCCGTATGCGCCCGCTATGGGCTCGCGGATGGTGACGATAGCGAAGCCTTCAGCAGTAAGCGCTTGTACGTTCTTCGTAGAGTCGAAGGATTGTCTCTACCCCAGATAGCGGCAATTGCGCGTCGTATCGTAGACGAATACGGGGATGAGTATTTAGAAGAGCTGCTAACCCGTCTGGGTGCACGAGGCGTGCAAGGGGAATTTAGAAATCTAATTTTTGCGGCCAATGGCCACAAGCCAAAAATTATACTGAGCGATGCAGTAAACAACGTACTTGAGATCGTCGAAAACGAGGAATACTGTCTCGTTTACGATCAACCTCTACAGCAACATGGGCTAAGTTGGCGCGACCTCGTAACATGGTGGGCTGGAAAGACTGGCCAACGGGTAGATGACCTCGAAACTGCAGCTTCGCTCTTTAGGAGGCTCTCAGCATCACTCGCATCGCCAGCCGAAGAACGACTCTTTAACGCTTACGGCCACCTGTACCGCATGCCTAGCGGCTGGGATTTGCCGGCGCTGATTCCGCAGGTTTATCTCCACTATACTCCGTACACACAAAAGTGGATTCAACAGCTAGGCCGGGGCAAGGTAATCCGGCAGCGAATGGACTTCCTATTGCTTCTGCCCCATCAAGCACGTGTTGTCCTTGAAGTTGACGGAGCGCATCATTACTCGAAGGACGGACGGGCCGACCCGCGCTTGTATGCCGAGATGGTATCTGAAGATAGACGGCTACGCCTTGCCGGATACGAGGTTTATCGATTCGGCGGAGCCGAATTGATCCCAGGGGATCGGCCTAGGTCTGATGCTGCATCGATAAGCGCTATGCTTAGAGAATTTTTCATCGGTCTGTTCGAACGACATGATATCCCCTTCTCCATCCAATCCTGATGCTAACCAATACAGCATCCCCCGAGCAACGTAGAATCACTTAGGGGTGATCTTCTTGTTCATGTGGTGGGGTGAAAAACGCTCAAGGAGGATATGGTTACCACCTGAAATCACGGTCGATCAAATGCCCCTTTAGACTGCGAAGAACTAGGCCGTTCTGAGTAACCTTGTCAAGCAGAAATAATTCCCGCTTATCGCATTCTGTACAAAACTCACCCGACGCGATGGGCCAAAGATCGATAGGGTCGCTCGAAGAAGGGCTTCTTACATAAATTCGATTGGGAGTAAGCTGCTCAATGCTGAGTCGAGAAAAAGGCTCCCAGTCTGGGTGACTGCCGCGAAGAAGCTCACCGATCAGCTGATTGTTGCCGTTGCCGAGAAAGTGGCACTGATCTACCAATTCCCAGCGAATCCCTGACAGCCAGCTCACCGACTCAAGGCTCGCCATTAGAATAGGCTCCAGCTGAGCAACCTCATTCTTTATTTGATAATGAGAGGGTACGCCGTGTGCATGGTGAGAGACATTCCTAAAATTCTGTATTTGATGTAGCATCTCGTATGCGCCCCCCGGATTAAGCGTACTGCTTAGCTCCGGAAATTCTGGAACGGCATCGGCCTCTACCAGCTGCTTGACTATCTTGAGCCACGTACCAAAACTCGCGCCGATACGAAAATAGCTGCGCAGTTTAGAACTAAAAGATCCGCGCCTGCGAATCTCCAAAGCTAACGCGACTATCCCCAGTATTCGCGCGACGCCTTCCCCTAGTTTAAGAACGCCATCTCTCTGTACATCCGGGGTAGCGGCAATCCGATACTGTCGGGCAAGAGCAGCGATATGATATGGATAGCTCCATTCGGCACGCCATAGAGGATCCTCAATTGGGCGCACAAGCTCGTCGATTAAATGTGCTTCGGATGCCAAAGATTTAGTTGCTCTCCGGATGCCTTCAGTGTCATTTATAAATTCGTTGAAAATGTTGGGTAGAATTCTCGAAGTTGTTCTTCTGAGACTGCGCCGACCATCATGTAGATCTTCTGTCAAGCGATTCAGCTCTTGATCCATGATTGCTGTAATAGGAACAGGAACTGTCGTCGGCAACCACGGCTCGCGAACGTATTCATTGATCTTTGCCGAATTGAGCCACTCGCACAACACCCTTCCGCTATGGCGTAAGGGGCGAAGGACTTTGAGCGGAGTAAGGGCCGATCCAAACCCATCAGGAAGAAGCCGCCAGTTTCCAGGTCGGCCAACGATTTCCCCACCAGAGCAAGGTGTTAGTAGTTCCCCAAGGGCAGGAAACTCGGACAGCTCCGAAGCGAAATCGACCAGTTGAAGATCGCCGATCCTCAGAATCGGTAGTTGTAGCTCTGCCTTCCTTGTCACTGACCGTGGTGTTACTTGCCGTACAACCTTCCCGAGTGGCTCGAAAGGATCTTTCCACCGGGTCGCAAGGAACAACATTGGAGGGATTTCGTAACCGATTTTTGTTTTGGAATTGTCTACCCAAGCTTCGGGGAAATAAGGTAGCACCGCCTGCTTCATGTATTCCTCGATCTCGACTTCTAACTGATCCGGGGTCGAATGCATCGAGGTCAGAGGAATATTCTCATTGTTGCGTAGATCCGGGTCGGGCAGTGGGTTGTCCTTCCGGTCGGTCTGTAATTGTCCCGCGGGATCGCTGACCGCGACCTCGACCCAGATTGCCCTTTCCACCGGAGCCGGTAACTTGCTCAGGTTCTGCTCGGCCAGAGCCGCATCCAGTCTTTTGACGAACTCCAGTTTCGTACCGCATGCCGTACCAGCCAGCGAGCGGAGCGTCGCGAGCAATACATCTCGTTGCTCGAAGTTGGCCACTACCTTGGCCGTAGCCACCGCGCTGGCCGTTTCCTCCGTAACTTCGAAGCGCCACCTCAGCGGGCGCTCGACCGTGATGCGTTGGTAACCAAAGACGTGGCGCGGGAAGACCTTCACCTTCGCGTGGTGCTCGTGCCCCTCGTCCGCCGCGATAGCGAGGGCATCCTTATAGATCGAGGTCACCTCGGCGATCTGGTCGTCGGTGATGAGCTTGCGCTTATCGCCGAGGGACTTACGCATCTTTGTCCAATGTTCCCGGGCATTTAGTAGGACCACTTTGTCTTTCAGTACGGGCACTTTTCGGTTGGACAGAATCCAGAAGTATGTTGGTATACCGGTGTTGTAGAAAAGTTGGTCAGGCAAGGCGACGATCGCCTCTAGCCAATCGTTCTCCAGGATCCAGCGGCGGATCTCCGACTCCCCTGACCCAGCCGCACCGGTGAACAGCGGCGAGCCATTAAAGATGATCGCGATGCGAGAGCCACCCTGCTCCACCGGCTTCATCTTAGAGATCATGTGCTGAAGGAAGAGGAACGAGCCGTCATTGATGCGAGGAGTGCCCGCGCCAAAACGGCCAGCCCAGCCGAGGTTATTTGCCTCGTCCATGATCTGCGTCTGAACCTTCTTCCACTCCACGCCGAACGGCGGATTGGCCATCAGGTAGTCAAACGTCTCGCCTAGGTGGCCATCCTGGGTAAAGGAGTTACCGAAGGCGATCTTTGAGGGGTCCTGGCCCCTAAGCAACATGTCGGAGCGGCAGATTGCCCATGACTCCGGGTTGAGCTCCTGGCCCGAGACCTTGACTGTGGCCTTGGCGTTGTAACCCTTGATGTACTCTTCGGAGGCTGAGAGCATGCCACCAGTGCCGCAGGCCGGGTCATAGACCTCGCGGATGATGCCGGGCGTCATCAGGTCCGGGTCGTCGGGGGACATCAGCAGGTTGACCATCAGTCGGATGACCTCGCGCGGGGTGAAGTGCTCTCCGGTCGTCTCGTTGGAGATCTCGGAGAACTTCCGGATCAGTTCCTCGAAGACGTAGCCCATCTGCTGGTTGTCGACCACGTCAGGATGCAAGTCGATTTGGGCAAACTTCGCCGTGACCACGTAGAGCAGTCCAACCTCATCTAGCCGGGCAATTTGCTCGTCGAAGCGATACTTCTCCAGCACCTTGGCCAAGTCCGGCGAGAACGCACCGACGTAGGAACGTAGGTTCGTCGCGAGGTGGTCTGAGTCGCTGAGGAGCTTGCCAAAATCGAGCTCACTGGTGTTGTAGAAGCTCGTGCCAGAGACGGTACGCAGCATGCGGTCCTTGATGTCATCGGACAGATGGCTGTCCTTAAGCTCCACAGCTTTGGCTAGGACTGCGGCTTTAGTAGGCGCCAGCGCACAATCGAGGCGGCGCAGCACGATGAACGGGAGAATGATCTTGCCGTACTCCGGCTGGCGGTAGTGCCCGCGGAGCAGGTCGGCCACCGACCAGATGAGGTCAGCGTACGTCTCGTGGTTACTGTGCACCGTGTTCCCTCGCTTCGAAGCTCCTGGCTGATCACTGCCAGTTCATCAGTCATCGTGACATTTTTTGTTTCAATCGTTTGAGGTTTTCAGGTCTCGGGCCAGCGGCTTCTACAGAGCGGCTTCTGACCTGCAGAAACCCGCATCGAGGCTGCAGCTTGCTGCAGTGGGGAGCGGGCACGCGAGTGGGCGACGGATTGGGCTGCGCGACCGCAGTACGAGATACACGTCCTGCGCACCTGCAAGAACCTGATCAAGCCCATGGGGCTGGTCGCAAATCGTTTGACGACGAAATCAGTGCGAACACAGGTCGTGCGCTGGATGGATCCCGGGACGCATCTACCTTGAGGTGAAGGTAAAACCAGGCCGATAGCGGGGGCCAGCGACGTGAACGAAGGTATACGTAGGCGTCGTCAGTAGGCCCCGCTTATCCCCATAGCCCTCGTGCCATCAGTCGCCGGCGGCCGCCCGCAGGGGGAGCCGGCCCGGCTGAACCCGAAGTACACCTTCGAGACCTTCGTCATCGGCTCCAGCAACCGGTTCGCGCACGCGGCCGCGGTCGCGGTGGCCGAGGCGCCGGCCAAGGCGTACAACCCGCTGTTCATCTACGGTGACTCCGGCCTGGGCAAGACCCACCTGCTGCACGCCATCGGCCACTACGCGCAGAGCCTCTACGACGGCGCGCGGGTGCGATACGTCAGCTCCGAGGAGTTCACCAACGACTTCATCAACTCCATCCGCGACCACAAGGCCGACAACTTCCGGGGTCGCTACCGGGCCGTGGACATCCTGCTGGTGGACGACATCCAGTTCCTGGAGGGCAAGGAGCAGACGCAGGAGGAGTTCTTCCACACCTTCAACACCCTGCACAACGCCAACAAGCAGATCGTCATCTCCAGCGACCGGGCCCCCAAGCAGCTCGTCACCCTGGAGGACCGGCTGCGCAACCGGTTCGAGTGGGGCCTGATCACCGACGTCCAGCCGCCCGAGCTGGAGACCCGCATCGCGATCCTGCGCAAGAAGGCGATCCAGGAGGGCCTGGCCGCGCCGCCCGAGGTGCTGGAGTACATCGCCAGCCGGATCTCCACCAACATCCGCGAGCTGGAGGGGGCGCTGATCCGGGTCACCGCGTTCGCCAGCCTCAACCGGCAGTCGGTCGACCTGCAGCTCACCGAGGTCGTGCTCAAGGACCTGATCACCGAGGAGGCCGGGTCCGAGATCACGGTCGCCACGATCATGGCGTCCACCGCCGCCTACTTCGGCCTGTCGATCGACGACCTGTGCGGCGGGTCGCGCTCGCGCGTCCTGGTCACCGCCCGGCAGATCGCCATGTACCTGTGCAGAGAACTCACCGACATGTCACTGCCGAAGATCGGCCAGCAGTTCGGCGGCCGCGACCACACCACGGTCATGCACGCCGACCGGAAGATCCGTTCTCTCATGGCCGAGCGTCGTTCGATCTACAACCAGGTCAACGAGCTGACGACCCGGATCAAGCAGCAGTCCCGCGACAGGGAGGTTTTCTTGGCGGTACGGCTGTTGAAAGCGCTGTGGATGAATAGCGAGATCATGCTCAGAGCAAGCCATCTGAGCGCCTAACCGCGACTGTCCAAAGACTAGTCAGCCTAAGTTCCCATCGGAACCTGTGGATAACGCTGGGGAGAAGTCAGGGACAGCCTGGGGACACGTCGTGGATAACCTGGGGAAACCTCGTGGATGGCTAGTGGACAGAGGGCGCTGAATCTGGGGACGGCCTGTGTGTACTCCCAGGTTTTCCCCAGCCCCAAGAGTTGTCCACAGTCTCCGCCTACAGTACCGGTGGATGAAAAACAGCACTTGACCTGCGGAAACAAGGGCTTTCCACAGTATCCACAGCCCCTAATACGAAGACCAGTTGTATCTCTAACTAGGAAACCCAAGAGCCATAAGAGGGTTCCGAGGGAGCGCAGGTGCGCGACAGTGAACATTTGAACCCCAGGCACCGAGCGGATGGCGCTCGACACACAGGAGGCGGATCTACGTGATGTTCCGGGTCGACCCAGACGTGCTTGTTGAAGATGGGCAGCTCAAGCTCTCGGGCTTCGACTACGAGGTCTCCGCCGAGGCGACCCTTGAGCTGCAGACGGGCGAGGCGGGCGTGGTGCTCGTCTCCGGAAGGCTTCTGGCCGGGATCACCAGGGCGCTCCCCGCACAGCCTGTGGATCTCGTCGTGGAGGGCGCCAAGGCGGTCGTCACCTGCGGCAGCGCCCGGTTCACCCTCCTCACCATGCCTGTGGAGGACTACCCCTCCCTGCCGACCATGCCCCCCGCCGCCGGCAAGGTCGGCAGCGACGTGTTCGTGATCTCGGGCAGGACCCTCGCCGATACGGCCAAAACCCTAGGAGGTACCGGTAAGGGCATGATCGGCTTCTCCAGCGCGGGAGGCTGCAACACCACCTGGCTACTCGACCCCGAGTTCCCCAAGTACCACTCGCTTCTGCCGACAAGGCGCAGGCGGTCGACTTCGAGGGCGACGACATCAACATCGCCTTCAACCACCAGTTCCTACTGGAGAAGACTTAGGGCTACCTCTCTTGCTCACGGAAGGAGCAACATCCTTCGAGGGTGAGCAGCGAAAGTGTCATGCTCACCCCCCAGACTCTCTACCTGAGAACCGGCGAGGCCGTCGCCCCAAAGCGAACGACCCCCTGCGCCAACAGGGAGCCGCTCTCACGCCCGATCCACTCAGCTAGTACGAAGGGACGTCTCATCATGAGGTTATTCCAAAGATCCTCACGGAGTAACACTGAATCTGCCTCCGAACCACCCCGGCTTCCCCACCGCTGGGCAACCATCCTCGGGTTCTCCGGACTCGTTGGATCGATCGTTGGTGTGGTGGCTGGCTTCGCGGTAGGTGGCATTGCAGGTGTAGGTGCTGGTTTGACCACGGGCATCGGGATCGCTGTGCTCCTCGCGACCTGGCTCCAGAAGGCAATTGACTAACGCAGGGTTCTCACCACGTCCTCCTCCCTAGACAAGAGTCCAAGCCAAACCCACTGAGCCAAGGGCGTCCGTGGTGTCGCTTTGCGATCAGCTTCATGTCCCCTTGGCTCAGTGGCCTCACCCTGGGATTGGCAGCTCCGAGGAGAGCCGGGAAAGAGTTGGAGACGATGCAGTACTGCAACGAGTACTGCAACAGTCCCTCACAACGCCTCACGATCACACTCATCTAGCACCATTCGAGGGCAGGTCGTAAGCTCTTGACGGCGGCCTGGATGGTCCTGATAAGGAAGCGGTCTTGAAGGTCAGGCCGTGCCCGTTGCGTGCCCGATGGGTCGGGCAATCGCGGGAGATTGTAGTTGACGGCATGTGATGGCCGCCAGCACGCACACAACGCTGAGGTGGCGCTCAAGCAGCTCGCGGTTCCTGTTATGCACCCTTCCATTAGGAGGTGCGATTGCTCTATTTGGCAATGAGATCAATCGTGGCGACGACGGCCGAGATCATGCCGCAGAAGGCAGCGGTGGTAGCCACCGACTTCTCTGGCGCAACCCATAGTCCTCGGTTGAGTTCACGCCACTTCGGCGGTACCACAGCGAACTTCAGCTTCTGCCACTTGTGCTGCTGATACGAGCACCCCATCAGAAGGCCGTGAGCGTTTTTCCGGCAGGGTTGTCTATCGCGCGTGAGGGCGCCGCACCACACTGGCACGCGAAAGAGGAAGAACACCGTGGTCAACCCGGACAGAGCAAGCAAGCCCGCAGGACCGACTGATTGAGTCAGCCAACCTGTGATCACCACCACAAAAAGCAGGTAACCCCAATACTTCCCGAGTGATCCCGATTTTCGTTTGGCCATGTCCGGACACTACTGAATGCATCAGAGTATGAACAGAGAGCAAGTATTCACCCCAGAGCTACGTGCATGTCACGTTGACGAGGCTCGCATCCTAGGGGTACATCATCACGCTAGACAGCAGAACATCGGGGGCCAAGATTTGTATAATCCGCTGTGCTAGTTCGAGAGCGTGATCGCACGCCGTTGATATGCCATTAAGGGCGACCAATGAGGGAGGTGCGCGGTCACTCACAGACATCCCGCCGCCCAGCTCGCCATCTGAAGATCGGGCAGATTCGTAAGCAGGATGTTAGGCATGGCAACTGTCGAGCGCGGTTGCAGTTTGGGTTGCAGTTTCGCGCCATGTCGCCCAGTTCAGGAGCGGCCGTTCACGGGCGTCTGTCCAGGTTGAACGTACTGGAGTGATCACGGCCCGAGCTGCTAATGCGGTTTGGGCAGGTGCCCTCTCGCCTGGCATCGCGGTTAAGGTCGAGGTGTGGATGAGGCCATGGCGAGTGCGAAGAGGTGGCGCGAACAGGTTCGGGCGCGAGGTTCCATCGAGCAGGACCGTGAGGCGCTGGCCCGGCTGATCGAGTACGACCACGATCCGTTCGAGACCGAGTTGTATGAAAGCTCCTCCGACCCGCAGAACCGGTTGGTCGACAGAGCCGAGAGGTCATATGCCGGTCAGTACGACCGTCGCTTACGTCGGCTGCGAGAGCGTGCCAGGCACGCCGAGGTCGATGAATAGCCGTTGCGGGATATGCGTGGGATGATCTTCAGTGGTCGGGGCAGGGAAAGACGATCCCGCCCTGGTGAGAGGCCCTGTCTGCGTTGGGAACGTAGCCCACTTGAAAACCGCTACGCCGGATCCTGACGATCAGCTCCTCGATACCCTTGACGGGTGATCGATCATGGCGTCGAGTTTCCTCAATACCGTCTGCATGTTGTCCCTGCGGTCGTCGCACTTGCGAGCTCATCCTGGCAACGTGAGGTGTGGCTGAACCCCAACGAGTTCGAGAATCTCGACTACGTGGTGCACGTCCTCTTCGATGACTTCTGCGATGCACGCCAGCCACAGTCCTGGCTGGGAAAGAGCCTGCGCACAGACGAGGAGGTCTCGTTGATGGAAGACCTCGGCGCCGCCTATTCCGAAGTACAGGAGTCAGTAGGTGTGACCGCCATGGACGAGACGTACCTAGGATCGCCCAGCTGGCCGGCTGTACTGGCTGCAGCGGCGCGACTGGCTCACGTGCTGGTAACGAACGACCTCACCGCTTTGAGTAGGCTGCATGACGCCGGACACCGCTGGCCTCCTACCATGATCGAATGAGCGACCGTCGAAGCGATAGGGAAGCAGCCGAGGGGAACTGGAGCCTCCTACGGGAAGCTGTGCACCACCTCGCTTCGCCCGCACACGAACAGCTCCAATGGATCGGCTCCATGTCCATCGACGAACTGGCCCTCGACTTCGATGCCGTCTATCCGGCCTCGTGGCAGTCTCGTGAAGCCGGATGGATCTCCGAAGAACTCGCCACCCTGCTCAGTGTCATCGACCAGAAGTTGGTCAACCTCACCGAGCAAGGCCCTTCGGCATGGACCCAGGAAGCCTTGCACTCCCATCTCGGATGGGAGGAACTCAGAGGACTTGCTCACCGTGCGCTCGCCCTCATGCCGGCCCAGCCCTGGTCTCTCCCCTCTTGATCGAGTCGTGCCACCCGCTCATCAGACGACCGATGAAAGAGCGATGCGCACGGGGATGTGCAGACAGCTGGAGCGGCTGGCCTAGTTGCAGTTCTAGTTGCAATCCAGCTCAGTTCAACCCCGTTCCGGAGGGACCGGCCGCGCCCGTTGGTCCAGGTGGAACTGATCTGAACGGGCAAGATCAGAGCTGCTAATGCGGTTTGGGTTTACCGCCCATCCGGGGTTCAAATCCCCGAGCCTCCGCAGGTCAGAGGCCCTCTCCCGAGTCTTGGGAGAGGGCCTTTTTGATCTCTGAACCCTGTCAGGGGTTGCAGTTCTCACGCGCCGCCCCAGAGGGCGGCTCCCACGCGGGTGCTCGCGTCCTGCGTCAACGCGCCGGCCACGTGGGGGTAGCGCTCGGTGGTGGTCACCCGCGCGTGGCCGAGGATCTCCTGTACGACGCGGATATGCACACCTTGTTCCACAAGGAGTGTTCCGGCCGTGTGACGAGCGTCGTGGAGTCGTGCGTCACGAACGCCCGCCCGCTTCAGAAGCGCTTTCCACGCCTCGTAGTCCTCGCTTCGTTCCATTGGCCTGCCGTGCCGGGTGTCCAGTCCCAGAAGATGACTGACGTTTCTGTCCCAGTTGATGCTTGACGGTCGGCCCAGGGATCGTGCATCGATTCATCGTCCGTGACCGTAGGCCTAAGAAGGAGCCGCTACGTCCGCTCATGCCGAAGAGCGGACGTCGGCGGCATTCGGTTGGCGATCGCTCAGGCCACCTGTCAGTACGTCGTGGGTTAGAAGCAGATGACGGTGGTGTACCCGGATCAACTCGGCTGCCGGCTTATGCGTCGAGTTGCCATCCGCGTCGCAGGTTCGCAAAGATCATCGCCAGTGCCGCACGCGGGGTGCTGTGCTGGGCGACGATGTCGGGCGACTGC
This sequence comes from Streptosporangium vulgare, assembly GCF_042428775.1. Taxonomy (NCBI): domain Bacteria; kingdom Bacillati; phylum Actinomycetota; class Actinomycetes; order Streptosporangiales; family Streptosporangiaceae; genus Streptosporangium; species Streptosporangium vulgare. Next base: position 23,769 of record NZ_JBHMBS010000006.1, on the reverse strand, counting down.
AGGATGAGGCGGGCCAGCGCGCGCAGCGGCGCGTCGTCGGGGTAACCGCATTGCTCCACGAGTACGGCCATGAGCGCGTCTTCGCAGTCGGTCCACTTCTGTCGTGCGTAGGCGCGCAATTCGGGCGTTTCGAAGATGAGCCGCAGGAGCGGCGAAGCAGCGTCCATATGAGGATCGAATGGTAGACGCGTGCCGATGAAATCCTCGATCGCCGTCAGTGGATCGGTGTCGGCGGATCGATTGCGCACCGCATCCGCCAACGCAGCAGCGCGATCCTCCTCATGGCTGAAGACGAGCGCGACCTTGCCGCCGGGGAAGTACTTGAACAGGGTGGTCACGGCCGTCTCGGCCTCTTCAGCGATCTCCGCCACCGTGACACGGTCGAATCCTCGCTCCAGGAACAGGCGCAACGCCGCTTCGTGGAGCGACTGACGCGTCCGCTCCTTCTTCCGCCCTCGCAGGCCTGCTTCGGTAACCACCCGCCCAGCTTAGCAGAATCTCCTATCGATGCCGAATATGTAGTGGTTGCAAATACGTAGTCACTACGCGTACGGTGATGCCGTCAGCGGTCCGCTGGCCCCGAACGACGGAAGAAGGACCATGACCATGACCATGACGGCGATCACGCACGCTCGCGTCTTTGACGGTGAACGAGTTCTCGAAGACCACACGGTCGTCGTCCGTGGAACGACGATCGTCGCTGTCGGCGGGGCGATCCCCGACGGCGCCAAGGTCATCGACGCGACCGGGGCGACACTGTTGCCAGGACTCATCGACTCCCACGTGCACACCTCCGTAGCAGGGCTGGCTCTTGCCCTACGGTTCGGAGTCACCACCGAACTCGAAATGCAGGGCACCCTGACCAGGAGCAATCGCGGCGAGATAACCGACAACGACAACGTTGCCGACGTGCGATCGGCCGGCTTCGGCATCACCCCTCCGGGCGGGCACCCCAGTGAGCTGTTTCCGCCGGGACGTCGGCCCGGACACGATGGCGGCGTCGTCGACGATGACGACGAGCACGGGTCCGGCGAGATCGTCATGCCGTTCTCCACGACACCCGAAGAGGCCGTCCGCTACATCCCTGCACTGATTGCGGCGGGTTCGGATTACATCAAGTTCATGATCGATGACGGTTCCATCGAAGGTTCCCCTGGCCTTCCGATGCTTGACGCAGCCACTGTCGCTGCAGGAGTGACTGAGGCTCATCGCCGCGGCATGCTCACCGTCGCGCACGCGCTCACCGTCGACGCCACACGAACCGCGATCGAGGCCGGCATCGACGGCCTCGTCCACCTTTTCATGGACCGACCCCACACCCCCGCGATCATCGACCTGATTGCCAGATCCGGAGCATTCGTAGCACCGTGCGTCGTCTTGAACTCCTCCATGATGGGCATCACCGGAGAGGCATTCGCCGCAGACCCCCGTGTCAGCTCCAAACTCGATCCCGCCTGGCTCGCGACACTCCGCAGCAGCTACAACAGATACCCGCAGGGCAACCTCGAGGATGTGCTCGCCTCGGTCAAAGCCCTCCACGAAGCCGGCGTGGACCTCCTTGCAGGGACCGACGTGGCCGTGCCCGTTCCGTTCCTCGGCGGCATGGCGCACGGCGCGAGCATCCACCACGAACTGCAACTCCTCGTCCGGGCAGGCCTGACACCGGTGGATGCACTTCGCACAGCGACATCGGTTCCGGCACGACGATTCGGACTCAACGATCGAGGACGTATCGCAGAAGGCCTCCGTGCAGACCTCGTCCTGGTCGACGGAGACCCGACTGTCACCATCTCCGACACCCTCAACATCACAGGCGTGTGGCGCCGCGGGTCACACCACGAGAACCGCTGACCCGCACCCTGTCGTCAACGCGTGCCGAGCAACGCATGCTCATGCCGCAGAGTGTGAGCGCCGCCCGGTTCGGAACAGCCAGGACTGTCAAGCATCTGGTGGGACTGCAGTGTCAAGCATGTCCCGGGACACGATATTTGATCACGCCAACACACTGCCGAATTGTTCTCACAGGTATCGAGGAGAGCCCTGTGATTCACACCAGTCTGATCGTCATCTACACCGATCGGCTCGACGGCTGCCACGCCTTCTATGCCGGGCTCGGCCTCACCTTCACCAAGGAGCGGCACGGCGCAGGGCCCGAACACTACGCCGCTGTCCTCGACGGCACCGTGTTCGAGCTCTACCCCGCCGACGGCCGTCGCCCCGCCACCGGGAGTCTGCGCCTCGGGTTCACGGTCCCGGCCGGCTCCACCGCCCAGGCTTTCGCACCCGGCCGGCACGTCCTCACCGACCCTGACGGCCGCGTCGTGGACCTGCGCGTCACCGAGGAGGGGACGACGCCCTCACCTCCGTACGGCGGGCAACACCTGTAGCGGCCGCGCGGCGGCGCCCTGTTTCAGCGGCGTTGCCGCGTGCAGGAACGAACGAAGAGGCCCGCGGCGGCGATGAGGAGGAAGACCAGCGCGATGTCCAAGGGATTCACCATGCGCGCCCCTCTGCCCTGCGGTCGCGCGGCTATCCGCTCCAGCCCACAGATATTTGCCCACGAGGAGAGAAATCGTTCCAATCCGGTCATTGGCCTGCGGGGCGGTATGGACCCCGAGCTCGCCGCCGCTGTTCGCGCTGTCCTCCGGAGGAACGACAGGGACTCCCAGCGGCTGGTCGGTGCTCTCGGCCGGATTCGAACCGGCGCCCGCCGCCTCGAAAGGCGTGTGTCCTCGGCCGCTGGACAACGAGAGCGGTGCAGGGGGACGGAGTCGAACCGCCACAGCCGAAGCGTCCGGGTTACAACCGAGTGAGCTCACCACGTGCTCAGCCCCTGCGCGTTGAGGTGAGATTACCGAGCGAGTCCCGGCGGGTTCACCTCGTTTTCGCGCGCAGGTCCCCGCTCGGAAGGTGACGGGTGCAGAGGAGATCCCCGTTGTCCCGAGCCGGGGTGCGGCCGATCGGGATCGGTTTCGCGGATGACAACCTGGATGTGTGAGGTGTTCGGGCGGTTGTCGCCGTGGCGTCATTCACGCGGTCTCGGTCACGACGAACTCGTACTCGACCTGGTCGATCAGGTTGCCGTCACCGAAGTCGTGTCCGCGGGCCGCGCCCGACTCGGTGAAGCCGCTCTTGGTGTAGAAGCGACGTGACTGGGGCGTGTCGCGCAGCGTCCACAGGTGCACCCGGCTGAAGCCGTCCCCGCGCAGCCTGCGCAGGGTCGCGGTCATCAGGGCGCCCGCGCTGCCGGTGCCCCAGCTGTCCGGGTGGCCGTAGAAACCAAAGATCTCGGCCGATCCCGGCTGTGTCGGGGAGGAACCGAAGTAGGAGAAGTTCAGCGGACGCTCGTCCAGCGCGGCGATCAGGACGGTGTCCTGCCCCTTGGCGAGCACATCGTGCCACTTACCGCGCCGGTGTCGTACCGCCTCGGCGCAGAACTCCGGGGTGAAGAAGCCCGCGTAGGCCGCCTTCCAGGACTCCGCGTGGATCTCGCCCAGCACGTCCCCGTGTTCGGCGGAAGCCTGGAAGATCGCGAAGTTCTTGGTCACAGGGTCACCCTATGGGGGACGGGGGAACATCGGCCGGGCAGGCCATCGCCAAAGCCGGTTCGCGGTGAAGCGGAAGCGGTGAAGCGGTGAAGCGGCTTGTACGCCGTTGGAGGTCGTGTGCTCGTTCGCTCGTCTCGGATGTGGTCGTCGCGGAATGCAGGACGGCGCGCGTCCCGGAGGTGGGACGCGCGCCGTCGTGCGTTGAAGGGGGACCGTCGTGCGTTGAAGGGGAGACGTCAGGAGATTGTCAGTGAGCCGTTCGGGTTACGGGCGCATGTGACGATCGTGCGGGGTGCGGCGGTGAGGGCGCCGGTCAGGCACTGGCCGAGGACGACGTGGCCCGCGGCGTTGGGGTGCCATGCTTCCTGGCAGGTCTGGAAGTAGGTGACGCAGGTGTTCGCCGCCTTCTGGACGCGGATCTTGTCCCAGCCGGACAGGCTGTTGACGACGTTGCCGTTCGGCGACTCCTGTACCCGGACCGGGGTGGCGAGCGCGTTCCCCGGGCTGCCGGGGTTCTCGCAGAGCCGGGCTCCGTCGAAGGCCTTCTGGACGTCCAGCACGCGTAGGTTGGCCGCCGGACGCTCGGCCGCCAGCGTGGTGTAGGCGTTCTTGACCAGGTTGCCGAGGTTCTGGGAGAACACGTGACCCGGGGCGAGGCTCGCGCGGTGGATCGGACAGCCGGCGGCGTACCGCTCGGCGCCGAGGTCGCGGAACTTGTCGCGGGTGTCGGTGCGGTTGTCCTCGTCCCGATACTCCGGGGCGACGTCGAGCGGCAGCGGGTTGGTGTAGTTCTGCAGGACGACCTGATGGACGCCGTCGGCGTCGACCTGGGCGAGGGTGTCGAGGATCTGGCGCAGGGCGGCGGTGGTCTCGGTGGTGGCGGCGGCGACCTCGGCGTCTGAGGCCAGGTCCGAGACGGTGCAGGGCTCCTGCGGCACGTCGCCGCCCAGGTAGGCCCAGAACTCCCACCAGCCCGTCCAGGCGTCCGCGATGAAGCGGTTGGCGCACACCGTGGCCACGTCGCCGAAGGTGAACTGGCTGTTGTTGGAGCCGAGGCCGATGAGGACGACGTCGATGTCGTGAGTCTGGGCGACGGCACGCAGCTGGTCGAGCTGCGAGGCGACGGACCGGCCCTTGGGGCGGGCGCTGGAGGCGTTGGCGATGTCGGCGGGCTGGCCACCGGAGCACGCGAGGTTGAAGCGATCCTGGATCCCGGGGAGCGACGCCTTGAAGAACGAGGCGTTCGCCGACCGGTGGCAGAAGTAGGCGTTACTGTTCGCCGCCGACCAACCGGGGAAACCCTGTGCCGTTCCGGAGGTGTCGACGACGGGTTGGTAGTCCCCCGCGCCCTCCCCGCTGACGAAACTGTCGCCGAGTGCGACGGCGGCGGTGGGCAGGGCCGCCTGCGCCGTTCCGCCCTGGATGACCTGGACGCCGACCGCGCCCACCAGGAGCGCGACCATCGCGGCCGCACGCCGGAGAACCCTCACAGCTGCCCCATTTCCTACTAAATGACTATGAAAAGATGACTGCCTAGATCACAACATGCCGCGCAGATGACGTCAAGATTTCCATGAGCCCGGCTCGCGTTTTTTAAGGAGATCACGTATCGGCCCGATTGCCAACCACCCGCTTGCTTGTTTTAAGGGCATCCGGCGACCGGCTTTGGCCCGTTCGGGGCAGAGCGCGCGGACCTGCGCGCGGGCGGTTCGCCGACCGGCGGTGATCGCTTCCGGTCGTCGCGCGGGAACGCCCTCGCGAGCGCGAGCCGCTGCCACTCGCCGCCGGAGAGGGTGACGCCGTGCTCCGTGCCGCCGTCCGCCTCCGGGGCTCCGCGGTTCGAAGAGGCGAAGGCCCGAATGCCTGAAGGCCCGAAGGCATGCATGTCTGAAGGTCCGGAACTCTTCAGGAGACCTCCGTTCCAGAGGTCACACGAGGCCCCGGCGGCTGGCCTGGGCGCCCGCCTGGAAGCGGGTCTCGGCGTTCAGCTCGTCCAGGAGGTGGCGCAGGCGGCGGCGGAGGCTGCGCGGGCTGGTGCCGAGCTGGCGGGCGATGGCGTCGTCCTTGAGCCCGGCCGAGAGCAGCGCCAGGAGCCGGCGATCGTCCGGGTCGAGCTCCGCCCACCCCTGTTCCTCGTCCCGGCGGGATCCGCCGGCCGGCTCCGGAGCGCCGTCACGGGACGCGGGCTGCGGGTAGATGGGAAGCGCCTCCTGCCACAGGCGCTCGAACAGCTCGACCAGGGCGACCACCATGGTGGACCCCTTGATCAGCACGCCGCGCGTCAGCGGCAGGTCCATGTGCAGCGGCATGACCGCCTGCCGCCGGTCGACGAGCGCCATCTTGAACGGCAGCTCGGGCAGGACCCGCGCCTCCTCGCCCGCCTTGACCAGGCTGCCCACCTCGTCGAGCGCCCCCGCGTGGTCGAACGCCTCGGGCACGTAGATGGTCCGGTAGCGGACGCCCTTGCGGAGCAGGCCCGTCTGCACCGGGTTGTGATAGTCCAGCACGTACGGAGGCCGGTCGAAGGTCAGCACCTCCTCCTTGGCCTCCTGTTGCAGCCGGACGTACGACCTGGCCTGCTCCTCGGGTCCCGCCAGGACCTCGAACTGGCCACCCTCCTCCAGGTCCTGGCCGACGGTGCGGAAGGTCTCCTCCAACTGGTCGGCCGTGTCGGTGAGCCGGTCCAGGTTGCTCTGCATGCCGCGTACCAGCGAGCGGATGGCGGTCCCCGGGTTCGTCGCCGTCCAGCGGGGCGACCGTCCCCACAAGCGGCTGACCAGGCCCTTGGCGCGGAGCCTGGCCAGCGACGTCTGGATGCGCCCCGAGCTCTCCCCGCTTCTCATGACGAGCTCCTGCACCGTGATGCCGGGGCAGGCGAGCACCTCGCGGTAGATCCGTTCGTCGAACGCGCTGATCCCCACGACCGCCAGTGCCGGACCTTCATCAAGCATGCGTACGAGCTTGGCCACTTTCGGCAGTTGCCGCAATAGGCCACACGAACCACCTTGTCACCAAAATTCGCATACCGTTAGAAATCGGAATGTGCTTCAGAGAACCGTCCTTATCGGCAGTGTGGTAACGGCCCTGATAGCGGCCGCCACGCCGGTCCAGGCGACCCCCACCCCCGCTCCCACCCCCAAGGCCTCGGCCTCCACCCCCCAGGCCGGGCAGGCCGCCGCGAAGGCCGGACCGCCCAAGACGATCACTCTCATCACCGGCGACAAGGTCACGCTCCGCTCGCTCCCGGGTAAGCAGACCCAGCTCGACGTCGAGCCGGGCCCCGGCAGGGAGAAGGTCAACTTCGTGCACCGCCGGGCGAAGGAAGGGCTCAGCATCGTCCCCGTGGACGCGATGCCCCTTCTGGCCGCGGGCAGACTGGACCCCCGGCTGTTCAACGTCACCCGGCTCGCCGAACTCGGCTACGACGACGCCGCCAGCCCGGCGCTCCCGCTCATCGTGACGTACCCCGGCCAGACCGACGCCGCCACGCTGCGCGTCGCGGGCGGGCGCCCGCTGCCCGCGATCAACGGCATCGCCCGGAGCGAGCCCCGCGCCGCCGCCGGAACGCTCTGGAAGTCCCTGTCAGGACAGGCATCAGAACAGACGGCAGGGAAGCCGTCCGGGCAGGCCAGGACGGAGGCCGGACCCGAGAAGATCTGGCTGGACGGCAAGGCCAGGCTGTCCCTCGACGTCAGCGTCCCGCACATCGGCGCGCCCAAGGCCTGGGAGGCCGGTTACACCGGCAAGGACGTCACCGTCGCGGTGCTCGACAGCGGCTACGACCCCGACCACCCCGACCTGCGGGGCCTGGTCACCAAGACTGAGAACTTCACCTCCGAGCCCGACGTCCGCGACCTCAACGGCCACGGCACCCACGTCGCCTCCACGATCGCCGGATCCGGCGCCGCCTCCGGAGGCAGGTACAAGGGCGTCGCCCCCGGCGCGAAGCTGCTCATCGGCAAGGTCTGCGAGCAGAGCGGGAACTGCCCGGACTCGGGCATCATCGAGGCCATGACCTGGGCGGCGGAGAACGGCGCCCGCGTCGCCAACCTCAGCCTCGGCGGCCCCGACATTCCCGGCGTCGACCCGCTGGAGCAGGCCGTCAACACGCTCTCGGAGCGGTACGGCACGCTGTTCGTCATCGCGTCGGGCAACGAGGGCCCCCAGACGCTCGGCTCGCCGAGCAGCGCCGACCACGCGCTCTCGGTCGGCGCCTCCTACCGCGACGCCGACACGGTCACCCAGTTCAGCAGCACCGGGCCGCGCGTCGGCGACGCCGCGGTCAAGCCCGACCTGATCGCGCCCGGCGCGGGCATCGTCGCGGCCAGGGCCGCGGGCACCTCGGGCGGCTTCCCCGTGGACGACCTCCACACGGAGATGAGCGGCACGTCCATGGCGACCCCGCACGTGACGGGAGCGGCGGCGATCGTCGCCGGCCGGCACCCCGACTGGAAGGCCGGCCAGATCAAGGCCGCGCTGATGGCCTCCACCGCGCCCGGCGACGAGCTCGGCGCCTACGTCCAGGGCTCCGGCCGCGTGGACGTCGCCCGCGCGGTCAACCAGCAGGTCACGGTCGAGCCCGCCTCGCTGAGCCTGGGAGAGATCGAGCTGCCCGGCTCCGCGCTCAAGAAGGGCACGCTCACCTACCGCAACGACGGCGACGCCGCCGTGCGGCTGGACCTGAGCGTGAAGGCCAAGGACGGCCACGGCGAGACGGTGACGCCGTTCAAGCTCGGCGCCACCACGGTGGAGATCCCCGCGCACGGCACCGCGCCGGTCGAGGTGACCGCCGAGCCGGGCGCGGTCGGCATGTACAGCGGCACGGTCATCGCCGCCAACGCCGAGGTCTCCGTGCGTACCGGCATCGGCATGCGGGTCGAGCCGGAGAAGCGCGGGCTCAAGCTGGCCTTCACCGGCTCGGACGGGCGGCCCGCGGGGAACTCCTTCGCCGGGGTGATCGACCTCGACACCAAGGAGCAGGTCAACTACGACATCTCCGGTGGCACGCTGGACCTCAGGCTGCAGAAGGGACGCCGCTACACGATCGTCTCCCTCATACTCGACCACGACGGCACCCTGGTGATGTCCGCGGAGCCGGAGTTCACCCTCGACGCCGACCGCACCGTCACCGCCGACGCCCGCAAGGCCAAGCCGGTGGACGTACGCACCGAGGAGCCGACCGCGCGACTGGCCATCGGCATGCTCGGCATGCTCCAGCTCGCCGACGGCGTCCAGCCCATGGGCGTGGACGTCGAGCTGGCGGACATGTGGGGCGCGGACCGGATCGAGGGCGTCAAGGCCATCCCCACGACCCGCACGGCGAGCAAGAAGTTCGCCTTCTACCGCTGGACGCAGTGGGCCAAGCCGAAGGGCGACGGCACCTACAACGACAGCCCGTACTTCTACCACCTGATGAAGGCCGAGCCGCGCATCCCCGCCGACCCCGGCTACCGCCCGCGCGGACGCGACCTCGCCAAGGTCACCTCCACGTACGCCACCCAGCAGGACGCCAAGTTCGGCGAGCACTTCGCCCTGCCCGTGCTGTACGGGACGGAGCTGGCCTGGATGCCGTACGGCGACGTGTCCCGGTTCCCCCTCCCGTTCCGGCGGACCGAGTACTACACGCCCGGCGACACCGGCTGGTACCCGTCCTTCATCCAGTACAAGGCGCTGGACGTCTGGGACAACGTCGACCAGTTCTTCTTCGGCGAGACCACCGTCTACCGCGCCGGCCAGAAGGTCTCCGACCGCTGGAACAACGGCGTCTTCGCGGCCGGGCTCATGCCCGGCGGTGACTACTCCTGGCGCGAGGAGAACATGCTGCAGTTCGCCACCGGGCTGTTCGAGGACAGCGTGCCCGAGCGCCTCTCCTACGGTGAGTACACCGCCCCGCAGACCAGGCTCTACCGCGACGGCAAGGAGATCTACACCGACGCCTACCTGCCCGGCGGCATCGAGGTGCCCGCCGACGGGAAGGAGAGCGAGTACCGGCTCACCATGACCGCCGACCGCGACCCGGTCATGACCAAGTTCTCCACGCGGGTCAGCGCCGAGTGGCGGTTCAGGTCGAAGACCCCCGAGCCGGGCAGGCGGCAGGTGCTGCCGCTGATGGTCGTCAGGATGAGCCCGGAGCTGGACGACCGCAACCGCGCCGGCACGGGCCACACGCGCGTCCCGCTGCGGGTCCAGCGCCAGGAGGGCTCGCCCGACCTGAGGGTGAGCACGCTCTCCGCGGAGATCTCCTACGACGACGGCCGCACCTGGTGGCCCACGCCGGTGCTTCCGACCGGCAAGGGGACCTGGTCCGCCGAGACCTGGAATCCGGTCAGCGCACGCGGCAAGTTCGCCTCGCTGCGGGTGAAGGCCGCCGACACCGGCGGCAACGTCTTCACCGAGACCGTCATCAGGGCCTACGGGATCAAGTAGGCCGCACGTCGGCGGCCGGGGACTCCGAGCCCGCCGGGGACCCTGAGCCGCTGGGAACTTTGAGCCGCTCGGGATCCTGAGCCGCGGGAACTTCGGACCGCGGGAACTCCGGACCGTGGGAACCCCGAACCGCTGGAACCCCGCCGCGCCTTCCGGGCGCGGCGGGGTTCTCGCCATGCCGGACGGCTTCGAGGACGGCCGTCCGAGGGCGGCCGTCCGAGGACGGTCATCGGATGGCCCGCGTCACCCGACGTTCGCCGATGCGGTGACCCGTATCCCCGGCGTGCCGTTGTCGCAGGCGACTCACGCCCTGGCATGTCGTCGACGCCGGGAAGGCCAGGGAAGGACGGAGAAGGAGTGGGAGGGACAGGGAAGGGAAGGGAACGGCCGGACGGACCGGAACGGCTCAGTGCCGCGGGATGCCCAGGGTGACGAGCAGGTCCTCGTGAAGCTGGAACCACACGGTGTGGTAGGACTCTAGGTCGTCCGACACGTAGTCCAGCGCGCCGGACCCGGCGCGGGTGAGCGCGGTGGTGAGTCTGGTCCGATACCGCCGGAACCTGAGCATCGACGCGAACAGGTCCGCGCAGGCGCCGTCGGCACGCTGGTCGAGGTCCGCGAACCGGGCCAGGAGCCGTGAGTCGTAGGCGGAGTCGGTGTGGTCGTTCGGCACCGCGACGCCGTCGACGGATCGCAGCTGCCACGCCGTGCAGAGATCGAGCAACTCCGGGTTGAGCACGAGGAAGCCGTCGTACGCCCTGGACACCGTGGCCCGGGTGCCCGCCGCGTCCAGCTCGGCGGAGATCCGCTCGGCATCCGCGGCGACACCGGCCTCGGTGAGCCCCCACCCGCCGAAGTCGCCCGAAGCGTATGTGACGAGGCCGGCCACCGCGAGATCGATCAGCTCGGACTCGACGTCGGACTCGGGAAGCCCTATCGCCTGGGCCACGCGGGGGAGGCCGGCGAACCCGATGCAGCGAAGCGTGTGGAGTGTCAACAGGTCGATACTGGTCGCATAGGGCGGATTCGGCACGCCGATATGCTACATCGATGGCCTGGATTCACCCGGTTTCCGCAGAGGTCGAGGAGACGGCGAGCGTCCTCGGTGGCAAGGGGTACGGCCTCGTCGTGCTGCGACGTCTCGGCGTGCCGGTGCCCCCCGGGTTCGTCATCGGCACCGCGGCCTGTCGCGCCTTCCTCCGTGACGGGGAGCTTCCCGGCGGCCTCGACGTCGAGTTGGCGGCCGCCGTCTCCGATCTCGAAGCCGCCACGCGACGGCGCCTCGGCGGGCCCGACCGGCCCCTCGCGGTGTCGGTCCGCTCGGGCGGCAGCGTGTCGATGCCCGGCATGATGAACACGATCCTCAACCTCGGTCTCACCGCCGAGACCACGGCGAGGCTGGCGGCCGAGACCGGTGACCCACGGTTCGCGCTCGACTCCCGTCTGCGATTCCTGTGCAGCTTCGCCTCGGCGGTCTTCGGTACGGAACCGGAACGCCTGGAAGCCGTCGCACGCGAGGCGGCCGAGCGCGGCGCCGGGATCGAGGCCAGGACCAAGACCGGGACCAAGGCCGAGGGCGGCGCCGCGAGCGAGGCCGGGCGTACCGCCGCGAACGAAGCCGGAAGCGAGTCCGCGAACGAGTCCGGGGGCGAGTCCGGAAGCCAGTCCGCGAACGAGCCTGGGAGCGAGGCCGCGAGCGAGGCCGGGCCTACCGCCGCGAGCGAGTCCGGAAGCCAGGCCAGGGGTGAGGCCGGGAGCGAGGAGACCCGCCTGGCCGACGCGATCCGGGGAGTGGAGGCCCTCATCCGCGAACGAGCCGGCACACCGGTGCCGGACGACGCGATGGGGCAGCTGGAGCCGGCCGTCAGGGCCGTGTTCTCGTCCTGGGACACGCCGCGCGCCAGGACCTACCGCGAACTGCACGACATCCCGCACGAGCTCGGCACGGCCGTCGTCGTGCAGGCCATGGTGTTCGGGAACCGCGACGACCACAGCGGCACCGGTGTCGCGTTCAGCCGCGACCCCAACACCGGCGAGAGGGTTCCGTTCGGTGAGGTCCTCTTCGGCCGCCAGGGCGAGGACGTCGTCTCGGGGAGGTCGGTGACCCGGCCGCTGACCGAGCTGGCCGAACGAGAACCGGCCGTGTGGGCCGGTCTCCTGGAGGCCATGAGCCGGATCGAGGGGCACTACCGCGACACCTGCTACGTGGAGTTCACCTTCGAGGCGGGTGAGCTGTGGGTCCTTCAGGTGCGGCCCGGCAACCTCGTCGGGCGCGCCGCCGTCCGCGTCGCGGTGGACCTGGCCGACGAGGGAGTCATCGGCCGCCGCGAGGCGCTGCTCCGGGTCTCCCCGCACCACCTTCGCCACGCTCGTACGCCCCGGGTCGAGACGGCCGACGCGGGTGACATCCTCACCCGAGGGCTGGGCGCCTGCCCGGGGGTAGCGGTCGGCAGGGTGGCGACCACCGCCGACAGGGCGGCGCGGATGGCCGCCGACGGCCCGGTGATCCTGGTGCGCCCGCACACCTCCCCGCTCGACATGCACGGCCTGGCAGCGGCCGTGGGGGTCGTCACCGCCAGCGGCGGACCGGCGAGCCACGCCGCCGTCGTCGCGAGGGCGATGGGCAAACCCGCCGTCGTGGGGGCCGCGGACCTCACGGTCGACGTCGCCGCCGCCCGCGTGCGAGCCGGTGGGCGCACCTTCCCCGAAGGCACGCTCATCACCATCGACGGGACCGGCGGAGAGGTCCTCGTCGGCGGCCACCGCGTCGTCACGGCCACGACCGACTCCCACCTGCACCGCCTGCTCGCATGGGCCGACGAGGTCTCGGGCGACGACTCGGACCGCGACGAGACGGAACGCCTCATGGCGGCCCGCGCGGTCCTGCCGGACTGAACCGGCCTGGGGTCGGCGGGAGCCCTTCCCGTCCTGTTCGGCGTTCCGTGTTCCGTGCGTTCGGCGTTCCGTGTTCCCGCGCGTTCCGCGTCAAGGAGCGAGGCGTGCGTTTCGCGGCTCCCACAGCTCCCGCGGCTCCCGGCAGGCGGCTCGTCGGACGGCCCCTGCCGGTCGGCTCATCGGGCGGTTTCCGCCGGCAGGGCTCGCCGGGTGGCCCCCGGCGGCCAGGCTCACCGGGTGGTTCCCGTCGGCCGGGCTCACGCCGCCAGCGGTCCTCGGAGACGCGCCACCTGCTCGGCGTACTGGCGGCGGCCGACGGTTCTCCACAGCAGCCGGGCGACGAACGGCAACTTGCCGAGGAAGAACCCGCGCTCTTCCTGGTCGGCCTCCTCCAGGATCGCGCCCATCGAGATCAGCAGCTTCTTCTTGGGGATCTGCTCCACCGCGCGTGCGCCGACGGCCTCCCACTCCGCGACCGACATGTGCTCGGCGACGAGCGCCAGCACGTACCGCTCCTCGTCGTCCAGATGCTCGACCAGGGCGGCGCGGTGCTCCTCCATCGCGATCGCGAGTTTCTCACCGGCTCCCTTCGAGGCGGTGAGCCGCCACTCGGGCAGCACCTCGGCGATCCGGGTCAGGGTCTCGGCGATCCGTTCGTGCTGGTCCTCCATCCGTACCACCATGTCCGCCTCCAGACGGACCCGCGACAGCAGCAGCGGCCACACCAGCTCGTCCTCGGCGCTGTGGTGGTGGTGCAGGCCCTCGGCGTAGTCGAGGTAGTGCTCGGCGATCTCGGCCGCGCGAGCCGTGTCGCCTTCGGGCACCGCCCGGACGAACCTGGGCATCAAACCGGACTCTCGCCGGAAGACGCGGTGGACTACCACCATCTCGTGGGTGTACGGGCGGTCTGTGACATTCATCGCAAGCATCTTTCGTCCTTTGCCAGGGGCGGCGGACCAAGTCTGCGAGAACCGTCTTGGAAGCGACTTGCCGTGCTCTTGGAAAGGGGTGACGCTCGGCGATCTGGGAAAGGGGGTGTCGCCCGGCGGACGTGCCATGGACCCGCGACGGCACGGCCACCGAGGTGATCTTCGGGTTTCGTCCCGGCAGATCACCTCGGTGGCCGTGCCGACCGGCTACGGCCGCGCCGTCATCGGGCTTCGTGACGGTGCGGTCCGATGCCGTACGGATTCCGCGAGGTCGTGCCCGTATCGAAGCGGCGCGCGCCCTGTCCCGTGCGGGTCACGGAAGCGCGCCGCTTCGCCACGAGCTACACGCATCCAACGCTTCCTGACACGTTGAGAACGCTGACGGCGCTGACAGGACCGGAGAGACAGAGAGGTCCGGAGAGGTCGACAGGAGTGACAGGAACGATGGGAATGCTGACAGGAGTGACGGCGCACACGGGTTGGAGGACGACCAGAGGACTGGCCGTGGTGCATCCCGTGGGGCTGGGCGGCTCCACGACTGCCACCGTTCCCGGAGGTCCTGCCGGTCCCTCCGGTCCTCTCGGCCCTGCGGGTCCAGCGGGTCCTGCCGCTCCCGGAGGTCCGGCGAGTCCGTCCGTCCCAGCCGGCCCGTCCGGTCCGTCCGGTCCAGCGGGTCCAGCGGGTCCAGCGGGTCCAGCCGGTCCAGCCGGTCCCGCGGGTCCTGCGGGGCCCACCGGTCCAGCCGGTCCCGCCGGCCCTGCGAGGCTTCTCGGCCCCGCGGGTCCTGCCGGCCCTGCGGGTCCTGCCGGCCCTGCGGGTCCTGCCGGCCCTGCGGGTCCTGCCGGTCCGGGAGGCCCTGCGGGCCCTGCGGGTCCTGCCGGTCCCGGAGGCCCTGCCGGTCCTGCGGGACCGGGGCTCCCCATGGGCCCGGGAGGTCCTTGAGAACCGGTCCCGGTGGGTGTCCCGGTGGGAGTGCCTGTGGGCGTGACAGGGGTGCGGATAGGGATGGGAACGGCGATCACTGCGTCATCGTCATCGTCGTCCCGCGCCCGATCCCGCGCCCGATCTCTGTCTCGGTCCCGGTCGTCCCTGCCACATCCGCCCCCGCCGCCCCCGCCGCCCCCGCCGCCCCCGCCGCCCCCGCCGCGACCGCCGGGGCAGTCACAGTTACGGGCCCCGTGTGGGCAGCGGCAGGGTCGGCAGGGACGAAGAAGGGATTTCTCGCCGGGGTGTACGGAAGGTTGGAGACGGGCTTTGCCGCCGGTGCCCCCGGTGCCCCCGGTGCCCCCGGTGTCACCGTAGGGGGTGAGGTCGAGAAGGTTCGTCCCCCCGGTGGCGTTCGCCGGCGCCTGATTCGACGACATCATGAGGATGCCGGCCATCGCCGCGATGGCCAGAGCGCCGGCGCGCTTACCGGAAAGGGCTGGCGCCCATCTGCTACTACGAGGAAGCACGTTATTTCCCCATATCGTTGCTAATTCCGAAAACATTCGGATCTGTCCTGCGGCCACGGAAGTGACGACGGACAGGAGATACCCGAGGCTTATGCGGATAACGCGCCGCCATAGTTGAGGAAGAGCAAATAAACAGTGTTGTGAAGGAAAACCTACACCTCATCTATGATTTGTTCGTATTTGTTGTGATTATTCGTCCATGGCGTTCAACGGATGATTTCAGCTGGTCATTGGAAGAAGGGGATGCGGTGATGGGAGCCGGGTCTTCGGGAGGGGGTGAATCGATGTGTGCCGTACCGGTGGGCACCGGTACGGCGCAGGCGTTTCCTCCGCGACCCGGCGACACCCGATCCGGTGCCGGGAGGTCGGCCGCTCTTCTTCGTCATGCCCTGTCGGTCACCCGTCGGAGCTCGGTGACCCTTCCCCGCCTCGGCGGCGTGTCGTCCCCGGCGCCTCGTCCTTCCGGCCCGGTCCGCTCGGCCTCGTCCTCCCGCGCCTTGTCACGGCCGGGACGGGGAGTCGTCCATCGGGCTCATTTCTCGCGAACGATGATCTCCGGGAACGACGGGTCATCCTGCAGTTCCCTCATCATCCGCTCGGAACGGGTAAGACGCTCACGCCCGGCGGGTGCCGCGTTGTCACCCCTGCGTCCGCGGTAGCGGTCGTAGGGACGGTCCTGGTGGCGCTGTGATCTTCCCCGCCACCTGTCGGAGGGCCTCGTCTCGTGCCCGCGATGCTGGCGGCGGGAGGGGTCGGGACGGCCGGAGAGCCGGTCGCCGGAAGTGCTGTCGGCATTCAGCTGTGAGATCGAGCCGAGCACTCGGTCCTGCCCGATGGTGGCGCTTGCCGATACCTGGTTCGACGTCATGAGGATGCCGGCGACTGCCGCGATGGCGAGGACGCCCACCTGCCTGCCGGAGGTCGCCCCCGGTGTCCGTCCGCTCTTTCGAGGAAGCACGTTATTTCCCCATCTCATTTCTGGTTCCGAAAACATCTGATATCCCTCACTGCCCTATAAGTGGCAGCAGGTAGGAGATACCCCTCGGACAATGAGATAGCGCATTGAAACGGTTGGGGCAGAGCAAATAAATGACGCCGTGAAGAATGATGAGATCTTATCTATTGCTATTTGCTGTTTTGTCGTAATTATTCGCTTGGTGAGGGGATGGGAGCATCCGGAATTTCGCCGGGCCGGATCACACCGGGACCGTGACAGTCCGGCGCCCCCCCTTCGAAACAAGCCGAACCTTCCGGGAGAACCGAACCTCTCGCGACGAGCCGGACCCCTCAAGACGAGCCCGAACCTCTGGGACGAGCCGAGTCCCCGGAAAGGGACGAGCCCTCCCTCCCGGCAGGGGAGGAAGGGCTCGCGGAGAGGAAGAGAGGGAAGGAAGGCCCGCCGGCGTCACAGATAGACGCGGATGTCGGCCTGGAGGGGCCGCGACAGGCGCACGGTGATGAACTCGTTGTTGTCGGGCTTGCCCGGGGTACGGCCGGCGGAGGACGGGAAGTTGTTGTCGTCCAGCACGCCCAGGGTCCGGTCGTCGAGGATCACGACGTCCTCGATGGTCTGGAACGGGAAGCGGAAGGTCTCCCCGAACCCGCCCAGGCCGCGCGGGTTGGCCAGGTCGAGCAGGTCGGCGACGAGGGTCTTGCGAAGGTCCGCGTGGCGGGTGTCCACCAGGTAGATGCGCTTCGTCCTGGCCTCGTCCCCCTGGAGGTTGTCGCGCTCGATGACGAGGAACCGGTACCGGTCAACCGCGATCATGTCGCCGATCGCGTTGTCGGGGCTCTCCAGCCGGTAGGTCCAGCGCTTGCCGGTGTAGGCCCGCCTGCGCAGGTCGAACTCGTTCATCCGCAGGGTCCCGGCGGCGTCGCCGGTCACGGTGCCTTCGAGCAGCGGGTACAGCGTGCGGCCGTCGACCGAGCGCGCCATGCCCTCGAAGCCCTTGCTCCGCCCCAGGTTCGGCTGCTCGCCGTTGAGGGAGGGGTTCTCCGGGGCCTTCACGCCGGGCAGCGGGATCGGAGCGTCGAGCAGCTTGCCCGAGGAGGAGAAGTGCAGCAGGAACGGGCCGAACTCGTCCCCGATCCAGTAGGTGCCGTCGATGGTCCGTACGATCGACTCCACGTCGAAGTCGGCGCCGGTCAGCTTCCGGTCCGGCCGGGTCAGCGGCCAGGTGACGTGCCTGTCGGGGTCGCTCAGGTTGAACCCGCCCAGCACCGCGACCTTCTCGCGACGGAAGTCGGGCTTCACCCGGTGCACCCGCAGCAGGAAGTCGGCGCTGTTGTTCTGGGCGCCGAAGCCGTTGTCGGACAGCACGTCGAAGGTGCCGTCGTGTCGCCGCACGATGCCGCTGAAGCCCTGCACCGGCTGCCCGGCGAACGGCGGGGTCACCCCGTTGACGGGAGCCGTGCCGAGCTGGGACCCCGACGGCTCGCTGCCGGGAACGAAGGTGAGCGCGGGCAGGGACGCGAATCCGGTGAGCGTGGCGCGCCCGAATCCGGAGTGACCGGAACCCGGGTGACCGGTGCCGGAGTGACCGGCATCCGACTGCTGCTCGTCCGCCTGCTGGGTCCCTGCGTTGTCCGCGACGGGAAGGCCGGAGCCGGGCTGCCCGGGGTCGGCCACCGCCGGTGCGGACACCGCCAGTGCCAGCACGGCCGCGCCGATGGTGATCGTCATGCGTCGTCTCATGGCGGCACGCTAGGGAGCCCGCGTGAACGGCCGGTGTTGCGCCGCGGGCCGTACAGCGAAAACAAGATGCGGACCGTACGAAAAGCTGAAAGACGCCAGCCGGAAAGCGGTACGCCGGAGACGGATGAAAAGGAATGCAACAGAACGTGTCTCTGAAGCGTCCCTGGATGCGTGGAGTTCACCGATTTCGTCGCCGCACGGGGCAGAGCGCTGTACCGGTACGGCTACGTACTCACCGGGAACGCCGGGAACGCCGGGAACGTAGGGCGGCGCCGGTGCGTGCGGGAGCGGCCGGTGCTCGCGGTCGCCGGTCCGGTCGCGGTGGTCGACGGCATGGCGGTGGCCGGGAACACCTTCTCCAACAGGGGCGGAGAAGGTGTGAACACGACCCGGGCGACTCGGGCGACCCGGGCGACTCGGGCGACCCGGGTGGCCCGGGTGGCCCGGCAGGCGACGGACGCGGGCGGGGAGAGCGGCGACGGGACCCGGAACGACGTGGAGGAGACGGGCGAACAGAAGACCAGGCGAATCAAGGCCCGGTTCGCCACGAAGGTCTGCCCATGGCGATCTCCACGATCCCCACCCGGGGCGCGGACGGCCGGAAGTATCACCCGGGGAGGCGGCAGAGAGTTCAGGGCCGTCGACCTTCTCGCCGTGCCATCGGCGAAATAAAGTTCCGGACATGAGAACTTTCGCCAACATCACCGAGTTCAAGGCCGCCGTCGGGGAGCACCTCGGCCACACCGACTGGCGTGAGATCACCCAGGAGCAGGTCAACCTGTTCGCCGACGCGACCGACGACCATCAGTGGATACACGTGGACGTGGAACGGGCGAAGCAGGGGCCGTTCGGCGCCCCCATCGCCCACGGATACCTGAGCCTGTCGTTGCTGCCCTCCCTGATGTCGGAACTGTTCCAGGTGGGCGGCCTGGCCATGGGCATCAACTACGGCCTCAACAAGGTCCGCTTCCCCTCGCCGGTCCCGGTCGGCGCGCGGATCCGCGCCGGAGCCGAGCTCGTCGACCTCAAGGGCACCCCCTCGGGCTACCTGTCGAACGTGCGCATGACCGTGGAGATCGAGGACGCGAAGAAACCGGCCTGCGTCGCGGAGACCCTCTCCCTGTACGTCCCCGCTGAGGGCTCCTGACGGGGTTTCCATGGAGATCCCCTGACCCGGCCGCGTCACTTCTCGGCGGAGCGCCTCAAGGCCGGAAGGACCATTTCTCTGCGGAGCACTTCCGGGCCGGAGGGGGCATCTCTCGGCGGAGCGCCTTCGAGCCGGAACGGATCACCTCTCGGCCGACAGCTCCTGGGCGAGGATCGCGGCCTGAACGCGACTGCGAAGACCCAGCTTGTTCAGCAACCGGCTGACATGGGTCTTCGTCGTCGCCTCCGCCATGTCCAGCTCCGCGGAGATCTCCGCGTTCGACAGGCCCCGCCCGATGCAGGTCAACACCTCGCGCTCACGCGGGGTGAGGCCGCCGACCTCGTACGACCTGCGCTCGGGCACCGACGCGCCGAAGGCGGAGATCAGCCGCCGGGTGACCGCGGGCGCGATGAGCCCTTCGCCCCTGGCCACCACCCGTACCGCGTCCACCAGGGCGTCGGCGTCGGTGTTCTTGAGCAGGAACCCGGCGGCTCCGGCCCGCAGCGCCCCGAAGACGTACTCGTCGAGGTCGAACGTGGTCAGGATCAGCACGTCGGTGATCCCGCTCAGCTCGCGCGTCGCGGAGATCCCGTCGAGCTTCGGCATCCGGATGTCCATCAGGACCACATCGGGACGCAGGTCGAGGGCCATCGCGACGGCCTGCTCCCCGTTGGCCGCCTGGCCGACGACCTCGACGTCCTCGTGCCCGTCGAGGATGAGGACGATCCCGGCGCGGACCGCCGCGTGGTCGTCGGCGACGAGAACTCGAATGGTCATGCGATCTCCCGGGCGAGCGGTCGGATGGTCACGTGATCTCCCGGCTGCACATCTGGCCGGTCACGTGATCCCCTGGCTGGACGTCCGGGCCGGTCACGTGATCCCCTGGCTGGACGTCCGGGCCGGTCACGTGATCCCCAGGCCGGACGTCCGGCCTGGTCATGTCATCTCCCGCCCGGACGTCTGGGCCGGTCACGTGATCTCCCGGGTGGGCAGTTCGGCGTGGACGCGCCAGCCGTCGTCGCGCGGCCCGGCCTCGAAGACCCCGCCGACGAGAACCGTACGCTCCCGCATGCCGATGATCCCCGCACCCGCGCCGGGAAGTCCCCGCCCCGCGCCGTCGACCGGGTTGTCCACGGTCAGCGTGACCAGCCCCGGCCGGTAGCCGATCACCACGTCGGCGGCCTTGCCACCGTGCTTGAGCGCGTTGGTCAGCGACTCCTGGACGATCCGGTAACCGGCCAGGTCGACCGAGGCGGGCAGCTCCCTGGCCTCACCGTCCACGCGCATCCGGACGTCGAGCCCCGCCTCCCGCGCCCGCTCGGCCAGCTCTCCGGCCTCGGCCACCCGCCGCCTGGTCGCCTCCGGCTCCTCGCCGTCCTGCCTGAGCAACCCGATCATGGCGCGCATCTCCGCCATGCCCTCGACGCTGTTCTCCCTGATGGACGCCAGCACCTCCCGTACGGCTCGCGCGTCCAGGTCCCTGCGGGAGAGGACGGCGGTGGACTGGATGGCGATCGCGCTGAAGTGGTTGGCGATCATGTCGTGCAGCTCCCGCGCCATCCGGGTCCGCTCGGCCTGCACCGCCGCCGCCCGGTCCAGCTCCGCCAGCCGCGCCACCTGTTCGGCCCTCGCGCGCTCGGACAGCGCCTGGTCCTGTAGTTGCCTCGTGAGCATGGCTGTGAAGACGGGGGTCACCCCGACCAGACCGCCCTGGACGAGGAAGATGGCGGCGGCCGACCAGTGCCTGAAGAGGGCCCCCGCGATCACGCCCGCCACGACGGCGATCACCGAGGTGATGCCGAGCATCCACCTGCCCAGCGCTCGCGGACCGTACCTGACCCCCGCGTAGAGGTTGTCCGTGACGATCAGGACCGTACCCAGGGACGGACCCATGGCGAAGTCGCCGAGGAAGGCCACGACCCCCAGTCCCAGCGAGAGCAGCGGCCTGCTCCGCCGTACCGCGACCCCCGCGCACGCGATCGCCAGCGGTCCGGCGAACAGCGGGGCGGGAGCCCATCGATGCTGGTAGGCGCCCGCGGCGAGCAGGAGGAGACCACTGACGAAGCACGCCGCGGCCCACAGCGCGTCTCGTCTCATGCCTCCCATCTCATCACCCCGACGCGGCCCGCGAGTCCGGCGCGGGACGGGTCACCCGTACACACAAGGATGTATCCGGCTCATCGGCGTCTCATCAGCACCGACGATGTCTCTTGAGAAGCGCGTTTTCCAAGAAGCGCGTCTCCTGCGTCTCCCGAGGAGCGTGTCTCCTGAGGAGAGCGTCTTCCGAGGAGGGCTGTTGACGCCGGGTGCGGGATCACCGGCGATCCCAAGGCGTGACCTCCTCCATCGGTACTCTGCGCGCGAGCCTGAAGCCGGTCCCGACCCGGAACCTCTCCGCGCCGCCCAAGGGGCGCCCTGCCTCACCCCGACTACCCCGTGTCATCACGGAAGGCGGCTTCCGCCTCCACGAGCTCCGCCTCTCCGAGGTGGAGATCCGCTCCCCATGTCCTCACCTTGATCCTCCAGGCCGCCTGCCCCCAGTCCCCGGCGTCCTGCCGGATCCCCGTCCCCACCGAAGAACCCGGCACCACCGAGCCGATCAGAGGGCGATCGTTTAACCGGTTCGAGGCATCGCCCAAAACCCGCTATGCTTGCTTACGCAGCGAGCGGCCGTAGCTCAATGGATAGAGCATCTGACTACGGATCAGAAGGTTGGGGTTTCGAGTACCTCCGGCCGCACAGCAGCAAGAAGGCCCCTGAGCAGGGATTATCCGCTCAGGGGCCTTCTTCTTTTCTTAGTCGTTCGGGGCCCTTGCTAACACCCTTGCTAACAGGGTGGCTCCCACCGCTCTTGCGGTGCCTTCTCTCATGATGAAGCCGAACCGACCGGCCGTCCCGGCACGCACCCGGTCGCGAGAACCGCGGCATGGCGTTGATCACGGAACTGTCGGGGATGTCTGCTTGAGTCGCTCTAGGAACGAGCACTGAGCGGGCAGGGAGCGGGAATGCGGCGGTCGGAGCGTCTTTGGCACCTCGTCCGGTCCTACGGCATGGGTGAGTGGTTCATGGCCGCCTGGGTGGAGGGTCTGGAGGTGTGGGAGGCCGCTCGGCGCCTTGGGGTGTCGGTCGCGGATGTGGACGACTCAGTCGAGTGCACCTGGGCGGATGTCCTACGCGGGTGGCCTTCCGACGGTGAGGCGGGGGCCGTCTGGGTCGGCCGGCTGACGGCGGACTGGACACAGATCATCCAGGTGCAGGGGTTCGACTGCGAGAGGGCTTTGCGGGAGCTCTCGTACGGCGGGCGGGCGTTGCTGATGCGCTGGGACATCAACGGGCCGCGTGATCTCGAATACGCGGTCAACGGTCACTATGTGACGGACTTCAGTGTCACTGTCCCCGGCAAGCGCTGGGGAAGTGATCCTCAGGCACTCGACTCCTACGCACAGGGGTTGCAGTTCGACCTCGACGACTCCGGTTGGGAGAGCGATCCCGAACTGCCGGTGGGATGGCTGGAGTACTGCGCGTGGGAGGAGGCCCGGATGGAGAGCGGACAGGATTACGGGGAGGAGGACATCCCCGACGAGTGGGGGGACTTCATCGGGCTTGTCCACAACGGATACAGCCCGCCTATGGCGACCTGCCTCACGTCGGCCCTGGCGCTTGTCGGCAGGGTGACGGGCAGAGAGATCGACAGGGAGTGGATGAACGGTGCCCACACGCGCTACGTGATCCGCGATCAGCGCAGCGGCTAGGACGGTCACCGCCTCGGCGGTGAGGGACTGGCAGCGGAGAGCAAGGCATCGCAGGGCGAGTTTGACGCTCTGCCCGAGGTCGGCGATGTCACCGTCAGCCGCAGGCGTGTGCACGCGGCGGTCAACGGTGCTGCGCGTGGTCCGAACGCCGGAGCGGAGGACCCGGTCCTGAGTACGGCACGAAAAACGTGCGACAATCGAGTACGGCCATTTCGCTGATTGGATCCACTATGGGATTCTCTCCAGCATGACTGAACCCACAGAGACCCCGCCTCCCTACATTCCTGGCCCCAGACCCGACGACGACATTGCGTCTGTTCGCTTGCTGGGAGCCATCGCATTGGTTGGTAGCATCGTTCTGTCCTTCGGCGTTCTGCTCTTCGGAAGTAGGTTCTCGTCGTTGTCATGGCTCATAGCGCTGATCGGGCTTGGATTACGCCTGGAGGCGGCGATTCGCGAGCAGAGGCGACACCGCTAAGATCCTCGCCGTCGTTCTCGATCTCTGAGCCGACACCAGACGTCGGGCAGACCATCGGTTTCATGTGGCGCAGAGTCATTCTGGCTGGTACTTGACCATGTGGCGAGATTCCTCTTTTTGAGTCCTGACCGCTCTCCTTGTCGATTATTCTCCTCCCTTTTCTGATCGCGCTTGTCTACCGCGTTCGTAAAAGCTCGTGGCTCTCAGTACTTCGAGTAGCTGTGACGACGCCGGACTCGATGAGGTGGGGAACCTGCCTGAAGTCCCCCTTCATGAACGGCTGCTGCAGGCGCTTCAGGGTCGAAGGCCTGTTCTCCCAGGGGTTGCGTTCACGGAAGTGCTGTACTGATCAAGAAACGTAGGCGTGACAAGCTTGTGCCCCGTTGATCGGGATCGTTTTCGCGGGTGACAGCCTGGATGTATGAGGTATTCAGACAGAAGCGGA
>NZ_JBHMBS010000059.1:0-15957 GCF_042428775.1 Streptosporangium vulgare | reverse complement strand
AGTCTGTGCGGGAACGGTCTGTGCGGGGACGGCGCCCGTGACCGGCTTGGTGTGAACGTCGTGTCCGTGAGTGGTGGCCATGACGGCTCCCCTTTCCGAGTAGTTCCGTGCGGTCCGCGGTGTTCGGCGGTCTTCGTGTCGTCCTCATCACACCGTCTCCCGGAGCCCGGCCACAGTGCCGTACGAACCGCGCCCGCGGGACTTTCGGCCTTTTCGCGATCGGCGCACGCCCCTTCCGCGGCGGCGTTCTACAGCAGGGGCGGCACGACGATCAGGTCGTCGTCGCCGTGCCCGAGCCGTGAGGTGACGTCGATGACGCCTTCGAGCCGGCGGATCGCCTGGACGAGCTGGACGACCTGCGAGTGGCGTTCGACCTCACCGTCGAGGGTCACCACGCCGTTCTCGACGCCGATGCTCACCTCGGATCCGGTGGCGGTCAGGTCGCGGGCGACGGTTTCGGCCTCGGCGCGCAGCTCGGCCTCGGGGCGGTCGAAGACGCGCAGCAGGTCCGCCCGGTGCAGGACGCCGGCGAGGCGGCCGGTGACCGGGTCGATCACCGGGAGCTGCTGGATCCTCCTGTCGTGCATGAGCCGGGCCGCGTCCCTGGCGGGCATGCCCGGGGTGACGGTGATCGCGGGTGAGGTCATCAGGTCCTTGGCCAGGACCGCCGTGGCCTTGTGGTGCTCGCGGCGGCGGCCGGCGCTCTCGAAGATGGAGATGCTGTGGCGCACCGGGTCGCTCTCCTTGAGCAGCAGGTCGTCCTGGGACACCACCCCGACCGGGCGACGGTCCGCGTCGACGACCGTCACCGCGCCCACGGCGAAGCGCCTCATCACGGCCACGATCTCGGCGAACCCCGCATCCTGCCGCACCGCGATGGCGGTGCGGCCCATCACGTCACTCACGACGATCGACATCTTCTTCTCCCCAACTCTCGCCAGTCCTTCGAACGTCCCCGTGATCCGGGTGTCGCCAGGAGCGGACGACCGCCACAGCGCGGTAGGCGTGGCGCCGAACGTCCCCTCTCCCCCATCAGACCCCTGCCCGGCAGGCCCGCCCCAGGGCCACAGGTCCCGCCTCACACCGCCTGAGGACAGGGGCTTTCGGTCCTCGCCGTCGTGCCGGGTCCCACCGGCCGCCGACGTGACACGCGGGTCCTTGGTCCCTACCGGCACCTGCCAAAGGGGACTAACGTGCGAAGCATGATTCGCGTTTTCCTGGTGGACGACCACGAGGTGGTACGGCGCGGTGTCGCCGCGCTACTCGACTCCGAGGACGACATCGAGGTGATCGGCGAGGCCGGCACCGCCGAGTCGGCCATCGCCCGCATCCCCGCCCTCAAGCCCGACGTCGCCGTGCTCGACGTCCGCCTGCCCGACGGCAACGGTGTCGACGTGTGCCGCGAGGTCCGCTCCCAGCTGCCCGGCCTGGCGTGTCTGATGCTGACCTCCTACGCCGACGACGACGCTTTGTTCGACGCGGTCATGGCCGGGGCCTCGGGGTATGTGCTCAAGCAGATCCACGGCTCGGACCTGGTGGGGGCGGTCCGCACGGTCGCCTCCGGGCAGTCGCTGCTGGATCCGCAGACCACGGCCTCGATGCTGGCGCGCCTGCGCGACCAGGCGGCGAGGAAGGACCCGCTGGCCGCCCTGTCGGATCAGGAGCGGCAGATCCTGGAGTTGATCGGCGAGGGCCTGACCAACCGGCAGATCGGCGAGCGGATGTTCCTCGCCGAGAAAACGGTCAAGAACTACGTCTCCAACCTTCTGAGCAAGCTCGACATGCAGCGGCGCACCCAGGTGGCGGCCATGGCCGCCCGCCTGAGGGCAGATCGTCGGTGACGCGGGGGACTTTCGTCCCTAACGTTCTCGTGGAACGCGAGGGCAGCCTGAAGGGCATGAAGCTCGACTCGGCAGGTCTGCAGATCCTCTCGCGCCAGGAGTGCCTCGCGCTCCTGGCGTCGGCCTCGATCGGGCGCATCGTGTTCACCGACCGGGCCCTGCCCGCGGTACAACCGGTCAACTTCGTCCTCGACGGCCAGGACATCGTGATCCGCACCGGCATCGGCTCCAAACTCGCCGCCGCGACCAGCGGCGCCATCGTCGCCTTCGAAGCCGACGACTTCGACCCCACCACCCACACCGGCTGGTCGGTCACCGCCATCGGACCCGCCCGCGCCGCACACGAACCCCACGAGATCCAACACCTGTCCACCCTCCCCCTGCACACCTGGGCACCAGGCAGCCGCGACCACTACATCCTGGTCCGCGCCGAACACATCACCGGCCGCCGCCTCACATCCCAAGACGACGAGCACGACGAGCGGGACGAACGGGAAATCTGACACCCGCCCAGGGCTTTCCCGCCCCTGGAGTCGTCCCGACGTCCCGCGGACCCTTCCGTCCCACCGGCCCCGGCACTCGCGGCCGTCACCGGCCCGGCACCTGATCGGAAGAAATCTCCGTAACCGGAAGAACCCTCCGTGACCGGAAGAAACCGCTCGGCTGGAGCCGTCTCGGCCGCCTTCGATGTGATGATCACCCCCGGGCCCCCGGCCGGATGTCCCCGATCCGGGCCGGCGAGGCCGACAGGGCCGACAGGGCCGACAGGGCCACGCCAAACAGGAGGGGCCCCGCCAGGGTCCGCCCCCGCCCCGAAGTACCTCCGGCGACAACGACCAA
Source organism: Streptosporangium vulgare (assembly GCF_042428775.1). NCBI lineage: Bacteria > Bacillati > Actinomycetota > Actinomycetes > Streptosporangiales > Streptosporangiaceae > Streptosporangium > Streptosporangium vulgare. Next base: position 13,276 of record NZ_JBHMBS010000059.1, on the reverse strand, counting down.
TGGCGGCCGAGCTGGGGACCTCCGGCCCTACATCCGGCCACCCACCAGGCGTGGGATGGAGGTGAGAAGCACAAGAAGATCATGGAGGTGGGCAGATGACCACACTCACCCGCAGGGAGCCGAAAGGACTGTTTCCGGAGATCTTCGACTGGCTCGAAGGACCGCTGGCGGGGTTCCGCCCGGCGATCGGCCCCTCGATCCGGTTCGAGGACTACGTCAAGGACGGCAGGTACGTTCTGCTGGCCGAACTCCCCGGTATCGACCCTGACAAGGATCTTGAGATCACCCTCACCAACGACGTCCTGTCCATCCACGCCGAACGGCACCACGAGGAGAAGGACGCGCACCGCACCGAGTTCCGCTACGGCGCGCTCACCCGCTCCATCGTCCTGCCCCCGGGCGCGGACCCCAAGGACATCAAGGCGAGCTACGACAAGGGCCTCCTGGAGATCAGTGTGAAGCTCGACGACAACAAGGGCGCGGGCGTCCGCATCCCCGTCGGCAAGGCCCGCACCACCAGGTAACACACCCGGCGGGCCCGTTCGGGCGAGCGGGCCCGCACCATCACAGGTGGAGAACATGCCATGCGCACCAACGTAGAGAACGTCATGACCAGGAACGTGGCGCTGGTCACCGCCGACACACCGTTCAAGGACATCGCCGAGACGCTCATCGCGCACGCGGTGAGCGCGGTTCCCGTCGTGGACGGGGACGGCAGGGTCATCGGCGTCGTCTCCGAGGCGGATCTGCTCGCCAAGGAGGAGTTCCGGGAGCAGTACTACCGTGAGGGCTACCAGCCGCCGTTGCGCGCCCGGCTGCGGCACCGGCTGAACCCCGAGGGCCGCGACCTGAAGGCCAGGGCGCGGGGCGACATCGCCACCGAGCTGATGACCTCCCCCGCGGTCACGGTCACCAAGGAGACACCTACGGTCGGCGCCGCCAGGCTCATGGAGGAACACGGGATCAAGCGGCTCCCGGTCGTCGACCGGGACGGCCGCCTGGTGGGCATCGTCAGCCGCCGCGACCTGATCAGGGTTTTCGTCCGGCCCGACTCCGACATCGCCGACGAGGTGCGCGAAGAGGTCCTCGGCCGCTCCCTGTGGGTGGACACCCAGCAGGTCCACGTCCGGGTCGACCACGGTGTCGTCACCCTGACCGGCACCATGGAACGTCGCAGCGAAGCCGACATAGCGGCCCGGATGACCGGCCGCATCAACGGCGTCGTCGACGTGGTGAACGAGGTGCGGTGGAAGGAGGACGACAACACCTGGAGCGGAGGCTGAACCGGCCGGCCCTGCCTCCTCCTCTCTCCCGCCTCCTCGTCGCCCCTGTCTCCTCATGGCCCTGGCCGGGACCCTCTCACCGGGTCCCGGCCAGACCGCTCACACGGGCAGGGCGTGCCGGGAAGACCACAGCGGCCCGATCACGGCATTGACGACGCGCGTGGGTCCTCCTCCTTCGTCCTCCTCAGACCGGCCGGTGCCCGGCCGCGGCCCCGGAGGCCAAAGTCCCGGACGAAGGTGCCTTTCGGCTCCGGTACACCGGGTGCGCGACCGGGATTCTGAAGACGACCACAAGACCGAGACGCCCGAGGTGATCCGCATGGCCGACCAGGTCGCACACGTCCCGACCGCCGTCACCGAGATGATCGACACCCTGGTGGGGAACGCGCTGAAGGCGTTGGACGACTACGGCGCCTTCGACCAGGAGCAGATCGACCACATCGTCAAGAAGGCGTCCGTCGCCGCGCTGGACGAACACGCGGAGCTCGCCGAGCGGGCCGTCGCCGAGACCGGGCGCGGCGTGTTCGAGGACAAGGCGGTCAAGAACATCTTCGCCTGCGAGCACGTCACCGACGACATGGCCCCCCTCAAGACCGTCGGCGTCATCGCGCGCGACGACATCAGCGGGCTGGTGGAGATCGCCGAACCCGTGGGCGTCGTCTGCGGGATCACCCCGGTCACCAACCCGACCTCCACCACGATCTTCAAGGCGCTGATCGCGCTGAAGACCCGCAACCCGATCGTGTTCGCCTTCCACCCCGCCGCCCAGGAGTGCAGCGCCGCCGCGGCCAGGATCGTGCGGGACGCCGCGGTCGCGGCGGGCGCGCCCGAGCACTGCGTGCAGTGGGTCGAGCGGCCGTCTCTGGCGGCGACGACCGCGCTGATGCGTCACGACGGCGTGTCGACGATCCTGGCCACCGGCGGCAACGGCATGGTGCGGGCGGCATACTCGGCGGGCAAGCCCGCCCTCGGGGTGGGCGCCGGCAACGTGCCCGCGTACGTGGAGGCCACCGCGGACCTGCGCCGCGCGGTCAACGACATCGTGCTCTCCAAGTCCTTCGACAACGGCATGATCTGCGCCTCGGAGCAGGCCGTGATCCTCGACGACGCGGTGTACGAGGACGCGCTCGCCGAGTTCGCCGTCCTGCACGCGCACCTGGCCGACGCCGAGGAGAAGCGCAAGCTGGAGGCGTTCCTGTTCGGCGCGGCGGCGGGCGGCGAGTCGTGCGCGCAGGCGAGGATCAACGCCGACGCCGTGGGCCGGTCGGCGGGCTGGATCGCCGAGCAGGCCGGGTTCACGGTGCCCGACGGCACCTCGGTCATCCTCGCCGAGGTCGCCGAGGTCGGCCCCGCCGAACCGCTGACCAGGGAGAAGCTGTGCCCGGTACTGGCGGTGCTGCGGGCCGGCAGCCGCGAGGAGGCGATCGTGACGGCCGAGCGGATGGTGGAGTTCGGCGGTCTGGGACACAGTGCCGCGATCCACACCCGCGACGAGGACCTGGCCGAGGAGTTCGGCATGCGGGTCAAGGCGGTGCGGATCATCTGGAACGCGCCGTCCTCGCAGGGCGGCATCGGTGACATGTACAACGCGTTCGTCCCATCACTGACCCTGGGCTGCGGCAGCTACGGCCGCACCTCGGTCTCCCACAACGTCTCGGCGGTCGACCTGCTCAACATCAAGCGGATCGGCCGGCGCACCAACAACCTGCAGTGGTTCAAGGTCCCGGCGAAGGTCTACTTCGAGCCGCACGCGATCCGCTATCTGGTCGACATGCCCGGGGTGCACCGGGTGAGCATCGTGACCGATCCGACGATGACCCGCCTGGGATACGTCGACCGCGTTCTCACCGTGCTGGGCCGGCGTCCGGAGCGGGTCGCGCTGCAGATCATCGACGACGTCGAGCCGGAGCCGAGCGTGGCCACCGTCGACCGGGGCGCCGCACTGATGCGCGCGTTCCGGCCCGACACCATCATCGCGCTGGGTGGCGGGTCGGCGATGGACGCGGCCAAGGTGATGTGGCTGCGCTACGAGCACCCCGAGGTCGTCTTCGACGACATGAGGCAGAAGTTCTTCGACATCCGCAAGCGCGCCTTCACGTTCCCGACACTGGGCGAGCTGGCGCGGCTGGTGTGCGTGCCGACGACGTCGGGCACCGGCGCCGAGGTCACCCCGTTCGCGGTGATCACCGACACCGCCACCGGCAAGAAGTACCCGCTGGCCGACTACGCGCTCACCCCGAGCGTCGCCATCGTCGACCCCGTCCTGGCCGCGGACCTGCCGGCCGCGGTCACCGCCGACAGCGGCTTCGACGCCCTCACCCACGCCGTCGAGGCGTACGTGTCGGTGTATGCCAGTGACTTCACCGACGGCCTGGCGCTGCACGCGATCAAACTGGTCTTCGCCAACCTGGAGCGCGCGGTGAGCCGCGGCGCCGCCGACCCGGCCGCCAGGGAGCGGATGCACAACGCCGGCACCATCGCCGGGATGGCCTTCGGCAACGCCTTCCTGGGCATCGTGCACGCCATGTCGCACACGCTCGGCGCGACCTTCCACGTGGCGCACGGGCGGACCAACGCCATCCTGCTCCCCCACGTGATCCGCTACAACGGGACGGTTCCCGCCAAGCTGTCGGGCTGGCCGAAGTACGAGCACTACCGCGCCCCCGAACGGTTCCAGGAGATCGCCCGGGCGCTCGGCCTGCCCGCCGCCACCCCCGCCGAGGGCGTGGAGTCCCTGGCCGCCGCCGTCGAGGGGCTCCGCGGGGCCGTGGGCATCCCGTCGTCCTTCCGTGACCTCGGCGTCGAGGAGTCGGCCTTCCTGACCGCGCTCCCCGAGCAGGCCCGCAACGCCTACGAGGACCAGTGCGCCCCGGCCAACCCCCGGATGCCGATGCTCGACGACATGCGCGACCTCATGCGCGCCGCCTACCACGGGAGGCGCTGATCCCGGCCCCGGCGGCCGGAGCCGCCGCTTCGGCCGCCTTCTCGCACCACACGAACCGAATGGAGGCGACGCGCGATGCGCACCTACGTGTACGACTTCGCGGACGGCGACAAGGACATGAAGGACCTGCTCGGCGGCAAGGGCGCCAACCTGGCCGAGATGACCCGGCTGGGCCTGCCCGTCCCGCCCGGTTTCACCGTCACCACCGAGGCCTGCCGCTCCTACCTGGCGGAGGGCGTGGCCCCGGCGGAACTCGACGACGAGATGGCCACCCACCTGCGGCGGATCGAGAAGACGATGAACCGGGGGTTCGGCGACCCCGGCGACCCGCTGCTGCTGTCGGTCCGCTCCGGCGGCCGCTTCTCCATGCCCGGCATGATGGAGACCGTCCTGGACATCGGTCTCACCGACGCGACCGTCGCCGGGCTGGCCGCCTCCGGCGGCGAACGCTTCGCGTGGGACTGCTACCGGCGGCTCATCTCCATGTACGGCTCGACCGTCGAGGGCATCGCGGGCTCCGCGTTCGAGAGCGCGCTGGCGGCGGCGCGCCGCGGGCGCGGGGTCGCCTCCGATCCGGAGCTGACCGCCGCCGACCTGCGCGAGCTGGTGGGGACCTACAAGGAGATCTTCCGCGCGCACACCGGTGCCAGCTTCCCGCAGGACCCGGTCGAGCAGCTCGGCAACACCGTGCTGGCCGTCTTCCGCTCCTGGAACACCGAGCGCGCCCGTCTCTACCGGCGCGCCGAGCACATCCCCGACGACCTGGGCACCGCCGTCAACGTCATGGCCATGGTGTACGGCAACCGCGGCACCGGATCGGGCACCGGCGTCGCCTTCACCCGCGATCCCGCGACCGGCGCGCGCGGCGTCTACGGCGACTACCTGCCGGACGCCCAAGGCGAGGACGTGGTGGCCGGCATCCGCGACACCCTGCCCCTGCAGGAGCTCGCCCGGCTGGACCGTCGCTGTTTCGACGAGCTGGTGCGGGCGATGGACGTGCTGGAACGCCGTTACCGCGACCTGTGCGACATCGAGTTCACCATCGAGGACGGCAGGTTGTGGATGCTGCAGACCCGGGTCGGCAAGCGGACCGCCGACGCCGCCTTCGTCATCGCCGCCCAGCTCGTCGACGAGGGGGTCATCGATCTCGACGAGGCGCTGCGGCGCGTCGACGGCGTCCAGCTCGGCCGGCTCATGTTCCCCCGCTTCGACCTGTCGGGCTCGCCCGGGCCGATCGCCGTCGGTGTGCCCGCCTCTCCCGGGGCCGCCTCGGGCCGGGCCGTGTTCGACTCCCGCCGTGCCGCCGAGGCCACCGGCCCGGTCATCCTGGTCCGGCGCGAGACCAATCCCGACGACCTGCCCGGCATGCTCGCCGCCCGCGGCATCCTGACCAGCCGCGGCGGCAAGACCTCGCACGCCGCCGTCGTCGCCCGCGGCATGGGCCGCACCTGCGTCTGCGGTGCCGGCGCCCTTGAGGTCGATCCGGAGGGCCGGCTGTTCCGGGCCGGCTCCGTGACCGTCCGCGAGGGCGACATGATCTCCGTGGACGGCACCACCGGAACGGTGTACCTGGGTGAGTTGCCCGTGACCCCGTCGCCGGTCGTGCGTCACCTCGAAGGCGATCTCGATGCCGGGTCGGGGCCGCTCGTCCCGGCCGTCGGCAGGCTCCTCGCCCACGCGGACACGCTGCGCCGCCTGGACGTGCGGGCCAACGCCGACACCGCCGAGGACGCGGCCCGCGCCCGCAGGTTCGGCGCCGCCGGGATCGGGCTGTGCCGGACCGAGCACATGTTCCTCGGCCCGCGGCGCGCCCTGGTGGAGCGCCTCATCCTGGCCGAGGGCGAGGAGGAGGTCCGGGCGGTGCTGGAGGAGCTTCTGCCGTTGCAGCGGGCCGACTTCGTCGAGGTGCTGGCGGCCATGGACGGGCTTCCGGTCACCATCCGGCTGCTCGATCCGCCCCTGCACGAGTTCCTTCCCCCGCTGGAGGAGTTGCTCGGCGCCGTGACCGGCCGCGAGCGGGCGCTGCTGGCCGCGGTACGGAGAATGCACGAGAGCAACCCGATGCTCGGGTTGCGCGGTGTCCGGCTCGGCCTGACCGTCCCCGGCCTGTTCGCCATGCAGGTCCGCGCCATCGGCGAGGCCTCCGCCATCCGCGTCCGGGACGGTGGGACGCCACGGCCGGAGATCATGGTCCCGCTGGTCGGCGACGTCCGCGAGCTGGCTCTGGTCCGCGCCGAGTCCGAGCGGGTGCTGGCCGCGATCGAGGACGCGCCACCGATCCCGATCGGAACGATGATCGAGGTGCCCCGGGCGGCTCTCACCGCCGGTGACATCGCCGGGCAGGCCGAGTTCTTCTCCTTCGGCACCAACGACCTGACCCAGATGACCTGGGGATTCTCCCGCGACGACGTGGAGGCCTCGTTCCTGCCGCAGTATCTGCGCCTGGGCGTTTTCGAGACCTCGCCGTTCGAGACCATCGACCGGCGCGGCATCGGCCGCCTGGTCGAGCTGGCCGTCGAGGAAGGGCGAAGCGCTCGTCCCGGCCTGCGGATCGGTGTCTGCGGCGAACACGGCGGCGACCCCGCCTCCGTGTGGTTCTTCCACGACGCGAACCTGGACTACGTCTCCTGCTCGCCGTACCGGGTGCCGGTGGCTCGCCTGGAGGCCGGCCGCGCGGCCGTCGCCGGATCCCCTCCGTCCGGCGAGGACGTTGGTCCCGCCCATCGGTGACCTCCGGCCGATGAGACGGGCGGCGCGGGCGACGACAGTGAAGGTGTGGACGAGAGACGAGGGAGTTCTCCGATGACGAGCATGACGAGCGCGACGAACGTGACCGGCATGACCGGCATAGACGACATAACCGACGTGTCGGCCGAACGGCGAGAAGCGACATCGGAGCCCTGGCGCGGTTTCCGTGGCGAGGCGTGGCGCGCGCACGCGGACGTCCGCGACTTCGTGCAGGCCAACTACACCCCCTACGAGGGGGACGAGTCGTTCCTCGCGGGGCCGACGGACCGCACCCTCGCGGTGTGGGAGAAGATCACCGCGATGCTTCCCGAGGAGCGCCGGCGCGGCGTCCACGACGTCGACGTCTCGACTCCGTCCTCGATCACGGCGCACCGGCCCGGCTACATCGATCGTGCCCGTGAGCTGATCGTGGGCCTGCAGACCGACGCGCCGCTGAAGCGGGCCATCATGCCCGCCGGTGGGCTGCGGATGGTGGACAACGGCCTGGCCGCGTACGGCTACACGCTCGACCCGCGGGTGCGGGAGATCTTCAGCAGGTACCGCAAGACCCACAACGACGGTGTTTTCGACGCCTACACCCCCGAGATCCGCGCGGCCCGCCGCTCGGGCGTGATCACCGGGCTGCCCGACTCCTACGGCCGGGGCCGGATCATCGGCGACTACCGGCGGGTCGCCCTGTACGGCGTCTCCCGTCTCGTCTCCTTCAAGGAGGCGGAGCTGCGCGGCCTGGACGACGCCTTCGCCGGTGACGCGGTGATCCGCGACCGGGAGGAGCTGGCCGAGCAGCTGCGCGCGCTGGAGGAGCTGCGCCAGATGGCGGCCTCCTACGGCCACGACGTCTCCCGGCCCGCGGCCACCGCGCGCGAGGCGGTCCAGTGGCTGTACTTCGCCTACCTCGCCGCGGTGAAGGAGCAGAACGGCGCGGCCATGTCGCTGGGCCGCACCTCCACCTTCCTCGACGTCTACCTGCAGCGGGACCTCGACGAAGGGCGGATCACCGAGCGGGAGGCCCAGGAACTCGTCGACGACTTCGTGATCAAGCTGCGGATCGTCCGGTTCCTGCGCACCCCCGAATACGACCAGCTGTTCTCCGGAGACCCGACCTGGGTGACCGAGTCGATCGGCGGCATGGGCACCGACGGCCGGACCCTGGTGACCCGCACCAGCTACCGCTACCTGCAGACGCTGCGCAACCTCGGTCCCGCACCGGAGCCGAACCTCACCGTGTTCTGGTCGCAGCGGCTGCCCGAGCCGTTCAAGCGGTTCTGCGCCCGCCTGTCGATCGAGACCAGCTCCGTCCAGTACGAGTCCGACGACCTGATGCGCCCCGTCCACGGCGACGACACCGCCATCGCCTGCTGCGTCTCCGCGGCCCCGGTGGGCAGGCAGATGCAGTTCTTCGGAGCCCGGGTCAACCTGGCCAAGACCCTGCTGTACGCGATCAACGGGGGCCGCGACGAGATGACCGGCAAACAGGTCGGCCCCGCCGTGGCACCGCTGACCGGCGAGTATCTCGACTACGACCGGGTCGTCGCGGCGTTCGGGGTGATGCTGGACTGGCTGGCCCGCACCTACGTCGAGGCGTTGAACATCATCCACTACATGCACGACAAGTACTCCTACGAGCGCATCGAGATGGCGCTGCACGACCACCCGGTCAAGCGCACCCTGGCCTGCGGCATCGCCGGCCTGTCGGTGGCGGCCGACAGCCTGTCGGCGATCAAACACGCCCGGGTGAGGGTGATCCGCGACGAGAGCGGGCTCGCCGTCGACTACGAGATCGAGGGCGACTTCCCCGCCTACGGCAACAACGACGACCGCGCCGACGACATCGCCGTGGACCTGGTGCGCTCGTTCATGGCCAAGGTCCGCCGCCACCCCGCCTACCGTGGCGCCGAGCACACCCAGTCGGTGCTCACCATCACCTCCAACGTGGTGTACGGCAAGCACACCGGCAACACCCCCGACGGGCGTCGCGCCGGCGAGCCGTTCGCCCCCGGCGCCAACCCGATGAACGGCCGCGACAGGCACGGCCTGGTCGCCTCCGCGCTGTCGGTCGCCAAGCTGCCCTACGACCAGGCCCAGGACGGCATCTCGCTCACCAACACCGTCACCCCCGAGGGGCTCGGCCGTACCGACCGGGAACGGGTGGGCAACCTGGTCGGGGTGCTCGACGGCTACGTCGACGCCGGTGGCTTCCACATGAACGTCAACGTCCTCACCCGGGCCGTGCTGCTGGACGCGATGGAGCACCCGGAGAGGTATCCGCAGCTGACCATCCGGGTCTCGGGGTACGCGGTGAACTTCGTCCGTCTCACCCGTGAGCAGCAGCAGGACGTCGTGGACCGTACCTTCCACGGGTCGCTGTGATGGAGGCCGCGGCGAACCCGGCGGCACGCCGCGAGCGGACGACCGGCGACCGCGAAACCGTGATACGGCAGGGCGAGGCCGAGCTTCGCCCGCCGCCCGCGCCGCCGGGCACCGGTGTCGTCAGTTCCTGGGACCTGTCCATCGGCGTCGACGGTCCCGGCACCAGGTTCACGGTGTTCACCGCCGGTTGCCCGCTGCGCTGCCTGTACTGCCAGAACCCCGAGACCTGGCGGATGCGCGACGGCCGCCGCGTCACCGTCGACGAGGTCATGGCCGAGGTGGACAGGTACCGCCGGTTCGTCACCGTGGCGGGCGGCGGGGTGACCGTCAGCGGCGGCGAGCCGCTGCTGCAGCCCGGCTTCACCGCCGAGGTGCTGCGCCGCTGCCACGAGAGCGGCCTGCACACCGCCCTGGACACCTCGGGTTTCCTGGGCGAGCGCGCCACCGACGCGCTGCTCGCCGACACCGACCTGGTACTGCTCGACATCAAGTCCTCCGACCCGGCCGGCTACCGGCGGCTGACCGGCGGTTCGCTGGAGCCGACCCTGCGCTTCGCCCGCCGCCTGGCCGGGCTGGGCCGTCCGGCCTGGATCCGGTTCGTGCTGGTCCCCGGCCTCACCGACGCCCCGGACAACGTCGACGGTGTCGCCCGCTTCGTGGCCGGCCTGGGCAACGTCGACCACGTCGACGTCCTGCCCTATCACCGCATGGCCGCGGAGAAGTACCGGCGCCTCGGCCTGGCCTTTCCCCTGGCGGGCGTGCTTCCCCCCGGACAGGCGCTGCTGGAGCGGGTCCACGCCCAGTTCCGGGCGTACGGTCTCACCAGCATCTGACCGGCGCGGGACTCCCGGACGGTTCGCGCCCGGGAGTCCCGCGCCCGAGCCGATCACCCGAGCCGCTCACCGGCCGGGAGGGCCGGTCGAAAAAGGCCGGTCAGGAGAGGCCGGGAGACGCCTGGGCCGGGGTCACGACCAGAGGGCAGGTGGCGTGGTGCAGCAGCGAATGGCTGACCGACCCCAGCAGCAGCCCGGCCAGCTCACCGCGGCCGCGTGAGCCGACGACCAGCAGGCCGGCGTGGGCCGAGGCCTCGGCCAGGACACGTGCCGGGTGACCGTGTTCGAGCTGTTCGGTGACCTTGACGTCGGGGTAGCGCTCGCTCCAACCGGCCAGGGCCTCGGCCAGCAGGCGCCGTTCGGCCTCGGCCGTCTCCTCCGCGGCCCGCAGGGCGAAGGGGCCTCCGCCGGCGATCGGGCGGCTCCAGGCGTGCACCGCCCGCAGGCCGGTGCCGCGCAGGGACGCCTCGGCGAAGGCGAATCCCAGGGCGTCCGCGCCCGCCGCCGAACCGTCGACGCCGACGACCACCTCTCCGCCCGGCGGGATGGCCGGGGCGCGGACGACGGCCACCGGGCAGGCGGCCCGCCCGGTGACCCCCAGCGCGACCGAACCGAGCAGCATCCCCGTGAAACCCCCCAGCCCCTGGTTGCCGACCACCAGGAGTTCCGCGTCCGCGGCGGACTCGATCAAGATGGTGCGCGGGTCACCGCCCAGCAGCCGCGTCCGCGCCTCGACCCGGGGACCTTCCTGGCGGGCGCGCTCCAGTGCCGCGTCCAGCATGGACGTGGCCCCTTCGCGCATCCAGCGGCCCACCTCGGCGTAGCGGTCCTCCTCGGAGATCTCCAGGGGCCAGGGGGGCATGGCGTGCACGATGCTCAGCGCACCGTCGCGGGCCGTGGCCTCTCTCGCCGCCCAGCCCACGGCCGCGAGCGCGGCCTGCGAGCCGTCGACTCCCACTACGATCATGACATCCTCCTCATGGTGCCCATGGCACCATGACAGCGGCGGGCAGCCGGACGGGACCAGCGGTAAAGGTCCTTTGTCCCCGGGACCTCCGTCCCCGGGCCCGGGATCCCGACCTCTGATGATCGCCGGCCCGGCGCGGGTGGGGCGGCTCGCCGGGGCGCGGCTCCCGGCGCGCGATCCCCCTGTCCCTCGGGTGGGGAGTTCTCCGGCGCCCGGGCGTGGAAGGCGGCGCCGGCGCTGCGGGGGCGCGGCTCGCGGTCAGGCGAGCGCCGGATGCGGCGTCGCGGTCGTGGACTCGATCGCGGGGCGCGGGGCGGGCATGTCGGCGTACCGTACCCGGTCGGCCTGCTCGGGGGTGACGACGACGACGGGGCAGGCCGCCTGGGCGAGGCAGGCCCGCAGGGTCGCGCCGAGGTATCCGCCGCCCGCCGCCGGCCGGAGCCCTCCCAGGACGAGGAGGTCGGCCGTCTCGGAATGGCGCGGCAGCGCCCGCGCGGCCCTGTCGCGGCAGAGCAGCGGGCGCACGGTGAGTTCCGGGCACCCGGCTCGGACGGTCGCGACCGCCTGGCCCACGACGGTTTCGGCGATCGCCTTCCGGTCCGCTTCCTCGGTGGGTGCCTGGCCGGGCAGGTATGGTGCCCGGCACCGTGTGTGGTCGCCCCACGCGTGGAGGACCACCAGTTCCGCGCCGCCGCGGCGGGCTTCCTGGGCACCCCAGCTCAGTGCCGCCCGCCCGGCGGCCGAACCGTCGAAGCCGACCAGGATGCGAGAGAGCGGCTGTCGACCTGTCATGGGATCCTCCGTGATCCGTCCCGTGGCCCCGGTGAAAGGGGTTCACCTTCATGCAACCGCGACCGGCCCCGCCCCGGCCAGGGTCGCTGGTCCCGGCGAACCGGGACCAGCGACCTGCGGTCCGCGGGCCGGTCACCGGCCGGGGCCGGAGAGCGTCGAGGCGTGCGGAGGCGGGGATCCGCGGGTGCTCACCGATGCCTCGCCGCCTGTCAGGTGAGGGGGACGCGCCAGGTCAGCCGGGCTCCTCCCCGCGGGGAGGAGCCGGCCTCGAAGGAGCCGCCGAGCGCGGTGGCGCGTTCCTCCATGTTGCGCAGGCCGCTGCGCTTGCCCTCGCCGGGCAGTCCGACGCCGTCGTCGGTGATGGTGAGGGTGAGCCGGTCGCCGGCCGCCTCGGTGAAGACGTCGGCCTTGGACGCCTTGGCGTGGCGCACGATGTTGGACAGCGCCTCGCGCAGGACGGCCAGCAGGTGCTCGGCGACCGGCGCGGGTACCTTGTTGTCGAGCTGCCCCTCCATCCGCAGGCCCGGCATGAAGCCCAGGTGCCCGCGCGCGCCCTCGACCAGTTCCACGATCCGCGCGCGCAGGCTGGGCTCGTCGTCCCGGCGGGGAGTCTGCAGGGCGAAGATCGTCGAACGGATCTGCCGGATGGTCTCGTCCAGCTCGTTGATGCCGTGCTGGAGCCGGCCCGCGGCCTCGGGGTGCTCGACGAACCGCACGATGCTCATCAAGGTCATGGCGACGGCGAAGAGCCGCTGGATGACGACGTCGTGCAGGTCCTTGGCGATCCGGTCGCGGTCCTCCAGCAGCCCCAGCCGTTCGGCGTCCTGGCGGGCCTCGGCCAGCTCCAGCGCGACCGCGGCCTGCCCGGCGAAGGAGTGCAGGGTCCGCAGCTCGGTGTGGCTGAACGGGACGCGGCCCGGCCGCTTGCCCAGCACCAGCACACCCCGTACCGCCCCGGCGGCGCCCAGCGGCACCGCGGCGGCGGGTCCCACGGTCAGGTCCCGGGTCAGGGCGGCGGGCAGGTCCTCCTCGCCGAGATCGGTGACCATGACCGGCTCACCGCCCAGCAGGGCCCTGCCCGGGAGGGAGTCCGTGACGTCCACCGTGGCCCGGTCGAGCCCGGCGGCACCCGGGCCGTCGGTGATCATCACTCGCAGGACCTCACGGGCCGCGTCGGGAAGCATGATCATCGTGATGTCGGCGGCGGCCAGGTCCCGGGCCCGGCGTGCCATCAGGGTCAGTACCTGATCCGGTTCGGCTCCCGACAGCAGGCTGGTGGTCACCTCCGCCGAGGCCTGCAGCCACATCTCCCGGCGCCGGCTCTCCTCGTACAGGCGGG